>CAVUYS010000009.1:0-45107 GCA_963745745.1 uncultured Spirochaetota bacterium | reverse complement strand
TCTGTCGCGCGGGGATAGCGTTGTCTGACCCGGCCTTTACGGCTGACACCGACACCAGTACCGACACCGACACCACAACCGATGTCGGCCTTGAATTTGTGGTGATGGATGAGGCGAAACTGGAGCGCCCCTTACCGCGTTATTATTCACAACGACCATGTCACCACATTTGAATTTGTCGTGGCTGTGCTGGTCAATTTTTTTGAGCTAACTTTTGACCAGGCCGTGTACATCACCTACGAGGCGCACTCCCAGGACAATGCTTATGTGGCTACGCTGCCCCTGGAAGAGGCCAAGCGCCGGGTTTTTAAAAGCTCAATACGCGGCCCGGCAGCATCGCCTCGCTGTCAAAAGCCATGCGTGTGCTCCTTATCGTGGGGAAGTCAGCCGATTGTAGCCGCTCTTCCGGAAGCTGTCAACGAAAACCTCCGGTTGGACTCAGGGTGCGTTGAAGTCGGCTCGAGGTGAAAAATGGCTGAACTCCATGGTGAAGGTGGCCCGCCCTTGAGTGGCGCTGCGCAGGGCCGTGGAGTAGCCGAACATATGGGCCAGCGGGACGTGGGCGTGGATGCTCTCCACCCCCGGCTTGGAATCGATGCCCGTGATTTCCGCCTTGCGGGAGCTGAGATTGCCGAGCACCTCGCCCAGGAACTCCTGGGGCACCAGGATGACCACCGGCATGATCGGCTCCAGCAGAACGGGCCCGGCCTTGCGGCAGGCGGCGTCGAAGCCCAGCGCGGCGGCGGCCTCGTAGGCGATGGCGGTGGAGGTGCTGGGGTTGTAGGCCGCGCCGGAGAGGGTCACCCCCACGTCGATCACCGGATAGCCGTACATGATCCCTGAGCCGAAGGCGGCCTGCACGCCGCGTCTCACCGCCTCCACCAGCTCCCTGGGCAGAACGGGGGGGGCCACCAGGCTCTGGAAGCGGTTGCCCGTTCCCCGGTCCAGGCGCTCGACCCGCAGGGTGATCTCGGCGCTGTTCTCCTTGCCGGCCAGCACCTTGTGGTAGCGCTCCACGTGCTGGGCGGCGGAGGTCACCGATTCGCGGTAGGAGACCTGCGGCGCGCCCACCTTGGCCTCCACCTTGAAGTCGTCGATCACCCGGGTGACCAGCACGTCCAGGTGCAGCTCCCCCATGCCGGAGATGATCAGCTGCCCGGTCTCCTCGTTCTCCTTGACGGTGAAGGTGGGGTCCTCGCGCTCCAGCTGGCGCAGGGCCGCCTCCAGCTTCTTGCGCTCCGAGAGGGTGCGCGGCTCGATGGCGACGGAGATGACCGGCTCGGGGAAGTGCATCGGCTCCAGCAGCACCGGGAACTGGTCGCTGCCCACGGTGTCGCCGGTCTGGGCCAGCTTGAAGCCCACCACCACGGCGACGTCCCCCGCCCCGACCGCCTCCAGGGGCTCGGAGCGGTTGGCGTGCATGCGCATCAGGCGGTTGATGCGCTCCCGCTTGCGCTTGCCCACGTTGTAGCACGGCCTCCCCGTCGCGGAACTCCCCGGAATACACGCGCAGGTAGCTGAGGTTGCCGGCCTCGCGGTCGGTCTGGATCTTGTAGATCAGGCCCACCGGCGGGCCGTCCCGGCGGGCCGGCACCTGCACGTTCTTTTCCTTCTTGGTGTGGAAGGCCTCGGCGGGAGGAACCTCGTCCGGGGCCGGCAGGTAGTCCACCACCGCGTCCAGCAGCGGCTGCACCCCCAGGTTGCGCAGGCGAGGCGCCGCAGAGCAGGGGCACGAAGGTGCCCTCCAGGGTGCCCTGGCGCACGGCCTGCCGGGCCAGCTCCAGGGGGATCTCGGCCCCTTCCAGGAACAGCTCCGTGATGCGGTCGGCCAGCGCCGGGTCCGGAACCTTGGAGAGCTGGTCCAGCGCCTTCTGGCGGTACTCGCGCACCTGGTCCAGGCGGGAGGCGTCCACCGGGCTCTCGTAGATGGTCTGCCCGGCGTCCTGTACCTCCCAGCGCAGCTCCTTCATGGACAGCAGGTCGATCACCCCCTCGAACTCCGACTCCGGGCCGATGGGCAGCTGGAGGATCAGGGGGTTGGCGGCGAGCTTTTGGCGGATCTCCTCCAGCACCCCGAAGAAGTCCGCCCCGACCCGGTCCAGCTTGTTGATGTAGGCCAGGCGGGGCACGTGGTAGCGGTCCGCCTGGTGCCAGACGGTCTCGGACTGCGGCTCCACCCCGCCCACGGCGCAGAAGATGACCACCGCCCCGTCCAGCACCCGGAGGGAGCGTTCCACCTCGGCCGTGAAGTCCACGTGCCCGGGGGTGTCGATGATGTTGATCTGGTGGTCCGCCAGTAGCAGGTGGTGGCCGCGGCGGTGATGGTGATGCCGCGTTCCTGCTCCTGGTCCATCCAGTCCATGGTGGCTTCCCCGTCGTCCACCTCCCCCAGGCGGTGGCTCTTGCCGGTGTAGAAGAGGATGCGCTCGGTGGTCGTCGTCTTGCCGGCGTCGATGTGGGCGATGATGCCGATGTTGCGGATGTTCTTGAGCTCGGGTTGTTCCATAGCAAGTGGTACCATATATATAATCGATCGGACCTGTTATGAAAAGCTGGCCCGCTGTTTTCCCGCTTCTGGCGATGCTGCTGGGCGTCGCGGGGCCCGCGGCCCTGGCCCAGGAGCCTGCCGCGCGGCCGGAGCTGGAGTGGCTGAACCGCTTCCGCTCCGCCCGGGGCCTGGCTGCGCTGGGCGAGCCGGCCGCGGAGCCGGCCCTGCAGAGGGCCGCTGACGCCTACGCTGCCGTGCTGGCCTCTTCCGGACGCCTGGCCCACCGGGACGCGGAGGGGCGCAGCGCCCTGGAGCGCTACCGGGCCGCCGGGGGCAGCGCGGCCCGCGTGGGGGAAATCCTGGGTGCCGGGCCGGGCCTTTCGGCCGTCACGGCGGCCTGGGAGGCCAGCCCCGCGCATGCCGCGGCGGCCCTGGATTCCCGCTGGACCCACGCCGCGGCAGGGCGGGCGCAGGGGGCCGGCACCGGGTACTGGGTGGTGCTGTTCGCCGAGCAGCTGGTGGAGGGCTTCCAGCTGACGTTGGAGCCCGGCGGGACGTTTCGGATTTCCGGCATCTTCCGGGACCCGCGGGCCGCCGGACCGGAGCTGTGGTCGGGATTGCAGGTCGTGCCGCCCGAGGCCTGGGATCCCGCCCGCCGCGAATTCCTCTTCCTCCTGCCCTCCGGGGCCGGCCGCCGCTATCATCGCCTGGGGTACCGGACGGGGACCGGGGAGTTCTTCCTGACCAGCGCCTTTTACCCCTACATCCTTTCCAGGAACGGGCACCCCGATCAGCGCCATGCCGCAGGCCAGCACCTGGCGGACCGCCTCGGCCAGGCGGATGCGGCTCACCACCAGGGCGGGGTCCTCGTTGTGCAGCACCGGGTGGTCGTGGTAGTAGCTGGCGTAGGTGCGGGCCAGCTCGAACAGGTGCGTGGCCAGCAGCGCGGGGTTGAGCTCCCGGGCCGCCTGGGCCACGGTGTCGGGGAAGGCCGCCATGCTCTTGGCCAGCTCCCACTCCTCCGGGGCCGCCAGCAGCTCGGCGCGGAACTCCCCGCCGCGGAAGCTTTCGGCGCGCTCGGCGAACTTGCGCAGCATGCTGGAGATGCGGGCCCCCGTGTACTGCAAGTAGGGCCCGGTGGCGCCCGTGAAGGAAATCGACTCGTTGGGGTCGAACACCATGTCCTTGTAGGGGGAGGGGGCCAGCAGGTAGTAGTGCAGGGCGCCCAGGGCGATCTTCTCCGCGCGTGCCGGGGAGGTCCTCGACCTCCGCCTCCCGCTCCTTGGCGCGGATCTGCTCCACGGCCAGCCTTTCCAAATCGGCCACCAGCTCGTCGGCGTCCACGACCGTGCCCTCGCGCGACTTCATCTTGCCCATGCCCTCCGGCAAGGTGACCATGCCGTAGGCCAGGTGGTGCAGGCTCTCCGCCCAGGCGTGGCCGAGCAGGGCCAGCACCTGGAAGAGCACCTGGAAGTGGTAGCGCTGCTCGTTGCCCACCACGTAGATCTGCCGGTCGAAGGGCCAGTCGCGGTGGCGCTGCACCGCGGTGCCCACGTCCTGGGTCACGTACAGGGAGGTGCCGTCGCTGCGCAGCAGCACCTTGCGGTCCAGGCCCTGGGCGGTGAGGTCCACCCAGACCGAGCCGTCCGGGTCGCGCTGGAACACCCCGCGCTCCAGGCCGGCCAGGATCTCGGCGCGCCCCAGCAGGTAGGTCTCGCTCTCCCGGTAGACCTGGTCGAAGCGCACCCCGGTCTTGCGGTAGGTCTGGTTGATGCCCTCGATGGCCCAGCGGTTCATGGTGCCCCACAGCTCCCGCACCGCCGGGTCGCCCTGCTCCCAGGCCAGCAGCATGGCCTGGGCCTGGGCCTCGGCTCCCGGGTCCTCCCCGGCCCACTGGGCGTAGCGCACGTAGTAGTCGCCGACCAGGTGGTCGCTCTTCTGACCCTGGCTTTCCGGGGTGCGGCCCTCGCCGAAGCGGCGGTAGGCCAGCATGGACTTGCAGATGTGGATGCCGCGGTCGTTGATCAGGTTCACCCGCAGCACCTCGGCCCCGCAGGCCTCCAGCATCCGGGCGACCGCCATGCCGATCGCGTCGTTGCGCAGGTGCCCCAGGTGCAGCGGCTTGTTGGTGTTGGGGCAGGAGAACTCCACCACGACCCGCTGGCCGGCCAGCCCGCCGTTGGCCCCGAAGCGTCCGCCCTGGGCCAGCACCTCCTGAAGAACCTCGGCGATGACCCGCGGCCGCTCCAGGCGCACGTTCAGGTAGGGTCCGGCGGCTTCGGCCACGCCCGCGGCCCTCCTCGGCGCCGCTCCCGCAGCGCCGCGGCCAGCTCCAGGGCCACCTCCTTGGGGGATTTGCGCAGGCTCTTGGCGAAGGGAAACAGGGGGAAGGCCAGGTCGCCCAGCTCGGGGCGCGGCGGGACCTCGGTCACGATCTCGCTCTCCTCGACCTTCCGCCCGGTCCGGGCCGAGAGGGTTTCCGCCAGAATACGCCGCCAGAGTTCCTTGTACCGGTTCATCGCTCGGCTCGCTCCTATGAATGCCGCCATGCGCCCGAAGCCGGGCCCGTCCCGCCGGAAGGAGAACAGCTCCCCCGTGCAGGCGGTGCACTCCGCGGCCGCGTGCACTTCCCGCACTCCGGCCGCCTCCAGCAGGGCCGCGTTGGCGGCGCGCAGGTCCAGGTACGCGCGCCCGCCGGCGGCGTCGCGCACCGCCGGCCCGCCGAACTGCCGCTCGAACAGCTCCGCCCGGCCGGCGTCCACCGCGTAGCAGCAGGGCCCGATGCCCGGGCCCAGGACCGCCACCAGGGTCGCGGCCTGGACGCCGTAGTCCTCGGCCCAGGACGCGCACCCCTTCCGTGACAATCCCGGTGCCCTGCCAGCCGGAGTGCAGCAGGGCGAAAGCCCCGCCGCGCCGATCATAGACGAAAATGGGCAGGCAGTCAGCCACCGTGACGCTGAGGATGCTCCCCGCGGAGTCGGCGGCCAGGCCGTCCGCTTCCACTTCGGCCGCTTCGCCGGGGGTTTTCCCGCGCAGCGGCAGGACCCTCCGGGAATGCACCTGCCGGCAGGCGTAGACCGCTTCCTGCGGCAGGCCCAGGGCGCGGAAGAACGCCTGGCGGGCGGGGGAGCCCAGGCGCAGGTCCCCCGCGGCGCGCAGGCTGATGCCCGCCCGCAGGCCGGCCGGCGCCGAGGGCAAGGGGATGGGGGCGAAGATCGTGCTCGGGGAGGGCAGGATGGAGAACAGCCGCATGGGCGGCGGACTCAGCGCGGGGCGGACAGGCCGGCGGGGATTCTCTTGTTCTCCACGATGTCCTTGAGGCTGATGGCGGACAGGTACTTGCGCATCAGCTCGTAGAAATCCTGCCAGATGGGGGAGATCAGGCAGCCGTCCTGTCGGGCGCAGGGCTTGGCTTCCGTGGTCCACGCACGGCGCAGGGAAACAGGGGCTCGCCCACCGCGTCCAGGATGGTCTTCACGGAGATCTCCGAGGGCTTGTGGTTGAGCACGAAGCCGCCCTTGGGCCCGCGGACCGAACGGATCAGCCCGGCCTTTTTCAGCCGGAAGAAGATCTGCTCCAGGAACTCCGGGGACAGCTGCTCTTTCTTGGCGATATGGCTGATCGAGATCGGCTCATTGCCGACGGCGACAGCCAGGTTCACCACGGCTCGTACGCCATATCTTCCTTTAGTTGTCAGTCTCATTTCCGATAAACCTACTTAATATGTCAGATAAGATAGCACGATACGTGGTGCTTTGTAAATAAAAAAAACCGGGAAATCGCGAATTTATTTGCAATTGCCTTCCGCAGTTTCGACCCGCGGCGGCCCTATTCCCGCACCAGGGGAGTATCGGTGGCCGGCAGCTTGCCCAGGTCGAAAGGCGTGGCCTGGTACACGTAGTAGTTCAGCCAGTTGGTATAAAGGAGGTTGGCGTGGGAGCGCCAGGTCATGAACGGCTCGCGGGCCGGGTCGTCCCCCGGGAAGTAGTTGCGGGGCACGGCGATGGACAGGCCTTTGCCGCGATCCCGGTCGTACTCGGCCTTGAGCGTGTACCGGTCGTATTCCGGGTGGCCGGTCACGAAGACCATCCGTCCGTCCTCCGTGGCCGCCATGTAGACGCCGGCCTCCTCGGAGACGGCCAGCAGCTTCAGCTCCTTCACCGCGGCGATATCCTCGCCGCGCACCTCGGTGTGGCGCGAGTGCGGCGCGTAGAACACGTCGTCGAAGCCGCGCAGCAGGGGCTCGTGGGGCTCCAAAATGCGGTGGGGAAAAAGGCCGAACATCTTGGCCGGGATGGGGTACTTGGGTATCCCGAAGTGGCGGTACAACGCGGCCTGCGAGGCCCAGCAGATGTGCAGCGTGGACCAGACGTTGGTCCGGCTCCAGTCCATCAGCCGCACCAGCTCCGGCCAGTAGTCGACCTGCTCGAAGGGCAGCATCTCCACGGGGGCGCCGGTGATGACCAGCCCGTCGAAGCGCTCGTGCAGGACCTCGTCGAGGGATTCGTAGAAAGCGTCCAGGTGCTCCGGGGAGGTGTTCTTCGAATCGTGGGACTCCATGTGGATGAAGGTGATGTCGACTTGCAGGGGGCTGTTGCCCAGCAGGCGCAGGAGCTGGGTTTCCGTGACGATCTTCGTCGGCATCAGGTTCAGCACGGCGATGCGCAAGGGCCGGATGTCCTGGTGAACGGCGCGCTCCGTGGTCATGACGAAGATGTTCTCTTCGGAGAGCGTTTTTCGCGCCGGCAGGTCGTTCGGAACTCGTACGGGCATGCTCTTACATAGCAATTCCTGGCGCGATTGTCAAGAACCCATTGCTATTAATACTATAGGCTTACTATTATTATCTTGACAATTTGGAAGTATATTGATAGACATTATAGAGAATCGACCGAGCGAAAGGAGAGCGGATGAGCACGGAACAGAAACCAAGGTTCGAGACGCTGGCCCTCCACGGCGGCCAGCAGCCGGACCCCACCACGACCTCGCGCGGAGTGCCGGTGTACCGGACCAGCTCCTACGTCTTTCCCAGCACCGAGCAGGCGGCCAACCTGTTCGCCCTGAAGGAGCTGGGCAACATCTACACCCGGATCATGAACCCGACCCAGGACGTGCTGGAGCAGCGCGTGAGCCTGCTGGAAGGGCGGCGCGGCCTCGGTGGCCCTGGCCTCGGGCACCAGCGCGATCTTCTACGCCATCATCACCCTGGCCCAGGCGGGCGACGAGATCGTCTCGGCCAGCAACCTCTACGGCGGCACCTACACCATGTTCGACGCCATCCTGCCGCCGCTCGGCATCAAGGTGAAGTTCGTGGAGCCGGACGACCCCGAGAACTTCGCCAAGGCCATCACGGAGAAGACCCGGGCCCTGTTCGTGGAAACCATCGGCAACCCCGTGCTGGACGTCGCGGACATCGCAGGCGATCGCCAAGGTCGCCCACGAGCACGGGCTGCCGCTGATCGTGGACGCCACCTTCACCACGCCCTACCTCCTGCGCAGCATCGAGCACGGCGCGGACATCGTGGTGAACTCGCTGACCAAGTGGATGGGCGGGCACGGCACGGGCATCGGCGGCATCGTCATCGACTCGGGCAGGTTCGACTGGAAGCAGAAGCGCTTCGCCCTGTTCAACGAGCCCGACCCCAACTACCACGGCCTGCAATGGGCCCACGACCTGCCCGCGGCCCTGTCCCCGGTGGCCTTCGCCCTGCGGCTGCGCACCGTGCCGCTGCGCAACCTGGGGGCCTGCATCTCGCCGGACAACGCCTGGATCTTCCTGCAGGGCATCGAGACGCTGCCCCTGCGCATGGAGCGGCACTGCGACAACGCGCTGGCCGTGGCCCAGTGGCTGAAGAAGCACCCCAAGGTGGCCTGGGTCCGCTACCCGGGCCTGCCCGAGGACCCGACCTACAAGACCGCCGCCAAGTATCTGAAGAAGGGCTTCGGCGGCATGGTGGTCTTCGGCATCAAGGGGGGAAAGGCCGCGGGGGAGAAGTTCATCGACAGCCTCAAGCTGTTCTCCCACCTGGCCAACGTGGGCGACGCCAAGAGCCTGGCCATCCATCCGGCCAGCACCACGCACTCCCAGCTGAGCGAGGAGCAGCAGCGGGAAGGCGGGCTGACCCCGGATCTGGTTCGCCTGTCGATCGGCCTGGAGCACGTGGACGACATCAAAGAGGACATCGACCAGGCCCTCAGGAACTCCTAGGAGGAAAGCCGTCATGAAAATCTACAACAATGTCCTGGAGCTGGTGGGCAACACCCCCCTGGTCCGGCTGAACAAGATCGTGGAGGGCGCGCGCGGACAGGTGGTCGTGAAGCTGGAATCGCGCAACCCGCTTTCCAGCGTGAAGGACCGCATCGGGTTGTCCATGATCGAGGACGGGGAGAAGAAGGGCCTGATCCGCAAGGGCACCGTGATCGTGGAGCCCACCAGCGGCAACACCGGCATCGCCCTGGCCTTCGTCGCCGCCTTCAAGGGCTACCGCTGCATCCTGACCATGCCCGACAGCATGAGCGTCGAGCGGCGCAAGCTGCTGAAAGCCCTGGGCGCCGAGCTGGTCCTGACCCCCGCCGCCCAGGGCATGAAGGGGGCCATCGAAAAGGCCAAGGAGATCGCCGCGGCCACCGCCAACTCCTACATTCCCCAGCAGTTCGAGAATCCGGCCAACCCGGAGGTGCACCGCCGGACCACGGCCGAGGAGATCTGGAAGGACACGGACGGCAAGGTGGACGTGCTGGTGGCCGGAGTGGGCACCGGCGGCACCATCACCGGCGTGGGGGAGGTGCTCAAGAAGCGCAAGCCCTCGGTCAAGATCGTAGCCGTGGAGCCGGTCAAGTCCCCCGTGCTTTCCGGCGGCAGCCACTCCCCGCACAAGATCCAGGGGATCGGGGCCGGGTTCATCCCCGCGGTTCTGAACACGAAGATCATCGACGAGATCGTCAAGGTCGAGGACGAGGACGCCGGCAAGACCTCGCGCCGGATGGCCCGGGAGGAAGGCCTGCTGGTGGGGATCTCCGCCGGGGCCGCGGTGTGGGCCGCCCTGGAGGTGGCCCGGCGGCCGGAAAGCGAGGGCCAGCTCATCGTGGCCATCGTGCCTTCCTTCGGCGAGAGGTACCTGAGCACCTGGCTGTTCGAGGAGGCCTGATGCCGCTGCACATGTCGACGCGGGGCCGCTACGGCGTACGGCTGATGGTGGCCCTGGCGTTGAACTACGGCAACGGCACCACCCTCCTGCGCGACGTGTCGCGGCGGGAAGGCATCTCCGAGAAGTACCTGGGCCAGATCGTGATCCCCCTGAAGAACGCCGGGCTGATCCTCTCCCAGCGGGGCTCGCGCGGGGGTTACGCCCTGGCCCGGCCGCCGGAGGAGCTCACCGTCAAGGACGTGGTGGAGGCCATCGAGGGCAAGATCGCCGCCGTGCTGTGCGTCCACGACCCGGAAGCCTGCGCGCGGGCCACCTCCTGCGTGGCTACGCAGGTGTGGAAACAGCTCAGCGCGGACATCGAGCGCTCCCTTTCCTCCTTCACCCTGGCCGGGCTGGCCAGCCAGGCGCGGGAGCTGGCCGCCTCCGACCCCGACTATCAGATCTGACGGTCGGGGCCCGCCCCGCGGCCGGCCAGCAGGCGGTCGGCCAGCCAGATGGCCAGGCAGACCGCGAAGCCGGCGGCGATGAGCGGGTCGGCCCCCAGGAGCTTCCCGGCCAGCGCCAGCGCGCCGCCGGCCGCCGCCGCGGCGATGGCCGCCTGCGGGCGCATGGGTTTCCCCACCAGGGCGGCCAGGATGGGCACGAACAGGCCCCCGGAAAAGATCGTATAGGCCAGCAGCAGCGAAGGGATGATCCCGCCGGAGTACAGCCCCACCAGCACGGCCGCGATCCCGGCCAGGGCGGTGAGCCCCCGCAGCAGGCCCAGGCTGCGGCGGGGCCCCAGGCGGTCCAGGTCCAGTCCAGCCAGGTCCACGGCCAGCACGGTGGCCAGGGTGAGCAGGGTGGTATCCGCGGAGGACAGGAAGGCGGAGAGCAGGGCCAGCATGGCCAGGCCGGCCAGCAGGGGGGGCAGGGTGCCTTTCATCAGCAGGGGGAAGGCCGCCTCGGGGCTGGCGCCCGGATACAGGGCCCGGGCCACCATGCCGATCAGGGCGATCAGGAAGGCCAGCGGCACGATGACGGCGATGGACATGGCCAGGCCCGCGCCGGGCGCTGGACTGGTCGCGGCTGCACAGCAGGCGGGACAGCATGTCCGGGCCGCTCAGGTAGGTGCTGCCCACGACCAGGACCAGCAGCGCCAGGTCGGAGGCCGAGAAGCCCGGGGACAGGGGGAAGGAGAAGAAGCCGGGGTCCAGGGCGGCCTTCAGGCCGGGCAGCCCTCCCGCGGCGCGCAGCCCGAACACCGCGCTTCCGGCCAGCCCGATGACGACGAAAAGCAGCTGGGGCAGGTCGGTGCCGATCACCGAGACCTGCCCGCCCATCAACGTATACAGGATGAACAGGCCCCCGGCGGCCAGGGTCCAGGCCTGGTGGCGCCCCCCGAGGAAGGCGGCCAGGATCCTGCCGGCGGCGCTGGCCTGCGCGCCCACGATGCCCAGCCAGGCCACCGCGATGAAGGCCGCCGACACGCGCCGCATGGCCGGCCCGTACCAGAGGCCCAGGAGGCCGGGGAGGCTGTAGGCGGGGGCGGCCCGCACCCGGCGGACCAGGAACAGCAGCCCGCTCAGGCCCAGGGCCCCGACCAGCAGCCACCAGCTTCCGGTCAGGCCGCGCCGATAGGCCAGACCGGCCAGGCCCAGCGTGGCGGAAGCCCCCAGGATCGTGGCCGCCAGGGAACCTCCGATGTGCAGGCCCCGGCTGCGGCGCCCGGCCAGCAGGTAGTCTTCCGCGGTGCGCACGCGGCGCAGGCCCAGGATGCCGATGACCAGCATCAGCGCCGCATAGAGGGCCAGCAGCACCTCGACGATGATCACGCCGCACGATAGCCTGAACCGGCCGTTCTTGACCATGGGGGGATGCCTCCGTATAATCCCCCTACTATGGAAGCGGTTCGGGTCCGCTACGCTCCTTCCCCCACCGGTTTTCAACACATCGGCGGGGTGCGCACGGCCCTCTTCAACTACCTGTTCGCCCGTTCGGCGGGCGGCAGCTTCATCCTGCGCATCGAGGACACCGACCGCGAGCGCTACCAGCCCGAGGCGCTGGAGGACATCTACCGGACCTTCGCCTGGCTGGGCTTCCACTGGGACGAGGGGCCGGATTGCGGCGGCCCGCACGCCCCGTACCAGCAGTCCGCAGCGCGCGGAGCTGTACCGCCGGCACGCCCGGGAGCTGGTCGAGCGGGGACGGGCCTACGAGTGCTTCTGTTCGACCTCGCGCCTGGAACAGCTCAAGGAGGAGCAGCGCCGGGGGAACCTGCCCCAGGGCTACGACCGCCGCTGCCGCGGCCTGAGCGCGGAGGAGCGCGGCAAGCTCGCGGCCCAGGGCCAGCGGCCGGTGGTGCGCCTGGCGGTGCCCCTGGAGGGCGCGACGGTGTTCGAGGACCGCCTGCTGGGGCGCATCGAGACGGCCAACCGCGACATCAGCCCGGATCCCGTGCTGCTGAAGTCCGACGGTTTTCCCACCTACCACCTGGCCAACGTGGTGGACGACCACCTCGATGGAGATCACCCACATCCTGCGCGCCCAGGAGTGGCTGCCCTCCACGCCCCTGCACGTGCTGCTGTACGCAGGGCCTGGGCTGGACCCCGCCGGCCTACTGCCACCTGCCCATGGTGCTGGGCCAGGACGGGCAGAAGCTCTCCAAGCGGCACGGGGCCACCCGCCTGGGGGAGTTCCGGGAGAAGGGCTACCTGCCGGAGGCGATCCTCAACTACATCGCGCTGCTGGGCTGGTCCTACGACGCCACCAGCGAGCAGTTCAGCCTGCAGGAGCTGGAGCAGCTGTTCTCCCTGGAGCGCCTGAACAAGGCCCCGGCCGTGTTCGACTACAAGAAGCTGGACTGGTTCAACGGGCTGTACATCCGCAAGCTGCCTCCCGACCGCCTGGCCGAGCTGCTGCTGCCGTATCTGCGGCGCGAAGGGCTGGTCGGCGACCCGCCCTCGGGGCGCGAAGCGGAGCTGGCCCGGGGCCTGGTGCCCCTGGTGCAGGAGCGCCTGGTGCTGCTGGCGGACGTGGTGCCCCTGGCCCGCTTCCTGTTCCGGGAGGTGAGCCCGGCCGCGGAGGACCTGGTGCCCAAGAAGCTGGACCGGGCCCGCGCGGCCGAGCTGCTGCGGCAGGCCGCCGGCCTGCTGCCGGACTTCGAGAGGCGCGACGAGCAGGGCAACGAAGCCGCCTTCCGCGGCCTGGCCGAGAAGCTGGGGGTCAAGCTGGGCGACCTGCTGCAGCCCCTGCGCGTGGCGGTCACGGGCAGCCGGGTCTCCCCGCCGCTGTTCGCATCCCTGGCCCTGCTGGGCGCCGAGGAGGCGCTGGCCCGAGTCCAGCGAGCACTGCCGACTACTACAAGGAGCCCACGATGAGTGAACTGACCATGGACACCCTGGTGTCCCTGTGCAAGCGGCGGGGCTTCGTCTTCCAGTCCAGCGAGATCTACGGGGGCCTCGCCTCGGCCTGGGACTACGGCCCGCTGGGCGTGGAGCTGAAGAACAACATCCAGCGCTTCTGGTGGAAGCAGATGACCCAGCTGCACGACAACATCGTCGGGCTGGACGCGGCCATCCTGATGCACCCGCGGGTCTGGGAGGCCTCCGGGCACGTGGAGAACTTCACACGACCCCATGGTGAGCTGCAAGAAGTGCAAGCGGCGCTTCCGCGCGGACGCAATCCCCGAGGAGCTGTGGGCCAAGCACGAGTGCCCGGAGTGCGGCGGCCAGCTCACCGAGCCGCGGCAGTTCAACCTGATGTTCAAGACCCACATGGGCCCGGTGGAGGACGCCACCGCGGCTGGTCTACCTGCGCCCGGAGACCGCCCAGGGCATCTACGTGAACTTCAAGAACGTGCGTGCAGACCGGGCGGGTGAAGGTCCCCTTCGGCATCGCCCAGGTGGGCAAGGCCTTCCGCAACGAGATCACCACCAAGAACTTCATCTTCCGCACCTGCGAGTTCGAGCAGATGGAGATGCAGTTCTTCGTCCACCCCAGCGAGGACGAGAAGTGGTTCGAGTACTGGAAGGAGCGAGCGCTTCGCAGTACTACCAGAAGCTGGGCGTGCGGAAGAGCCAAGCTGCGCTTCCACCAGCACGGACCCGACGAGCTGGCCCACTACGCCAAGATCGCCTTCGACATCCAGTACGAGTTCCCCTTCGGCTGGAAGGAGCTGGAGGGCATCCACAACCGCACCGACTACGACCTGAAGCCGCCACAGCGAGTTCTCCGGCAAGGACCTGACCTACCTCGACGACGGGCGCAAGGAGCGCTTCATCCCCGTACATCATCGAGACCTCGGCGGGCCTGACCCGCACCGTGCTCACGGTCCTCTGCGACGCCTACGACGAGGACGAGGCCGAGGGGGAGAAGAGGGTGGTGCTGCGCCTCCACCCGGCCATCGCCCCGGTCACCGTGGGGGTCTTCCCGCTGGTGAAGAAGGACGGCCTGGCCGAGCTGGCCCGGGACATCGAAGTGGAGCTGCGCGAGGATTTCCCCACCTTCTACGACCAGGGCGGGGCCATCGGCCGCCGCTACCGCCGCCAGGACGAGGTCGGCACGCCGTACTGCATCACGATCGACTACCAGACCAAGGAGGACCGGACCGTGACCCTGCGCTACCGCGACTCCATGCAGCAGGTGCGCATCAAGATCGAGGACATCCCGGCCACGATCCGCAAGGCCACCAAGGAGTACCAGCGGGTATGAGCCAGCGGGGAGCCTTGGAAGTTCTCAAAGCCCGCGGCTTCGTCAGCCAGTGCTCCGACGAGGCCGGCCTTGAGCCGCCTGCTGGACGGCGAGCGGGTCACCTACTACATCGGCTTCGACCCCACCGCCGACAGCCTGCACGTGGGCAATCTGCTGCAGCTCTTCTCCATGAGCCACCTGCAGCGCGCGGGCCATCGCCCCATCGCCCTGATCGGCGCGGGCACCTGCCGCATCGGCGACCCCTCGGGCAAGACCGAGGCGCGCCCGATCATGCCCGTGCAGACCATCAACGCCAACGCGGAGCGCTTCCGGGCCCAGATCGGCCGCTTCCTGGACTTCGGCGAGGGCCGGGGCCTGATGGAGAACAACGCCGAATGGCTGGCCGGCCTGAACTACATCGACTTCCTGCGGGACATCGGCCGGCACTTCTCGGTGAACCGCATGCTCTCCTTCGAGACCTACAAGATGCGCCTGGAGAGCGGCCTGTCCTTCATCGAGTTCAACTACCAGATCCTGCAGTCCTACGACTATCTGGTGCTGTACCGCAAGCACGGCTGCCGCCTGCAGATGGGCGGGGACGACCAGTGGGGCAACATCGTGGCCGGCATGGACCTGATCCGCCGCGTGGAAGGCGGGGAGGCCTTCGCCCTGACCTCGCCCCTGGTGACCCGCTCCGACGGGCAGAAGATGGGCAAGAGCGTGGGAGGGGCCATCTGGCTGGACCCGGCCAAGACCAGCCCCTACGAGTTCTACCAGTACTGGCTGAACATCCCCGATGCGGACACGGGCAAGTTCCTGCGCCTGTTCACTTACCTCGACTTATCGGAAATCGCGGAGCTGGAGAAGCTCAAGGACCAGGAGGCCAACCGGGCCAAGCAGCGGCTGGCCCTGGAGCTCACCACCATAGTGCACGGCGGGGAAGAAGCCACTAAGGCTCGCGACGCCTCTCGGGCCGTCTTCGAGGGACAGGGCTCGGCGCTGGAAGCCATGCCGACATTTCGCATAACGCCTGGCCAGCTACAAATAGGCATTCCATCAGCCACCCTTTGGGTGATGTCCGGCCTGGTCTCCACCACAAGTGAAGCCCGCCGGCTGTTTAGCCAAGGCGGAGCCTGGCTAAACGATTCAAAGATGGTAGATCCAGATTTCCTGGTCACTGCCGACAATCTGCGCCTTGGGGCGGACGGCCGCCAAGAGCTGATGCTCAAGGCGGGCAAGAAGCGCTTCTGCCAGGGGTCATCGAATCGTAGGCCTTCCCATGGGCTGGTTGTACCTGACCGCCGCGGCGGCGGAGGCCGCCCTGGCCCTGTGGGGCCCGTGGGCCCTGCCCTGGCGGCGCCTGGTGGCCGCCGACTGGTTGTTCCTGGCCCTGCCGGCGCTGCACGCCGCCGCCGGCATCCTGTGCCTGGCGGTGCCGCGCGGCCGCCAGGGGCCTTTCCTGCGCCTGGCCCTCAGCGAGCTGCTTTTCCTGCGTCAGCCTGGTGTTCTTCCTGTTCGCCTGGATCTTCGCCCTGAACGCCAACATGGACTACGTGCAGCGCTTCTTCGCCGGGGGAGGCAAGGTGCGCCTGGCGCTGGACACGCGGGCGGAGCGGCTGGCGGCGGCGGTGCGCTACCTGCCGCTGCTCGCGGCCGACCTGGCCGCCTGGCTGGGTGCCGCGGCCGGCGGCTGGCCGGCCCGCGGGTGTGCGGCGCTGGGCCCTGCCCCTGGTGCTCCTCTCGGTGGCCCTCGGCGTGCTCAGCTTCCCCTCCTTCGCGGCGCTGGACGGCCTGGGCTTCCTGTGCTTCGCGGCCCTGGTCCCTCTGTTCCTGGTCGTGGAAAGCTGCTCCCTCACCGCCGGCTGGCTGTACGTGAGCGCCTACGGCGTGCTGCAGGGCATGCTGGTGAGCTACTGGCTGGGGACCTTCAGCCTGGTCACGCTGCAGCTCTCCACGGGCTTCTTCCTGCTGACCCATGGCCTGTTCTTCCTGCCCGCCCTCTGGCTGGTCCGTCGCCTGCGCTCGCTGCGCTTCCTGGCGCTGGCCCTGGCCTGGGTGCTGTTCGAGTATCTGCGCTCGCTGGGCTACTGGGGCTATCCCTGGGGACTGTGGGGCACGGCCCCGTACCTTTTCCCGACCCTGCTGCAGACCGCCTCCCTGGCCGGGGTGTGGGGCGTCAGCCTGGTGGTCCTGCTGCTCAACGCGGGGACGGCCTCCGTGCTGGCGCGGGCGCTGCAGCGGCAGGACCCCTGGCCGGGCGCCCGGGCCCTGCTGGCCTCCGCCGCCGTGCTGCTGGCCTGCCTGCTGTTCGGGATCGCGCGCCGGGAGCAGATCGAGCGCCAGCCGGTGGCCGGCAGCGTCCGGGTGGCCCTGGTCCAGCAGAGCTCCGACCCCCGCAAGAACGACTACGCCCAGACCTTCCAGGTGCTGCGCCGGCTCACCGACCAGGCCCTGGCCGAGGCAGCGGGCAGCGGCCGCCCGGTCCAGCTGGTGGTCTGGTCGGAAACGGCCTTCGTGCCCAACATCCGGCGCTGGAGCCGGGAGGACCCCGAAAGGGAGCCCCTGGCCCGGCTGACGCGCGACTTCCTGGACTACCAGCGCGGCCTGGGGGTCTGGCTTCTCACGGGCAACGACGACTACGAGCTTTCCACCGGCCCGGCGGGGGAGGAGCTGCGCCGCGACTACAACGCCGCCGTGCTGTTCGACGGGCGGGGCGGCAGGGTGCAGACCTATCACAAGATGCACCTGGTGCCCTTCACCGAGTACTTTCCCTTCAAGAAGAGCCTGCCGGGCGTGTACCGCTGGCTGCTGGATTTCGACGTGTACCTCTGGGAGCCGGGCGGCGAGCGGGTGATCTTCCGGCACCCCGCCTTCAGCTTCTTCACCCCCATCTGCTTCGAGGACTGCTTCCCGGACGACATCCGGCGCTTCGTGCGGGAAGGGGGGCAGGCCATCGTCAACATCTCCAACGACTACTGGTCGCTCACCGAGGTGGAGGCCAGGCAGCACGCGGTCAACTCCTCCCTGCGGGCAGTGGAGAACGCCCGCCCGCTCCTGCGGGCCACCGCCTCCGGGCTGACCGGCTACTGGGACGTGGACGGCACCTGCCTGGCCTCGGTCCCCTATTACCAGGAGAGCCATCTGGTGGTGGACCTGGCCGTCCGCGCGGAGGAAACGACGCTCTACACCCGGTGGGGGGACTGGCTGCCCCGGTCCGCCGCGGCAGCGCTGGCCCTGCTGGCCCTGTTATCGGTTTTCCCGAGGGTGCGCCGACGGCTGTGAGCGCCGCGGCGGTCGGGAGGCTGCACCACAGTCTGGCCGCCCGCTACGGCCCGCAGGGCTGGTGGCCGCTGGCCACCCTCGCCGGCCGTCCGGGCTTCGACCCGCGGGGGTATCACCCCGGGATCTACGGGGTGCCCGGGCCTCGCCGCCGCTTCGAGGTGGCCGCGGGAGCGGTGCTCACCCAGAACACCGCCTGGGGCAACGCCGAGGCGGCGCTGGCGGCGCTGGCCGCCGGCGGGCTGCTCACCCCGGCCGCATCTGCTGTCCTGCCCATCCGCGGCGGCTGGCCGCCCTGGTCCGGCCCAGCGGCTACTACAACCAGAAGGCCCGCAAGCTGCGCGTGCTGGCCGCCTTCCTGGCCGCTCTGCCGCGAGCGCGGGCGCCGGCGCCGCGAAGAGCTGCTGGCGCTGTGGGGCATCGGGCCGGAGACCGCCGACTCGATCCTGCTGTACGCCTGGCACCTGCCGGTGCCCGTGGCGGATGCCTATACCCGGCGCCTGTTTTTCCGCCTGGGCTGGACCGGCCAGCGGGCGGGCTACGAGGAGCTGGCCGGCTTGTGCGCGCGCGGCCTGCCCGCGCAGGCCCCGGTGCTGCAGGAGTTCCACGCCCTGATCGTGCGGCACGCCAAGGAGCACTGCCGCGCGTCGCCCCGCTGCCGTGGCTGCCCCCTGGCCGGCAAGCCTTGCCGCTGGCCGCGGACTCGAGGCGCTACCGCGGAGCGCGCGAGCTGGAGGTGAACGGATTGACGACCCGGATCTCGGTCAAGTCCTGGAAATCCCGGTCGTTCTCGGTGAGCAGGGTCCCTATGCCATGGGCAACCATGGTGGCTACAAGCTGCACCTCGAAATAGCGTTGCCGGGTTCCCGTGCCACGGCCGGTGCGTCGGGCGGCTGCATCGGTGGACCGGTCAGGTTGGGATACATCTCCGCGAGGTTCTGGACCGAGACGTAGCGCTCATCTGCTCCCGGGGAGAGCAGCAGCTTCCGAGAGCGCTCAACGCATAGATCAGGACATTGGTGTCGAATGAGCAACCGCCGCTCAGCGCTCCCCATAGGTCTCCCCGCGCGAGAATCTGCCTTCAAAGCTGGCCCGGGTGGTCACAATGGCCTCGGCGGCGGGGAGGTGCTGTTCGAGAAGCTTCTCGATCGCCATTTCGACGACCTGGCTGACGGGCCGGCGCTCGCGGCGCGCGTACCGGCGGAGCCGCTGGGCGATGCCGCCTTTTCCGGGTCGGCCCTATTGACCCGTTTCCGATTTGGGGTAGATTTTCAGATGAGGCAACGGCTACCTTTCGGGTAGATTTCTAGTGAGGCAATGCGTCGGCTTGACAGCGCAAAGCTATTTCTGTTAGGTTCTTGTATTGCTTCAACTTACGGAGGGATAAATTGCCTGCGAAGAATTCTGCGGCCAAGCGTCATCGTCAGAGCCAGAAGCGGAGGGTGAGGAACAAGATGGTGAAGACCCGCGTGCGCTCCAGCACGCGAAAGTTCGCCGAGCTCACCCAGGGCCCGGCCAAGGAGGAGACGGAAAAGCAGTACAAGTCCGTCGCCAGCCTCCTGGACCGCGCGGTCAGCAAGGGGATCATCCACAAGAATACGGCCGCCCGCAAGAAGCATCGCCTGCACAAGCAGCTTCCCGGCGGCAAGAAGCCTTCCTAGGTAGAGCGTCCACGAAAGGAACCGGGGTGGGTGAGGAGAAGCTCACCAAGGCCGAGATCATCGAGAACATCTTTCCCCTGATCAAGGTCAGCAAGAAGAACATTCACACCGTCCTGGACCTGTTCTTCGACGAAGTGAAGAAGGGCCTGCTGCAGGACAAGATCATCGAGCTGCGCGGCTTCGGCACCTTCGAGATCAAGATGCGCAAGGGCCGCAAGGCGCGCAACCCCAAGACCGGCGCCGCGGTGGAAGTGGTCAACCACGGCGTGGCCGTCTTCCGTCCCGGGCGGGAGCTGAAGCAAAAAGCCTGGGAGCTCAGGAAATAGCCCATTGAGCCCCGCGCCCCTGGCGGGGCCCCAGGATGGGGCCTCGCGCGCGACGGCCGTGCTCGTCGACCTGGCGCTCATCGCGCTGGGCGCGCTGCTGTTCGCCCTTTCCTTCCCGAGCTTCCTCTCCCGCTGGGGCTGGTTCCCCCTGGCCTACCTGGCCCCCCTGCCGGTATTCGTGGTCATCCGCCGCACCGGCTGGCTGGGATCGGCGCTTTACGGGGCGCTGTACGGCTACCTGGCCTACGCGCTGCACAACTACTGGCTGGCCACCTTCCATCCCCTGACTTTGGCCATCGTGCCGCCGATCTACGCCTTCTACCTGCTGGCGGCCTTCCTGGCCTTCAAGGCCGCCGACCTCCTGCTGCCGCGCTGGAGCTTCCTGGCCCAGTCGGTGTTGTGGGTGGCCTACGAGCTGTGGAAGGTGCAGGGCTTCCTGGGCTACTCCTACGGCACGCTGGGCTACTCGCAGTACCTGTTCACCCCGCTGATCCGGGTGGCGGCCCTGACCGGGGTATGGGGCGTTTCCTGGCTGGTGGTCTTCCCCTCCGCCTGGCTCGCCCACCTGCTGCGCGACGGGCGGCGGGGCCTTCCGGCGCGCGCGCGCGCGGACTGGCCGGCCGCCGCCGCCTGGGCCCTGCTCTTCCTGGCCTCCCTGGGCTACGGCCTGGCCTCCAGGGTCGACCTGTCGCAGGTCCGCTCCTGGCGGGTGGCCCTGGTGCAGCAGAACATCGACCCCTGGCGCGGCGGCTACAAGGCCTACGGTCAGACCCTTTCCATCCTGCGCCGCCTGAGCCTGGAGGCGGTCCGGCAGGACCCTGAGATCGTGATCTGGTCGGAGACCTCCTTCGTGCCGGCCATCGACTGGCACTCGCGCTACCGCACGGACCGGGAGGCCTACGAGCTGGTGCGGCAGCTGCGGGAGTTCCTCAGCCGGCAGCGCGTGCCCTACGTGGTCGGCAACGACGACGGGAGGCTGAAGCGCCTGGAGAGCGGCGAGGAGGTCCGGGTGGACTACAACGCCACGCTGCTGTTCCAGGGTGGGGAGCTCCGCCAGACCTACCGCAAGCTGCGCCTGGTGCCCTTCACGGAAACCTTCCCGTACCGGCGATGGCTGCCGGGCGTCTACGAGTGGCTGCGCAACGCGGACACCCACTTCTGGGAGCCGGGCGAGGAGTACACCGTGTTCGAGGCCGGCGGGGTGCGCTTCTCCACCCCGATCTGCTTCGAGGACACCTTCCCCGGCCTGTGCCGGCAGTTCATCCGCCGGGGCGCCCAGGTGCTGGTGAACATGACCAACGACTCCTGGTCCAACTCCGTGGCCTGCGAGATGCAGCACATGTCCATCGCCCTGTTCCGCGCCGTGGAGAACCGCCGCACCCTGGTGCGGGCCACCAACGGGGGCATCACCTGCGTGGTCGATCCCAACGGCCGCATCACGGCCATGCTGCCGCCCTTCCGCGAGGGCTTTCTGGTCGCCGAGGCGCCGGTCTACGACGCCCAAAGCACCCCGTACAGCCGCCTGGGGGACTGGTTCCCCTTCGCCGCCCTGGGCCTGGGCCTGGGCCTGCCGGCGGCGCTGAGCCTGGCGGCAAGGCGGACGCCGCCGCGAGAGCGGGCTTCGCCGCCGCAGGGTTGACAATCATTCCCGGCTGGGGGAGAATGGCCTACCGATGAAGCTCACCGGGCGGATCCTCATAGTAGACGACGAGCCGATCAATCTCGAGTTTTTCGACGTCATGCTCTCCAGGCTGGGCTTCGAGATCGAGAAGGCCTCCGACGGCGAGGAGGCGCTGCTGAAGATCCAGGAGACCAATCCGGACCTGATCATCCTGGACAACATCATGCCCCGCCTGAGCGGCTGGGAAGTGGCCAAGAAGCTCAAGCAGGACCGGGAGTTCCGCAAGCACCGCCAGACCCCGATCATCATGTTCTCGGCCATGGACGAGGTGAAGGACAAGATCGAGGGCTTCGAGCTGGGGGTGGACGACTACATCACCAAGCCCTTCAACTTCTCCGAGGTGCTGGCCCGCATCCGGGCGGTCCTGCGCAATCGCGAGCTGTCGCGCCAGATCGCCCGCCGCGAGCGGCGCCTGGCGGTGGTGGAATCGCTGAACGCCTCCCTGATCTTCTTCACCCAGCACATCCGCAACCCCATCGCCGAGCTGATGCAGGCGGCCGGCAGCCTGGACCCGGCGGACTGCGCCCAGGCCACGCGCCTGCTGGAGCTGGTGAAGGCCCGCGGCGCGGAAATCCTGGCCACCCTCCAGGGGCTGGAGGAGGAAATCGGGGAGATGCAGGAGAAGGGCGACCGCCTGAAGCGCGGGGACCTCAGCCTGGAGGACCTGGAAAAGAAGCTCAAGAAGCACCTGCGCAACTGGAAGCGCAGCCACGAGAAGGAGACCGCTGGATGATCTCGGAGGCCAAGCGGAAGGTGCTGGAGCTGTTCGCCGAGGGCCGCCGCCACTACAAGCTGATGAGGTTCCAGGAGGCCCGGGACTGCTTCGCCAAGGCCCTGGCCGTGGACGCCGAGGACGGGCCTGCCAAGGTGTACCTGGCCCGCTGCCGGCACTACCTCGAGAACCCTCCCCCAGAGGATTGGGACGGGGTTTTCGTGATGAAGACCAAATAAGGCCACCGCATCGAGGACGTATGCCCAAGAACAACGAGCACAAGGGAACCGAGAAGATCTCCACCACCCTGGGCAGGGAAACCAACTTCCACGGCATCCTGAAGTTCCGCGAATCGCTGAAAATCGACGGGAAGTTCGAGGGCGAGATCGAGTCGCCCGGCTTCCTGTACGTGGAGAACGGGGCCGTGGTCAAGGCCAACATCAAGGTCGGCTCCATCGTCATCGGCGGGGTGGTCCGCGGCAACGTGGAGGCCAGCGAGCGGCTGGAGATGCTGGCCACCGGGCAGGTCTTCGGCAACATCCGCACCGCCAAGCTGAACATCGCCGACGGGGTGGTGTTCGAGGGCAAGTGCGAGATGATCAAGGGCCCGGAGACTGTGAACGTGTTTTCCGCCCCCGTGGGGGAGCTGAAGAAGACCCTGCAGAGTGTCTAGCTCCGGGCCGCGCGCCCAGCTCCTGGCGATCGGCACCGAGCTGACCGACGGGACCATCCAGAACACCCATTTCCGGTACCTCGGCTCCCAACTGAAGAGCCTGGGCTTCCGGGTGGTCGGGGGCCTGCAGCTGCCCGACGAGCTGGAGATGATCCTGCGGGCCCTGGCCGGAGTGGAGGCGGACCTGGTCGTGGTCACCGGCGGACTGGGCCCCACCTCCGACGACCTGACCCGCGAGGCCGTGGCTCGGGCGGCCGGGGTCCCGCTGGAGTTCCAGCCGGCGATCTGGCAGCGCCTGCAGGAGCGCTTCGCCTCCACCGGCCGGCAGGTGCCGGAGTCCAATCGCCGCCAGGCCTTCATCCCGGCGGGCTTCGAGGTGATCGCCAACGACTGGGGCACGGCGCCGGGCTTCTGGGGCCGGCTGCCCGGCATCCCTGCCGGGCAGCGCCCCGGTGCCTGGTTGGCGGCGCTGCCCGGCCCGCCGGCGGAGCTGGAGCCTATGTTCGCCCGGCGCCTGCTGCCCCTGCTGGCCGGCGCGTTTGCCGATCTGGGAACGGGCGCTGAGCTGGCCGCCACTGCTCTGCTCATCCCCGAGTCGGCGCTGGAGGACGCCCTGCGGCGGTCCCGACGCGAGGGGGTGGTTTGGGGGACGCGCGTGGCCGAGGACCATATCGCCTTCAGCCTGCGGGGCGGGCCGGAGGAGGGGCGCGAGGCCGTGCTGGCGGCGCTGCAAAAGGAGTTCGGAGCGGCCCGCCTGCGCCGCGGCCACCGGCGGCCCGGGGAGATCCTGTTTCAGGCCCTGGGGGAGCGGGGCGAGAGGCTGGCGCTGGCCGAGTCCTGCACCGGCGGGCTGGCGGCCAAGTGGCTCACCGACCTGCCCGGGGCTTCCCGCGTGTTCTGGGGCGGGGTGTCGGCCTACTCCAATGACGCCAAGCAGAGGCTGCTGGGAGTACCCCGGGCCCTGCTGGAGGAGCGCGGGGCGGTATCCGCGGAAGCCGCCGCCGGCATGGCCCGCGGGCTGCTGGAACGCTCCGGCGCCGAGCTGGCGCCGCGGTCACGGGCATCGCCGGGCCGGAAGGGGGAAGCCCGGAGAAGCCCGTGGGCACCGTCTGGATTGGGGTCGCCCACCGGGACGGCCGGAGCCTGACCAGGGTTTTCAGCTTTTCGGGTGGGCGCGACCTGATCCGCAGGCGTGCCGCCGTGGTCACCCTGCTGGCCGCCGCCTGCCTGCTGGAAGGAAGCGAGCTGCCGGCTTCTCTAGCCCGGCGGTTGACACCGCCGCGGATTGTGACTATATTTGAGGGGTACTGGCACGGTCTTTTTGAAACCCGTACAAGCGATCTAATCTGTCGCAGTAAATGCGGCCTTGCTTTTTATAAATAATCACTTTTCAGCGAAATACAACAGGTGGAGCGGAAGATGGCGATCATCCGAAGACGAAAGATGAACCACGGCAACCCATCCGAAACGGAGCCCTCCGGCGCGCCGGGAGCCGAGCTGCCGGAGGATGCCCAGCAGGAAGAGGATCTGGCCGAGCGGCTGACCGACTCGGTGCTGCACGAGGACGGCTACTCGCGCCGCAGACCCAAGCGGCGAAAGATCCGCGTGGAGCTGATCAAGGAGCCCGCGCCGGGCGCGGCTCCAATCGACAACGGCTCCGAGCCGGAGGGCGGAGCGCCCGACGTCGGAGGCGTCGACCCCTCCACGGCGGCCGCGGCTCCGGCCGATGCCGCGGGGGCCGCAGGCCCGGCCGGCGCGCCCGGCTGGGGCCGCCGGCGGAGCGCCTGGCGGCCGGCGGCCCGGCCGCGTACGGAGCTCCGGCCGATGGCGGCCATCATCGCGGCCGCGGGCAGCATCCTCCCCAGAACCGCGAGAAGCTGCTCATCAACGACCTCACCCTGATGAGCATGCCCGACCTGCGCGGCCTGGCCACGAAGATGGGGGTCAACCACGAGAGCGCTGGTCTCCATGAAGAAGCAGGAGATCATCTTCCAGATCCTGAAGGCGCACACCGAGCGCGGCGGGCGTCATCTACGCCTTCGGCGCCCTGGAGATCCTGCCCGACGGCTACGGCTTCCTGCGCTCCCCCAACTACAGCTACCTGCCCGGGCCCGACGACATCTACATCTCCCCCTCCCAGATCCGCCTCTTCAACCTGAAGACCGGCGACACGGTGTGCGGGCCAGATCCGCTCGCCCAAGGAGGGCGAGCGCTTCTTCGCCATGCTGCGCGTGGAGAACGTCAACTTCGACGCCGCCCGATGGTCGGCCCAGACCCGCATCCCCTTCGACAACCTGACCCCGCTGTACCCCGACGAGATGCTGAACCTCGAGACCGCCACCGGAGGAGATCTCCACCCGGCTCATCAACCTCTTCTGCCCCATCGGCAAGGGCCAGCGCGGCCTGATCGTCTCCCCGCCGCGCACCGGCAAGACCATCCTGCTGCAGAAGATCGCCAACGCCATCACCGACCAACCACCCCGAGGTCTTCCTCATCGTGCTGCTCATCGACGAGCGGCCCGAGGAAGTCACCGACATGCAGCGCAACGTCAAGGGCGAGGTCGTCTCCTCCACCTTCGACGAGCAGGCCACCCGGCACGTGCAGGTGGCCGAGATGGTCATCGAGAAGGCCAAGCGCCTGGTCGAGCACAAGCGCGACGTCGTCATCCTGCTGGACTCCATCACCCGCCTGGCCCGCGCCTACAACCAGACCGTGCCCGACCTCGGGCAAGATCCTCTCGGGCGGCGTGGACTCCAACGCCCTGCACAAGCCCAAGCGCTTCTTCGGCGCGGCGCGCAACATCGAGGAGGGCGGCAGCCTGACCATCATGGCCACGGCCCTGATCGAGACCGGCAGCCGCATGGACGAGGTCATCTTCGAGGAGTTCAAGGGCACGGGCAACATGGAGATCAACCTGGACCGCAAGCTCTCCGACCGGCGGCTGTTCCCGGCCATCAACATCAAGAAGTCGGGCACCCGCAAGGAGGAGCTGCTGCTGCGCCGAGGACGAGCTGCAGAAGATGTGGGTCCTGCGCAAGGTGATCAACCCGATGGAGGACGCGGAGATCATCGAGCTGCTGATTGACAGGATGAGGAAGAGCAAGAATAATGAGGCCTTCCTGAAGTCGATGAACACGTCTTCGGTGAGCGAGCCGACGAGTGACAGGGAGGTAAACGCGATGAAGACGGACATCCATCCCAAATACGAACCTGACCACGATCACCTGCGCCTGCGGCAACGTCATCGAGACCCGTTCCACGGCCAAGGACATCAAGGTGGAAATCTGCTCCAAGTGCCACCCCTTCTTCACCGGGCAAGCAGAAGCTGGTGGACACCGCCGGCCGCGTGGAGCGCTTCAAGAAGAGGTACAACATCAAAGACTGAGCGCGCTCGGCTCAATCTTCCCGACCTCGCAGGTAGCGCCGCATGTGCTCCCAATGGCTGCCGCGCCAGTATACCCGGCCGCATTGGGGGCAGGCCCGGAAGCGCCGGTAGCGCAGGGCCACCTGCGGCGGCACCCGCTCCCGGGCCTGCCTCCGGCTCAGGGCGGCCAAGGCCCCGGTTGCAGACCAGGCACCGGCTGAAGGGCGAGAGGCGGCGGCTCAAGTCGAAGCGGGCGATCACCTCGCTCGAGCTGGGCGGGGGGGTGCGGGGAGCGCACGCAGTAGCCGTGGGTCACCTCCGAGCGCTTGAGCAGGCCCCGGTCGCGGGTGAGCAGGATCCTGCCTTCCTGGCGCGACAGGCGGCTCAAGGTGCGGTCGTCCCACTGATTGTCGTACAGGCGAGTCGAAACCCGCCAGGCGCAGGAGGCGGGCCAGGCGCCCCAGGTGCACGTCCAGCACGAAGCGCACCTGGCGCAGCGGGCGGGGGCGAACCCTGGTGACAGCGGAGAGGTCCAGGCTCTCGAACACGGGGTACACGCTGAGCCGGTCGCCGTCCGCCAGGCGGTGGGCGAAGCCCACCGAGCGGCCGTTCACCAGCACCAGGTCGACCTCGGTGTGGGGGATGCCGAGCGACTCCACCAGGCTCTTGACGGTCTGGCCGCGCTGCAGCGGCCAGGGGAAGGGGCGCTTGCGCAGCCCGGGGGGCAGGAAGTCGTTCAGCTCCTCGTAGCAGCGGACCTCCACCTGCCGGTCGGTCACGAGCTACAGGATACTACGGAAAGGGCTTAATGCTGCAGGGAATTGAGCTTGCCGATCATCAGCTGGATGCGGCTGGACAGGGAGACCAGGAGGCGCGTGGTCCACTGCGGGCTGGCGGCGTAGATGTCCGCGAAGTTCTCCTTGGTGAACTCCAGCGCCTGCACGTTGCCCTTGCTGATCACGGTGGCCGAGCGCACCGACTTGTCGAAGAAGCTCATCTCCCCGATCAGCTCGCCCTTGCCCAGGGTGGTGAGCACCTTGTACTTGTTGCCCTCCCGGCGGGTGACGTAGACCTCGCCCTCGAGGATCCAGAAGATCTTCTGCTGGATGTCCCCTTCCCGGATGATGATCTGCTTGTCCTGGAAGGTGTGCCCGAACTTCCTGCGGATCGCGTCGTCGATCGCCTCCTCCGCCTGGAAGGCGATCTTCATGATTTCCGTGTAGTCCCTGTCGCTCATGCTCAGCGCTCCCTCCCGCGCAGCGCCGGCGAGCCGCAGGCGGCCGAGAACTCCGCGTTCAGGATCCGCAGCTCCTGGGTGCAGCCCGGTGATGGTGTTGAAGGCGAGCTCCCAGGACACGCTGGAGGCCAGGTCGAAGCCCTCGCGGTCCCAGCGGTACAGGATCGTGCTCTCCAGGCAGCAGGCGCCGGTCAGGCGGGGGCAGGACAGCAGGGATCTCCACCAGGCCGAAGACCGAATCCGGGTGCAGGTACACGGAGAAGCCGCTCGGACAGGGGCAGGTCCAGGCGCACCAGCCCGGCGACGACGAAATAGATGGAAGAACCGCTCACCGGGCATCGCCGGGCTGGTACAGAACAGTGCCCGGCTCCGCGCGCAGCTTGTTCCCCGTACTGCAGTTCCTGCGCGGTCATACAATATTCTCATCGACAGGATGCGCTCGTTTTATTGAATTCTTTTGCTTTTTCCCATATCTATAGCCGCGGAGTTTCGCATGGATGACCTCGCCCGCAGCCACGAGGAAGAGTACGGCGGAACCCCGCAGCTGATCGCCTCGGCTCCCGGCAGGGTCAACCTGATCGGCGAGCACACGGACTACAACGAGGGCTTCGTGCTGCCCGATCGCCATCGACTACTGCGTCCACGTCGCCGTCTCCCGCCGCAAGGACCAGCACCTGCAGTTCTACTCCGTGGACTTCAAGGACCGCAAGCGCGCGAGCATCTCCAATCTGCAGGTACCGCAAGGAGGACCGCTGGGCCAACTACCCCAAGGGGGTCATCAGCGCCCTGCTGGCCCGCGGCCACGCAGGTCGGGGGCCTGGACCTCACGATGCCGCGGCGACGTGCCGCAGAACGTGGGCCTGGCTTCCTCTCGGCCGCCCTGGAGGTGGCCACGGCCTTCGCCCTGCAGCGCTTCCTGGGCCTCGACCCTGGGCGGCACGGAGCTGGCCCGCCTGGTGCTGGAGGCGGAGAACGAGCTTCGTCGGCGGGGGCGCGGCATCTTGGACCACCTGGTCTGCCGGATGGCGCAGGACCGGCGCGGCCATGCTCCTCGACACCCGCTCCTGACCTCCACTACGTGCCCCTGCCCCTGAAGGGGGCCCGGTTCCTGATCACCAACTCCAACGTGCCCCGCACGCCTGGGGGACTCCGAGTACAACCAGCGCCGGGAGGAGTGCCGACCGCTGCGTCGACCTGCTGGCCGCCAAACGCCCGGGCACGCGCCCTGCGCGACTACTCCCCCGCGGACCTGCGCGACAGCATGGGCGCTGATCCCCGAGACCACGCGCAAGAAGTGCCTGCACGTGGTGGAGGAGAACCAGCGCGTGCTGGAGGCCGAGGAGGCCCTGAGAAAGGAGGACCTGGCGGCCTTCGGCAAGCTGATGAACCGCTCGCACGAGAGCCTGCGCGACCTGTACGAGGTGTCCTGCCCCGAGCTGGACTGGCTGGTGAAGCGGGCCTGGGAGACCGAGGGCGTCTACGGCTCGCGCATGACCGGGGCGGGCTTCGGCGGCTGCACCGTGACCCTGATCGAGGAGAAGGCCATCCCCGTCTACATCTCGCGCCTGGAGGCCTACGAGCGCATCTTCAGCTTCAAGCCGCAGACCTTCGTCTGCGAGCCCACCGGCGGCGGTGCGGATTTCCTATGAGAATTCTGCTCACAAACGATGACGGGGTGTCCAGTCCCGGGCTGCGGCTCCTGGGCCAGGCCCTGGCCGCGGAGCACGAGGTCTGGATCGTAGCCCCCGATTCCAACCGCAGCGGCAGCTCGCACTCCATCACCCTGGGCACGCCCAGCCGCTTCCGGCGGACGGGGGAAAGGGAGTTCACCTGCTGGGGCACTCCCGCGGACTGCGTCGTGGTGGCCCTCATGGGACTGGTGCCGGAGGCTCCGGACCTGGTGCTTTCCGGGATCAACCTGGGCCCCAACCTGGGCACGGACATCCTGTACTCCGGCACGGCCGCGGCCGCCCGGCAGGCGGCCTTCATGGGCCGGCCCGCCGTGGCCTGCTCGCTGGCGGCCTACGCCCCCCCGTACCACCTGGACTTCGCCGACCCGCTTCCTGGCCGGCAACCTGCGGGCCTTCGTGGACCTGTGGGCGGAGGACCACTTCCTGAACATCAACTTTCCCAACAGCGCGGCGCCCGCCGGCGCGGAGGTGACCTTCCCGGCCCGGCGCGTGTACAAGGACACCCTGGTGCGCTTCCAGGCCCCCAACGGGGACCTGTACTGCTTCCTGGGCGGGCAGCTGCCGGAGGCCCGGGAGGAGCCGGGCACCGACTACCGGGCCATCCAGCAGGGCGCGGTCTCCATCTCCCCGATCCTGATCCACCCCTCCAACCACGACATCGAGGACCGCTATCGCCAGGCCTCCTATTTCAATCCCGCGTAAAGATCCCCCCCCGACCGGCCGATATTCATAGTGTGGAGACGGCGATGAACGTAGAAAACATAATGATAAAGCCCAGCGAGGCACGCCCCGCTCCTTCCACCCCCGAAGCGCCGGTCATCCAGCTGGAGGAGATCCAGTCCATCATCTACCTCGGGGTGAAGGGCGAGGTCCTGCCCGTCGAGAGCCATCGCGTAGATACCTTCGCCTGATTCGTGTATAGTACCCGCATGATCAGGCTTCGGCTCGGCGGGGCCCTTTCGCTGTTGCTGTTGCTGGGCGCCCGGGCCGCGTCGGCCCAAAGCGTCGACCTGGAGCAGGCCCGCGCGGACGACGATTTCCGCTGGGGCGTGCGCGCCTTCCACGACGCCAATTTCGGCGACGCCATCCTCTCCCTGGAAAAGTCCCTGAGCCGCAAGCCCGCCGCGGCGCTGCCGCGGGTGTGGCTGGGGGAGGCGCTGTACAAGCACGGCTTCGAGGAGGAGGCGCTGGCCGAATGGCGGCAGGCGCTGCTGCGGGATCCGGGGGATTCCCTGCTGCGCAGCCGCATCCAGCTCACCGAGCTGCGCCGGGGAGTGGCCCGCGAGCTGGCCAGGCCCCCGCGCTACGTGGTGGCCGCGGAGTTCCCGGCGGGCAAGCTGAGCTCCCCACCCCTGCGGCGGCCTTCGGCGGTGCACGCCCGGGCCGATGGCGGCTTCTACGTGGTGGCCTTCGGCTCCGGCCAGATCGGGGAGCTGGACGTGAACAGCCACGTGCGCCGGATCCTCAACGGGGGCCTGAAGGGCTACAACCGGCCGTTCGACTGCCTGGAGGTCGCCGACCCCCGCTCGGGGGAGCGCTTCCTGTGGATCACCGAGTACGGCGGGAACCGCCTGCTCAAGGCCAACCTGCGCGGGGAGCGCCTCGCGGAGTTCGGCACCGCGGGCCGGGGCCCGGGGGCCTTCCTGGGCCCCCAGTACCTGGCCGCCGACCCGGGCGGATACCTGTACGTGACCGACTGGGGCAACTCGCGGGTGGCCAAGTACGACCTGGACGGCAACTTCATCCTGTCCTTCAAAGGCACCCTGACCGGGCCTACGGGCATCGCCGCCCGGGACGGGGAGGTGTTCGTGGCCGACCGGGCCCGGGGGGCGGTCCTGCGCTTCGACTCCAGCGGCAACCCCTTGCGCGAATACGGCGGTCTCGCCGGCCCGGAGGGCATCGTCTTCCGTGACCCCGGCACTCTGCTGGTGGCGGACGGCAACCGCCTGCTCGCCTTCGATATCGAGAGCGAGAAATGGGAAACCCTGGCGGACCTCTCGGGGGAGGCCGGACGGATCACCCACCTGTCCGTGAGCGCCAACGGGGACCTGTATGCCGTGGACTTCGACCGCAGCCGCGTCCTGGTGCTCTCGGAGATGGCGGACATGTACACCGGCCTGGTCGTGCAGGTGGAGCGGGTGCTCGCCGACTCCTTCCCGGAGGTTTTCGTGGACCTGACCGTCCGGGACCGCTGGGGCCAGAGCCTGGTCGGCCTGACCCGCGACAACTTCCGCCTCACCGAGCGCTTCGCCGAGGTGAACGAGCCGGACCTGGTGGGCGCCAACCCGCCCCTGGCCATGGTCCTGGTCGTGGAGAAGTCCCTGGCCATGAAGGATTTCGCCGGGGACCTGGGCAGTGCCGTGGAGCGGCTGTTCGCCCTGGTGCCGGCCCGGGACCTGGGTCAGTTGGCCGTCTTAAGCGCGGGGGAGAAGCCCGCCCTGGAGGGAGCCTTCGGGAGCACGCGCCTGGCCGCGGTGCGCGCCGCCACGCTGGAGCCCTGGAGCCCCCGCTGGCGCTTCGACCGGGCGGTGCGCCAGGCCGTGCCCCTGCTGGCCGCCCGTCACGCCCGCAGGGCCGTGGTGTTCCTGGGCAGCGGGCGCCTGGAGACCGACGCCTTCGGCGAGTTCTCCCTGTCCCAGGTCGCCCGCTACCTGGCCAACAATGGGGTGGCCTTCTACGCCGTGCACTTCTCTCCCGAGTCCAGCCCGGAGCTGGCCTTCCTGGCCGCCGAGACCGGCGGCGGGAGCCTCTTCTACTTCGGTCCCCGCGGCATCGAGCCTCTGGCGGAGGCCGAAGCCCGGCGCAGCTATCCCCTGTACACGCTGCGCTACAAGAGCCGCGCGGACGCCGATTTCGGCCGCCGCTACCTGGACCTGCAGGTGGAGGCGACCCTGGCCCGCAGGAGCGGCCGGGCCCAGAGCGGCTACTTCGCGCCCCTGTCGGATTGAGGCCGGTATTGAGCGCGCGCTGGGAGGCGCTGTGCCGGCGTTGCGGCGCCTGCTGCCACGAGAAGAGCTACACCCGGGGCAGGATGATCGTGGACTACGGACGGCCCTGCCGCCACCTGGACCAGCAGACCCGCCTGTGCCGGGTGTACGATGTGCGCTTCCGGGCCTGCCCCGAATGCCGGCGCATGACCATCTTCCACGCCTGGTTCTCCCGCTACCTGCCGGGGGATTGCGGATACGTGCGGGCCTTCAGAAAATGGCGAAGATCCTCCAGTCCCCCTCCTCCCGGCTGAAGTAGTACTCCTGGAAACGGGTCCAGAAGGGGATCCGGTCGGAGAGGTCCAGGCGCGTGCGCACGCTCAGGCGGTACTCGGAGCCCGACCGCCGGTCGGCGAAGCGCTCCGAGGGCTCCACGCTGATGGTGCCGGTGTCCACGACCTGCTCCGCGCTCACCCCGCCGAAGTCTCCGGCCTCGAAGTAGCCCTCGAAAGTGGCCGCCATTTCCTCGCGGGTCAGGGTGGCGTTCAGGCGCAGGACGAGGATTTCCCGGGCGAAGTAGCGGGAGGCCTCGGCGGGCCGCCTGGCCAGGAAATGGCGTAGGGAGGCCAGGAACGCCTCCCGGATGGACTTCAACTGGTTGCCGGGATCCGCGGCCGGGGGGGCCGGAGCCGGAGGGCTTTGCGGATTCCAGGCGGAGGGGGGCAGGGGCGAGCCTACGGCGAACAGCAGCCATTGACCCTCCCGGGGGTGGAACAGGTACTGCTGCTGTTTTTCCCAGAAGGCCATGGATTCCGAGAAATCCGCCCGCGCGTTGACCAACACCGCGTAGCAGGGGCCCCATTCGGGAGCCCCCGCCGCCGGGCGCACCTGCAGGCTGTCCAGATCGAAGACCGCCGAGGGGGGAAGCCCACCGGAGAGGTCGGTCCGGGCGAAGAAGCCCGCCAGATCGCCGGCGATGGCCTCTTGGGCGAGCTCGGCGGTGAAGGCGGAAAACCAGAGCGATCCGTCCATCATCGACAGCAGGGTCTGGGCATCCTCGGCCAGAAAGGCGGACACCAGGCGCAGGAAGCGGCTTTGCAGCAGCGCCTCCATCGCCTCGGGGGTCTCCTGGCCCGGCGCTGCGCCGGACTGCGGGCGCGCGGCCGCAGTCCCCGGCGACGCGTCCTCGCCGGCGATGGCGGCCGGCTCCAGCCCGGGATCGAGGTGGAAGGCCAGGCCTTCGAACTCCCGGGCCTTGGCCCGCTCGCCCTGCAGGGCGTATTGCCGGCCCACCAGGTAGTAGTCCTCGGCCAGCTCCCTGCGCTCCGCCGGCCCGAGCCGCTCGTAGAACTGGGCCCAGACCGCCGCGGCAGCCGACAGCATGAGCAATGCCACCCGGAGCATGCGTCCCATAGTTACATTATAGCATGTATTTGACAGCCCCTGGAGGCGAGGGTATAATTGCCGCAGATGGAGGTGGGCATGGAGGAGCGCAGGAGCGGCGACCGCAAGCGGGTCATGATCACCACGCTGGTGCGCAAGCGCAAGGACAATGACGAGGTGGAAATCATGGAGTTCCGCAGCCGCGATCTGTGCATCGGGGGCATCTTCGTCTCCACCGAGGACCTGGGCCTATTCCAGCTCGGCGAGGAGCTGGAGATCCTGATCGACGACGACGGCCGCAAATACTACAAGGGCAGGGCGCGGGTGGTGCGCTCCGCGCGCGTGCTTTCCAAGCAGGGGGAGCTGGCCGACAGCGGCTTCGGCCTGATGTTCACCTCGCCCGACCCGGACTTCCTCGAGATCGTGCAGAAGAAGCTCGCCTGAAACTCCCTTTTCAGTATTTGAACGCGCTCTCCCCGATGAACTCCCGCAGTATCGAGTAGTCCGGCACCCAGCCGGGCGGGATCGGCGCGAAATTGGCGATGAAGGACAGCAGGCGCAGCGCCTCGTGGAACTTGGGGTGGTCGGGCTTGACCGTCTTGAGCAGCGGCTCGGCGTACACCTTCAGCACGGCCAACTCGTAGTCCAGCGCCGAGTTGAAGGCCGAGTCCGCGGTGTTCTGGAAAGGGAAGATGTTGCGGTCCTCCCCGTTGCGCACCGACTGCCACATGCTCAAGGTGCCCCCGGCCGGGCGGCCGCGGAACTGGTGGTCGCGCACGATGCGGCGCAGCAGCCGGTTGTCCGTGGTGGAAATCCGGTTGTGGTCGTCCAGGTTCAGCTGGGTCAGCGCCGAAACGTAGGCCTTGTACTTGCTCCCGGCCGGGATGGCCGGGGTCAGCTCGTCGTTCAGGCAGTGGATGCCTTCCAGCAGCACCACCCCGCGACCGGGAAGCCGGAGGCGCACCCCGGCGGGCCGGCGCTGCCCGGTGTGGAAGTCGAAGCGCGGGATCTCCACCTCCTCCCCGGCCTCCAGGGCCAGCAGTTGCCGGTTCAACAGGCCCACGTCGATGGCCGCCAGGCTCTCGAAGTCGTAATTGCCCTCCTCGTCCCGGGGGGTGAGCTCCCGCGGCACGAAGTAGTCGTCCTGGGCCAGGAGCACGGGGTTTCTGCCCAGCACGCGCAGCTGCACGGCCAGCTTCTTGGAGAAGGTGGTCTTGCCCGAGGAGGAGGGCCCGGCGATCAGCACCACCTTCACCGTGTCCCGCCGCTCGTTGATGCGGTCGGCGATCAGGGCGATCTTCTTGTCGTGCAGCGCCTCGGCCACCTGGATGAACTCCCGCACCCTCCGCTCGGCGATCAGGTCGTTCAGGTGCCCGACGCAGCTTACCCCCAGGATCTTCCCCCAGTCCTTGTACTCCCGGTAGATCGCGGCCAGCACGGGATTCTCCTCGAAGCTGGCCATGCGCTCCGGCTGGTCCCAGGGCGGGTAGCGCAGCAGGAAGCCGGGCGGGTAGGCCGTGAGGTCGAACACCGAGAGCAGTCCCGTGTCGGGAACCAGGGGGGCATGGGCCAGGTCCATGAAGTCCCCGCAGAAATACACGGGCACCTTGGGATCGTTGCGGTTCTTCAGCAGCAGCACCGTGTCGGCCTGCCTGGCCTCCTGGAAGTAGCGGATGGCCTCCTCGTAGGCGATGACCTGCCGGCGGATGGGCAGCCGCCGGGAGGCCAACTCGCGCAGGCGGGCGCCCAAGGCCGCGAGGTCCTCCGCGGCAACCTCTGCCTGCCCGTCGAAATAGTACAGGTAGCCGTGGCCCAGGGAATGGCCGAGGACCAGGCGGCGCCCCGGAAACACCTCGCGGGCGGCGATGGCCGCCAGGAAGCACAGGGAGCGGCGGTAGATGCCCGCCCCCTCCCGCGAGGTCAGCAGCACCGGAGACAGGCGGCAGTTGATGTCGATCGGGTAGCTCAGGCTGGAGAGGGCGTTGTTGGCCAGGACGGCCACGATCGGGGAGGGAGGAGCGGCGAACTCGCCATCCGACAGGATTTCCCCCGCCTGGGTGCCCGCGGGAAAGCGGCGGACGGCCCCGGAAGGGAAGGTGACCGTGATGTCCATCAGTAGAGGTTGTGAGCCTCTACCTCCTTCCAACTCAGGTTGCGGCGGATGGCCGGGGCCTGTTCGCTGCCCGCTTCCGAGGTGGCCATCGCGGCGAACTCCCGCAGGCGGTTGCCGTCCTTGTCGATCAGGATCTGCACGATGGGGGTCTTGGGCGAGTGAGGGTCGGTGCGGATCACCCGTCCCATGGCGGCGTTGGACAGCAGCACCGTGGTGCCCAGGGGATAGACCGAAAGGCAGTAGATCAGGGCGCGGACGGCGGCCTCGTCGTAGAACACCCCGCGTCCCTTCAGCAGTTCCAGCAGGGCGGCGTGCCCGTCCCGATTGACCCGGAAGGGGCGCTTGGTGGTCATGGACTCGTAGGAGTCGGCCACCGCCAGGATGCGCGAGTACACGGTGATCTTATCCCCGGCCAGGGCCCGCGGGTATCCGGTCCCGTCCAGCCGCTCGTGGTGCTCGTAGGCCGTCAGGGCGATGGTGTCGGCGACGGAGAAGCCCTTCAGGATGCGGTAGCTCAACATCGGGTGGGCCTTGATCATCTGCCATTCCCGGGGGCCCAGCTGCCTGGGGTTCAGGTAGAGGGCGTCGGGAATCTTCAGCATGCCGATGTCGTGCAGCAGGGCGCCGGTGCCCAGCTCGATCAGGCGGTGCGGCGGCAGCTTCAGGTAGTCTCCGATGGCCAGGGAGAGGATCGCGCAGTTGAGGCTATGCTGGTGAAGGTAGTTGTCGGAAATGTACACGAACTCCGGCAGCCGCAGGATGGAATCGCGGCTGGATTTCACCAGCTCGATCAGCCCCTTCACCCGTTCGGTGATGCCGGCCAGGTCCAGGCGGTTGGACTCGGCGAAGCGGGTGAAGGTCTCCACGGTGAAGCTGATCAGGCTGAAATACAGCTTGCGGGCCTGCTCCATCTGCTGTTTTTCCTGGACGTCCAGCTCCAGGGTGGACTTGGCCGCCACCGCCGGCCCGCTGTGGGCCGGCGCTTCCACCGGGTTCCCGTCGCAGTACACCGCCTCGTAGCCCCAGCGGGCCAGGCGCTCCCGCAGCTCCTGGGGGGTGTGCACGTCCGGGGAAAGCAGGATGTAGCCCTCATCCAGGTACACCGGGGCGTCGAAATACTGGTTCTCGCGCAATTCGGACAGGGGAAGGCGCTTCATGGCGGGTTTCCTCGCGGTTGACCCGGGCCCTGGTATCCCATAGACTCTGGGTCATCATTATAGGAGTTTTGCTTGAAATTTAAAACCCTGTACATCCTGTTCAATGCGGTGATCGTGGCGGCCTTCCTGATCATCTTCCTGCTGCCGCTGGCCCTCCTGGGCGTGGACTATTTCCGCCTGTTCGCCCAGAAGAACTGGATCGCCGGTGCCCTGTTCCTGGCCACCCTCATCATCATTAACGGCTACTTCGCCCTGAATTGGAAGCTGTTTCGCCTGCTGGAGCGCGAGGACTGGCCGGCGCTGATCCGCCATCTGGAGGACACCGTCTACCGGCGCGGCCGCCTCGCCAAATCCTCCTGCCGCCTGCTGCTGAACGCCTACCTGATCACGGGCAAAACCGAGCCCATCGCCGCCCTGGAGGCCCGCGTGCGCCGCGACCGGCCCGGGCTGCTGCCCGCCCTGGCGCTGCCCTTCGGCCTGCCGTACCTGCTGCGCGGGGACCCGCAGGCCGCGGCGGACTACTTCGGGCCGCTGGCCGCCCAAGAGGGCGTGGCGGACCGGGGCTGGCTGCGCTGGAACTACGCCTTCAGCCTGATGCAGTTGAAGAGGCAGGAGGAGGCCGGCCAGGAGCTGCAGAAGCTGCTGCAGAGCGCTCCCGCTCCCGAGCTGCGCCTCTTGAGTCTCTACATGCTGGCGGCCAGCACCAGCCCGGAGCTGCGGGACGAGGCCGAAAAGGGCCGCGCGGAGCTGGCCGGCCAGTTCACCCCCGAACAGTGGCGGCGGAGGCTGGAAGGCGGGGGAGGCAACCCGCAGGTCACCCTGCTGGCCCCCATCCTGCGCGAAGCCCGGGAGTGGCTGGCCAAGGGATAGAATGCCGGAGAGCGGGGTCGAACCGCTACGGCCCTTGCGGGCCAGAGGATTTTAAGTCCTCTGTGTCTGCCAGTTCCACCACTCCGGCGGTGGGCAAAGACCGCCGTGCAGTCTATCGCATCTAGACGGCCCTGGCCAGCACGCGAGTCAGGCGCCGGGCGAACTCCGCGGGGTTCTTCAGCTCCGCCCCTTCCTGGATCAGGGCCTGCTCCAGCAGCAGGTGGCTGGCGTCGTTCAACAGCTCCCCTTCCTCCAGTCCCTGCAGCTTGCGCACCAGCTCGTGGTTGGGGTTGAGCTCCAGGATCGGCTTGACCTCCGGCAGGTCCTTCTGGCCGAGCGACCGGGCCAGGTGCTGCATCTGCACGGTCGGGTCGCTGTCGTCCATCACGACGCAGCGAGGCCGAGTCCGCCAGCCGGGACGGAGGCGCGCACGTCCTTGACCTCCTCGCCCAGCACCTTGCGGATCCGGGCCAGCAGAGGGGCCAGGTCCTTGGCCTTGGCCTTGTCCGCGTCGGTGGAGAGGTCCTCCGCGGTGCCGCTGCGGTTCACGGCCTTCAGCTCGATGTCCTGGTAGCGGCCCACCGCCGCGGCCACCAGCTCGTCGATGTCGTCGTCCATGAGCAGCACCTCCAGGCCCTTCTTCTTGTAGGCCTCCAGCAGCGGCGAGGCGCGCAGCTTCTCCTCCCGGTCCCCGGTCAGGTAGTAGATGGCCTTCTGGTCCGGCGGCCATGCGCTCCTTGTAGCCGGCGAGCGAGCTCCAGCCCTCCTGGGAGCTGGACTTGTAGCGCACCAGGCTCGAGCAGGCTCTTCCCGGTTGGCTCGGAGTCCTGATAGCAGGCCCTCCTTTAGCAGATCCCGAACTCCCTGTAGAAGTCCGCGTACTTCTCCGGCGTGTTCTGGGCCATCTTTTCCAGCTCGCCGAGGATCTTCTTGCACCGCCGCGGTGCGGATGGAGCGCAGCACCTGGTTCTCCTGCAGCAGCTCCCGGCTGACGTTCAGGGGCAGGTCCTCGGAGTCGATGACCCCGTGCACGAAGCGCAGGTAGGTGGGCAGCAGCTCCTTCTCGTCGTCGGTGATGAACACCCGCTTGACGTACAGCTTGACCCCCGGGCGGTAGTTCACCCAGAACAGGTCCGAACGGGCGCGTGGGAGGGAATGAAGAACAGGGTCGTGTACTCGAGGGCCCCCTCGGCCCGGGTGTGCATGAAGTCCAGGGGATCCTCCTGGTCGTGGCTGAGGGTCTTGTAGAACTCGTTGTACTCCTCGTCCTTGATCTCCCCTCGCGGGCCGCTTCCAAAGGGCCGAGGGCGGAGTTGATCTGCTCGACCTGCTCCTTGCTCGCCCTTCTCGTCGTAGTGGAGGTGGATCGGGAAGGCGATGTGGTTGGAGTACTTGCGGACGATGCCCTCGATGCGCCAGCGGTTGGCGTACTCCTTGCCCCGCTCGTTGAGGTGCAGGGTCACCGTGGTGCCCTGCTGCTTGTCCTGGACCTCCTGGATCTCGAACTCCCCCTTGCCGTCGCTCGCCCAGCGCCAGACCTTCTCCTGCCCGGCCCTGCGGCTGGCCACCTCGACCCGGTCGGCAACCATGAAGCAGGAGTAGAAGCCCACCCCGAACTGGCCGATCAGGTTGGAGCCCTTCTGGGCCTCCTCGGCCAGGCTGTCCAGGAACTGGCGGGTGCCCGAGTTGGCGATGGTGCCCAGGTTGCGCTCCAGCTCCTCGTCGTCCATGCCGATGCCCGTGTCCGACACGCTGAGCCTCTTCTGCTCCTGTTGGTCGAAGGCGATGTCGATGCGCGGCAGGAAGGCGTAGCCCTTGAACTGCTCGTCGGTCAGGGTCAGGTACTTCAGGTTGTCCAGGGCGTCGGAGGCGTTGGAGATCAGCTCCCGCAGGAAGATCTCCGGGTGGGAGTACAGGGAGTGGATGATCAGGTGCAGCAGCCGGCTGACTTCGGTCTGGAATTTGTGCTTGGCCATGGCCTACAGAATACTAAAGGGCGGGGGGGACGAGCAACCCTGCCGTTGACGGGGGGCGAGGGGAGCGGGTACCCTACGCTTGAGCCATGAAGATCGCCGAGCTGCTGGAGGAGCTGGACCTGTCGCTGGACGACGTGCGCTGGTTCCTGGCCGTCCGGGAAACCGAGCGCCTCTTGAGTCTGAAGGACACGCCGCTGGAGATCACCCGCCTGCTGTGGTCCGGGGTCCTGGAGCGCGACCTCTACGACATGGAGGAGCGCTTCCTGGCCGAGCAGGGCGAGGCCCTGGCCCGGGGCCGGCGGGACCAGACCGCGGTGCGCCAGATCCTGGCCGAGGTCGTCCGGGCCCGGGCGGGGCGCTACGCCGGAGGGCAGGCCGGCCCATGAGCAAGCTGTGGCAGAAGGGCGTGACCCTGAACGAGCTGGTCGAGCGCTACACCGTGGGCCGGGACTACCTGCTGGACCGGGACCTGGTCAACGCGGATTGCCTGGCCAGCATGGCCCACGCCGCCATGCTGGAGAAGATCGGCCTGCTGTCCGCCGGGGAAAGCTCCGCCCTGCACGGGGGCCTGGCGGAAATCGTGCGCCTGAACCTGGCGGGCAGCTTCCCCATCGCGGCGGCGGACGAGGATGGCCACACCGCCATCGAGAACTTCCTGGTGGCCCGCCTGGGGGAGGCGGGCAAGAAGATCCACGCCGGGCGCAGCCGCAACGACCAGGTCCTGGCCGCCCTGCGCCTGTACGGCAGGGCCTTTCTGCTGGAGTTCCAGCGCGCCGTCCTGGGACTGGCCGCCACCCTGATCGGCTTCGCCAGGCGCCACCAGCTGGTTCCCATGCCGGGCCGCACGCATCTGCAGCTGGCCATGCCCAGCTCCGTGGGCCTGTGGGCGGCGGCCTACGCCGAGGAGCTCCTGGACGACCTGCTCCTGTGGGAGGCGGCCTACGAGCTGAACGACGCCTGCCCGCTGGGCTCGGCCGCCAGCTACGGGGTGCCTCTGCCCCTGGACCGGGAGATGGTGGCCGACCTGCTGGCCTTCGCCCGGGTGCAGAACAACGTGCTGGCGGCCAACAACAGCCGCGGCAAGGTCGAATCGGTGATCCTGGACGCGGTGGAGCAGGTCATGCTCACCCTGAGCCGCCTGGCCCAGGACGTGATCCTGTTCTCCCTGCCCGAGTTCGGCTACTTTACCCTGCCGGAGGAGCTGTGCGCCGGCTCCAGCATCATGCCCCAGAAGCGCAATCCCGACCTGCTGGAATTGGTGCGGGCCAAGACGGCCGCGGTCTCGGCCCGCGGCGCCCAGATCAAGTCGATCCTGCGGGCCATGCCCTCGGGCTACAACCGCGACCTGCAGGAGACCAAGGCCCCGTTCATGGAAGGCTGCACGCTGGGCCTGCTGAGCGTGCAGGTGGTGGACCTGCTCATGGGGCGCCTGGGGGTGAACGAGGAGCGCCTGGCCGCGGGTTTCCGGCCGGAGATTTACGCCGCCGACCGGGCCCTGGAGCTGGTCGCCGAGGGGGTGCCCTTCCGTGATGCCTACCGCCGCGTAGCCGCGAACCTCGCGGCACTGGGGGAGCGGGACCCCCGCGAAGCCATCGCCCGCAAGACCCACACCGGGGCCCCGGGGAACCTGCGCCTGGAGGTGGCGGAGGGCCGCCTGGCCTCGCTGGTGGAGGCCGGCGAGCGCCGCCGGCTGCGGGTGGAGCCGAAGCTCAAGGCCCTGGCCGGCTTCGACGTGCCCCTGTACGGTTGAAGGAGGCCGCCCCCTTGCGCCGCTTCGTGCCGCTGGCCCGCAAGGTGAACCTCATCCTGGTTTCCAGCCTGGCGCTGGGCATCGGCGCGGCCATCGTCTACCTGGCCTATGCCCAGAACCGCGATTTGCGCCAGGCCAACTCGGAGAACCTGCAGCGCCAGTCGGAGATCCTCTACCAGTCCATCAAGAACGCCATGCTCCCCGGGGAGGCCCCCGTAGCCGTCCGTCTTTTCGCCGACATCCGCCTGGCCACGGGCACCTTCGACGTCAGCCTGTACCGCGCCGACGGGGTGGAGGCCTTCTCGGACAACCGGACCATCGAAACGGTGAATGCCAACCTGGGCAAGATCTACTTCCAGCCCAAGCCGCTGCTCATGCCCGACGCCCGGGTGATCGCGGGGGACATGAACTTCACCCGCGCGGTCCAGGAGCGGCGCACCGTCCTGTACCAGAGGAGGGAAGGGGAGAAGAGCTACTCCCTGATCTACAAGACCCTGCTCAACCTGCCCAAGTGCGCCGGCTGCCACGGCAGCACGCACACCGTGCGCGGGGTCATCCACATCCGCACGGACGTCTCCGCGGAGGCCGTGCAGCAGCGCGACAACCTGCTGCTGGCCGCCGCGATTTTCGCCGTCCTGGTGCCGCTGCTGGCCGTGCTGCTGGCCCGTTACCTGCAGGCCACCCTGGTGCGGCCCGTGCGCCATCTCGGCCAGGTGTGCGCGGGGGTGCGGCAGGGGGACTTCAGCGTGCGGGCGCGGATCGGCAGCCACGACGAGATCGGCCAGCTGGGGGAGACGGTGAACGAGATGGTGCAGGGGCTGTACGAGCGCTTCCAGCTCTCCAAGTTCGTCTCCGGCTCCACCCTGCAGTCCATCCGCAACCGAGAGCGCGGCGCCAAGGCGGCCATGACCCTGTTTTTCAGCGACGTGCGCAGCTTCACCGCGTATGCCGAACGCAATCCCCCGGAGCAGGTGGTGGAAGCGCTGAACCGGCTGCTCAACGCCCAGACCGAGATCATCCATCGCAACGGCGGGGACGTGGACAAGTTCGTGGGCGACGCCGTGGTGGCCGTGTTCTCCGGTGAGCGGCGGGAGGAGAACGCCTGCCGCTCGGCCCTGGAGATCCAGGAGGAGTTGGGCCGCGCTGCCGGCTACGACGGCCTGAAGGTGGGCATCGGCCTGGACTCCGGCGAGGTGATCCTGGGCCTGGTCGGTTCGGAGAAAAGGGCGGATTTCACCGTGATCGGCGATCACGTGAACGTGGCGGCGCGCCTGTGCGCGGCGGCCCGGCCGGGCATGGTCCTGGTCACGGAGAGCGTGTATTCCCCGCTGCGCGCCCGGGTCAAGGCCCGGGGTCCGGCGCACTTGAAGGTCAAGGGCAAGGCGGAGGCGCTGGCCGTGTACCAGATTCTGGCCCTCCCCGGGGGGCAGTCATGAGCAGCGCTTCGCGGTGGGCCTCCGTCCTGCTACGCCATGTCGCGCTGGCCGCGGCTTCGCTGCTGACGCTCTCCTGCGCCCGGCCGGCGCCCCGGGCCCTGGTGCCGGCGGACTACGCCTCCTGGGAGCGCAGCACCGAGCGGGACCTGGACTACCCGGTTCCGGGACACGAGGATCATCGACGCCGCATCTATATAAATCAGAGCGGTGAGGAGGTGCGGATCACGGAACGCCAGGGGCGCGTCGTTCACGAGTACCCGGAGGGCACGGTCATCGTCAAGGAGGTCTATGCGGGGCTGCAGTTTCGGCAAGGGGAAGCGCCCTTCCAGCTCACCGTCATGATCAAGAAGCCGGAAGACCCCCTGGCTCGCGGGGGCTGGTTGTGGGTGATGCGGGACACGGCTTCCGGGATGGAGAGGATCATCGACTACGAGTTCTGTTTCGACTGCCACGCCAACGCCAACGAGCCCCATCCGTACGGGGACAAGAATCCGCGCGGTGAGTTCCGCGATTATGTGTTCCTCCCATACCGCGAGTAGACTGCGGGCCGCGGCGGTTGCGGCGGCCATGGCGGGGCTGGCAGCCCTGGCGCTGCTGGTTTCCTGTGCCACCCCGGGCACCCGGCCCGCGCCGGAGGCTTCATCCGCGGCCCGACCCGCCGCCGCGTCCCGCCGCGGGGGCTGCCGGCAGGCTGTTCGAGGCCGCGGAAAGGGGGGAACTGGCCCGGGTGCGCCGGATGGTCGAGCAGGACCCCGCGCTGCTCCGCGCCGAGGACCGGCTGGGCTGGAATGCGCTGGCCTACGCGGCCTGGGCCGGCCGCCAGGAAGTCTACGACTACCTGCGGTCCAAGGGCGGGGAGGCCTCCCTGTTCGCGGAGGCCGCCCTCGGGCCGCTTCCCGCCTTCGTGCAGCGGCTCAAGGACCGCCCCGCGGCGGTGCGCGACCGGGACCCGCGCGAAAGCGCCACGGCGCTGGGCTGGGCCGCGCGCAGCGGGAACCGGGAGGCCTGCCTGTTCCTGCTTTCCATGGGGGCCGAACCCAGCGCCGCGGACCGCTCGGGGGACGGCCCCCTGCACGCGGCCGCCCGCCGCGGCGACGCGGAACTGGCCCGCGAGCTGCTGCGGGCAGGAGCGGAGCCCGCGGCGCCCGGCGCAGGTGGGGCGACCCCGCTGCACCAGGCCTGCGCCGCCGGCTCCTTCGAAACCGTCGAGCTGCTTCTGGACCAGGGAGCCCCGCTGGGGGCCGCCGACCGGGAAGGCAACACCCCGCTGCACGCCGCAGCGGCCGCGGGCAGGCTGGAAATCTGCGAATACCTCCTGCTGCGGGGAGCCTCCCGTTCGGCGAAAAACCGCCTTGGGCAGACGGCCGGGGAGCTGGCCGGCGCCAGGGGCTACGTCCGCCTGGCCGAGCTGCTGAAGGAAAGATCATGAGAAGGATCGTGCTGGCCGCCGCACTGGGGCTGATCCTGGCGGGCCCTGCTCCCCTCTTGTCCGCCGAAGCCCGCAAGAGCTGGTCCACGAGCCTGGATACGATCGTGGGCATCGGGGACACCCGCTACCTCATGGAGCTGCCCGGCAACCCGGGCATCAGCAGCGAGCTGATCTTCCCGCTGAATACTCTTCTGGAGGGAGTCACCTTCCGCGGCGAGCGCACGGGGGGGCGGATCGACGGTGGGAGGGATTGGAACTTCGAGGTTTCGCTGGCGGTGAACCTGCTGGCCCCCTTCGGGCTGATGAAGGACTACGACTGGGACATGTATCCCGGCTATCCCAAGACTGTCTTCAGCTACACGGAATCCGACGCGCGCCTGGTCTGGTTTCTGGCCTCCGCCGCCTGGAAGCCGGTTCTATCCTCGGGAGGATGGGGGAACCTGAAGGCTGTGCTGGGATACAGGCTCCAGTATGTGTATCAGGAGGCCATGGGGTATGTCGGGTGGCAGTACCTGGATCTTTTCCCGGATAATGGGCCGCCAGGGCCCGATCCAACGGATGGGGATGGCCAGCCCGAGCTGTATCTGGTCAGCTTCCCCAATGACACGGTTGTGCTTACCTACTGGGTCCTCTGGAACGTGCCCACCGCCGGGTTTTCGGTCACGCTGACCCCGGTTCCCGGGCTGAGCGTCTTGATGGAGGCGGGCCTGGCCGTCCCCATCGTGGCCGACCAGGACGACCATCTGCTGCGCAACAAGCTCTCCACTGCCGCCGGGCTGGGTATCGGCGGGTATGCGGAGCTGGCGGTCCATTATTCCTGGGGGAAGCCGGAAGCAAGGCTGCAGCCCTTCCTATCGTTGGCCATCGATCTCATGGCCCAAAAGGCGAACACGCTGCAGACCCAGACCTGGTATGGAGATGATCCGGCTTCTGACGACTATATCGAGCAGCCGGGCGACTACATTCCGGGCATCGACCACCAGATCTCCACCAGGCAACTGTCCGTGGTGCTGGCTTTCGGGATCAAGTATTGAATCTTTTTTCTCAGATTCCTTGACCCTTGAGAAAGGGGTGCTATAATGTCGAAAAGGAAAAAAGAGGTATGATGAACAGCAGAATAGCACTCCTCATTCC
>CAVUYS010000008.1:0-105671 GCA_963745745.1 uncultured Spirochaetota bacterium | reverse complement strand
GGGGCTGGGCCCTGCACGCGAAGGACGCCACCGTGGACGTGGGGCCCCAAGGAGTGGCCATGCGCCAGCGCTGCTGCCCAGGTGGGCACGGCGGGCGGCCACCACTTTCCCCTGGGGCCGGCCAGAGCGCCGCGGAAGGGTGAGGAGCGGGTCGTCGGCCACACTTACGACGAGACCTTCGTGGCGTTGTGGGACGGGAAGGCGGCATCATCCTGATCGAAGGTGGCCTACTCTGCACGATGCGGCCACCGGCGGAACGCCAACCCGAGCGGGACCTTTGCTCGCTTCGAGGACCGCATCTCGACCGCCCAAACCCACATCTACTGCAGCAGTTCGACACGGTGATCTACCCCACCGACACTTCGGTTTTTGGCCAGCCGCTGGCCCGCGGCCCGGAAGGCCAGATCCTGGCCACAACATCCGCGACGAGGCCTACTACGACTCCACCCACGTGGCCGAGGATCCTCCTCCAGCGCACGCCCGCCAACAACACGACACCACATCGACTCCTACGACCACCCGCACGGGACGGAGTGGCGCGGCCGTTCCTGTAGGCCCCCTCCGCCCATGAGTTCGAGCACCTGATCCACTTCGACCAGGACCCCGACGAGCCCTCCTGGTGGGCCGAGGACTGGCCGACCTGGCCGGATTCCTCTGCGGCTACGGCCATTCCTCGGGCATGTGGCTATTACATGGTGTATCACCCCGTGACGGCCCTCACCTTCTGGGCGGCGGCCTGGAGCTACGGGGCGCTACCTGTTCCAGCTCTGCCTGTTCGAGAAGTACGGCGGGAGGGCCTTCACCAGCGCCGCTGTAGGAGCAGGCGAATGGCATCTTCGAAGGGGTCCAGAAGACCCTGGCCGCCTTCGACGTGGACAGCTTCAAGCAGGTGTTCACCGACTGGGCCATCGCCAGCGACACGCGCAAGGTGGAGGCAAGTACGCCACGAAAACCCTGGAGATCGGCGGCGAGGATTCCTGGGCGGGCTACTCGCTGTTGAACTTCTGGGTACTTCTTCTCACCGGCAGCGATCCCCAGCGGGACACTGCCACAGGCCGCGGTTTACAAGAAGGCGGCCACGGTCAAGATCGATGGCGATGACAATTCCGCACGCTGTGCCAACAGCGGAACCTACGAATGGTATTCCGACGCCGAGGCCTGGGCCTGGCGCTCGTTCTATCAGACCTTCGCGTCCGGCGGGTGGCGCCTTCCTGAGCTTCCACACCTTCTTCGACATCGAGGAGGACTGGGCACTACGGCTACGTGGAGGTCTATGACCGCGACACGGCCTGCGGACACCCTGCCGGCGATCGGCGGGGGTACGGTGAGCAACCTGGCCCATCCCCAGGACAACCCGAACACCCGGGTCGGGGCGTGAGCCTATGACATGCGGCCGCCGGAAGTGGAACGCCTTCACCGGCTCCTAGCGGCGGCTGGGTGGCGGTGAGCATGGACCTGTCCGACTTCGCGGGGCACAGCATCGACCTGTACTTCACCACCTGGCAGGACGGGGCTTTGACCCTGCAGATGATGCACGTTGACTGCATCACCGGGGATTTCCTTCACACGCGCGGAAAACGGTCCGGGACGGCTCACGACGGCATCCGGGACAACGGGTTCTCGGGGGTGGCCCACCCTGAGCACCAAGCGCGGCGCGCTACCTGGAGTCGGCCGGGAACAACGCGCACGGCGGCCCAGCAGCGCGGACGTCATGAAGCGCGGACCGCCAGGTACAAGGTGAAGCGATGCTGGTGTTACTCCGGCCGCACCTGATATTCAGGTCATCAACTTCGCGGACCACATCCTCAACTCCCACCACGAGTGGGAGGCTCAAGCAGCAGCAGCGCGTTGCGGAGAGCAATCACCCGCAATGAGGGCTGGGGCTTCCTCCTTGGAGGAGGCCGGCCTCCCTTGGTCTGCTATTGACGCACTGGTGATATCGCTGAAGATGACGCCGTGCGTCGCCCCGAGAGGTGCACAGCCCGTGCAGAAAACCACCAGGTTCTCCATGTCGCCGATGCTGATGCCGCGGGGGTCAGCTTGATGGTGTTCCAGTTGCCGTCCACCTCGAACGCCTGGTCCAGCCCCAAATCTTCATACCAGGTGTGCGCGGTCGCGCGGGTGGCATGGAGCGTGCATGACGGACGCGGCGGTGTTCGCGGTGGTGGGGCGGTGAGAGGGGATTACGCCCCCATCGTTGCACCGGCGGCAGCGGAAGGAAGATTGTAAACGCCTTCCCCCCTGGCCGCCCGCCTTTGCAGGATGAGCTTGTCGTCCAGGTCGTCGGCAGCGACGTCCGCGTCGAAGGTGTCGGCGGACCAGTCATAGTCCGTGGCCAGCCAGACGCCGGAGCCAGGTTCTCGGTCAGCTTCCGACTGCTGGTAGGCGAAATAGGCAGCCCAGTCGGGGCGCGGGAACGGCAACGTCCCCGCCCAGGCGGACTCCTCCCGATGTCCCAGACCAACTTCGCGTGGGTGGTGCAGTAACACAATTGCGGCAGCGGATCTGACAGAGGCACTTCGTAGAGGAACTCCCCGACCATCGTGTATTTCGGGAACTGCCCCGGGATCGGTTGCCCTTCCGGTCTGCGGGATATCCGCGAGTTGCCCGCCGACAGCCGCGTTTCGGTGATGGTGCAGCCGGGGCTCGGTGACCACGTAGCTGAGGTACAAGTTGCCGCCGGATACCCAGAACTCAACGTAGCCGATATAGGTGTGCTGCCCGGCAACAGGCTCCGCTCTTCCCTTCTCAAATACGCTGTAGTGCCGCCAGTAGGGATTGAAATCCTCCACAAGGAGCGCACCCCGGTGAGCCAGGCATGGGCTACAAGCCTATCCACCAGGCCGTTGCCGTCATACGTGAGCTGAGGGTGATGTCGCGGCGGTCAGGTCCCACACATCGGTGAAATGTCCGGACTGGAAACACCGCCGCTGAGGCTGATGCTTCCACCGCTTTCGGAAGGCAGACAACCGCCGCGCCGGTTTCTGGCAGCCAACTGATGGCCAAAAGGAGAGCCACGGTTTTAACTTTCATCGTTTTCCCCTTTGCTCGGTGGAGGTGGGATTGGCAGGTCGGCGGAGGACGTCGTATCGTTGCTGCTCTCGGTGGATCTTTTCCCGGGGTGACCCGTGTCCCGCTCAGCGCTGGAATCGTATCACGGCGCTCCCCAACAGCTCAACGGATGCCGCGCTTGAGGGGTGGCGAAGCCAGCTAATCTGATAACAATCGATAGCGAACGCAAGCATATTGCGAAGGCGGTAATGCGGAGTTTCCGGCTATATAAGAACCACGAAAGGAAGGAAAAAATGTTGAGAAACAGAAGGAAACTCCCCGCGCTACTCCGTCCTGGCCATAGCCGCCATCGGCCTGGTCTATGTAGCGGCCGACAAATGGCGGCGGAAGAAGCCTGGTCTACGGTCACATCACCCCGGGGTCCCGCAGCACCTGGAAGGCCCGGGGTGGTGGAGCGGCCTGCAGCTGGGCGCTGAAAAATACGGGGTCGAGCTCATCGCCCGCCCTGAACTCGGACGTGCAGAAGGAGGGGTCAACATCGACTCCATGATCACCCAGGGCGTCGACGGCCTGGTCATGTTCAACGAGAACGGGGCGCGCATCGCCGCCGAACAAGTAGGGGCACTCCCGGTGTCGTGGTGGTCGGCACCGCCGGCGCCATGTTCAAGCAGGCGTCCAGCGTCGATTTCGACTGGGCCAAGATGGGCGAGATGACCATGAGCTTCATGGTCATCTCGCCCATCTTGGCCCAGTCGAAATCGACGCCCGCCACCACCTCGACGCCCTGCTTGAAGATGGCGCCGGCGCTGTCGACCACCACGACAGGGATGCCGGCCTTCTTGCACTTCTCGGCGGCGATGCGCGCCCCGTTCTCGTTGAAGGAGAACATGACCAGGCCGTCGACGCCCTGGGTGATCATGGAGTCGATGTTGGCCAGCTCCTTCTGCACGTCGTAATCCGAGTTCAGCACGATGAGCTCGACCCCGTATTTTTCGGCGCCCAGCTGCAGGCCGTCCACCACCCGCTTGTACCAGGTGTCAGGACCCGGGGTGATGTGACCGTAGACCAGCTTCTTGCCGGCCTGGGCGCCCTCATTGTCGCCGCTCGCATAGACCAGGCCGATGGCGGCTATGGCCAGGACGGTGGCGCAGAGAAGGGTTCTCCAGATTCCTCTGTTTCTCATCATTTTTTCCTTTCCTTTCATTGTTTTTATGCTAGCCGGAAACTCCGGCCCCGCACCGCTTCGCAATATGCTTGCGTTCGCTATCGATTGTTATCAGATTGTAGCTGGCTTCGCCACCCCCGTCAAGCGCGGCAATTCGTTGACTCCTGGGGTGCGCCGTGATACGATTCCGGCGCTGAGCGGGACACGGGTCACCCGGAAGGGAAAAGATCCACCGAGACAGCAACGATACGACGTCCTCCGCCGACCTGCCGATCCCACCTCCAGCCAAAGCAAAGGGGAAAACGATGAAAGTTAAAACGGTGGCTCTCCTTTTGGCCATCGGGCTAATGGCTCTAGGCTGCCAGAACCCGGCGCAGCGGGACGGCGCGTCGGACCTTTCGGCAAGATTCATGTCCCTTGCCGAAAGCGGTGGAAGCATCAGCCTCAGCGGCGGTTTCCAGTCCGGACATTTCACGGATGTCTGGGACCTGACCGCCGGCGACATCACCCTCAGCTTCACGTATGACGGCAACGGCCTGGTGGATGACTTCGGCGGCAGTGTCGCCCATGCCTGGGCCGAGCTCGGGGTGCGCTCCCTTGGCACCGTGGAGGATTTCAATCCCTACTGGCGGCACTACAGCGTATTCGAGAAGGGAAGAGCGGCTCTGTTCGCCGGGCAGCACACCTGTATCGGCTACGTTGAGTTCTGGGTATCCGGCGGCAACTTGTACCTCAGCTACGTGGTCACCGAGCCCGGCTGCACCATCACCGAAACGCACCTGGCTGTCGGCGGGCAACTCGCGGATATCCCGCAGACCGGGAAGGGCAACCCGATACCGGGGCAGTTCCCGAAATACACGATGGTCGGGGAGTTCCTCTACGAAGTGCCTCTGTCAGATCCGCTGCCGCAATTGTTGTACATCGCCGCCCACGCCGAGCTGGTCTGCGGGAATCGGGAGGAGTCCGCCTGGGCGGGGACGTTGCCGTTCCCGGGCGCCAACTGGGCTGCCTATTTCGCCTACCAGCAGTCGGAGCTGACCGAACCTAGCTCCGGCGTCTGGCTGGCCACGGACTATGACTGGTCCGCCAACACCTTCGACGCGGACGTCGCTCCGACTCTGGACCTGGACGACAAGCTCATCCTGCAAAGGCAGGGCGGCCAGGGGGAAGGCGTTTACAATCTTCCTTCCGCTCCGCCCGTGCCGGGAAACAACCACCGGTTCTGGTGGGACCGGGATGGGGTGGATCCCTGGCAGAATCCCGCCACCGCGAACACCGGCGGCATCTACCAGATCGTCATCACGCTCCATGCCACCGGCGCGACCACCGGCACGGCCTACATGAAGATTTGGGGGCTGGACCAGGGGTTCGAGGTGGACGGCAACTGGAACACCATCGAGCTGACCCCCGCCGGCATGAGCTTCATCGGCGACATGGAGAACCTGGTGGTTTTCTACGGGCTGTACGGCTACGGGGCGACCCACGGCGTCATCTTCAGCGATATCACCGTGAGTCAATAGCAGACCAAGGGAGGCCGGCATCCCCCGGGGGATCCGGCCTCCCTGCATTGCGGGTGATTGCTCTCCGCAACGCGCTGCTGCTACTTGACCTCCCACTCGTAGTGGGAGTTGAGGATGTGGTCCGCGAAGTTGATGACCAGCGAGACCTCGGTGCGGCCGGATGATTCCGGGCTCGCCTTCACCTTGTCCTGACCGCTCTCGGTGGAGGGATCCACGCTCATGACGCTCACGCTGTGCAGCTCCATGGCCTTGTTCCCGGCCGGCTCCGGGTAGCGCGCCACGGGCACCCACTTGGTGTCCAGGGTGGCCACCCCGAAACCGTTGTCCCGGATGCCGTCGGTGATGTACCAGCCGGTGGTCGTCCAGTCGCCCGGACCGTTTTCCGCGCCGTCCTGGAAGGAAATCCCGGTGAAGGAGATGTCGTCGACGTACATCATCTGCAGGGTGAAAGCCCCGTCCTGCCAGGTGGTGAAGTACAGGTCGATGCTGTGCCCCGCGAAGTCGGACAGGTCCATGCTCACCGCCACCCAGCCGCCGCTGGAGCCGGTGAAGGCGTTCCACTTCCCGGCGGCCGCGTAGTCCATGGGCTCACGCCCGACCGGGGTGTTCGGGTTGTCCTGGGGATGGGCCAGGTTGCTCACCGTACCCCCGCCGATCGCCGGCAGGGTGCTCCACAGGCCCGTGTCGCGGTCATAGACCTCCACGTAGCCGTAGTCCCAGTCCTCCTCGATGTCGAAGAAGGTGTGGAAGCTCAGGAAGGCGCCGCCCGCCGGAACAGCGAAGGTCTGATAGAACGAGCGCCAGGCCCAGGCCTCGGCGTCGGAATACCATTCGTAGGTGCCGCTGTTGGGCAGCGTGCCGGAATTGTCGTCGCCATCGATCTTGACCGTGGCCGCCTTCTTGCTGTTGAACCACAGGTATTGGGCGGTGTACGGCTGGGGATCGCTGCCGGTGAGAAGGTCGGAGCTCACCTCCACCGGAGCGGCGACTGGCGGTCCGTACCAGAAGTTCAACAGCGAGTAGCCCAGCGAATAGCCCCAGGAATCCTCGCCGCCGATCTCCAGGGTTTCGTAGCCGTACTTGCCTCCGCCCTTGCGCGTGTCGTCGATGTAGTTGGCGATGGCCCAGTTGGTGAACACCTGCTTGAAGCTGTCCTGGTAGCCGAAGGCGGCCAGGGTCTTCTGGACCCCTTCGATGCCATTGGCCTGCTCCTGCACCAGGGCGCTGGTGAAGGCCCTCCCGCCGTACTTCTCGAACAGGTAGAGCTGGAACAGGTAGCTGGCCCCGTAGCTCTCCAGGCCGCCGCCCCAGAAGGTGAGGGCCGTCACGGGGTGGTACACCAGGTAGTAGGCCACGTGCCCCGAGGAATGGCCGTAGCCGCAGAGGAACCCGGCCAGGTCGGCCAGCCCCTCGTCCACCCAGGAGGGCTCGTCGGGGTCCTGGTCGAAGTGGATCAGGTGCTCGAACTCATGGGCGAAGACCCCCTCGTACAGGAACGGCCGCGCCACTCCCGGTCCCGTGCGGTTGGCCCAGTCGTAGGAGTCGATGTGCATCATGTTCTTGTTGTTGGCGGCGTCCTCGCTGGAGGAGAAGTATCCGGCCACGTAGGTGGTCTGGGTGGAGTCGTAGTAGGCCTCGTCGCGGATGTTGTGGATCAGCACCCAGGTCTTCTGGCCTTCCGGGCCGCGGGCCAGCGGCTGGCCAAACACCGAAGTGTCGGTGGGGTAGATCACCGTGTCGAACTGCTGCAGTAGATACTGCAGCTGGGCGGTCGAGATGCGGTCCTCGAAGCGAGCAAAGGTCCCGCTCGGGTTCGGGAACACGTATTCGCCGGTGGCCGCATCGTAATTGTCGTAGGCCGCCTTTTCGATCAGGATGATGCCGTGTTCCCCGTCCAGCAACACCACGAAGGTCTCGTCGTAGTCCACGTTCAGGCCCATGTCCGAGACCGAGACGACCAGCTCCTCGCCCTCCGTGGCGCTCTGGCCGGCCCGGGAAACGTTGGTGGCCACCACCGTGCCCACCTGGGCGGCACGCTGGCGCATCGCCAACTCCTTGGGGCCCAGCATCTCCACGGTGGCGTCCTTCGCGTCCGGCCCGGCCGGGGCCATGGCGTTGCGCGGGAAAGGCCGGCGGGGTCCATCCGCGAAGACGGAGGCCGCCAGCAGCATGGCCAGCGAAAACAGAACCCATTTCCTCATGACTTTCCCCCCTTACAAAGATTTGTGACCTCTTCCCTACAAGATAAGTCATATTGAAAACGAGGTCAAAAAAAAGCCGGGCTCCCAGGGGAGGTTGCGCTTCGCGGGGCCCTCGGGTAGATTGGCTTCGAGAGCACCAACCCATGGGCAGCACCGGGCTCGTCCCGCTTGAGGCCTTCCGCCAGTTGATCGCCCGCCGCTCCCGCGAGCTGCTGGAATTGGCCGCTTTCATCGCCGAGAGCGGCCCCGGCCCGCGCTGCTTCACCCGCCCCCTGCTGGGGGACGTGCTTTCCGAGGCCACCCAACTGGAAGAGCTCCTGGACGCCTACGGGGTCCGGCACAACCGTCGCTGGCACCCGCTGCGCCAGGCGGTGGCCGCGCTCAAGCTGTTCTCCAACGCGAGCTATATCCTGCAGCATCTCCTGCATTTCCTGCCCACCTACCGGCTGCTGCCGCTGGAAGCGGACTTCGTGGGCGCCGCCCGCCGGGCCCTGGAGTTCACCTGCCGCGTCCTGGGGGACACCGCCCGCAACCTGCTCTCCACCGCCCGGGGCCTGCGCCTGCCAGCCCCCACGGAAGCTCCCCAGCCGGAGCGCTTCGCCGACGAGCTGCCCGACGGCCGCCTGCCGGCCGATCGCGGCAACCACCAGGCGGCCTCCCCGGGGCAGACCGTGGTGTACCTGGCCACCGCCTTCCTGAACCTGGCCGAGGAGGCCCGCTTCCTGCACGTCGCCCAGGTCGAACGCACCGACGGCTATGCCGGACTGATCCCCGATCCGCTGAGCGAGGAGCGGCTGCGCGGCCTGGAGCAGAAATTCCACAACCTGCAGTCGGTGTACGACACGCACATCTCCGATTCCAACATGGAGTCCCTGGACGAGCGCCTGCCCGTGCTGCGCGGGCACATCAGCGTGACCTACCACCTGCTGGAGACGGCCACGGCCTTCGCCCATTACTGCGAGCGGCACCTGCTCAACCTGGCGCCGGAAGCCCGCCGGCAGGAGCCGGTGGAGGCCGCCCCGCTGCTGGAAGTGCTGGTGCGCTTCTCCCTGGCCTTCGCCAGCCGCTACATCCTGGCCGCCCGCACCCTGGGCCACGAGATGCTGCGGCGCTACGCCGTCCCGGGGCGGATCGACGTGCCCGTGCCCCGCTACCGGGGATTCCACGTGCGCCCCTCGACCCTGCTGGCCAGGATCGTCGGCCACTACGGCAGCGAGGTGGTCATGGAGCTGGAAGGGGAGCTGTACAACGCCGGGGTCACCCTGGACCTGTTCCGGGCCAACGAGAGGATCAGCGCTGGCAAGAAACGGCGCCTGGCCGAGGAGGTGCATCGCCAGCTGGCCGGTCGGACCGCCCCGGCGGCCTGGACCGGCTCCGGACCGCCCGCGGCCTGGGCCCGGGGCGTGGTCCAGGACCTGTTCGCCTGCAACCGCCTGGTGCTCTACCAGCGCGACTTCGCCCTGCAGGAGGAACAGCCCAGGCCCGACGAGCTGCCCGAGGAGTTCGTCACCCGCGCCCTGCAGGAGCTGTTTCTGGCCGGCAAGATCGACGTGGTCGTGGAGCTGAGCGCCTGCTTCCGGGGGGACCGGCGGGTGCTGGAGGACATCCGCCTGCTGGCCGAGAACGGCTACGGGGAGGACGACTTCGGCAACAACCTGGCCCTGCCGGAGAAGCTGCAGTATCTGCGCAAGTAGGGGCTCAGGGCTGACGGCCGGCCCTCTGCCGCAGCAGCGCGTAGGCCTCCTGCGGGTCCTGGACCTCGGCCAGGGCGGATTCGGTCTGGCAGGCGATGCGGTCCACGAGCTGTTCCCAGGCAACCTTCACCCCCTGGGCCTCGAAAACCTCCATCCCCAGCCGGCTGAGCACTCCCGCCTGCACCCGCCGGATGCCCAGGCGGGCGATCAGCAGGGCCGCCGCCTTGCCCACGATCCGGTCGCGCAGGCTCAAGGTGTCGCGGGCGAGTGAGCTTCCGGCCAGGAAATCCTCCAGCTCGAAAAGGGGATGCAGCCACTTGCCGGCGGAGGAGAAAACCAATTGGGAATCGCAGAACAGCTCGAGGCTCGGCGGCATCAGCCCTTCAGTTTGTCGCGGAAGAACTCGCCGGAGTAGCCGATGGCCCGGGAGACCTTGTAGGCGCATTCCAGCACCAGCTGCGCGAAGGCCGTCTTCTGTTTCTCGTCCAGGAGGCTGGCGATGGCGGTGATGCCCAGCCCGGCGGCGATCTTGCCCTGCACGTCGAACACCGGCGAGCCGATGCACACGATGCCGCTGGTGTACTCCTCGTTGTCGTAGGCCAGGCCGGTGCGCCGGGCCTCCTCCAGCTGGGGCAGCAGCTCGCGCAGCAGGGTGATGGTGCGGGGAGTCAGGGCGGGCAGCTTGGGCGGCAGGATGGCCTTGATCTCCTCCTCGGGCATGAAGGCCAGCATGGCCTTGCCGTAGGCGTTGGGGTGATAGTAGACCTCGCTGCCGGGCACCACGCGCAGGTAGAAGGAAACCTCCGGGCTGACCGTGTCCAGCACCAGCACCTTCTCCCCGTGGGGGATCTGCAGCTGCACCGTCTCCTCGGTCTCCCGGCACAGCCATTCCAGGTGCGGGCGCGCCCGCTGCCGCAGCTCGAAGCGGGTGTACAGGCTCATGCCCAGGGAGAACACCCGCGTGGAGAGCTGGTAGCCGCCGGAGGCCAGGTCCTGGGTGGTGTACTCCCGCTCGGTCAGCCGCTTGAGGATGCGGAACACCGAGTTCAGGGGAATGCCCAGGATGCGCGAAAGCTCGGTCGCCCCGAAGGGCCGGGGGTGCCCGGCCATGAACTCCAGGATGTCCAGCGCCCGGTCCACCGCGGGGGCCGAATAGGTGCGGGCGGCTTTAGTTGAAATACAGTCCTCCGTTCAGGTTGATCAGATCCCCGGTGATGAAGCCGGCCAGCGGGCTGGCCAGGAAGAGCACCACGTGGGCGAACTCTTCCGGTTCGCAGAAGCGCCCCACCGGGATTTTACTGAGTATTCCTTGCCGCTGCTCCTCCGTCAACTGCTCGGTGATCATCGGCGTTCTGACGTAGGCCGGGGCGATGGCGTTGGCGGTGATGCCGAAGGCGGCGGTCTCGGCGGCCAGGGAGCGGGTCAGCGAGATCACCCCGCCCTTGGAGGCCGCGTAGGCCGTGCCCGCGGTCAGGCCTCCGGTCTGGGCGGCCAGGGAGGAGACGTTCACGATCCGGCCCCAGCGCCTGGCCTTCATGCCCGGGATCACCGCCCGGGACAGGTAGAACATGCCGCCCAGGTTGATCTCCACCACCCGCCGCCACTCCTCGGGGGTGGTGGACTGGGACTTGTTGTTGGACAGGATGCCGGCGTTGTTCACCAGGATGTCCACCGTGCTCCCGCCGCTCTCCAGGCGCGAGAGCTCCCGCTGGATGGCGGCCGGGTCGGTGACGTCGAAGGCGGCCGGCACCGCCCGGGGCCCCAGCTCGCGGCCCAGTTCCCGCAGGCGGCTCTCGTTCAGGTCGACCATGATCACGGAGGCTCCCTCCGCCAGCAGGGCCCTGACCACCGCCAGGCCCATCACCCCGGCGGCCCCGGTCACCATCGCCGTTTTACCCTCAATAGAGTTTGGCATTGACTCCTCCGTCGATGATCAGCGTCTCCCCATGGATCATGCCGGCCCCCTCGGAGGCCAGGAACAGCACCGCCGCGGTGACTTCCCGCGGCTGGGCGAAGCGCCCCAGGGGGATCTTGGCCTTGACCGGGTCCGCCTTTTTCGGGTCACCCCAGACCTGGGCGCCCATGGGGGTGAGCACCACGGTGGGGGCGACGGCGTTGACCCGGATGTGGTGCGGTCCCAGCTCCACCGCCATGACCTTGGTCAGCCCGTCCAGACCGAACTTGCTCGCGCAGTAGGCGGCGTGCTCCTCGATGCCCGCCAGGCAGGCATTGCTGGAGACATTGACGATCGCTCCGCCGCCGGCGGCGATCATCTTCCGCGCGATCACCCTGCTGATCAGGGCCGGGGCGCGCAGGTTCACGGCCAGGGTCGTGTCCCAGTGCCCGACCTCCAGGTCCACCAGCTTCTCCGGAAAGCTCAGGCCCGCGTTGTTCACCAGCAGGTCGATCACCGGGAACAGGGCGGCGAAGTGCTCGGCCATGGCCAGGCAGTCCTGGGCCGAGGCCAGGTCCGCCGGCCTCACCTCGCAGCGCACGCCCGCCCGGCGGGCCTCCGCGGCCACCTCCGCCAGCTCCCGCTGGTCGCGGCCGGTGATCCCCAGGTTCGCCCCGGCGCGCGCCAGGGCCAGGCGATGTCCCGCCCGATCCCCTTGGTGGCCCCCGTGACGATCGCGGTCCGGCCCTTGAAGTCGTAAACGGTCTCGCTCATGCCAGGCTCCTCAGCCGCGGAAGCGCGGCTCCACCAGTCCGACGTGCTCGGTGCGGATGCGGAACAGGTCGCCGCAGCCCGGTTTTCTCTTCTGCTCCTTGAGGTCGAGGCCATACCAGCCGGTGGTCACGTACAGCTCGTTCAGGCGCTCGCCGCAGAAGGCCAGGCAGGTCACCACCGGCACGGGCATGCGGATCTGCAGGTCCACCCGGCCCTCCGGGGTGTACCTGGTGATCAGACCCCCGCCCCAGTGCGCGTTCCAGACCCCGCCCTCGCTGTCCACCCGGATGCCGTCGGGCAGCCCCTCGCTCTCGGGAAGCTGGGCGAACACGCGGCGGCGGCTCACGGTGCCGGCTTCCTGGTCGTAGTCGAAGCACAGGATGCGGCCGCGGAACTGCTCGGATACGTACAGGGTGGCCCCGTCCGGGCTGAAGCCGATGCCGTTGGCCACGGCCAACCCGGATTCCAGGCAGGTCACCTGCCCGTCCGGGTCCAGGCGGTACAGGCAGCCGTCCGGCGAGCTCAAGGAGCGGTAGTTCATGGTGCCCGTCACCAGGCGCCCCTGCCGGTCCACCGCCCCGTCGTTGAACCACAGCGTCTTGGAATCGGCCAACGGATTGGCCACGAGCCGGCAGGTGTTGGTGTCGCGCTCCCAGAAGGCCAGGCCGGTCTTGGTGACCAGCAGGAAGCCGCCGTTCTGCCTGCGCAGGATGGAAGTGGCCGGAAGCGTGAGGGTCCAGCTCTCCCTGGCCCCGCTGCGGGGCTGGTAGCTCCAGACCTGGCTCGATTCCGTGTCCGTCCAATACAGGCGGCTCTCCTCGGGGACCCAGAGAGGGGCCTCCCCGATTTCATTGCGGACGCTCAACACCTGCTCGATCTCGTAGCTCATTGCTTGTTAGAACACCTTGCGGATGATGGCGATCAGGTCCTCCCGCTTCGGCGCGGCGGGGTCGTTGGTGATCGAGCCGCCCATGTAGCGGATCACCCCGTCGGCGGCCCGCTCGATGTCTTTCTCCTTCAGCCCCTGCTGCGAGAGCGGCGCGCCCAGCCCGATGTCCTTGATCAGGGCCTGCACTTCCTTGATGCTGTCCTCCAGCGCATAGCTTTCCGGGGCCGCGCACTCGTCGCGCAGGAACATGGCGATCTTGCGGAACTTGTCCGGGTGGGACCTCATGGAGAAGCGCATGGTCTCGGGGGTCATGGTGGCCAGGGTCTCCCCGTGGGTCGATCCGGAAAGCCCGCCGATGGAGTGGGCCAGGCCGTGGCAGACGGTCACGATGCCCACCGAGATGGCGATGCCGGCCAGGGAGTTGGCGTAGGCCATGGCGTTGCGCGCCTCCCGGTCCTGGCCGTTCTTCACCGCGCGCCGCAGGAAGCGGCCCACCAGGCGGATGGCCTGCTCGCAGGCCAGGTCGGTGATGGGGGTTTCCAGCACGGCGGTGTAGGCCTCGATGGCGTGGGCCAGGGTGTCGAAGCCGGTGGAGGCCGTGATCTTGGGCGGCATGGTGGCCATCAGCTCGGGGTCCACGATGGCCACCTTGGCGAAGGTGTAGTCGCTGCCGATGCCCGGCTTCTCCTCGGTCTTGGCGTTGGTGATCACCGACCACTGGGTGCACTCGCTGCCGGTGCCGGAGGTGGTGGTGATGGCGATGATCGGGTAGGTCTTGTCCGTGATGGGCTGCGACCTCCGCCCCGATGCAGAAGTCCCAGATCGGGCGCTTGTGCCCGAGCACGATGGCGATGCCCTTGGCCGCGTCGATGGCGCTGCCGCCGCCCAGGCCGATCACCAGCTTGCAGTTGGCGGCCCTGGCGATCTCGGCCCCCTTGTCGATCTGGGTGTTCAGCGGGTTGGCGCTGACCTCCGGGAAGTAGACCGAGCCCACCCCGCTGCCCTTCAGGATCTTCTGCAGCCGGTCCACCAGCCCGTTCTCCTTGAACAGCGTCCCGGTGGTCACGATCAGGGCCTTCTTGCCGTACATCTTGGCGTACTTGCCCGCCTCGGCCAGCTTGCCTTCCCCGAAAACCAGCTTGACCGGGTTGTAGTAGAAGAAATCTTTGATCATCTCTGTCCTCCGTTGAATTCTTTGACCGCTTCCAGCATGGCGACCACGTTCTGGATCGGTGTCTTGGCCTGAATGTTGTGTATGGTGTTGAAGACGAAGCCGCCTCCGGGAGCGAAGATCTCGCAGGCCCTCAGGACCTCCTGCCGCACCTGGGCCGGGGTCCCGAATGGCAGTGTCCGCTGGGTGTCCACCCCGCCGCCCCAGAAAACGATCCGGTCGCCGAACTGTTCCTTGAGCCCCTTGGGCTCCATGTTGGCCGCGGTCCACTGCACCGGGTTGAGCACGTCGAAGCCGGAACTGATGAACCCCTCCATCAGGGTGGTGACCGAGCCGCAGCAGTGCTTGAAGGTCTTCCACCCGGTGTTCCGGTGGATCCAGTTGTTGACCTTCAGGTAGTAGGGCTGGTAGAGCTCGGTGTAGGTCTGCGGCGAGCAGAAGGTGGAGCTCTGGGTCCCGAAATCCGTCCCGCAAACCCAGGCCAGATCCATGGCCTCCCCGACCGCGCGGTGGATCTTCGCCAGGTTGGCGAGCGCGATGTCCGTCTGCCGGTCGAACAGGCGGTGCAGGAACTCCCGCCGGCTGGCCGTGGAGATGTACCACTCGGTGATGTCCCGGATGCCCTTGGGGTGCTTCAGCCAGGGACCGGGCACGCAGGCGATGTCGCCCAGTCCGGCGCCGGGCACCACCCCGAACAGGGCCCGGCCGCTCGCCCGGTTGGCCGGCAGCTGCGCGACCAGGAAGTCCAGCTCCGCCTGGGTGACCTCCGTGAACTCCTCCAGGTTGTCCTCCAGCCGCAGGTCCCGGTCGTCGGCCGGCAGGGGCGGCTGGCGGATGATGGCGTCGAAGTACCAGCCGCCCTTGGGCATGACCCCGCTGGCCGGCACGGAGGTGTCCCCCTCCGGATAGGCGTAGATGTTGCCGGCCGCGTCCCGCGTGACGTTGAAGCCCTTGGGCACCAGCACGGCCAGGCCGTCCTCCATGGTGTAGTCTTTCCAGCCGTCGCGGGGCACCCCGAAGAAGGTGCCCAGGGGCAGCAGGGCGTCCACGTCGACTCCCACCGCGGCTTTGAGGTCCTCGTCGAAGCGGCCCATCATGGTGTAGGGCTCCTCCACCTGCACGGGCCTGCGCTCCAGCCCGAAATGCTCGCGCAGCCCGGCGATGACCCCCACGTGCGCGGTGGTCTGGTTGCAGCCGCCGAAATCCACCGGCACCCGGTCCGGCTGCCGGTGCTCCAGCGCCGCCCGCACTCTCTGCCTTCCCGTCATCTCCCTCATCCTTCCGCGCGCCTTCAGGCCTTGGCCCTGGCGCGCACCAGCAGATGGTTGAGCACCACGGCCAGCAGCAGCACGCTGCCCTTGGCCATAGTCTGCCAGAAAGCCGGTATGACGGTCATCAGTCCCGTGGTCACGCACATGATGATCAGCGCGCCGATGATCGTCTTCAACACCGAGCCTTCGCCCCCGGAAAAAGCCGTTCCCCCCAGCAGCACGGCGATGATGTTGTCCAGCTCCATGCCGTCGCCGGAAAGCGGATCGCCCAGCGACATGTAGCTGGCCCGGGCCAGCCCGGCCAGGGCCGCGAAAAAGCCTACGAGGATGTACAGCAGCCACCCCATCCGCACCGCGTTGATCCCGGACAGCTCCGCCGCGGTGCGGTTTCCTCCGATGGCCGCGGCGTATTTGCCCAGGATCGTCTTCCTCTGCACGACCGCCAGGATGACGATCACCAGGACCGCTGCGTAGAAGGCCCAGGGCAGCCCGAGCAGGACCGCCTTGCGCGCGTAGTCGTTGATCCAGGCGGGCATGAGCTTTTCCGCGCTGCCCTTGATGGCCGACAGGCCGTGGGGCACGATCAGCAGGGCGATGCCCTTGAACAGGTTCAGGGTGACCAGGGTGGCGATCACCGGGGTGATGCGCAGCTTCATGACCAGCAGGCCGTTGAGCCAGCCCATGCCCACGCCCAGAAGCAGGGTGGCCAGCAATGCCGGCAGGAAGGAGAAGCCGTTCAGGATCATCAGGGCGTAGACCACCGCGGCCAGGCTCATGGCGCTGCCCACCGACAGGTCGATGTAGCCGGAGATCATCAGCAGGGTGAAGGCCCCGCTCAGGGTCAGGATGGGCACGGCGGTGCGCAGCAGGTTGATGAGGCTGTCGGGGCTGAGGAAATGCCCGCGGCCGAACATCTGGACCTGGCCCAGCTTCACCACGCTGAACAGGATCACGATCAGGGCCAGCACCACGTAGATGTAGTATTTCTTGATGCCCGCCCGCAGGGCCTCCGAGCGCTCCAGGGCCGTGCCCGCGTTCACGCTTTCCTCCTGTCCAGGGCGAAGCGTTGGGCCAGGATGGCAATGAAGGTGACGATGCCCTTGAGGGTGAACTGCCAGTCCGGGGAGAGCAGCAGCCCGGTGGCCGCGGTGGTCACCACCGAAAGGATGACCGCGCCCACGAACATGCCCAGCACGGAGCCGAAACCGCCCGCGATGCTGACCCCGCCCAGCAGGGCGATCACCAGCGCGTCGAACTCGTAGCCGGCCGCGCGGCCGGACACCCCGGCCTTGAACTCGGAGGCCAGCAGGATGCCGGTGATGCCGGCCAGCAGGCCGCTGGCCAGGTACAGCAGGGTGATGTGCCGGGCCACCTTGATCCCGGAAAGCCTGGCCGCCTCGGGGTTGGCCCCGATCAGGTAGGTGCGCCGGCCGGCCACGGTCAGCTTCTCGAAGACGAAGGCCGCGACCACCAGGACGATCATCACCAGCACCGCGACCTTGACGGAGGTGCCCGGGATGGCGGTGTTGCCCAGGACCCCGAAGGCGTCCGGCAGGCTGGTGTTGCGCTGGGCGCCGCGGGTGACGATCTGGGCCACGCCGCGGGCCAGCATCATCGTGCCCAAGGTGATGATGATGGAAGGCACCTTGAGGCGGGCGATGAAGAAGGCGTTGATCGCCCCGATGCCCATGGCGCACACGAGGGCCAGGACCAGGGCCGCGGCGTACGGCAGGCCCAGGCCGTTGGCCAGCACGTTCTGGGACACGCCCGCGGCCTGGCAGAACCAGACCGACAGCACGCCGGTCATGGCGATGTTGCCGCCCACGGACATGTCGAAGTTGCCGGTGATCAGCAGGAAGGTGACCCCGATGCCCAGGATGACGATGAACCAGTTGTTGGTCAGGATGTTGACCATGTTCTGGGGCCGGTAGAAGTTGGGCACGAACAGGCAGGCCACTGCGAACAGGACCACCAGCACGCCGAGCATGAACAGGCTGAGGAAGATCTCGTTGCTGATCCGGGCGCCTGAGGTTGGTTTTCACTTTCCTTCTCCACCCGTGACGATGTGGATGATCTTCTCGCTGTCGATGTCCGGGCCGTTCCGCAGCGTGGCCTTCAGGTTCCCGTCATACAGCAGATAGATGCTGTCGCAGAGGTTCATGATCTCCGGCAGCTCCGAGGAGAAGATCAGGATGGACTTCCCCTCCTCGGACAGCCGGCGGATGATGCCGTAGATCTCGCTCTTGGCCCCCACGTCGATGCCGCGGGTCGGCTCGTCCAGCATCAGCAGGTCGGCGTCGGCGAACAGGCACTTGGAGAAGACCACCTTCTGCTGGTTGCCCCCGGACAGCTTGATGACTTCCTTTTCCGTGCTGCTGGTGGCGATGCGCAGCTTCTCGATGTACTCCAGCGTGACCTGCCGTTCCTGGGCGGCCCGGATGAAGCCGTGGCGGGAGATCTTGCCCATGTTCATGACCGGCACGTTGCCGCGGATGGTCAGGATGGTGAACAGCCCCTGCGAGCGCCTTTCCTCCGGCACCAGGGCGATGCCCGCCGCGATGACCTTGTCCGGGGAGGAGGCGAGCTTCCGCCCCTTGAACAGGATCTCCCCCTGGTACTCGTCCACCCCGTAGATGGCGCGGGCCAGCTCGGTCTTGCCGGCGCCCACCAGGCCGTAGAAGCCGACGATCTCCCCCGCCCGCACCTCGAAGGAAATGCCGCCCAGCTTGTGGTTGGTCAGGTTTCTGCACCTGCAAGACCAGCTCGCGGGACTGCTCCGGCTTCGGGGCGTAGGCCTCGAAGACCGTCTTGCCGATCATCATCCTGATCAGCTCCGAGCGGTCCTTGATGGCCGACACCGGCCGGGTGTCGATGTGCTTTCCGTCCCGCATCACCGTCACGTAGTCCCCCAGCTCGAAGATCTCGTCCAGGCGGTGGGAGATGTAGATCACGGTGACGTTCTTGGCCCTTAAGCCCCTGACGATCTGGAACAGGCGGGCGATCTCGCCCTCGGAAATCGCCGCCGTCGGCTCGTCCATGATGATGATGTCGGACTCCGTGGCCACCGCCTTGGCGATCTCCACGATCTGCTTCTTGGCCACGCTCAGGGCCGAGACCAGCTGCCGGGGTTTGATGGAAGGCTCGAGGCTGTTCATCACGCTGACCATCTTGTTGATCTTGTCGGTCTTGCGCAGGAAGCCCGAGCGTCGTGTCCTCCATCCCCAGGGTGAGGTTCTCGGCGACGGTGAGCTGGTCCACCACGTTGAGCTCCTGGAACAGGGTGCTGATGCCTTTCTGCTTGGCGTCGCGGGGATTGTGCGGATTGTACTCCTCGCCGTTCAGCAGGATCCTGCCGCCGGACCTGCCGTAGGCCCCGGTGAGGATCTTGATCAGGGTGGATTTCCCCGCGCCGTTCTCCCCGACCAGGCAGTGGACGCGTGTTGCGCTTGATGTCGAAACTGACGTCGTTCACGGCGCGCACGCTGGGGAAATCCTTGGTGAGACCCCTGATCTCCAGCACGTTTTCGGTCAGTTTCATGCCCCCGCTCCACTATGGCACGGGAGGAGGCTCCCCGCCTCCTCCCGGATCGGATTGTTCTATTGAACGTTGGTGCCGAACTGGGTGTTCAGCCACTTCACCGCGTTGGCGCGCTTCATCGTCCAGTAGGAGATGTTGTACGCCTTGTAGAAGAACTCCTGCGCGGGCTGCGAGGTCATCTTCACCTTGCCGGCCTTGATGTCCATGATCAGGTCGATGCGGCCGCGGCCGGTCTCCATGGGCGGCAGGCCCATGGACAGCTTCAGGGAGCTGTTCGGGTCGTACACGCTCTTCATCTCCACCTCGTCGAAGTCGACGCTGGCCACGATCTCGGTGAGCGGCTTGCCGTTGTTCATCTTGCCCCTGCCGGCCTGGGTCAGCGCGGCCATCGTGCCGACGGTCAGGTTGGAGGCCTCGGAGTAGATCAGGTTGACGTCCGGGCGCTGGGTGACCAGGTCCAGGATGATCTGCTTGGCGGCGTCCGGGCCCTTGCTGGCGTCCAGGCAGCCCAGGTTGGTCGCCTTGGCATCCACGGACAGCACGCCCTTCACGAAGGGATCGGTGCGTCCGGATTTCACTTCCGTGTGGTTGGGCCAGCCCAGCTGGACCATGACGATGGGCTTGTCGGGGAAGGCGGCCTTCCACTGCTTGGCCATCTCCACGCCCATGGCGAAGGAGACCCCCGCCTCGTCGCTGCGGGCGGTGGGAATCCCGGTGTCGGCCAGGGGGCTGAAGAAAGAGGTCATGATGATGCCTTTTTCCAGGGCGGCCAGGACGCCGGGCTTGGCGGCTTCCTGGTCCCAGATGTGCAGGGTGGCCGCGTCCATGCCCTGGGCCACGACCTGGTCGATGTTCTGGGTCATGACGGCGCCGTCGGACTTGCCGTCGAAGGCGTACACCTCGGCGCCGTACTTCTCCATGGCGTACTTCTTGGCCTCGGTGAACTGCCCCTGGTGGAACACGTTGCTCAGGTCGGACACGAAGAAGGCGATCTTCATCGCCTTCGCGCCCTTTTCGCCGGCGCCGGCCGCGAAGGCCAACGGGGCAAGCAGGGCCAGTGCGAGCAGCAGAATCACTGCTTTCTTCATCTCTTTCCTCCTCGGTTTTGTTGAAACGTTTCTAAGACGCTTTGCCTGTTGAGGTAATGCGATTCCGCCGTATCCCGATCCACCTCCTTTTTACTTATCAAAAAAGATTCTTTCGAATGGCCTATTTGAGCGGTCCAGCCAGCATGTTGATTGGCCATAGCCTGCCAAGCATTTTACATATAAAACTATATTTGTCAAGTGGAAATTTCCACTTTTCCCTAGGCGTGCGGCGTGATGCAAGTATTTGCTGGAGAAAGAGTTACAGATCGACGTTCAGCCCGACCCCGGCGGCCAGGGCTTTCCGGTAGACCAGGCTGGCGGCCGCCGCGTCCTGGATGGCCAGGCCGTTGGACTTGAAAACCGTGATCTCCCGATCCGAAAGCCTGCCGGGCTTCCTGCCGGTCACGATCTCCCCCAGCTCGGCCTGGAAATGCTCCTCCCCGATCAGGCCCTCCCGAAGCGGCAGGAGGATGTCGCCCGACTCGCGGAAGCAGGCCTCCCTGGAATCCCCGAACAGCCTGGCCCGGCGGATGAGCTCCCCGTCCAGCTCCCGGGCCTCCGGGGTGTGGCTGCCGATGCCGTTGACGTGCGCTCCCTCGCGCACCTCCCCGCCGGCGAACACCGGACGGGAGGACGTGGTGGCCGTGCAGAGGATGTCCGCCCGCGCCGTTTCCGCGGGGCTGGAGCTGGCCACCACCTCCAGGTCCAGACGCCCGGACATGTCCCGGGCGAAGGCCGCGGCGGCCTCCGCAGCCGGGTCGTAGACCCAGGCCCGGGAAAGCCGGCGCACCTCGGCCACCGCCTGAAGCTGCATCCTGGCCTGCACCCCGGCCCCGAAAATCCCCGCGGTCTGCCCGCTATCCCGGCGGGCCAGCCAGCGGGTGGCCACCCCGCTGGCCGCGCCGGTGCGCATCGCGGTGAGGTGCTCCCCGTCCATGATGCAGCAGACCCGGCCGGTTTCCGCGTCTTGCAGAAGGATCGTCCCGGTGGTCGTGGGCAGGTGGTGCCGGCGCGGATTGTCCCGGAACACCGCCACCACCTTGCAGGCCAGCGCCTGCTGCCCGCGCAGGAACGAGGGCATGTACAGGGAAATCCCGCCCGGGGCGGGGATCGAGGTCCGCAGCGGCAGGACCGCGGTGCCCTCAGCCAGCTCGGCGAACGCGCTTTCCACCGCCTCGATGCATTCGGCCATGCTCAATAGCGACGCGACCTGGTCGCGGTTCAACAACAACGGCATCGCCAGATATGGTAAACATTGCGGGGGAGCAGCGGCAAGTGCAGACGACCCAGTCGGAAGTCTCCGCGGACCTGATCGACCTGGCTCTGGGCCATCCCAGTCCCGGGCTGCTGCCCCTGTCGCTGATCCGCGGGGCCGCCCGCCGCCTGCGGCGCGAGGATCGCCCGCTCCTGCAATACGGCTACGAGCAGGGCGACCTGCGCTTCCGTTCGCTGCTGGCCCGCTTCCTGTCCGGCGGCTACGGCCTGGAGGTCTCCCCCGAAGAGCTGTTCGTATCCGCAGGGGTGTCGCAGGCCCTGGACCTGATCTGTTCCCTGTTCACCCGCCCGGGGGACCGGGTGCTCGTGGAGGAGCCCAGCTATTTCCTGGCCCTGCGGATCTTCGCCGACCACGGCCTGCGGGTGGAGGGCCTGGCCACCGACCGGCAGGGCCTGCTCCCCGATGCCCTCCGGGAGCGCTCTGAGCCAGTCCGGCTCCCGGCCGGCCATGCTCTACACGGTGCCCACCTACCACAATCCCGCCGGGACCACCCTGCCGCAGGACAGGCGGCAGCGGATCGTGGAGCTGTGCCGGGAGCACGGGGTCCTGCTCGTGGCCGACGAGGTGTACCACCTGCTCGCCTTCGCCGCCGCCCCTCCCTCCCCCATGGCGGCGTTGGCCCGCGGCGGCGGGGTGCTCTCCCTGGGGTCCTTTTCCAAAATTCTGGCCCCCGGCCTGCGCCTGGGCTGGATCCAGGGCTCCCCGGAGCTTCTGCGGACCTTGGCCACCTGCGGCTTCCTGGACAGCGGCGGAGGGCTGGCGCCCTTCACCTCCGCGATCGTCGGCCGTCTGCTGGAGCGAGGCGCCCAGGAGGCCCATCTTCAGAAGCTGCGCGCGGTGTATGGCGCGCGGGCCCGAGCCCTGACCGAAAGCGCTCGGGAGCGCCTGGGGGTGGAAGCCGCCCCGCCCGCGGGAGGCTTTTTCCTCTGGCTGGGCCTGCCGGGCGTCACCGACACCGAGGCGCTGCTGCCCGCGGCGCGCGCCGCCGGGGTCACTTTCGCGCCGGGCAGGCGCTTCTCGGTAAGCGGGGGCCAGCGGGATCGCCTGCGCCTGAGCTTTTCCTATTATGGGCAGGGGCAGTTGGCGGAAGCAGTAGAGCGGCTGGCGGAAGCCGCCCGCGGCTTCAGGCCTCCGGGAAAAGGATCGTAAAGCGGGACCCCCCCCGGCGGTCCAGCTCGATCCTGCCGCCGAGCTGGTCGGTGAGGGTGCAGACGATCTTCAAGCCCAGGGATTCGGTCTTGCGGAAGTCCAGGCCTTCCGGCAGGCCTATGCCGTCGTCCGCCACGATCAGCCGGTACCAGCTCCCACCCGCGGAGGGCGGGTCGGCTTCCGCCGGGGCTTCCGCGCGCGAGACGCTCACCCGGATCCTGCCCGGACCCCCGGAGGGGTAGGCGTGCTTCAGCGAGTTGGAGACCAGCTCGTTGATGATCAGCCCGCAGGGCACCGCGGTGTCCATGCTCAGGGCGATCTCCTCCGCGGTCACCGCCAGCTGGATCTGGGCGTCGGCCACCCCGTAGGACATGAACAGGTTGCGGGTCAGGTCCCGGATGTACTCGGCGGAATCGATTCCCGCCATGTTCCGGGACTGGTAGAGCTTCTGGTGCAGGAGGGCCATGGAGCGCACGCGGTTCTGGCTCTCCTTGAACATCTCCCGCGTCTTTTCGTCCTGCACGTACTCCGACTGCAGGAACAGGAGGCTGGAGATCACCTGCAGGTTGTTCTTGATCCGGTGGTGGATCTCCTTGGCCAGCAGGAGGTTCTTCTCCATTTCCTCGGCCTTGAGGTGCTCGGTGATGTCCACCACGGAAGCCATGATGCCCACCGGGCTCTGCTCCTCGTTGCGGATCAACGAGGCGGACAGCTCGGCGCTGAACACCCCCCCGTCCTTGCGCCGGGCCTGCAGCTGCCCGTGCCAGCCGCCGGTCTGCTGGAGGATCTCCAGGATGCCCCCGGCCTGGGAGTCGACCCAGAAACCGACGAAAGCCTCGCCGAGCACCTCCTCGGCCGAGGCGCAGCCCCACATCCGCAGGCAGGAAGCGTTGACCCAGGTCACCTTGCCGTCCAGGTCGGTCAGCAGGATGCCGTTGATCGAAGTGTTGACGGCCAGGTTCTTGATCAGCAGCTCCTGGCTCTGGCTGGCCAGCGCCGCGGACAGCGCCCGGCGAAGCTGCTCCTGATCTGTCAGGATCTGGGCTTCCCGGGCCCGCAGGAAGCCCTCCAGCAGGGAGGTAGTGAACCGCTCGGCGGCATCCAGGTCCCGCGGGTCCTGCCGGCAGAAGCCGCGCAGTTTCGAGGTCAGCAGCAGGATGGTCTTTTCGCCCAGTCCCTCCTGGGCCAGATGCTCGCCTCGGGACTCCGCCTGGCCCGCCACGGAGGCCTCGAGGAAGCTCCAGAAGGCTTCGGCCACTTCGGAGGCGACCTGGGCGAGCTGACGGGGATGCAGCGAATAGCGATTGTCGAAGGCCGTTTCGCGCAGCAGCGCGTCAAAGGCGGCGATCAGCTCCTTTTTCGCCGCTGGCCTCATTTTCCGAGGATAGCTCCAATGGTTACAAAGCCCATACCCTTGGATTCCGCCGCTACTCCACCCTTGACCCCCACCCACTCATCCAGAGGGCGGAAACCGGGTTTCAGGATCTGCCAGGGCTTGACCAGCTCTTCGAGGGTCTGCCGGCTGCGCAGGTAAATGGGTTGCCCGAGCCTGGCATACAGGGCCGCCATGTCCTTGGATGCGCCCGAAAGGCTGGCAGCGTCGAACCCGGTGTCGCAGAGAAACAGGCGAGAGCCTTCGCCGGCCCAGTCATACAGCACTTTCATGGCGTATTGCAGCTTGTCATCGGTAAGAAAGTAGGCAACGCCGTTGAAGCCTATGGCGACCTTGCGATTGGCGCCGATGAACTGGGTGACCAGCGGAGAGTTCAACAGTTCCTCGGGCTTCTCCGCCGGGCATACTCCGTAGCGGACATTTGGACTGTCCTTGATGATCTCCAGCCCGTAGGCCACGGTGACCGGATCGATGTCGGAATAGATGACCTTCGTGCCTGCCGGCGCGACCTGATGGATGTGATCGACCGTCGGCAGTCCGGAGGCGAAATCGATGAACTGATTGTAGCCTTCGCTGCCCAGCCGCCGCACTGCCTCGCCCAGGAACCAGCGGATCAGCTTGAAGAGCTTGGGGAAGAACGGCATCACCTTTACGACTTGTTCTGCGGCCTGCCGATCCACTTCGAAGTTATGGTTTCCGCCGAGCAAATAATCGTATATTCGACCGGGGTTCGGCTTTCCGGAATCGGCTATGGACGCGGTTCTGTCTTTTTCAGCCACTTTTTGTCCTTTTCCCTCAAGCTTATCTCATTATGTCGGAAGAAATCCGGCCATTCAAGCGCTTTTTTCCGATTGCCCGGCTGGAGGAAGGCACTCCACAATCTCCAGTTTTCCCTCCGTAACCAGAAGGACCCGCCGCGCGGGCTGTCGAAGTGCTTCCGGGCGAATTCAGGGCGCGCACTGTCGAGGCGACCTACTCCTCGGGCTGCAGGCCGTCCTCCCGCGGGTCTCGCGGCCGCTCGTCCTCTCAGCCACCTGGATCCTCCTCTTCCTCGTACCGGATGATCTGCCCCGCCGCGCGGAATCCGGGGTAGCGCCCCAGGCCCACCGCGGCGGCCAGGGCGGCGCCCAGGGCAGCCTCCTCCCGCAGCCGCGGCAGGCGCGGCGGCAGCCCGAAGCGCCGGGAGATCTCGGCCCGCAGCGCCGGATTGCGGCGCAGGCCGTTGCCCGAGCCGACCAGGCCGCCCGGCGCGGCGGCCCGCAGACCCACCAGCGCCGCGTAGTGGCCGTGCAGCTCCCCGGCGATGCCGGCGAGGAAGCCTCGCACCAGGGCGGCCGGGGTCAGGTTGCGCAGAGTGAGCCCCCCGATCGACCCGGTGATCCGCGGGTCCTCGCGGGTCCCGTTGAAGCGGGTGTCCACCAGCGGTCCCCCCGCGCGCCGGTGGCCTCGGAGTCCCCGGCCAGCGCGTTCATCCGCTCGTAGAGGGCCGCTTCCGCCCGCCCGCCGAAAGCCTCCAGCACTGCGCGGAAGAACTCTTCCAGCAAAGCGTAGGCCTGCCCCGCGCAGAGGGTGGCGCCCACCAGCAGCACCCCGCCGCCGGGGAACGGCCGCGCCTCCAGCCCGGCGTCGAGCTTCCCCTCCAGGAATCGCCGGCAGCCAGGCGGAAATCTGTCCTCCCGTGCCCACGTTGAGCAGGGCCATGGCCTCCACCTCCCGCACCGCGCCCAGGAAGGCGGCCTGGTTGTCCCCCAGCGGGGCGAACACGGGCACTCCCCTTGGGAGGCCTCCCTCCCCGGCCGTGCTCCCCACCCGGCTGCCGGCCTCCACGACTTCGGAGGGAAGCAGCCCATCCAGCGCCGCTTCCCGCATTGCCCGCGGGTCCGGCCGGCCCGTGAGCGGATCGGCCAGGCCCACCGAGGCGGCGATCGTGGCGTCGGTGACCGGCCGGCCGGCCCCGGCGGACCCGCCCGTGAGCCTCCAGGTGACCCAGTCCATGACCGTGCAGAGGTACGCGGCCCGCGGCGGCACCAGGCCATGATGGCGGTTGTAGAAGTGGGTGGCCGCCCCGTAGCCCGCCGCGATCGGCCGGCCGGCCGCCGCGGACAGGCGCTGGGCCCAGCTGCCCCCCGCCGGGTGGGGCTGCCCGGCCCGGTTGTCCAGCCAGCTCATCAGCGGCGAGAGCGCCTGACCCCGGGCATCCGCGTACAGTACCCCGTGCATCTGCCCGGTGACGCACATTCCGTCCCAGCCGGCCGCCTCCGGGCCCGCCGACCCGTTCGGCCCGTCCAGCGCGCGCAGCGCCTCCCGGGCCGCCGCCAGGATGCGCTCGGGGTCCTGCAGGTGCTCAAACGGGCGCGCGGCGGGAAGGCCCGCGCCGTGCTCGCGGCTCACCACCCCCAGCACGCGCCCGGGCGGCGGATCGGTGTCGATCAGCACGGCCGAGATCTTGGTGGTCCCCAGGTCCAGGCCGGCGCAGCGCATGCGGTTACAGTTTGAAGAAGGCCCGCGCGTTGTCGTGGAGGATCTTCACGACCAGACGCTCCGCGTCCCGGCGCCGGAAGGCGCCCTCCCGCACCATCTGGTCCAGCAGCCCGGCGATCAGCTCCCGCGCCCCGCGGATCGCCCCGTAGGCCTCCTCGGCGTGCCAGCTGTCCCCGCCCAGCATCATCCGCGACTCGTCCGGCAGGACCTCCACGGCCTCCCGGAAGGCATTGCGGAAGCGGGTCGGGCTCAAGAGCCACGACCAGGTGAGGTCGATCCAGATGTTGCGATAGACGAAGGCCATGCCCAGCAGCTCCCCGCTCCAGGGGTAGGCCAGGTGCATGAGCAGGAAGCGGGTGCGCGGGTGCCGCTCGATCAGGCCCGCGGCCTTCAGCGGGCGGGAGCCCCGGATCAGCGCCGAGCCCAGGTGCATCTGCACCGGGATGTCCCGCTCCCCCGCCAGGCGGCAGAGGCGGTCCACCACGCAGTCCCCGAAGGCCTTCTTCGCCTGCGGCGGGGGATCCGGCCGGTCCCAGGCCTGCCGGGCGGCGGGCAGGTCCGGCGGGTCGAAGTCGACCGACCGGTCGTAGGCCAGGGCGTTCTTCAGCCCCACCTTGTTCAGCTCCGGCAGCCGGTCCAGCACCAGGGGCAGGGCCTCCAGGTACTCCTCGAAGCTCGCGGGAGCCAGGCCCAGCCGGCCCAGCAGCGCCCGGCCGTTGTTTCCATTGTGGTCCCGGGCCTCCGGGTGCCACCCGAAGGCGAGGGGGTTGATCCGCAGCACCGAGCGGTAGCGCTCTCCCAGCGCCTGGCGCACGTCCAGCAGGGGATCCGCGTAGGGGTCGGAAATGGCCGTGTGGATTCCGGCCCGGCTCATGACCTCGGCGCTCCAGGAAGGGTCCGCGTTGCGGCGGCGGATTTCCCGGTCCAGCTTTTCGTGGTTGGCCTCGGTGATGTCCGCGACCCCGTACAGCTGGCAGATGGCGCGCACCAGGTTGCGGACCGCCGCGTTGGTGCCGCTGCCCACGACGAACGAGGCGATTTCCGCCCAGGTACCCGGGCGGTCGGTGGTGGAGCCGGGATTGACCGGCGGCTCCTGGGGAAGCGGATAAGGCCGGGCCCGGGTCCAGCCGGCGTAGCTCGCTTCCAGGAGCTGCAGCAGGCCGAGCCGTCGGCCGGGGACCGGTTCCGGCATATGATGCTCGTGCACGTCGATGACCGGAACGCTGTCCGCCAGTCGCGCCAGACCCCTACCCATGGGCGCCAGTATAGCGCATCGGCGCGCCTGCGCCAGCCGCTTTAATAGAAAGGCCTGATCCCGGAGGTCCTCCCGCTCAGGCGAAGGGCTTGGCGTCCCGGCCGAGCAGCCAGGCGGCGATGGCCTTCGGCTTGCTGGTTTCCCAGATGGTGTTGCGCTGGGGTCCGGGCCTGCCGTTCACCGGCGGGGAGCCGAGCACGGCGTACTTGTGGCCCTTGCCGTCGAAGTCCTTCCTCACCTCGACGATGATGATTTCCGGGCCATACATCTCGGCCAGCTTGTACATGAGCTGCTGGCCGGGTCCCAGCTGATCAATGGCTTCGATCAAGACATCGAGCGGAGACTTGGCCTTGGGTGCATCCGACTTCTTGCCGAACATGTATTTCCTCCTTAAGCTGTACAGGAGCGTTTGCGCTGCGTTATAATAGGTCGCGGGAATCATGCATTAGAATTCATGAATTAGCGTATACGGCGCGGCGGCACCTGTCAAGTTCAACGAGGGATTATGGCAACGTGGTTGTTGTTGACCAATCACGCAATGGTTCTCTACTCCCTGGCCAGGAAGCCGCTGATCACCGCCCGTGAAGTAGCCCAGGAGGTCGGCATCACCGAGCGGGCGGTGCGCAAGATCATCGCCGACCTGGACGCGGCCCGCTACATCAACAAGGCCAAGGAAGGCAGGCGCGTGCGCTACACCATCAATTCCGAGGTCACCCTGCACAAGCTGCCCCAGTCCGACGTGCCCATCGTCGACTTCCTCGCGGCCCTGGGCTGGAAGAAGCAGTGAGGATCCTCTTCCTCGGCGGCACGGGCAACATCAGCGCGGCGGCCAGCAGGCTGGTGGCGCGGCAGGGTCACGAGCTGTACCTGCTCACGCGGGGCAGGCGCGAGGGCTCGATTCCGGGTGCCCGGATGCTGAAGGCGGACGTCAGCGACCTGGCGGAAGCCCTGACCGCGGGTCATTGGGACGCCGTGGTGAACTGGATCGCCTTCCAGCAGGCGGACGTCGAGCGGGACATCGCCCTGTTCCGCGGCAGGACGCGTCAATACGTGTTCATCAGCTCGGCGACGGTGTACCAGAAGCCGCCGCAGAGCCCCTTCATCACGGAATCCGCTCCCCTGGGCAACCCCTTCTGGGAGTACGCCCGTCACAAGATCGCCTGCGAGCTGCGCCTCGCCCAGGCGTATCGGGAGGAGGGCTTCCCCGCCGTGATCGTGCGCCCCTCCCACACCTACGACACGGTGCTGCCCCTGTCTATCGGGGGCTGGCAGGACTATTCAATAATCGAGAGGATGCGCAGGGGCCAGCCGGTGATCGTGCACGGGGACGGCACCTCGTTGTGGACGCTGACCCACTCGGAGGATTTCGCCAGGGGGCTGGTCGGCCTGCTGGGCAATGGCCGGGCCGCGGGCCACAGCTTCCACATCACCTCGGAGGAGGTGCTGAGCTGGAACCAGATCTACGCCGCCGTGGCCGAGGCCGCCGGCGCGGAAGCCCGCATGGTGCACGTCCCTTCGGACTTCATCGCCGCCCATGAGCCGTCGCTGGCCGGCACCCTGCTGGGCGACAAGGCCCACAGCGTGCTGTTCGACAACACCAAGATCCGGAGCTTTGTTCCGGGCTTTCAGGCCCTCATCCCCTTCCGCGAGGGCATCCGGCGCACCCTGGCCTGGTTCGAAGCATCGCCGGAGCGGATGAAGTCCGACGGCGAAACCGATCGCCTGCTGGACCGCCTGCTCGCGGCCTATGGGCAGGCCGCCACTCCGGTCGTGACAGCGGAGGCCCCGCCGATCATAATGGGGCCACCATGAGCGAACCAACACCTCCGCCTCCCAGGTCTGGGACCTGCGCAGCTTCTTTCCGGATTTCAACGGTCCCGAAATGCTTTCCTTCAAGGAACGCCTGCGCGCGGAGGTGAGCTCCCTGCAGGAACGGGCCGCGGGCGCGGGCCCGCTCACCGCGGCCACCGCCGAAACCTGGGAAGGGATCGTGCTCAGCCTGGAGGAGGTCGAAGCCCGCCTGGGCCACATCACCGCCTACGTGGAGTGCCTGGGCGCGGCGGACGCCGGCAACGAGGCCTACGCCCGCGAGGAGGCCCTCCTGGCCCTGATCGGGGCGGAAGCGGAAAAAGCGGAGGTCGACCTGCTGCACGCCTTCAAGGCGGCCGGCGACGAGCTGTTCGCCGCTTTCACCGGCCGCGAAAAGCTGCGCGACGCGGCTCACCGCCTGCGCCGCCTGCGGCGGCGCGCCAGGCGCACCATGCCGCGCGAGCAGGAAAGGCTGGCCGCGGACCTGGCGGTGGACGGGCTGCACGCCTGGGGCCGCATGTACAACACCCTCAGCGGCAAGCTGGACTTCGAGATGAAGTGGCCCGACGGCCGGGTCGCAGCGCGTGCCCATGGCCCAGTGGCGGGCCCTGATGAGCTCGGCCGACCGCGGGGTCGGGCGGGCCGCCTTCGAGGGAGGCAACCGGGAATGGGCGCGCGTCGGGGACGCCTGCGCGGCCGCCCTCAATGCGATCGCCGGAAACCGCCTCACCCTGAACCGCTACCGCGGGCACGGGCACTACCTGGAGCCCGCCCTCCACCAGTCGCAGGTCGAGCCGGAAACCCTGGAGGCCATGTACGCCGCGATCCACGCCAACCTCGAGCTGCCGCGGCGCATCTTCCGGGCCAAGGCCTCCGCCTTCGGCCGCACCGGCATCTGGTGGTTCGAGCGCGAGGCTCCCCTGGCCCTGGGCGGCTCCGGCGAGCTGGACTGGGAAGACGGCTCGCGGATGGTCGGCCGCGCCTTCCGGCAGGTCTACCCCGGCCTGGCCGACTACTTCCGGCAGGCGCTGGAGAAGCGGTGGATCGAAAGCGAGAAGCGTCCGGGCAAGCGCCCGGGGGCCTTCTGCACCGGTTCGGAGCTGACCGGCGAGCAGCGCATCTACATGACCTTCGCCGGGGCGCTGCGGGACGCCTCGACCCTGGCCCACGAGGCGGGCCACGCCTGGCACGGCTGGCTGCTGCGCGACCTGCGGCCCATGGCCCGCGGCTACCCGATGACCCTGGCCGAAACCGCCTCCGTGTTCGCGGAGCAGATCCTGGCCCAGGGCCTGGCCGCGGACCCCGCGGCTGCCGGACGAGCAGAAGCTGCTGATGCTGGACGGCGAGCTCTGCGACGCGGCGATCATGCTGCTGGACATCACGGTGCGCTACGAGTTCGAGCGCGCCTTCCACGACGAGCGGGCCTCGGGCGAGGTCGGGGTCACCCGCCTGGGCGAGCTGATGACCGCCGCCCAGCGCCGGCTCTGGGGCGACGCCCTGCTGCCCGACGGGACGGACCCCTGGTTCTGGGCCAGCAAGCTGCACTTCTACATCACGGGGACCACCTTCTACAACTTCCCCTACACCTTCGGCTTCCTGCTGGCCATGGCCCTGGTGCGCCGCTTCCGGCAGCAGGGGGCCGCCTTCCTGCGGGACTACGAGCGCTTCCTGCGGATGACCGGCAGCGGCTCGGCCGAGGAGGTCGTGCAGAGCGCCCTCGGCGAGGACATCCGCCGGCCCGAGTTCTGGGCCGGCGGCATCCTCGCCCTGGAGCGAGCCGCTCGCCCGCTACGAGGCCCTGCTGGCCCGCGGGCCGCGTGAAGATCATCTATTCGGACCGACACCTCCTCCACGCTCCCCGCGAGGAGTTCGTCGGCAGGACGGGACGCTTGCAGCCCCACCCGGAAGTGCCGCAAAGGGCGGTCGGCATCCTGGAAGCGCTGCGGGAAACAGGCATAGGAGAGGTGCTCCCGCCCCGGGGCTACTCCCTGGGAGAGCTCACCGCGGTCCACGATCCCGGGCTGATCGAATTCTACCAGAGCATCCTGCCGGCCTGGCGGACCCGCACCGGACGGCCGGGGCCGGTCCTGCCGGACGTGTTCGCCCTGCGCGGCCTGGACCGCCGGCCTCAGGACCTGGTGCGGCAGGCCGGCTATTACTGCTTCGATCCGCAGACCCCACTGCTGGAAGGCACCTGGGAGGCGGCCTGCCAGGCCGCCGCCTGCGCGCTGACCGGCGCGGACCTGCTCCTGGAAGGGGAGCGGGCCGCCTACGCGCTTTGCCGGCCGCCGGGCCATCACGCCGGGCGCGACTATTATGGGGGATACTGCTACCATTAAGCCCTGGCCGCCCGCCGGCTGCTGGCCCGGGGCCGGCCGGCCATCCTGGACATCGACTACCATCACGGCAACGGCACCCAGGACATCTTCTACGATTCACCGGAAGTCCTGTTCGTCTCCCTTCACGCGGACCCCGATGTCTCCTACCCCTGCTTCAGCGGCTACCGTGAGCAGAGGGGCAGCGGCGCGGGCCTGGGCTTCAACCACAACTTCCCGCTGCCCCCGGGCACGAACCAGGAGGTCCTACCGCGAGATCCTGGCGCAGGCCCTGGAGGCGATCCGCGCCTTTCGGCCGGACTTCCTGGTGGTCTCCCTCGGCGTGGACACGGTGCTGGAGGACCCGGTGGGCGGCCTGCAGCTGCCGGTGGAGAGCTTTCCCGGCCTGGGCGGGATGATCGGTTCCCTGGCGGTGCCGGTGCTGGTCGTCCAGGAGGGAGGCTACAGCCTGCGGCTGGCCGGACCCTGCGTGGCCGGATTCCTGACAGGGTTGGGCGGTCGCGTTTGACAGCGGTCCCGCTCGATCCTATGTTTAAGCCATGAACATAGAAGATATCCTGGGAGCCGTGACGCAGTCCGGCCTGCGCGGCCGGTCCTCCACCGACCGGCTCAAGAACTCGATGGGGGGTTGGGCCTCCAGCCAGGGGTCCGGCGGCCAGGGCGGCCTGGGTGGCGGCGGCCAGGGCGGTAGCCCTGCCGGGCTGGGGGGCAGGCTCGGCGAAATCCTGAACCAGGCCGGGCGCGCGGTCGGAGGCAACCGGAACCTGGCCATCGGCGGGCTGGGCGCGCTGGCCGGCGTGCTGCTCGGCGGCCGGCGGGGGCTGGGAGGGGCCGTGCGCGGCGGCCTGGGCGGAGGCGTCATGGCCCTTCTGGGAGCCATGGCCTACCAGGCGCTGAAGAACCGGGGCGGGCAGACCGGCAAGGTCCCCTTGGGGCTGGCGGCTCCGCAGTCGGAAGCCGAGCGGGCGGAGCTGGCGCGCAACTCCGAGCTGGTCCTGAAGGCGATGATCAACGCGGCCAAGGCGGACGGCCGGGTGGAAGAGAGCGAGATCCAACGCATCCTCGGAAGAGTGCAGGAAAGCGGCGCCGACGCACAGGCCCTGGAGTTCCTGGCCGCCGAACTGAAGAAGCCCATGGAGACCGCCGTGCTGGTCTCCGCCGCCAAAGGCAAGCTGGAACTGGCGGTCGAGCTGTACTCCGCCTCGCTGCTGGCCATCGAGGTGGACACGCCGGAGGAAAAGCAGTACCTGCAGGAGCTGGCCTCCGCGCTGGGGCTGGAGCCGGAGGTCGTCCAGCGCATCCACCAGGAGCTGGGCTTAGCTTGAGGTGACCAGCCGGTTGCGCCCGCTTTTCTTGGCCTGGTAAAGGGCGGCGTCCGCCCGCAGCAATGCCTCCTGGGGCTGCTCGGAGCCGTCGGCGGCGCACAGGCCGATGCTCACCGTCAACTGGTGCCTGGCCGTGCCTCCGGCCGCCCGGCGGGAGGCGGAATACTGGCCGCGACGGCGGTCCCGGCCGGTCGACCGCCGTTCGGGTTTCGCACCGCGGTGCTTCCGGCGGCGGTCCCGGCCGCGCCTGACGACGAAGGTCGCCTCCGCCACATCTCGGCGCAGCCGTTCCAGTCTTTCCCGGGCCTGCTCCGGCCCGCTCTCAGGCAGGATCACGGCGAACTCCTCCCCGCCGTACCGGAAGGCGGCGGAGCCGAAAGCCGCCCTGATCTGGGAGGCCACCCGGCGCAGGGCATGATCGCCCTCCGCGTGCCCATAGGTGTCGTTCACCGCCTTGAAGTGATCGATATCGATCATGGCCAGGCAATAGCGCCGGGGCAGGGCCCGCAGGGCGTCCTCGAAGGAGCGCCGGTTGCCGATGCCGGTGAGCTCGTCCTGGAAGGCCCTCTGCCAGAACAACCGGTACAATCCGTAAAGAAGAATCAGCAGGCCCAGCACCGCGGCCAGGGCCGCGCGGGCGGGGAAGCCGCGCTCGGCCCCGGAAGCGGCCTGCTGCAGGAGCAGGTAGCGGGGAAGCAGGGCGGCGGCCAGTCCCAGGTCATACAGGCCGCGGCCCCGCCGCAGGGCCAGCTGCAGTGCCAGGGCCAGCAGCAGCGCCAGCGCGAGCTGCGGCAGAGCCGGAGGCCAGGGCAGGACGGGCAGGCGCAGGCCCAGCACCGCGGCCGCGGGGCCGGGAAACCAGCGCACCCCCAGGCTGGCCAGCAGAGGCAGGGCCACCAGCAGCACGGCCCGCAGCACGGCGCCGGCGCCCAGGGGCCTGCCCTGTCCGGGGAAGTGGACCAGGATCAAGGCCGCGGGAATCGTCACGGCCAGCAGACGGGCGAAGGCCGGCAGGTCCAGGCCCAGCAGGGGGGCGGCCTGGCTGCGCAGGAGCAGCAGCGCGGCGTAGGCCAGCTCCAGGCCCGCCAGGAAGGCGGTGGACTGGTGCAGGTGCAGGGCCAGCAGGCTGTGGAGGATCAGCAGCCCGCCGCCCAGGGCCAAAAACGCCGACAGCAGCGAGGGCCCCAGCTCGCGCGCGCGGAAGAATCCCAGGAGCGCGGTGGCCGCCGCCGCGAGGAACAGAGGAACCAGGCTGGGAAGCGGTGTCCCTGGACGGGGTGCCAATGGTGGACTATTTCTGAGCGACGGCTTTGCTGCCTACCGGCACCTTGAGGTCGATTTCGCTGGTCCCGGCGATCTCCAGCAGCTTGGCCTCCAGCTTGTCCAGGCTGATCTGGCCCTTGACGAAGGTCTCCACGATCTCGCCCCGGTCCAGGATGATGATGCGGTCGGCCACCGGATAGATGTGGAACATGTTGTGGCTGATGAAGATGCAGGACTTGCCGCTCTCCTTGATGCTGCTGACGAACTTGAGGACCTTGCGGGTTTCGGACAGCGAGAGTCCGCCGGTGGGCTCGTCGAGGATGATCAGGTCCGCTTCGAAGTACAGGGCCCTGCAGATCGCCACCCCCTGCCGCTCCCCGCCCGACATGTTGCCGACCGGCGTTTCGGGAGTCACGAAGGTGGAGGTGAAGCCCATCATCTCCTTCATGAGCCTCTGGGTTTCCTCCTTCTGTTTCTTGACCCGCATGAACCCCGCCCAGCCGGTCAGCTCCTTGCCCATGAAGATGTTCCGCCAGATGGAATGCTGCTCGGCGAGGGCCCGGTCCTGGAAGACCGTGACGATCCCCATCTCCCGGGCGGCATGGACCGAAAAGCTTTCGCAGCCTCTTGCCCTTCCAGTACAGCAGGCCGGAGTCCGGCTGATGCACCCCGGTCAGGGTCTTGATCAGGGTCGACTTGCCGGCCCCGTTGTCGCCGATCAGCCCCACGATCTCGTTGTACCCGACTTCGAAGCTGACGTTCTTCAGCGCCTGGATGAACCCGAAGTGCTTGCAGACCTCGGATACCTTCATCAGACAGTCTTTTTGCTCGCTCATTTGTTCCTCTGCTGCTCCTATTTTCTCTTCAGGCCCACGTAGCGATGGCTGATCAAGGCCAGGATCAGGATCAGGCCGTAGAAGAACTGGGTGAAGAAGCCGGTGAGGCCCGCGGCCACGATCCCCGTTTCGATGAAGCCGAGGATGAAGGCTCCGATCACCGCGCCCCAGATCGTGCCGATCCCGCCCCAGGTGGGGGTCCCTCCCAGGAAAACCGCCGCCAGGATCAGCAGCAGGTATCCTTCCCCGGTGTTGGGCCAGAAAGTGCTGTTGAGCAGGGTCACCAGGACCGCCGTGAACCCGGCGCTGAAGCCCATCAGCATGAAGGTCCAGGTCTTGATCCGGTTGACCCGGATGCCCATTTCCCTCGCGCTGGTCAGGTTGTCCCCGACGTAGCAGACGTGGCCGCCGAAGCGGTGCCGGGTGAACAGCAGCCAGCCGAGGAAGGCGAAGCCCAGCCCCCAGAGCAGCTGCACCGGAAACTCCCCTATCTTCCCGGCGAACAGGTTCCAGAAGGGGGTTTCCCGCAGTTCGGTCAGCGGAATCGCCAGCCCCCCGGTCAGGATCATGATCAGGCCGCGGAGCAGGAAGTTCATTCCCAGGGTGGACACCAGCGAGGAGAGGCCGACCCGGGTGACCAGCACCCCGTTCAGGAACCCGCAGAAGGCTCCCGTGAGCAGGGCGGCGAAAAAGGCGAGAATGGGACTGGCGCCGGCCCGGGCGATCAGGGCAAAGACCATGGCCGACAGCCCGATGATGGAGGGGAAGGAGAGGTCCAATTCGCCGCTGGCCACGACGAACACGCTGGCGGTGACCAGGACGATGGAGGCGCCCAGGGTGGTGAACACGGCGAGGTAGGCCCGGTAGTTGAAGAATACCCTGGGATTGGCGATCGCGAAGACGCCGATCAGGACGAAGAAAACCGCCAGTACGGCGAACTCGATCTTATGCCGGACGAGGACGTCTTTTACCCTGCTCATTGGCTTTTTTCGGACCTCCGCCCCGTAATGGTCCCACGGGGCGGATGCTCCCGCCCCGTGGGCATTTGCCTAATCTGCTATCCGCGCGCTCAGCGAAGGCCCGCTTCGGCCAGAGCCGCGATATCTTCCAGGTTCTCCGGCGTCACATAACCCGCCCCGGTGTCGTAGCCGATCAGGCTGAAGCCGTAGGCGACCGACAGGGCCAGGCTGGTGACCGGGATGAAGCCCTGCAGGTAGGGCTGCTGGTCCGAGCTCAGCTGCACGTAGCCCCGGCGGAAGGCGTCCACGATGGCCGGGCTGGTGTCGAAGCCGATGTTGATGATCTGGCCGGGCTTCTTGCCCAGGCTGTCCATGTACATGGGAACCGCCCCGAGATTCGCGGAGTTGGAGTACAGGATCAGCTTGGTCGCCGGCTGGGCGAGGATCGCGCCGCTGATCACCGGCAGCAGGAGCTGCGTATTGGCGACCTGCTCGTTGGTGATGGTCAGCTTGGTCACGATCAGCCCGGCCTTGGTGAACGCGTCCGCGGAGCCCCCTTCCCGGATGTAGCGGCCGGGCATGCCCCAGTTGCCGAACACGATGACCCGGTCGCCCTTCTTCAGGCCGAACTTCTGGATCGCGGTCTCCGCCAGGGCCCGACCCTGCGACTCCAGCTGCGCCCCGACGTAGGCGCCGCCGAACCTGGCCCGCACCTTGGGAACGTCCACGTTCTGATAGATCATCACGATGCCCGCCTTGGCGGCCTGTTCCGCCAGCGGCATGATGGCGGCATCTCCCGCGTGACCCATCATGGCGATCCCGTCCGGCCTGGCCGCGATCGCATCACGGAGCTGGGCCACCATCCTCTCGTTGTCCCATCCCGAGAACACGTAATCGACCTTGACGCCGAGCGCCTTCTGGGCGGCCAGAGCGCCCCTGTACACGATGGAGGCAAAGGGATCCCCCGCATCTCCGCCGGCGAAGAAACGGATGGTGATGTCTTCCATTTTCTTGGCCTGAGCGAAAGCGAAACCGGTAATCAGCGCAAACACGAGCAGAAACAGGACGAGTTTTTTCATGGTTGCCTTCCTTTTGAAACGTTTCGAACGATTGACGCTGTACGACCGACCTCTTCGCCGCCTCCTACATGAGCGCACCTCCTTGGTTACCACTCAATATACTGAAAAATCATTATCTGCGACCCGAAAGGCCTGTCAAGCTTTTTACTTGACAGCCTGCTGTTCAGGGAAGCAATGTACTCGCACCGAACATGCTGAACGTGACCGGCCTTTGGGATGGAGCGGCTCTGCTGTCGACGCCCAACTTCAACGCGGGACGCCAGGGGGAAGAATCCCTCCTGCCCGGGGACAAAGGCATCCTGAGGGAGCTGGCGGAAAAGCTCGCGGGACAAGCGGCGCTGCCGGAGCAGCAGCAGAAGCGGGAGCTCTGGCGCAGGCACAACGATCTGCAGCCTACCCGGCCCCTGGTGTTCTGCGACCCGGAAAACGGCTGGAACGAAATCCTGCCCTCCGCGAGCCTGCGGTGCCGCGGCGCCCTGGCCAGGCGCTGGGAAATGGTGCTGCGCAAGGAGCTGTTCTGGGCCGAGTCGCTCCAGGACGACAAGGTCAGCGAGCCGTTCTTCGACATCGGCTACACGCATACCGAGGACGACTGGGGGGCGAGCGAGAGGCAGATCGGCGGGACCGCAGGGCGGCTCCTACGTCTGGGAAGCGGCCCTGTCCCGCGAAGCGGACATCGAGAAGCTGCACCCGCCGGCGTTCCGGATCGACCAGGAGACGACCCGGCAGACCGTATCCCTGGCCGAGGAAACCTTCGGCGACCTGCTGCAGGTGCGGCTGACGGGCGTCTGGTGGTGGAGCCTGGGGCTGACCCTGAACCTTTCCCTGCTGCGGGGTCTGGAGCAGCTCATGTACGACCTGGTGGAGCGGCCGCGGCTGGTGCACCGGCTGATGGGCATCCTGCGCGACGGCCATCTGCAGAAGCTCGATTACCTGGAAGCAAACGGTCTGCTCAGCCTGAACACGGACCTGTACGTGGGCTCCGGCGGGTTCGGGTACACCAGCCAGCTTCCGGCGCGCGGGTCCGGCAGCGCGGTGAAGACCGAGGCAGATGTGGGGGTTCGCCGAGAGCCAGGAGACGGTGGGCGTTTCCCCGGAGATGTTCGCGGAGTTCATCTTCCCCTACCAGCTCCCGCTCCTGGAGCGCTTCGGCCTGAACTGCTACGGCTGCTGCGAGCCTTTGGACTCGCGCTGGGCCGTGGTGAAGCGGGTGCCCAATCTGCGCCGGGTCTCGGTGTCGGCCTGGGCCAACCTGGAAAAGATGGCCGGGCTGCTGGAGGACAGGTACGTGTTGTCCTGGAAACCGAATCCGGCGGACCTGGCCAGGCCGGCGATCGATGAGCCGGCGCTCCGAAAGCAGCTCCGGCGGTCCCTGGAAATCACGCGCGGGTGCCGGGTGGAAATCATCATGAAGGACAACCACACCCTGGGCGGAAATCCCCAGAACGCCGTCCGGTGGGTGCGGATCGCCAGGCAGGAAGCCGAAAGGATCGGCAATGAAAGCTGACCTCGGGGAGCTGTCCCCCCGCCAGAGAGTGCTCGAGGCCATACGGCTCCAGGAGCCGGACAGGGTCCCGCTGTTTTTCACCATCACGCCGCAGGTTGCCGCCCGCCTGAGCCGCGCAGCTGGGGATCGCCGACTACACCCTGGCGGATTCCCCGCTCTCCCAGAACCGCATCTCCTACCACCAGCTGCTGCTGCCGCTGGGCAATGACGTCGTCGGGATCGGGGCCTGCTCCCCGCGGGGCTCTCCAACCCGGGAGCTGGAAGCGGGCCTGGTCACCAACGAATGGCAGGTGAAGTATCGGACCACCGGCTACTACAGCGAGATGGTCGGCCACCCCCTGGCGGAGGCGGAGAGCCTGGCGGAGGTGGAGCGCTTCCCTTTCCCCGATCCGCATGCTCCGGGACGCTTCGACCTGGCCCGGGAGGTCGTCGAGCGGTACGGGGAACGCTACGCGATCTGCGGCGACATGGAATGCACGGTGTTCGAGGCCTCCTGGTATCTCACCGGATTCGAAAAGTTCCTGGTCGATCTGAGCCTGGAGAAGGACTACGTGTTCGCCCTGCTGGACCGGGTGATGCAGTACAGCATCGAGGTGGGCAGGGAGCTGCTGAAGCTGGGGGCCGATTTCCTCTGGCTGGGGGATGACCTGGGCACCCAGCAGGGACTGCTCCTTTCCCCGGCGATGTGGCGCAAACACTTCAAGGAGAGGATGCGGACGGTCATCCGGACCCTCAAGGCGGCCAGCCCGCGGGTGAAGATCGCCTATCACTCCTGCGGCTCCTATTATGCGCTCATCCCGGAGCTCCTGGAAATCGGAGTCGACATCCTCAACGCCCTGCAGCCGACCGCCAGGGACATGGACCTGGCCAGGCTCAAGCGGCAGTTCGGCGACAGGGCCGCCTTTTTCGGCGGGCTGGACACGCAGGGGATCCTGCCCTTCGGGTCGCCGGGCGAAATCGAGGAAGAGATCCGCAGGGTGATCCGGTCCGCCGCGGCCGGCGGCGGGCTCATCCTGGCCGGGGCCCACAACATCCAGCCGGACGTATCGGTGGAAAAGCTGATGCGTATTTTCGAGACCTGCAAACTGCTGGGGACCTATCCGGCCGCCGGGCGTTCCTGAGCCTCACCATCCGGAAAGTCGATCGGCAGCGGGGCCGGCCGGGTGCAGCTGCTCTGCAGCCGATAGTACTGGGCCTGCTCGCGAGGAACGCAGCAGACCGTGCGCGATCTCCAGGCAGTGATAGGCCATCTCCGCGCCGGCCCGGGCCGGCCTGCCGTCCCGGATGGCATAGGCCAGGTCGGCCAGGCCGAGCCCGCGGCTGTTTCGACCATAGCGGTGCCGCGCCGGAACCTCCTCCCATTGGTCCCGTCCGCCGGCCCTGGGCAGTCCACACCACCTGGATTTTTCCTTTGTTTTCACCCAGACCGGCCCGCCGAAGAGATTCGGGCCGTCCAGAGGGTCCGGGTCCGGCAGGCACAGCGTGCCCCTGGTGCCGTAGATCTCGATCCTGGGCAATTGCGAATCCCACACGTCGAAGCTGGTGACGATCGTGGCCAGGGCGCCGGCGTCGAACTCGACGCTGCCGCAGACATGCGTGGGGACTTCGACCCGCAGCGTTTCCCCCCGCCGGGCTCCGCTCTCGACGGTCCTTGCGGAGAAGCTCTTTTTTGCCAGACCGCAGCACCTGAGCGCCGGCCCGAGAAGCGAAACCAGGGCCGTCAGGTAGTAGGGCCCCATGTCCAGCAGGGGCCCGCCGCCTGCCTGATAGAAGAAGGCCGGGTTGGGATGGTGCCACTCGTGCCCGTGGCACACCATGAAGGCGGCGGCTGCCGAGCGGGTCGCCGATCAGGCCCTCGTCCATCACCCGGCGGCAGGTCTGCAGCCTGGCGCCCAGGAAAGTATCCGGCGCGCAGCCCACCTGCAGGCCCTTGGAGCGGGCCGTGCTCAGGATCTTCCGGCCGCCGGCCAGGTCGGCCGCCAGCGGCTTCTCCGAATACACGTGCTTGCCCGCTTCCAGCGCCGCCAGGGTCAGCCCCGCATGCGCTTCCGGCACGGTCAGGTTGAGAATGATGTCCAGCTCGGGATCGCCGATCAGCTCTTCGATGCTGCAGGCCTTGGGGATGCCGTGCTTCAGGGCCTTTTTCCGGGCGTTTTCGATGTGCAGGCTGGCGCAGGCGGTGATTTGGAGGATCTCAAAGCTCTTGCAGGTTTCGAAGTAGATGTCGCTGACATCGCCGCACCCCAGCAGCCCGACGTTGAACTTCTTCAAGCTGCCCTCCTCCTCTCATTTCAGATCGGCGATGGCGAGCTTCAATACCTCCGCGGAAGTGCGTATCGCGTCATCGGCCTGGAGCTGGTGATCCTCGTTCTCGATGCTGATCACGTCATCATAGCCGGCCCGCTTCAGGGCCGCCACAATGCGCTGCCAGGACCCGAAGGAGCGGCCATGGCCGAGACTGGCGAAATTCCACGACCTCAGCTGGACCAGGGCCGCCGGCTTGGCATCCAGAAGACCGTTGATCGCGGATCCAGGTTCGATCCGGGTATCCTTGCCGTGCACGTGGAAGATGCACTCGCCCAGGGCTTGGATGGCTTGCACCGGGTCACCGCCCATCCAAAGCAGGTGGCTGGGGTCGAAATTGACTCCGATGCGGGGCCCGACGGCGTCCCGCAGCCGGAAGAAGGTTTCCGTGTTGTAGACGCACTGCCGGCCGTGCTGTTCCAGACAGAGCCTCAGGCCCTTGGCCTCGGCGATGGGCGCGAGCTGCCGCCAATAGGGGATCAGTCGTTCTTTCCACTGCCATTCCAGGATCACTTCGGTTTCCGGCGGCCAGGAGGAGGTGATCCAGTTGGGGTATCGATCGCCGGGAGCGGCAGGCAGACCCGACATCATCACGACCCGCTCCACCCCCAGCTGCGAGGCCAGCTCCAACGTCCGCAGGGTGGTTTCCCGGTCCCTGCCGCCCGATTCGCCGGGATGAAGCGGATTACCCGAGCAGTTCAAAGCCGATATGCTCAATCCGTGATCCCGCACCAGCGACAGCAGCCTGTCCTGCGCCGGTTTGTCATCCAGCAGCCTCTCGATCTTCAGATGAGGCGCCGCCGACCAGCCCCCGGTGCCGAACTCGACGGCCTGCAGACCGAGCTCCGCAATGCGGTGCAGGCATTGCTCGAGGCTGAGCGCCGGCAATCCATCCGCGGCCAGCCCGATCTTCATGCTACTGCCTGACTTCCTGCAGCCGGACCGGCCTTCCCAGCTCGGCCGCCCGCTGTATCGCCTCCAGAGCTTCGGCCGCCCGCAAGCCATCGGCGAGCGGCCCGTTGGCCATCGGCGACGCCGGAAAGCGCCGCTTCCAGGAACTCGCCGATCATGAAGCCGAAGGCTTCCGCGTACCCGACGGCCACCCCATCATGGGGAACCGGCAGGTACTCGGAGGCGTACGGGGAGGAGGCGCTGTTGCGCAGGGTCGAAAAGGAAGCAGGACCCGGGCCGTCCCGTCGGGCCAGCTGATACTCGTCCGGCCGCTCGGTGCTGAACCTTGCCGAGCCGAGGGTCCCGGCGAGGAAGAAAGAGAGCGTGTTGCCCATGCCCACCGCGACCCGGCTGGCGGAAAAAAGGCCCAGGCAGCCGCTCTTGAACCTCATCACGGCGGAGCTCAGATCGTCGGTGTCCACGGAGCGCTGCTCCGCGCCCAGTTCCGCGTGCCCGTGCCCCGTGGTCGCCGCCACGGGGAGGAACCTGCTTCCTGATCACCGTTGTTTCGACGGCTCCCAGGATTTCCTCCAATTCACCGCAGAGAAACATCGCCGCGTCGATCGCGTGGGTCCCGACGTCATACAGCGCGCCACCGCCCGCCAATTGCCTTGAGTAACGCCAGCTGAAGGGCCGCTGAGGATCGGCCGCGTACTCGGATTGCGCCTGCACGACGATCTGCACCGGATCACCGATCCGTCCCTGCTCCACCAGCTTCTTGATTGCGGCCACGGCGGGAAACCTGCGGTAGTTGAACACGGTGGCGGCGGTCAGGCCCGCCTCCGCCGCCTTGGCGCAGAGAATCCTGGCCCCGGCGGCCGTAAGGGCCAGCGGCTTTTCGCAGATGACGTGCTTCCCGGCGCTCAGCGCGGCATAGGTCACTTCCTCGTGCAGGAAGTTGGGCAGGGCCACGCTGAGGATGCGGATCGAATCCTCCGCGACGACTTCCTGCCAGCGCAGGGATACCCGGGGGAACCCATAGCCGGCCGCCAGGGCCTGGGCCGCCTTCTGGTTGGCATCGCAGACCGTGGACAGGTGGAGTCCCGGCTCCCTTTTCAGGAACCTCGGGAGCTGGGCGCGGTACCCGCTGGCATGCGCCGCCCCGATCATGCCGGCCCCGATCACGGCGATACCCTTCTTTTCCATGGAAACCCCCCTGGAAAGAGAATATATGGTCGCCGGGGCCGGTTGGATAGCGGGGCCCCGCGGGCTCCGCGCGCCTCCGAGCGCCTCCTCGGGCCTCCGCGGGCCTGCCGTTGCTTGACCCCGGCAGGCGACAATCATTATCTTCTAACTAATATAAGAGGTCCCCAGAATGGCAAACGTCATCGATAATACCATCATGAACTATTCGGTACTGTGGCCCAAGGGTGCGGAGGGAGTGGCCCGCCAGGCGCCGGCTGACAACGCGGCCGGACCGGCAGGCGGCCGCCCGTCGGTATTCGTGGGCTCCTATAACGCGACGAAAGGCACCGGCTGGCTGAAGGCCGGCATGGGCCAGAACTTGGACCTGCTGGCCTGAGTCCCGCTACCTGCCGGCCCTGGACCTGCGGGCCGGCTGCACGGCGCGCGGGCTTCCGGAGCGGCTGAGCTCCTTCGGAGGGGGCGGCACCAGGCGCGCCGCGACCCGCCGCCCGACCCTGGCCATGATTCTGCCCACCAGCTTGCGCAGCAACCCCCGGCTGTAGGGCGCGCTCCAGTGCCGGCCGATCAGAGTCATATAGACGGCGACGGTCTGTTTCACGGCCATGAAATCGCGGCAGCTCAGGATCTCGTCCGCCAGCCCGAAGGGCAGGCTGCGCCAGATCGAGCCCCGCGCGTACTCCAGCGCCCAGACCCCGTCGGTGAAGTTCATGCCGCAGGCCTGGCCCTTGCCCACGAAGATGCGGTCCCCCGGCCGGTAGATGCGCTTCTCGAACTGCCCCTCGGCGAAGTACCAGGTCTCCCCGTCGATCACCGTGTCCCAGAAGGCCACCCGGTGGCGCCCCGAATGGCCCTCCGAGCCGATGGGCGTGCCCCAGATCATGAGGTACTCGTGCAGGGAGGCGAAGTAGAGCTTCATCTGGATCATCGCCCCGCCGGCAATGCTGTAGATCCAGGGCTGGTCATGATAGAGGGTGCCCGGGTAGCGCTCCTCGATGGCGCGGGCGATCCGGTCGAACATCTCGGGTTTGGGGTGCCCGATGCCGGCCAGCGCGCACTGGTCGATGACCTCGGGATCGAAGATATGGCGTTTCATGCGCCGATTGTAATTCGCCGGGCCGAAGCGCGCAAGCATAGGCAGACTAGGGGAATCAAGCAGGGGCGCCTCCTGCCGATCATCTAACCAAGGAGGTAATCGTGAAAGGATTCACTAAGTTCGTTGTTGCCTTCGGTTTGGTGCTTTCTTTCCTGGGCTGCGCCACGACCATCCGGATGGAGCTGACCCGGCCCGCGGAAGTCAACATGGCCGGCGCCAAACGGGTGGCGGTGCTCGATTTCGGGTTCCCTCCCGACGGGGACAGGACGCTCAGCTTCAACGAGATCTGGGCCATGGCCCTGGCCAAGGCCCTGGGCATCGAACAGGTCCGGGAGAAGCCCCTGAAGGAGCAGATGGCCGGCTACGTCACCGAGAGGATGCTGGCCGCCCTGATCAACACCGGATACTTCGAGGTGATCAATCCCGGCGACGTGTCTACGGCCATGAAAAACAGCGGGAGCAGGCAGGCGGATGCCATCATGATCGGGCAGATGGTCGGGGCCCAGGCCATCATCGTAGGCGACATCACCAGGTTCGTGAACAAGCGCACCGACCACTGGGAAAAGGAGACCGTCAAGGACGCGGAAACGGGCCTGGAATACACCACCCAGGTCCGCTGGCTGAAGCGGGAGATATCCATCCGCCTCACCTACCGCACCGTCAATACGGCCACCGGGGCGATCATGGCCACCAAGACGCTGGAGGACAGCGAGAGCGACGACGTGAAGTACGACAACCGCGCGCAGCTGGAAGCCGACGAGGAGGTCTGCAGGCGGATCCTCAACCCGATGGTCTCCCGGATCGCCAAGCAGATCGCACCGTACAAGGAGGTCGTCTACCGCGCCCTGATGAAGGACAAGACCAAGAATCCAGACCTCAAGGCCGCGGATGAGCTGGTCAAGGGCAACGTGTACGACCAGGCGCTGGAAATCTTCCTCCAGGTGTGGAGCGGCACCCAGAATCCGGCCGCCGGGGTCAACGCCGGGATCATGTACGAGGCGCTGGGCGACCTGGATTCCGCGATCCGCATCGTGAAGGAGGTCGTGGACAGGACCGCCGACTCCACCGCGATGAGGGAATACTCGCGGCTGCTGAAGGAAAAGCAATCGCTGGAACGGCTGAAAGAGCAGCTGCAGTAGGGGATCGCCCGGGCACCATGGCGCAGAAGACGAATGCCATCCGGATCATCGAGTCCCTGGGCATCCCTTTCGAAACGGCATCCTACGAGGCGGGCGAGGAGCACGCCGATGCGGTGGCCGTGGCCCGCCGGCTAGGGGTCGAGCCGGAGATCGTCTTCAAGACCCTGGTGGCGCGCAGCGAGAAGGGCGAGATCCTCGTGTACTGCATCCCCGCGCCGTTGGAACTGGAGCTGAAAAAGGCCGCGCGGGCCGCCGGGGTGAAGAAGGTGGAGCTGATCGGGCTGAAGGAGCTCCACCCTCTCACCGGCTACGTACGGGGAGGCTGCTCGCCGGTGGGAATGAAGAAAGAGTACCGCACCTGGATCGACGAGACCGCCCAGCTGCACGAGAGGATCTACGTCAATGCCGGCAGCCGGGGCCTGCAGATGATCATGGCAGCATCGGAGCTGGCCAGAGCCTGCGCGGCCGGCTTCGCCGATTTAGCCGATTGACTGGACACGGATAGGCTAGTTACAGTCGCAGAGGAATGAAAGTGAAGGCCAAGGCATCTGTTCTGAGTGTACGCGAGCCAGTCAACGGAAGCTTGCGCCGGGCCGAAGCCCCTTCCTTCGCCTCCGGCTCCTTCCGGCCTGGCAGGCCGGCCGCTTCGGCTCTCCGGCCGAAGAAGCGCGGGCTGCGCTCGCTGGTGCGCACCACGCCGGAACACCCCTCTCTGAAAATGCTGCGCAAGCTGGAGTTCTTCACGCAGATGTCCGACGAGCAGCTGAAGCTGGTGGCCCGGTCGGCCCGGGTGCGCAGCTTTCGCAGCGGCCAGATCGTGATCAAGGAGAACGGTCCGGCTGACCATTTCTTCATCATCCTCAGCGGCCAGGTCCAAATCACCAAGATGCTGGAGTCCGGCGAGCAGACGGAGCTGTCCACCGAAACCCGGGGAGGCTTTCTCGGGGAAATCGCGCTGCTGGACGAGGGGCGGCGCTCGGCCACCGCCCGGGCCCTGGAGCCGACCATCCTCCTGGAGATCTCGCGCAATGATTTCAAGGTCTTCCTGAGCAAGGCCCCGCTACTGGCCGACGCCATGATGCGGGTCCTGTCCGGCCGCCTGCGGGACGCCGAAGCGCTGATGATTTCCAAGCTGCAGTGCAAGAACCAGGACCTGTCCCGGGCCTACCTGGACACCATCAAAGCGGTGGTGAACACTCTGGAAGCCCGGGACTCCTATACCCGCGGCCATACCGAGCGGGTCAGGACGATCGCCAAGTACATCGCCGGGCGCATGGGTCTCACCGGCGAGGACATGTTCAACATCGAAATCGGGGCCCTGCTGCACGACGTCGGCAAGATCGGGGTGACCGACGCCATCCTGCGCAAGAAGAGTCCCCTGGACCGGACCGAGTACGCGGAGCTCCAGGAGCACCCGACCAAGGGCCTGCTCATCCTCCACGACATCGCCTTCCTGAAGAAGGCCATCCCCTGCGTTCTGCACCACCACGAGCGCTTCGACGGGCAGGGCTACCCTGAACACCTGGCAGGCCGCGATATCCCGCTTCCGGGCCGGATCATCGCCGTGGCCGACGCCTTCGACGCCATGACCTCCAACCGCCCCTACCGCAAGCGCATGCAGGTGGGCAGCGCCCTTGCGGAGCTGAAGCAGGCAGCGGGCCGGCAGTTTGACCCGGATGTGGTTCGGGCCTTCCTGTGGGTCTGGAAACACGAGAGCCTGGCCGGGCTGGTGCGGCGCACGAAGCAGCCGCCTGTCGTCGAATCGCGTCCTGAGGCGGACGAAAGCCCCCCCGCGGCAGCTCGGAAAGGCCTTGCCCTCCTGGTCGCGCAGGCCCTCGAACGACTCCTGGCCTCCATCAGGGCGCACGCCCGACTCGGTCGCTGATCGGGCACGAGAGGATCTACATGAGCAAATCACCGGCAGCGGCCCTGAAGGCCGGCTGGGGGGCGGCCGACATCACCCCACGGCGCACCGCCGAGCTTTTCGGGCAATACTACCACCGCGTGGCCCGCTCCATCCGCGACCCCCTCGGGGTGACCGCCCTGGCCCTGGAGCACGGGGAAGGGGGCGGAGGGGGCGCCCAGGCGATCCTGGTGTCCTGCGATCAAGCCATGGTGGACCGGCCGCTGGTGGAGGCCGTGCGCGGGCGGCTGCGGAAGCTGGTTGCCGACTTCGATCCGGCCCGCCTGGTGATCAGCTGCACCCACACGCATTGCGCGCCGGCGGCCCACGACCCGCTGCAATGGTGGAAGCATGATCCCGCCCTGCTGTCAAACGAGGAGTTCCGCGTCCAGTTGCTGGACGGCCTGACTTCCGCCGCCGCGGACGCCTGGCGCTCCCGGGCTCCCGCCCAGGTGGGCGCGGCCTGCGGCCTGGCCTCCGTGGGACACTGCCGCCGCGCGCACTACCGGGACGGCAGCTCGGAAATGTACGGGTCCACGGCCCGGCCTGATTTCGCGGGGATGGAGTCCGGGCAGGACGACACGGTCGGGGTGATCGGGGTCTGGAACTTGGAGGGGAAGCTCACGGGGATCCTCACCAACGTGGCCTGCCCCTCCCAGGTCATGGAGGCCACCTACGTGGTGACCGCGGACATGTTCGGGGAAATGCGCCGTCGGCTGAAGGAGCGTTTCGGCGATCGCCTATTCGTGCTCTGCCAGGTCGGCGCGGCCGGGGACCAGTCGCCGCGCGACCTGACCCGGCCGTGGCGCTCGGGGCCCACCTACTGGGACGAAGAGGGCCTGGTGGAGCTGGGCGACCGTCTGGCCGAGGCGGTGGCCGAAGCCCTGCCCCGGGCGCAAGCCGCGCGGAAGACGGACCTCCTGCTGGAACACGAGGTCCGCACGCCCCGGCTGCCGGTGCGGATGGTCAGCCTGGAGCAGTACGCCCGGGCCACCGCCGAGCTGGCCGCCCTCACCGCCCGGGAACCCGCCGACCCGCAGTCTCCTGACGGCGCTTACGCCCGTTTCGTGCGCAGGATCAACGAGGCGGAGAAAATCCCGCAGCCCGGCCCGTACGACGACAAGAACGACGACTTCGTGCTCATGCGCAACCTGGAAGCCGTAGTGAAGCGCTTTCAGACCCAGCGGCGGGAACCGGATTTCGCCGCGGAACTGCACGTCCTGAGGCTGGGGGACACGGCCCTGGCCACCAGCCCCTTCGAGCTGTACCTGGATTACGGGATGCGCCTGCGGGCCCGCAGCCCGGCGGCGCTCACCCTGCACGCCCAGCTTTCCTGCGACGAGGGAGGCTACCTGCCGACGGCGCGCGCCGTGAGGGCGGGGGGGTACGGGGCGCTGGTGGCCAATGGGATCGTGGGGCCGGAGGGCGGCCAGCTGCTCGTGGAACACACGCTGGAAGCCCTGCAGCGGCTTTTCGCGGACTGAAAGCGCGCCTCAGACCCCGTAGGCCCGGGCGAGCTGCGCCGACGCCAGATGGTAGTTGGCCTCCGCCGCGCGCTCGTAGGCCGCATCCTCCTCGTCGATCCTGGCGATGTCCAGGATCAGCCTCAGGTCCGGACCTGCCAGAGCCGCGATGGCCTGCTCGATCTCCTCGCGGGTGCCCCCGCAGCGCGCCTTCACGACGATGCCGGTGCCGCCCAGGGCCGCGCGCACTTTTTGGGGAGTCATGGGCGTGGGGTCCCAGCGCGGTGAAACCGAACAGTCCACCGCCATCACCCCCCGGCCGGGCAGCAGCCGCATGGTATGGTCCCAGACCCCGCAGGAATGCACCGCCGCCCCGCCCATCCGCTCGGCGATGTACTGGTCGAAGCGCAGCGAGAACTTCTCATTGATGTGCGGGGAGGAGACGGCCAGGTTGTCGTCGGAAAGGGTGATGCCCCGGAACCCGGTGAGGCTGGGCATGACGTGCCCGGGGCGGGACACCAGCTCCTCGCCGATGTGCCGGGCCTGCTCCCGGGAAAAATCGAGGATGAGCGTCGTGATCGCGGTCATGAGCTGGACCACCGTCTCCTCCTCCAGATAGCAGGCGGTGAAGAACTCCGAGGTGTCCAGCACGAGGGTCGCCGTGTCGAACGGGGACTGCGTGTCGGTGAGGGCGATCGGAAAGCGTCCCCGGGTCCTCTCCTTGAGCCGGTCGATGCATTCCAGCACCATGCCCATCACCGGGCTGCCCCGCCAGTCCGGAGCCGTGATGCCGCGGACCTCCTCGATGCGGTGGTAGCGCAGGTGCGTGTCCGGCGGGGCTTCTTCCCGCCACAAGTACTCGCAGCCGAAGGCGTTGGCATACACCCCGGTGCCGAACCAGGCCTGCAGGTGGGGCAGCTCATCCGACCAGGGCATCCGCAGCCAGGACTCCAGATGGCGCAGGTTGTTGACCCAGACCCCCTCCACCGAGTTGCACTCGCCCCACAGGTGGTAGGTGGGGCGCTGGACGATCAGGAAGCCGCGCTCGCCGTTCCAGAACCGCTCGATCCGCTCCCGGCGCTCCGCGCGCCGCTGCAGGTACAGGTCGGAGAGCTGCTCGAGGTCCATCTCTATCCCTCCCCCCTCTCAAGGAGGGCGCCGATCTCCTCCTCGGTGTTCAGCGGCAGCAGGGGGTCGGCGATCGCCGTTACGTCCCCCGTGGCGGGATCCAGATCCACCGGGCCGTAGCGGGCGGGCAGGCCGCCGCCGGACAGGTGGGCGTCGTAGGCGTCGCCCTGGTTGTAGTGCCAGAACTCGAAGCGGTAGGTGCGGAAGCCGTGCCGGGCCATGAGCGCGGTGATCTCCTCCCGGTTCCTGCGAGCCTCCTCCGGAACGAACGGCGAGCCCATGGGCGTCTTCTCCGAGATCTCCAGGTACGGGGCGCCCCGGTCGATCTCCGACCCGTCTTCCAGGCGGACTACCGAGACGTCGACCGCGCTGCCGCTGCAGTGCGTGCCGACCTTCGGGTTCATGGCGATCAGGGCCGCCAGCCTGCGGCGGAACAGCGCGACGCCCGGCAGGGCCCCTTCCAGCTCCCAGCGCACCTTGGCCAGCACCGCGGAAAACACATCCGGCCGCAGGGCGTTGTATTTCTGCATCTCCCGCGTGCGGAAGGCGTCCTCGACCCTCAGGGCCCAACCCCGGCGGTTCATCTCGGCCGCGGCCTCCAGGAACGCGGGCACAAGGCCCTTTCGTAGGAAGAATAGCCGCGGCAGCCCGCGCACGTGGGGAAGCGCGGAAAAGAGCACCTTTGCCTTTGCTGAGGCCGCCGCTTCCGGAAGCGCCAGCAGGGGCTCGCCGCATTCCTCGACGGGGTGATCCTGGATGGCGAGCATGAAGCGGTAGGCCTCGTCCAGCTGCCCGGCCCAGTAGCGCCTGCGCCGGCCCTCGTCCGCCTGCCGCCTGTCCAGAGCTATTCCTTCTTGAACAGGTCGCCCTTGCGGACCAGATCGATGACGATGGCGATGATGATGATCAGGCCGACCACGGCCTGCTGCCAGTAGCCGGAAATGTGGGCCATGATCATCCCGTTTTCCAGCACGGTCAGGAACACGCAGCCGATCAGGGTCCCCAGGATGGAGCCCGAGCCGCCGAACAGGCTCACCCCGCCGATGATGCAGGCCGCGATGGCCTGCAGCTCCATGCCCGTGCCCGTGGTGGTCTGCACGGAGGAGAACCGGGAGTTGAAGAAGATGCTGGTCAGGCAGGCCAGCAGCCCGCTGAGCACGTAAAGGGAGAAGGTGAGTCTGCGGGTGTTGATGCCGGCCAGGCGCGTGCTTTCCACGTTGCCCCCCATGGCCAGGGTGTAGCGGCCGTACTTGGTCTTTCGCAGCACGAAGGTGGCGATCGCCAGCAGGACGATGATGAACCAGATCACGTAGGCAATGCCGAGGAACGCGCCCTGGCCGAAGGCCTTGAAGCCCTGCGGCATCGGCCCGATCGGGGCCGCTTTGGTGATGCCCTGCAGGATGCCCCGATAGGAGTAGAAGGTGGCCAGGGTGGCGATGAACGGGGGGATGCGCAGGCTGGTGATCAGGAACCCGTTCACGGCCCCCGCCCCCACGCCGGCGACCAGAGCGATGAGCACGGCCAGCCAGACCGGCACGTGCCACCAGACCATGAGCATGCCGAGGATGATCCCCGAGAGCCCCATCTGGGAGCCCACCGAAAGATCCAGGCCCCGCCCGCACAGGACGAAGGTCATGCCGACCCCGACGATGAAAAGGTAGGATGCCGCCCGGATCATGTTCAGCAGGTTGGGAAGGGAAATGAAGGCCGGGTTGGAGAAGCTGGCGGCCGTGAAGATGATCACCAGGGGGATCACCGCCCCGATTTCCCGGATTCCAAAAATGCGCCGAACGAGGCCCTTGGACATCGAAGCTTCCTTATGCCCTGGCGTTTTCCATGTAGATCGCGCCGGTGATCATCTTCACGATCTCCTCGTGGTTGGTTTCTTCCTTCCGGCGCTCCCCCACTTCCTCACCCACCCGCAGCACGAAGAAGCGGTCGGCCACCAGGAAGGCGTGCTCCATGTTGTGGGTGATGAAAATGATCGAGAGCCCCTTCTTCTTGAGCTCCAGGATCATGTTGAGGATCCGCCCGGTCTCCTTCACCCCGAGGGCGGCCGTCGGCTCGTCGAGGATCAGGATCTTCTCCGTCCAGAAGGCGCCCTTGCTGATGGCCACCGCGTGGCGCTGGCCTCCGGACAAGTGCTCCACCGTGCGCTCCGGGTCGTCGATGTTGATCCCGACATCCGAGAGGAACTTCAAGGCGCCCTTCTTCATCGCCCGGTTCTGCAGCACCTCCAGCCCGAGGTATTTCTTCACGATCTCCTTGCCGAGGTAGATGTTCTTCTCGATGCTCAGGCAGTCCACGAGGGCCAGGTCCTGGTACACGGTCTCGATGCCCAGCTCCTTGGCCTGCCGGGTGCCGGCCAGCTGGACCGGCCGCCCTTCCACCCACACCTGCCCGCTGGTCGGGGAGATGGCCCCCGAGAGGATCTTCACCAGGGTCGACTTGCCGGCTCCGTTGTCGCCCAGCAGCGCCACGACCTCGTGGCGGGGCAGGCGGAAGGTGACGTCCTTCAACGCGTGCACCCCGCCGTACATCTTGGTGAGGTTCCGCCCCTCGAGAATGATCTCTTGCTCAGCCACGAGCTGTCTCCCCTGCAAAAAGGGACCGGACGTCCGGCCGACGCCCGGTCCCGCCGCTTGCTTTCGGATCCGGTCCTACTTCAAATTCGAGTAGGGCTTGCCCTTGAGCGCCACCGGCTTCCACATGTCGGGGACGTAGCTGTCGGCGTTTTCCTTGGTGATCAGGACGATGCCGGCGTCGGTCTCCTTCGGGAAGGGCTGCTTGTTGAAGTAGTCCACGATGTTGCGGACGGCCTCGTAGCCCTGCTTCTGGAAGTTCTGGTTGAACGAGCCGAACACCTCGCCCTTGCGGATGGACTCGATCAGGTCCGGCGGATCGTCGATGCCGAAGATCTTCACCTTGCCCAGCAGCTTCATTTCCCGCAGCACGTCGGCTCCCACGGAAACCGTGGCCGCCTCCAGCCAGATCGCGGTGTCGATCTGCGGATTGGCCTTGAGGGAGGCTTCGAGGATCTTCGCCGCGTTGACGGGGTCGTTCTTCGTGAACTGGGTGTCGACGACCTTGATGTTGGGCCACCTGGCCTTCGAGCGATCGATGAAGGACTGCCGCTGGGTGGCCTGGTTGGGAATGTCAGGCGAGTTCAGCAGGAAAAGGACGTTGGCCTTGCCGCCGGTGAGCTCGCCCAGCTTGTCCGCGGCGGTGACCCCGTAGCCCTCGTTGTCGATGGTGATCTGGGAGATGAACTTGGACTTGTCCGGATTGGGAACGTGGACGTCGACCAGGATGATGCCCTTCTTCTGCGCCAGGGCGATGGCCTCATCGTAGTTGCCCGGCCAGTCGTTCTCGATGATCAGGGCGTCGAAGTTCTGGTTGAGCGCGTTCAGGATGGTTTCCGCGTGGCTGGCCCCATCCACCCCGGGGGGCTGCAGGATGGTGAGCTTGACGCCGTAATCCGCCGCCGCCCTCTTCTCCGCCTCGACCCTCACCTTGTAGGGCTGGAACTGGATGAACTCGATGGCCGCGATGCTGATGACCTGCCCCTTGGCGTTGACCGGCGGCTTCTGGGCGAAGGCCGCGACGCACAACAGGGTCAGGAGCACCCCTGCGACCAGGAACGTCTTCAGGAATCTGCGGGACCTCATGTCTTTCCTCCTTATATGGAACTACGAAAAAGTCGTAGCATGGCTCACCCGTGGTGTCAAGGAAGGAGAAGCCATGCCCATCGATCGCAGCATCAAGAACAGACTGTTGGGAATACAGAAAAAAGCGGTGGCCAACCTGAAGGATAACGTATTGCCGTTCTGGACCAGAGCCACCTGGGATCAGGAGCATGGCGGTTTCCTGACGCGACTTGATCGGGCTGGAAATGTAATTGATGCTTCGGAAAAGCTGCTGATCAAGCAGGTGCGAATGCTGTGGAGCTTGTCAGCAGCTCACAGATTTGGAATCACGGACAAAGGCTACCTGGAACTGGCCCACAAGGGATTTGACTACATCATCCGAACCATGTGGGACAATAACGAAGGCGGGTTCTATTTCTCTGTTGCCCGCGATGGCCGGCCCCTGAACAAGAGAAAGAATACGGATTTTCACGGCTATGCGCTGATCGGCCTGGCTGAATATTACAGCGCCTCGAAAAGACCGGAAGCCCTGGCATGGGGGAATCGGGTATTTGACGTCCTGGCAGAAAAAGCAAGGGATGGAGAATTGGGTTTCCGGGAGGAATTCGATGGCGGGAAATGGCCTGTACTGAACAGCGAACAGATGAATCTGGGTGACAGAGCTGACATCAAAACGATCGATATGCACACCAACATCCTGGAAGGTTTCATATACTTGTCCAGGGCATCCGCCGATCCAAGGCACCTCAAAGCGCTGCGGGATGTCTTTCACCTGATCATTGGCAAAGGCATCCACCCTGAGCATCAGTGCGGAATCACGGCCTTCGACTACGAATGGAACCCGGTTCCCGACGTCAATGGCCGGTGGACTACCTCGTATGGATTGAATGCCGAATTGGCCTGGTTGCTGTTGGCCGCAGTTGATCTGTTGCACTATTCAAGAGAAACATATCGGGGAGCCATCCTGGGCCTCATTGATCATGCCTTGAACAACGGATTCGACCAGGAGAGAGGCGGACTGGCGGCGTTTGGCCCTCTGAGCGGCCACGTGTTGAGCGCCGGAGATCTGCCTGCCAACCGACTATTGAAATCCTGGTGGGCGCAGGCCGAAATGCTGAATGCCTTGGCCTATGCCTATGAATGGACCCGGCAGGACAAGTACCTTGATGCCTTCGAAAAGCTATTTGACTGGATATGGACGCATCAAATCGATCATGAATGCGGAGATTGGTATCAGGACGTCTTCTGGGACTCCGGGAAACCGGTGACCACGGAAAAGGGCCGGGAATGGAAAACCGCCTTTCATGCCAGCCGGGCCCTGATGCAGGCAAGTCAGGTGATTGACCGAATCATCAGCGCCTGAGAGCCACGAACTCCAGCCCCTTCAGGGAGCAGAACTCCTCCAAAGCCGCCAGGTGCCTGCCGAAACCCAGATGCATATGATTGGAGCGGATGTTCTGCACCAGCTGGCGGGAATCGCAGTCCAGCTTCACCAGCGCATGGGGCCAGTATTCGCGCGCTTCCTTGAATCGCTCCCTGGGGAACTCCACCGTCGTGCCCTCCGCCGCCACCATGGCGTAGCGGCCGGCGAGGCGGAACAGCCTGGCAATGGTGACCGGAGAACCTCGGACGGAGAACACGGTGGTCGCCCCGCCCGCCTGACCCATGTATTCATACTGGTTTTCCAGATCCACCTTCTTTTCGGCGTCGGCCGCCAGGCTCGGCATGGACCCGCAATTGACGATGCGCAGCTCGTCCCGCTCCAGGTCCAGGTGGTTGACGTCACCGAACACGGCGACGTCGCCGGAAACCGTGCGCAGGATGCTCATCATCAGCGCGGCATTGATATCCGCCTCACAGGAAACCGTGAACCCCTCGTTGTTCAGCAGGGAGCTGGCCAGGCAGAAGCAGGCGTAGTTGTTGATCATCTCCTCCATGCATTTGATCGCCACAAGCTGGTATTCTTCCTTCTCCAGTATGGCTTTCAAAGCGATGTAGAGCCGGATGGATTTTTCCAGCGCGGGCCCCTCCGTGTGGATCCGGCCGAATCTCTGCGAGAAGCTCTTTGCTGACGCCGGCCACTTCCTTTTCGGCCAGGCTTTCCGCCAGCAGGTGGACCCGCACGGCGTCGATGTGCTCGGTTTCCACCCCGAAGAGGTTCTTTACCTGGATGATGTCGGCCATGGTCGTGTACATGCCCGGGACCCGGCCGCCGACCACGGCCAGCCTTTGGCCGTCCAGGTCGCGAGCGCAGGCGCAGGCGCTGACAAATGCGGCCATCTCCTCCAGCAGCCGGGCGGACCTGGGTGATCCGTAGAAGAACCTGTGCTTCAAGCCCAGCTCGTCCAGCGAGCCGTGCACCATTCCGCCGGCGGTGAGAGAAAAGGAACCCGGGTTGTCCTCGGCCCAGATCCCGAAGGGAACGTCGACAGCCCGCAGCGTATCCACGACCGTCGGCGCGAAGACCCAGGTGCCCAGCAGCAGCAGCAGGCAATCGACCCCTTGCTCCTGCAGCCCGCGGGCTGCGGCGATGCACTGCCCGGTCTCGAAGACCAGCTCTTTGTTTCCGCGCACCTCCAGGCCGGCGGATTGCAGGGCCTGGAAGGCGTTGTTGCCGAAGGCCGCCGCAAGATCGGTTCGTTCCCTGGCCAGGCTCAGGGTGATCAACCCCACTGATTTTCGTCGGACAGCCATCAGCCTCTCCTCAGTATGCCAGCCAGTCTTCGAGCGATTGCCCTGGCCTCTCTGTCGGTCAGCAGCTGGGGATTCAGGACCAGGCAGTCCCCCTGGAGATCCGCCACGATTCCCGGGTCGCCTTGCTGCAGTTCCTTATGGACCTGCTCGCAGGATAGACCCGTCTTCGAACGGTCGACCTGCACGTAGGCGCGGGGGATCCCCGCGGGTTGAATGCCCGGCGGCGACGGAAAGCCGCGCCGGACCGTGATTCCGGGGATTCCCGAAAGCCGTTTGACGAACGCCCCCACCATTTGCTCCCAGCCGCGCATTTGGCCCGCGAAGTCCCGGGCCACGTACAGCTCGACGGCCCGGACCAGCCCGCAGATGCTCTCCTTGTCCACCTTCATGGGACGGCCGACGCTGTAGTTCGGGCAGCTGTTGCAGGCGCAGGCGGCGATCAGGTCCCGCCTTCCGAGGATCAGCCCCGAGGACTGGGGCCCGCGGATGTCCTTGCCGCCGCTGAAAAGGACCAGGGCCGCGCCCTGCTCCAGGTAGTGCCGGAGGTTGGTCACCGGCGGCAGCTCGGCGGCCGCGTCCACGATCACCGGGACGTTCCTGCGGTTCATGATTTGGGTGACCTGGGGCAGGGGCAGGGAGCCCCGGGAATCCTGTGCCTCGGCCAGGTACAGGAAAGCCGCCGAGCGCTCGCCGAGCGCAGCCTCCAGCTGTTCCTGGGAAGCGCGGTCCGGCGAGCCCACCTCCACGATCCGCGCCCCGGCCTGGCGGACGGCCTGGTCGAAGCCGAAGCGGTGGGCTTTGAGCATGAGGATTTCGTTGCGCATGCCGGCGCTGTCCGGAAGCCGCCGGATGCTCACCGGGTCCGTGCCTGCCAGGCAGGCCGCGGCGGAAACCGCCAGGGCGGCGGCGGCCCCCGAGGTGATGAAAGCGGCTTCCACCCCGACCAGTTCGGCGATCCGCTCGCCGGCCCTGCGCAGAAGCTCTTCCAGGCCTACGTACGCCCGGGAAGCCTGGCGCATCGCCTCCAGCACCTCGGGGGGCATGAGCGAGCCCCCCAGGGAGGTCAGGGTGCCCTGGGCGTTGAGCAGCTTCTTCACTTTCAGCCCGTCGTACACGTCCTTCAAAACAGCACGACCCCCTTGGTGTAGTTCTCCCGCCGCTCGGCGATGAACCCGCTGGCGAAAAGGTCCGGAAGCTGCTCGAGGGAGAAGCGGTGGGAGACCAGGCTCTTCACGTCCACGATCCCCTCCTCGATCAGCTTCATGGTCAGGGGGTACTTGTTGGGGTAGCCGTTGATCCCCACGACCAGGAACTCGTGGATCTGGATGGGCTGGATGTCCACGGGGATGGGCCCCCCGCCGAACACGCCGTAGACCTGCAGCAGGCCGCCCTTCCTCAGTACTTTCATCCCGTCGTTCAGCGCCTTCTCGGAGCCGGCCGCCTCGATGACCACGTCCACCCCTTTGCCGCCGGTTTCCTTCAGGATCCTGGCTACCGCATCCTCCCGCTTGGCGTTCAGGATGAGGTCCGCGCCGTAGCTCTGGCCGAAGGCCAGGCGGTCGTCCCGGGTCCCGATCAGGTAGACCTGACCCGCGCCCCGGATCTTCAACAGCCGGCAGAAGAACAGCCCCGCCGGGCCCGGGCCGAACACGGCCACCGAACCCCGCAGGGGGACGTCGATGCTGGTGACCCCGTGCACGGGCCCCGCCAGGGTGTCGATCAGCCCGGCCTCCTCCCAGGAGATTTTCGGGGACAGCACGTGGCAGTTCTTCTCCGGGGCGACGAAGTATTCCGCGTACTCCCCCTGCCAGCCGATCATCCCCAGCACCTTGTGGTTGATGCACAGGTTGTAGCGGCCCACCAGGCAGTTGTCGCACTGGCCGCAGAACAGCAGGGCTTCCACGATGACCCGGTCGCCCTTCTTGATCCGGTGCACGCCCGGCCCGACCTCCTCGACCATCCCGCCGCCCTCGTGGCCGAGGATCAGCGGCGGCACGCTCTGCTTGAACCTGCCCTCGAACACCTCCCGGTCGCTGCCGCAGATCCCCACCGCCTTGGTCTTGACCAGGACCTGCCCCTCGGCGGCCGACGGGCGCGGCACATCCTGGATGGAGAGCTTGTAGGGACCGTTCCACACCGCAGCTTTCATGCTCATTCTCCTTTTACGGGCCGGGCGAGCTGGTGGTACTCGTCCACGACGTCGGGGTTCTCGACAATGAGAATTTCCGCCATCCGCGAAAGGCAAATCACTCCGTGCCACACCCCGCGGTTGAGCACGATCGGCTTCTCCAGCCGGAAAGCCCGGTAGCCGCCTTCATCCCCAGGGTCCACGGCGAGCACCAGGAGGGCTTCCCCTTTCAAGGGGGCGAAGACCTCGGGGGTGTTGGGGTGGCGTTCCAGCCGCTCGAGCATCCTGCCGGTGTACTCCAGAAAGCCGATCGACCAGCCGCCGGAGCGCTCCGTGAAGGGCACGTAGAAATCGAAAACGCCCTCTTCCGACTGGCTGGCGGTTTCCCCCCTTTGGGGATTCAGGATCCTCCCGAAAGGCTCGAACAGCGGCGCTTTCAGTTCCACGGCGGAGATGGTGAGGGGAGGCTGCATTTCGTCGAGTCTATGTTCGGGCCAAGCCGCTGTCAAGTTTGGCTTTTTTCTTGACAGCTGGATGGTTGTACCCTATGCTTTTTTGACCTTTCAAAGGAGGCAGACAGATGAAAAGAAGTGGAGTCCTGCTGTTCCTGGTGATCGTGCTCGGCCTGCTTTGCTTTCAGGCCTACGCGCAAAAGGGAGGGCTGATCTTCTACCTCTCGCCCAACCAGTTCGACGAATTCCAGACCACCGCTTCGAAGCTGATCGCCAAGTACGTGACGGCCGCCGGCTACGAATGCAGGGAGCTGGTCGCCGGCAACGAGGACGTCACCCTGCAGTTGAACCAGCTGGACAACGCCATCACCCAGAAGCCGAAGGCCATCATCATCGCGGCCTGCAACGGCGACGCGGTCATCGACGGGGTGCAGAAGGCCAGGGCCGCGGGGATCCCGGTCATCGCTTTCGACCGGATCATCGGCTCCACGCAGGTGGACTTCACCTCCGTGGCCGGCTGCTATCGCATGGGAGTCCTGGTCGCCGGGGAGGTGGCCCGCCTGCTGAAGGAGAAGTACGGCTCGGTCAAGGGCACCGTCCTGGACATCATGGGCGACCCGGGGGACTCCTACACCGTGCTGATCGAACAGGGCTTCCAGGACACCATGAAGGCGAACCCTGACGTGCAGATCAACACCAAGATCGCCAACGGCTGGGAGGCCTCCAACGCCGCCAACATCGCCGACGACTGGATGGTGGCCTACCCGAAGACGGACCTGATCTTCTCCCACGCCGAGCACCTGGCCGCGGCCATCAGCTCCGTGCTGGATACCAAGGGCTACAAGAAGGGGGAGGTGATCATGGTGTCCACGGCCGGGATGCCGATGGGGCTGGGCCTGGTGCGGGACGGCTGGCTGCAGTCCACCGTGGAGCAGCCGCTCGCGGCCCAGGCCGATGGCGTGGCCATGTTCCTGAAAGACATCATCGCCAAGAAGAAGCTCAAGCTCGGGAACTACACCGTGGGCGGTTTTCCGTCGGTGCTGGAGCAGGAGAGCTATGGTCCCATCCTGAGGATCCCCGGTTCCGTGATCACCCTGAAGAACGTGGACGACCCCAAGTTCTGGGGCAACCAGGTCAAGAAGTAGTCATCAGCGCCGAAACACCAGCTATTGGCATAGAGGACTGCCGGACAGTTCCGGCAGTCCCTTTTTCCCTCCGGAGCGAGGAAGCCATGAATCGTTTGGAAACGAAGGACGTCTTGCGCTGGGTGCTGGACCACATCGTGTGGTTCATCCTGTTCATTGTGCTGGCGGTGTTTTCCCTGACGGTCAAGGGTTTCGCCCAGTGGGACATCTACCGCAACATCTTCTACCACGCGGTGTTCGTCGGCATCCTGGCGGTCGCCGAGGCGCTGTGCATCATCAGCAAGGAGATGGACCTTTCCGTCGAGTCGGTGCTGGGGCTGGCGGCCGTGGTCACGGCCTACCTGACCGGGACCAGCACCGACGCTTCGGGCCTCATGCTGAACGGCTACCTGGTCCTCGGGATCGTGGTGCTGATCGGCGTGGTCATCGGCCTGTTCAACGGCTTCCTGATCATCAACCTGCGGATCAGCTCGTTCATCGTGACCCTGGCCGGCTACCTGATCTTCCGCGCCGTGGGCCTGATCCTGACCCACGGGTACGGCGTCGTGAAGCTCCGGCCGGAGCTGCTGGCCGTGGCCCGGACCAACGTCGGGCCGATCCCGGTAATGATCCTGATCATGGTGGGCATTTACGCCTTTTTCTTCATCTTCCTGACCAGGACCCGGTTCGGAAAGTACATCTACCTGGTCGGCGACAACCGCACCGCCAGCTACAACGCCGGCATCCGCGTCGACCGGGTCCTGCTGGGGGTCTTCGTGCTCAGCGGGGTGCTGGCGGCCTTCGCCGGGTGGCTCATCGCCGCGAGGACCAACGGCTCCTCCCCGGGCATCGGCACGGGAATGCTCTTCGAGGCCATGGCCGCGGTGGTCATCGGCGGGGTGAGCATGCAGGGAGGCATCGGCAACCTCACGGGGGTGTTCGCCGGCGCCGTCCTGCTGAGCGCCCTGTCCACCGCCGTTTCCATCCTGGGGATACCCCCCTTCTACATGAACATCTTCCGGGGCGGGTTCATCATCGTGGCCGTGGTGCTGGACGCGGTGATCAGCAGGCTGCGGCCCCGGCTGATGTGAAATGGCCAGGGCGGCGGAGGTCTAGCGTGGAACCGAAGATGGTTGCGGACACCCGCCTGGTGTGCGGCGAGGGCACGCTGTGGCACGAGGGCGAGCAGAAGCTGTACTGGCTGGACATCCCCAATGGAAGCATCTACCGCTACGACCCGCGCGCAGGCAGCCACGAACGGGTCTACGCCGGAGAAGTGATCGGAGGGTTCACCGTCCAGGCGGACGGCTCCCTGCTGCTGTTCATGGCCAAGGGGGCCGTGCTGATCTGGAAGCAGGGCCAACTGACCACGGTGATCGAGGAGATCCCCGAGGAGCGGGAGGCCCGCTTCAATGACGTCATCGCCGACCCCGAGGGCCGGGTGTTCTGCGGCACCCTGTCGACCTCCACCCCGCGGCGTCCGGGCTGCCTGTACCGCCTGGAGCGGGACGGGAAGATCGCCCGGGTGCTGGAGGGCATCGGCATATCCAATGGGCTGGGATTCACCCCGGACCGCAAACAGCTGTACTACACCGACTCGGCCAAGGGCGAGATCTACGTGTTCGACTACGAGCGCAAGAGCGGGGCCATCCGCAACCAGCGGGTGCTGATCCGGGTTCCGGCCAGCGAGGGGGAACCGGACGGGCTGACCGTCGACGCGGAGGGCTTCCTCTGGTCGGCCCGCTGGAACGGGAGCTGCATCGTCCGGTTCAGCCCCGAGGGGCGGGAAGTGCTGCGGGTCAAGCTGCCGGCCAGGAAAGTCTCCTGCCTGACTTTCGGGGGAAAAGACCACCGGGACATCTACATCTCCACCGCGGGCGGGGACAAGCGGGAGGAGGAAGGCCCGGGGGCCGGCGCGCTGTTCTGCGTGAATCTCGGGATTGCGGGCCGCGCGGAGTTTTTCTCCCGGGTCCTGTGCGGGTAAAGAGAGGAGCTTAAAGCGATGAACGGTACCGAAGGCAACGCTCCCGTCCTGGAGGTGAGGAACGTCAAGAAGAGCTTCGGTAAAGTGGAGGCCTTGAAAGGGGTGAGCTTCGAGGTCCACAAGGGGGACGTGCTGGGCCTGTTGGGCGACAACGGCGCGGGCAAGTCCACCCTGATCAAGATCATCGCCGGCAACCACCGGGCGGACGACGGGGAGATCTTCCTGGAGGGGCAAGAAGGTGGAATTCACCTCCCCGGCCGAGTCCCGCGCGGCGGGGATCGAGACCGTGTACCAGAACAGCCCGGTGTGCGAAAACGCCAGCGTGAGCGCGAACTTCTTCATCGGCAGGGAGCTGTGCGGCCGGTTCCCCATGTTCCGCCTGCTGAAGGAACGGGCGATGCAGAAGGAGACCCGGAAAGTAATGACCGACATGGTGATCAACGTGCCTTCGGTGAAGACCAAGGTGGGCCTCTTGTCCGGCGGGCAGCGGCAGGCCATCGTGCTGGGCCGCTTCTTCCACTGGGGAGGGAAGCTCGCCCTCCTGGACGAGCCGTTCGCCGCGCTGGGCGTGGCCGAGTCGAAGAACGGCCTGCGGTTCATCAAGGAGCTGGGCAGCCGCGGGCTGCCCATCGTGCTGATCACCCACAACATCGAATACGCGCTTCAAGTCGCCAACAAGTTCGTCATCCTGCGGCACGGGCTGGTGGCCGGAAAGGGGCTGATCGCGGAGGTGACGGCCGACGACCTGGTTTCCATGATCACCGGCGCCATCAATGTGAACCAGTAATGGATCCCTCCTATCGGGTGAGGAACTCCTCCGCGCTGCCTTCCCCCGCCCTGCTGGTCTATCCGGAAAAGATCCGAAGCAACACGGCCCTGGCCGTCGCCATCGCCGGCAATCCCGACAGGCTCTGGCCGCACATCAAGACCCATAAGACCCGGGAAATCACGGCCATCCAGCAGGAGGCGGGAATCAGCAGGTTCAAGTGCGCCACCATGGCGGAAGCGGAAATGCTGGCCAGCTGCGGCGTGAAGGTGGTCCTGCTGGCCTACCAGCCGGTGGGGCCCAACATCCCCCGGCTGGTCGAGCTGGGCCGGCGCTATGCGGAGGTGTCCTTCCTGGTGATCGCCGACGACCGGGGGATCGCGGCGGAGCTGTCCGAACAGTTCTCCCGGGCGGGCGGAAGGATCGAAGTCCTGCTGGACATCGATGCGGGGATGGGGCGGACGGGCGTGGCCCCGGACGAGATGGCCGCGGAGCTCTACCTCGAGCTGGGGAAGCTGAAAGGAATCGCAGCCGGGGGCTTGCACTGCTTCGACGGGCACAACAACCAGGAGGACCCGGAGGCGAGAATGTCCGCTGCCCGGAAATGCCTGGCCGCCCTGGACCTCCTGCAGGAGCGGGTGGAGCGAAGGGGGGGAAGGTTCCCCGCCGGATCCTGGGCGGGACCTCGACCTTCCCCTGCTACGCGAAGCTCGGGAACGCCGAGCTTTCCCCGGGGACCTGTTTCCTGCAGGACTGGAACAACCTCAAGCGCTACCGGGACCTGCCCTTTCAACCGGCGGCGCTCTTGTTTTCCAGGGTCGTCAGCAAGCCCGCCTCCGGAAGGGTCACCGTGGATGCCGGCTGCAAGGCCATCGCCAGCGATCCTCCCGCCGAGCGAGGCATTGTGTACAGCGCCGAGGGGTTCCAGCCGCTGTTCCAGAGCGAGGAGCACTGGGTGTTCGAGGTGCAGGATTCCGGGCGCTTCAAGGTGGGGGATGAGCTGTACATTCTGCCCACGCACATCTGCCCGACCTTCGCCCTGCACCAGAGCGTCCGGGTGGTGGACGCCTCCGGCGACTGGGTGGACAGCTGGCCGGTGGCGGCCAGGGACCGGGAGCTCTGATGGATGAGACCGGTCTGCGCCTCGAAGAGCTGGACACCCCGTTTCTGTGGGTGGATCTGGACCGGCTCGAAGCGAACATCGCCGAGCTGGCCGCCTTCTTCCGGGAAGCGCGGGTCGGCTGGAGGCCCCATTTCAAGGGCCTCAAGGTGCCGGCCGTGGCGCAGCAAAGCCCTGGCTGCCGGCGCTTTCGGCCTGACCTGCGCCAAGCTCGGGGAGGCGGAAGTCCTGGCCGCAGCCGGGGTGACGGACATCCTGGTGGCCAACCAGGTCGTCGGCCCGCGGAAGATCGAGCGGCTGGTAGCCCTGCGCGGGCGCGCCGACGTCAAGGTGGCGGTGGACGACCCCGACAACGCGCGGGAGATCGGCAGGGCCGCCGCCGCCAAGGGCCTGCGCATCGGCGTCGTCGTCGAAGTGGACATCGGCATGGGCCGCGCGGGGGTGGCCCCCGGTGAAGCGGCGGTGGAGCTTTCCCGCCTGGCGGCCTCCACCGCCGGGCTGGCCTACCAGGGGCTCATGGGCTGGGAAGGCCACGCCGTGGGCCTCCAGGACCCTGCCCAGAAACAGCAGGCCGTGCGCCAGGCGCTGGCTCAGCTGGGAAGGACCGCCGAGCTGTGCCGGGCCGCCGGCCTTGCGGTGCCGATCGTCAGCGGGGGCGGCAGCAGCGACTACCGGATCGCCGCCGGGTTGGGAATTCTCACGGAGGTGCAGGCCGGCGGCGCCATCTTCTGCGACGCCACCTACCTGGCCAACGGGGCAGGCACCCGACCCTCGCTGTTCGTGCGCAGCATGGTGAGCAGCCGCCCCGCGCCGGACCGTCTGATCTTTGACGCCGGTTTCAAGGCCCTGCCGACCTGGGCCCGGGCGCCGCTGCCCGTCGGCCTGCCGGAGGGCCGGCTGTCCGGCTGGGCCGCCGAGCACCTGACCTTCGTGCTGGCCCAACCCGACCGGCGCATCCGGCCGGGGGACGCCTTCGACTTCGCGGTGGGCTACGGGGATTGCACGGTCTTCCTGCACGACCTGCTGTACGGCGTGCGCGCCGGCAGGGTCGAGGTGGTGTGGCCCGTGGAGGGTCGCGGCCGGCTGCGCTGATCCTCAGGGGCTCCCCTGGCGCGAGGCGACCTCCGTTGCCACCTGCATCCACTGCCACAGCCGCTGCGGTTGGCGCTGCACGGTGCTGATGCTGTTCAGGACGATTTCCACATTGCAGCCCCTGGCCGCGGCCAGCCTGGTCTCCAGCTCCGCGCGGACCTGCTCAGGGTGCCAGCCCGGGGTGGCCAGAAGCGCCGGATTGGGTTTCAGGGAGAGCACATAGTCGCGGCCGATTTCCCGGGCGGCGGCGGGCACATCGGCCCAGGGGCTGAGGGAGATCTTGCGAAGGTTCGGGATCGCTCTCAATTCCCCGATCCTGTCGTGCAGAGGCTCGCAGCAGCCGTAGTAGGTCATCCCGAACCTCTTCAGCCACTCCAGTTCGTAGTCGATTCCGAACTCCTTGTGCATCCGCGGAGACACGCAGCCGAAGATCTGCGGTGTGGCCGAACCCCAGATGTCGAGCGGACGCACATGGCCTGGGTCGAAATCCGCCTGCGGGAGCCCGGCCGTGTGCCCGTAAGCCCCGGAGCCGACCCGCACGTTGCAGGTGTTCAAGGCGATGAGATTCAGCCGCTCGAACTGGGCCAGCCCCTCCAGATACGCGTCCGTCAGCCGGCGGATGATCCGGTGCATGAAATCCGGTCTCGTCGCCAGGCCGCTCAGGACTTCCTCGGCTCCCATCCAGAAGACGATGTCGTCCCAGGGGGCGAACCAAAAGCCGGGGGATCCGCGCGTCTGCACCGGCAGGATGCCTTCGAAAACCCGCCGATAGGCCGCCTGGAACTCGGCGGTGCGCCGGGCGTCGCAGCTGATTTGCGGAACCCGGATCTTCTCCAGATCCTCCTCGCCATGAAGCTGGTTGTGATAATGGCGGGAGGCGACTTCGGAGGTCGGATCGATCACCGCCACATCCGTCACCGGGCTGATCCCGAAGCCGGTGTTCCGGAGTATCAGCGGAGAGTAGAACACCGGCTCCACGATCATATCGCCGGGGAAATGCTGCCACTGGTAGATCGTGCGCCGCAGCTCCGTCTCGATGCGCTGGCAGACCTCGTTCGTGGAGCGAATCTGCAGGCTGCCGTCGTGGTCCATCTCGTTCCAGCAGACCTCGTTGACCCAGATCAGGGGTCTTTCGGGTTCCAGGTCGTTGAGGCGTTTCCACCTGCGCCTGCGCTCTTCCTGCACGGGAAGGGAGGCGATCGCCGCATAGCGCTCGGCCAGTCCGCGGAGAACGAGGATGTCCTGGCCCGGAAAATCCAGCGGGCCGTCCGCCTGGGTGTCGTGGACCTGGAAGATCAGGTGCGGAGTATCAATGAACTGCCTGTACATCCAGAACCTTCCGGCTCAGCCCCCGGCCATCCACCCCGGGTCCTGAAGCAGCTCGCGCAGCCGGGCCAGGAATCGTGCGGCATCCGCTCCGTCGAGGATGCGGTGGTCCACCACGAGCGACACCTGCATCTGCGTCCCGGCGACGATTCGCTCACCCGCTGCCTGCGGCGCCTGGTATATCTCCCCGACCGCCAGGATCGCGCCCTGAGGCGGGTTGATGATGGCGGTGAAGTGCCGGATGCCGAACATGCCGAGGTTGGAGATGGTGAACGTACCGTTGGATAGATCGTCCACCGTTTGCCGGGAGGCCTGGATCCGCCCCAGGACCTCCTGGCGCGCCCGGGCGATCTCGGCGAGGGTCTTCCGGTCGGCACCGTAGATCGTCGGCACGAGCAGCCCGCGCTCCGTGTCCGTCGCCAGGCCGATGTTGACGTCCTCGTAGATCACCTGCCGGTCGTCGAGGAGCGAGGCGTTGAGCGCCGGCTGCTCGGAGAGGGTCCGCGCCGCCGCCATCACCAACAGGTCCGAGATGGTCGGCCGGACCGCCGCCGGGTCGCCGGCGCCGGCCTGCAGACGTTTTTTCAAGGCCACCAGCGGCCCGGCGTCGACGACCGCGGTGAGGGTCACCTGCGGGATCGTGCGCACCGAGGCGGTCAGCCGTTCGGCGATGAGCTTGCGGATCCCTTTCAGCGGCTCGGAGGAGCGGACCCTGGGCGCCCGGGTCGCCGCCGGCGCGGCTGCCGGAGCGGTTGCGCCCGCGGCCGCTGCCGCCTTCTCGATATCTTGTAGAACGATCCTGCCTCCAGGTCCCGAGCCCTTCACCGTCCCGATGTCCACGCCCTTCTCCAAGGCCAGCTTGCGCGCGACCCCGGTGATCTTGACCCGGCCTTCCGGCTCGGAGGCCGGCTGCTCCTCCCGGGCGGCGGGCTGCGAGGGAGCGCCTGCCCCCTCCTCGGGGACCTGCTCGCCCGGCTCGCCGATCCAGCCGATGACCTCGGTCACCGGGACCTCGGCTCCCGCCTCCCGCAGGATGCGCAGCAGGGTCCCCGTGTGGACGGCTTCCACCTCGACCGTGGTCTTGTCCGATTCGACCTCCAGAAGGCATTCCCCGGCCTTGACCGGATCCCCTTCCTTCTTCAGCCACCGGCCGATCGTCCCAGCCTCCATCATGAGCCCGAGCTTGGGCATGATCACTTCGTGCATGGTCGCCTCATGTCAGGCCCAGCTCGGCCAGCTTGCTCCGGCTCGGCCGGCCGGTGGCCGGGTCCCAGCCCATCTCCGCGCAGAACTCCTGGGTCAGGATATCCAGGTCCACGGATACGCCCGCGGTAGGGCCGCCGGCGAGCGCCGGCCTTCCGGCGGCGACTGCCGGGAACGGCAGTGCCAGCGGGTTGATCCCCTCGCGGACGGTGAACAGCATCCGCATGGCGCCGATGCGCTCGCCGGTCCGCACCAGCTCGTCCAGGTCCACCTGCCAGCCGGTCACAGCCGAGAGGCACTCCGGCAGGAAGTCCACCTCGGTGGACAGGAAGCCGAACAGGCAGGTCCCCGAGGCGTTCACGCAGTGGTTGAGGCTGGACAGGATCCTCTGGGCCTGGGCCCGGCCCCGCATCTGGTCCTTCCGGTTGCCGAAGCTGAAGCCGAAGTCTACTTGAGGAAAGCGCTCCGCCAGCCTGGCGGGCACGCAGTACTGGGCGTCCTGGGTGTGGCGGCCCGGCGTCGCGTTGTTGCGGTAGATGCTGGCCATGGAAGGCTCGTAGCGGGGATCGTGGGCCGGGAGCTCCTGCCCGCCCACGTGCACCGCGAAGCGCTCCGCGCCCCGGCCGATGCGCTCGGCGGCGACCTTCACCCCCTCGCCGAGCAGCGCCCCGATCCCCTCTCCGCGGCCGATCTTCCCGGTGAGCGCCACGATGGCGGCGTGGTCCCCCCACTTCGCCTCCAGCCCGTCCAGGTCTTCCCTGGTTAGAATGCCTTCCTCATGGCACTGGATGGCGAAGGCCACGGCCGAGCCGGCGGAGATCGTGTCGATCCCGTACCGGTTGCAGATGTCGTTGCACTTCACGATCGACTCGTAGTTGGTGTTGAGGCAGTTGGGGCCGAACATGGCGGTCGTCTCGTATTCCGGGACGTGGGCCTCCTCCTCCAGGCGGTAGGGGCCCTCGCGGATCATCGCCTGCCCCCAGTCCGCCATGGGGCAGCCGAAGCAGGTCTTCCGCCGGGTGATGTACTTCTCCCGGATGTGGTCGTAGGCCAGCGAGGAGGTGTCCTGCAGGCGGGTCACGTCCCCGGCCCAGTTGCCGACCGGGGTGTCCCCGTTGATGACCGCGATTTCCGTGTAGCCGGGGGTGCCGCTCAGCTTGTAGAAGTTCGAGAACCCGACCCCGTCCTTCATCTGCTGGGTGTACTTCTTCCGCAGCCCGGCCACCGCCTCGGGGTGGGCCAGGGGCACCTTGCCGGAGCCCAGGGCCACCACGGCTTTCAGGCGCTTGGAGCCCATCACCGCCCCGAGCCCTGCCCGGGCCGCCGCGCGGCCCTTCGCCGAGATGACCGCGGCGATCCGGGCCATCCTCTCCCCCGCCGGGCCGATGCAGGCCGCTTCGGCCCGCGGCCCGTACTTTTGCTTCACGTAATCGTCGGTGAAGTAGGTGTCCCGTCCCCACAGCTCCTCGGCGCCGACGATTTGGGGCTTCTCGCCGCCCACCACCAGGCAGACCGGAGCTGCCGAGCGTCCCGTGACGAAGATCGCGTCGTAGCCGGAGAACTTCAGCGCGGGGCCGAAGGCGCCGCTGCCGTTGGCGTCCCCCCAGCAGCCGGTCAGGGGCGACTTGCCCACGATCGTGTAGCGCGAGACGAAGGGCAGGGGCGCCCCGGTGAGGGGACCGGCCAACAGGCCGAGAATCGCTTCCGGCCCCAGAGGGTCCGCACCCTTCGGCAGCCGCTCGTAGAGGATCTTCGCCCCCAGGCCGTAGCCACCCAGGAAGGCCCGGGCGTCCTCGTCGCTCAAGGCCTCCTCGCGCATCCTGCCGGAGCTCAGATCCACGAACAGCATCCGGCCCATGAATCCACCGCGCATGGCTCAGCCCAGGAGGCTCTTCACCTTCTCGCGGATGGAGTCGGCGCTGGGGATGCACACCGGCTCCAGGTGCCAGTTCTGGGGCAGGCTGACGTTCAGACCGGCGTGGCGCACCACGGGGCCGTCCAGGTAGTCGTAGGCCTTCTCGTTGAGGACCGCGGAAATCTCGGCGCCGATGCCGCAGCGCTCCACGGCCTCGTGGACGACCAGCGCCCGCGCCGTCTTCTTCACGGAGGCGACCAGGGTGTCCACATCGAGGGGAACCAGGGTCCGCGGGTCGACCACCTCCGCGCTGATGCCGTCCTTCTCCAGGGCCTCGGCCGCCTTCAGCGCCTCGTGCACCATGAAGGAAGTGGCGATGATCGTGATGTCCTTGCCCTCCCGCTTCACGTCCGCCTTCCCGATGGGCACGAAGTATTCCTCCTCCGGCACCGGGCCCTTGAGCGCGTACAGTTTCTTGTTCTCGATGCACATCACGGGGGTGTTGTCCCGGATGGCGGTCTTCAACAGGCCCTTGGCGTCGTAGGGGGTGGAGGGCATGACGATCTTCAGCCCCGGCAGGTGGGCGAACAGGGCCTCCAGGGACTGCGAGTGCTGGCAGCCGATGCCGCCGCCCACGCCGCCCTCGGTGCGGATCACCATCGGCAGCTCGAGCAGGCCGGGGGCGATCTGCATGATCTTGGCCACGTGGTTGCCGATCTGGTCCATGGCCAGCAGAATGAAGTCGATGAACGAGATCTCCGCCACCGGCCGCATCCCCATCAGGGCGGCCCCCGTGGCGGTGCCGATGATCGCCGACTCGCAGATCGGCGTGTCCCGCACCCGCTGGGGGCCGAACCGTTCCAGCAGCCCCTTGGACACCTTGAACACGCCGCCGTAGGCGCCGACGTCCTCGCCGATCAGGATCACCTTCTCGTCGCGTGTCATCTCCTCGACCAGGGCCTCGTTCAGGGCCTCGTTGTACTGCAGTTGTCTCACGTCGGTCCTCCCGCTCAGAACTTGCCGCTCACGTCGGCCAGGTAGGCCGCCCGCTCCGGCAGCGCCTGCGCCAGCCCCCACTCCACCGCCTGGGCGATCTTCTTGCCGATCTCCCCCCTCAGCTTGTCGATGTCCGCCTCGCTCAGGAGCTTGCGCTCCAGGACCGCCTGCCGGGTGATACGGACCGGGTCATGCAGGTCCCAGGTCTCCAGCTCCTCCTTCGGCCGGTAGGGGGCGGTGTCGCTCGGGTCGTGCCCGCGCCAGCGCACGGTATTGGCCTGGATCAGGCTGGGACCCCCGCCGGCGCGGGCCCGGTCGGCGGCCTCCTTAACCGTGCAGTACACCTGCCACACGTCCGTTCCGTCCACGTCGTAGCCGGGCATGCTGTAGCCGACGGCCCGGACCGCGTTGGTCGCGGCGGAAGTGGATTTCGTGAAGGGGAAGGAGGCCGCCCAGCCGTTGTTCACACAGAAAAACACGACGGGCAGCTTCCAGATCGAGGCCAGGTTCAGGCTCTCGTGGAAGGTGCCGTTGCCCGCGGCCCCGTCGCCGAAGGCGCACAGGGTCACTCTCCCGTTCTTCTGGCACTGGTGGGCCACCCCCGTGCCCACCGCCTGCGGCAGCTGCGAGCCCAGGATGCCCTGGACCTGCATGATGCCGACCTCCGGGGCGACCATGTGCAGGTCGCCGGAGCGCCCCTTGCAGTACCCCGCCTCCTTGCCCATCAGCTCGGCCATCAGCTTCTCGAAGCTGGCCCCCCGGGCCACGAAGAAGCCGTGCCCCCGGTGGGTGGGGAAGATGATGTCGGCCTTGGCCAGCCCCGCGGTCGCGCCGACCTCGGCCGCCTCGTTGCCGATGCTCGGGTGCAGGTAGCCGATGATCTTGGCGCTGTGGAACAGCTGGATCGTCTCCTCCTCGAACATCCGCACTTCCAGGATCTGCCGGAAAAGCTTGCGGAACAGCTCCGGGTCGACCGGGAGGCTCTTCGCTACCGTCAGCAATTCTTTCACGTTGACCATAAGCCTATTCCTTTGTTGAGATGGGGCCCCCCTTGCGGGCGGGGGACCGGAAGCTCTTGCGGGTCCTCATCTGGTGCTGCAGCGAATCCACCGAGATGGATACGATCAGGATGATGCCGATGAAGGCGTCGCGCCAGTTGATGGGCACGTCGATCAGGGCCATGCCGTTGGAGATCGAGCCGACGATCAGCGTGGCCACGAACACGCCCACCAGCGAGCCCCGGCCCCCGTTCAGGGAGATGCCCCCCAGCACCAGGATGGTCAGGATCCGGAACTCGTAGCCGTTGCCGAAGGTGGAGTTGGCGAAGCCGACCTGGGCGGCGTTGACCACCCCGCCCAGGGAGGCCAGGAACCCGGCGATGAGGTAGGGGTAGAACTGCGTCTTGCGGATCGGGAGCCCCGCCAGCCGGGCTGCGTAGGCGTTGGCGCCCACCAGGTAGATGTTGCGCCCCGCGCGGGTATAGCGCAGGAGCAGCCAACCGGCGGCCAGCAGCACCAGGAAGTAGATGAACGGCAGGGGGATGAACCCGAAGACGAAGTAGCGCCCGAGGATCAGGAAGGCCTCCTTCGGGATGCTGATGTTCTTCAGCGACCAGTAGAAGGTGAGGCCGCGGAAGATGGCCAGCGTGCCGAGGGTGACGATGATGGAGTTGATCCCCACCTTCGTGATCAGCAAGCCGTTGAGCGCCCCGATGAGCGGCCCGACCGCCAGCCCGATCAGGATGATCAGCGGTATCGGAATGGTGGTTCCCGGCAGGTTGAACAGCTTGGCCACGACCACCACGCTCAGCCCGAAGATGGAGCCGATGGACATGTCGAAGTTCTTCGTGAGCACCACCGGGGTCAGGCCCACCGCCACGATGCCCGACACGGCGACGGACGGCCATGATGGCCTTGAAGTTGCCCAGGCTGAAGAACCTCGGGTTGATCAGCGAAAAGATCAGGACCATGAGCCCGTACACCACCGTCAAGGGCGGGCGCGATGGATTCCTTGTTGAAGGGGTTGAGCCGGGAGAGCAGGCTCTCGTTGCGCATGCCTACCTCCTTACCGCGACCGGGCCATCTGCCGGTTCTTGCGGATCTCGTAGAACGCGACGATGACCACCAGCGCCAGCCCCTGCGAGATCGTGATGAAGTAGAACTGGATGTTCAGCAGGGACAGACCGGTGAAGATGATGGTGATGATCGTGACCCCGATCACCGTCTTCCAGATGCTGCCCTCGCCGCCCTCCAGCGACATGCCGCCGAGGAAGACCGCGGACAGCACCGGCAGGGTCAGGTTGTCGCCGTGGTAGATGTAGCCCACGCCGGACAGGGCGATCATCAGGATCGAGGCCAGGCCCGTCACCACCCCCATGGCCAGGTACAGCAGCACCTTGATCGGCTTCACCCGGATGCCCGAAAGCTGCGCGGCCCGGGGGTTGGAGCCGATGAAGTAGGCCTGCCGGCCCAGCTTGGTGAAGCTGAGCAGGTACCAGTAGACGAGCAGGACCACGACCAGGAGGATGACCGGGAACGGCACCCCCAGCACCCCCTTGGTCGCGAAGTAGAACAGCTGGTCGGTGATCATGAGGATGCTCCGCCCGTTGGTCAGCACCTGCCCGAGGGCGATCAGGATGGAGGTCGTGCCGAGCGTCAGGATCAGCGGCAGCAGGTTCAGGTACTCGCACATCAGCCCGTTGAAGAGGGCGACCCCGATGGGCATCACGAAGCCGACGAGCAGGCACAGCCACTGGGGCACGCCCTTCCCGTACAGCATCGCCGTCACCACGGTGCTCAGGGCCAGGCTGGCGCCGAAGGAGATGTCCAGCCCCCGGGTCACGATCACGGGGGTGATGGCGATGGCGATGATCCCGGCGATGACCATGTTGTTCAGCATGGTGCTGAGGTTGTCGTAGCTGCGGAAGCTCTCGCTCGCCGAGGCGAACACGGCGGCCAGGACGACCAGCACGATCAGCAGGATCAACGTGTCGGAGATCGCTCTCTTCTTGGTTGACATCGAATTCCTCATCCGCCGGCGGCCTTCAGGACGTCACGATGTGCATCAGTTCCGTTGGGTTCGTGTCCTCCGTGCGGAACTCCCCGGCGACCCGCCCGTCCTTCATCACGACGATGCGGTCCGAGATGGCCATGATCTCGGGCAGCTCCGAGGAGACGATCAGGACGCCCGCCCCCTTCTGGCAGCACTCCTCCGCGATCCGATAGATCTCGGCCTTGGAGCCCACGTCGATCCCGCGGGTCGGCTCGGCCATGAGCAGGATCTTCGAGTCCCGCTCGAGCCACTTGGCCACGACCACCTTCTGCTGGTTGCCGCCGGACAGGTTGTTCACCACCTGCTGGACGCCCGGGGTCTTGATGTTCAGTTTGGCGACCCAGGTCTCGGCCCGGCTCTTCTCCAGCCGCTTGTCGATGCGCGCCCCCTTGCCCATGTTCTCGATGTTGGCGGCCACGACGTTGGACTTGACGTCCATCGTGACGGCGACCCCCTCCTCTTTCCGGTCGATGGGCACGAAGCCGAGGCTGTGCTTCTTGGCCACCGACGGGTTGGGGATGCGCGCGGGCCGCCCGTCGATGAGCACCTCCCCGCCGGTCTTTTTCAGGTCGCCGAAAATGACGTTGAACAGCAGGTGGATCCCCGAGCCCAGCAGGCCGAAGAAGGCCACGATCTCCCCCGCGCGCAGGTCGAAGGAGACGTCCTGCAGCTTGTCCTGGTAGCAGAGCTTCCTCACCTCAAAAATGACCTCGCCCTTGGGGATGTCCTGCTTGGGGTACAGCTCGGAGAAGTCCTTGCCCACGATCAGGTTCACCAGCTCCTGCTTGCTGGTCTCCGGCGTGAGGACGTCGCCCACCTTGCGGCCGTCGCGCAGCACGACCGTCCGGTCGGTGATATCGAGGATCTCCTCCAGGCGGTGGGTGATATAGATCACGGAGATCCCGTCGTCCTTCAGCCGCCGCGATGATCGAAAACAGGTTGTTCACGTCCCGTCTCATTCGAGGGCGGAGGTCGGCTCGTCCATGACGATGATCTTGGCCCGGGTGTGCACGGCCTTGGCGATCTCCACGATCTGCTTCTCCGCCACCGACAGGTTCTCGATGACCGCCTGGGGGTCGATCGTGGAGTTGAAGGAGGACAGCACCCGCCGGGACTCCTCCACCATCGCCTTCCAGTCGACGAACCCGGCCCGGGTGACGGGCGGATCGCCGGCGAAGATGTTCTCCGCCACCGTGATCGGGTCGAACGAGGACAGCTCCTGGTAGATGACCCGGATGCCGTGCTTCAGGCTCTCCGCCGGGCCGGCGAAGACGACCTTCTCGCCGTCGACGACAATCTCGCCCGCTTCCAGGCTGTAGGCCCCGGACAGGATCTTGATCAGCGTCGACTTGCCGGCGCCGTTCTCGCCCAAGAGGCCCAGCACCTCCCCCTTCCGCAGCTGGACGGACACCTGGTCAAGGGCCCGGACGACGGAGAAGTTTTTCGAGATGTTGTTCATTTCCAGGATCAGATCGTTCTGGAGCATGGGCTTGCCTTCTGGAGAATCCCCGGGACGCGGGCCTTCCCGCGTCCCGGGGTCGGATTCCGGTCTACAGCTTACTTTTCGGCGAAGAGCGTGGTCTCCCCGGGGTAGAACTTCTCGAGGTTGTCCTTGGTGAGGAGGGCGTGCTCGAGGTAGGTCACCGAGGGGATGGGCTTGCCGTACATGTGGGCCAGCGCCAGGGGGATGACGAAGGTGCCATAGGTCTCGGGCACCCAGCCGGCCGTCGCGTCGGTGATGCCGGAGCGCAGCAGGGGGCGGCCCAGGTCGTCGCCGCCGCAGGAGACCAGCAGGATCCGCTCCGGGTCCCACTTGCCCAGGGTCTTGGCCGCGGCGTACATGCCGCCCGAGGCGGCCTCGTAGGGCGAGAAGACGACGATGTTCTTGTCATCCGGGTACTTGGCCAGGACGTCCATCCACGGGGACTGGAAGTCGTTGTTCACCTCGACCTGCACGGCCTTGGAGGGGGTGGCCAGGAAGTCGACCACGTGGCCGTACTTGGCGACCATGACCTTGTGCGCGCCCCACATGCGGTAGGAGACCACTTCGCCGAAGTTGGGGTTCCAGCAGTAGTAGACGCGGTCGACCTTGTCGATGCCGCCGAACTTCTTCTGGATCTGCTCGATGGCGTAATTGCCGCCCAGCACGCCGTTGGCCCAGTTGTCGCCGCCCATGAAGGGGAATCCCTCCGCGGGGACGTCGAGGCCGAGGATCCAGACGCCCTTCTCCTTGGCCTTCCGCGCGATCATGGTGTTGGACTTCTCGTCCACCCCGTACTCGATGAAGACGTCCGGCTTCCAGGCCAGGATCGCGTCCGCGTTCTTGATCGTGGTGTTGATGTCGAACGCGTTGTCCAGCACCAGCGTGTTCTCCGTGGTGCCGCCGGCCAGCTTCCAGTACTTCACGATGCTCTCGACGATCTGGGTGCAGATCGGCACCGAGGCGGCCAGGTTGGTCACCGCCAGCTTCTTGCCCTTGGCCCAGTCCTTGGCGAACTTGCCGGTCAGGGCCTGCTTGCGGAAGAACTCGTAGCTGAACTCGCCGGTGTACTTGCCGGCGCCCGCCACGTCTTCGCCCACCGGCAGCTTGGGCTCCGAGATGGGCTCGCCCTTCATGGTGAACTCGGCCTTGGCGCCCGCCTGCTCCGTGCCGCCGCTGGCGAAGCCCAGCATCGCGACCAACAAGCCGACCAGGACCAGGCTGATCGTCAGGGAAATCTTTTTCATTGCAGCCTCCTTAAGACATTCTGTCTGATCATACTATGAATCGATAATATGTCAAGTATTTTCTTAAGCTCATTAAGCTTGCATTCTTCGAACGCACTATGTAGTATGATCATATAATTGAGACAAAGGACAACCAATGGAGATCCAAAAGGTCAAGAAGAAGCTCATCGTCCAGGAAGTCATGGAGCAGATGAAGAACCTCATCGCCTCCGGGCGGTTCAAGCCTCACGACCGAATCCCCACGGAAACCGAACTGGCCGGCATGTTCGGCACCGGGCGCACCACGATCCGCGAGGCGGTGAAGGTGTTCCAGCACCTCGGGATCCTGGAGCCCCAACCGCGCAAGGGGACCTTCGTCTGCGACAGCACGAACGTCTCCACCGAAGCCCTCACCTGGTCCATCCTCCTCGGCCGGCACGAAAACTTCGATCTCATCGACCTGCGCTACCTCATCGAGAAGCGGTCGCTGGAGATCCTGCTGCAGAACGGCAAGGCCGGCCGCGGCGCGGACACCCTGGGCATCCTCAAGGAGGACATCGAAAAAATGAAGGCCGCCAAGGCCGGCTCCTCCCAGGAGGACCTGGTGCAGGCGGACTACCACTTCCACGGAACCATCATCCACGCCTCCGGCAACAACGTGTACATCAACATCTACCGGACCCTGCGCTCCTTCATGCACGAGGAGATCAAGAAAACCAGCATGGACGACGCCGCCAGCACGGCCACGATCGAGGAGCACCAGGCCATCGTGCAGGCCATCGAATCTGGCAGCGAGAAGAATACCTACGAGGCGCTGGAAACCCACATCCGCAGCACGATCCAGCAGCTGAAAAGCGCGCTCGGAATGGACTCCGAAGTAGGGGAACCGCCCTCGTGTCCATCGCTGCGGAGGTAGACCGCATCTGCGCGGACCCGTCCTTCCGGTCGCGGATCGTGGACTTCCTGCTGGCCATCTGTTCCGTCGACACGGCCATCGGCGCGGAAGCGTTGCGGGAGGGGGAGCGCCGCGTGTTCCGCCGCATCGCCGACGAGCTGGCCACCCTTTCCTTCCGCCAGGGCCGTATCGTGGAACGGCCCATCCGCCCGCGGATCGAGCGCCACCCGGCCTACTCCCTGCCCTACTACACCCAGTCACCGCGGCACCCGGCGGGCCTGCCGGCGGCCGAGGCCTACCGCGGGCGGGGCAACCTGCTGTACTTCCTCGACTTCCCCCCCACCCGCGAGGGACGCAGCACCGCCGTGAATGCGCACATCGACACGGTAGCGCCCCACCGCGGCCCAAGGCTCGAGGGGGAGCTGATGCACGGCCGGGGCACGGCGGACGACAAGGGGAATGTGGCGGCGGCCGTCGGCGCCCTCCTGGTCCTGGACCGGCTGGCCCGGGAGAAGAAGATCGTCGCCGGCCAACCGGGTCACGGCGATGTTCGTGATCGACGAGGAGATCGGCGGGAACGGCTCGCTGGACCTGGCCCTGGATCGGGAGCTGAAGGAGCGCTACGACTCGCTGCTGATCCTGGAGTGCACCGGCAACCGGATCCACCCGGCCAACCGGGGGGCGGTGTACTTCCGCTGCGAGCTGCGCGCCGCTGCCGGGCTGCCCCTGACGGAAGCGATCGTGCACCCGATCCTATCGATGGAGCGCGAAGGCGCGGAGATCCGGCGGGAGAGCGACCACCCCCTGTTCCCCCACCGGCCTGTCCAGACCTGCAACGGCATCCTGGGCCCGTTCGGGGTCCACCCCTCCAGCATCTGCGGGGAGGTAAGGTTCGCCATCCGGGGCCCGGATGTCGGACGGGAGGCCGGTCCGCTCAGGACGGCGCTGGAGTCGGGATTGGCCGAATACATCGCCCGGTACGGGGACAAGGCGGGGAAGAAATTCGAACGCCACTACACCTGGGCGGCGGCCGGGCCCTCCGAAGCGGTGGTCACGGTGCACGGCTCAACGGGACACATGGGGTCGCTGCCGGATAACGACGCGGCCATCACCAAGTGGGCCTACCTGGCCGCGAGCCTGCTGGAGCTGAAGCACGGCCGCCCGCTGCCGTTCACCCTCGAGCTGCTGGGAACGGATGGCCGGGAGAGCCTGGTGCTGGAGGGCGCGCAGGGATTCCTGCCTACCCACGCCATCCAGGAGGTGAAGCAGCGGATGAGCGCGGCCTTCCAGCGGGGCCTCGAGCGGTACGCCCTGCTGTCCGGCCGCGGAACGGAGGGCCTGGCCGGCACGATCAGCTTCGACAAGCTGCACAACGACGCCTTCGCCTGCGACCCCGGCTCCCCCAGCATGCTGGCCGCCAGGGAGGCCGCGGTTCTGGCGGGCGCCATGGGGCAGGAGGAGCAGATGCTGGGCTGGAACGTGTCGTGTGACGCCCGCCTGTTCGCCGGGGAGCACCCCGGGCTGCCGGTCATCACCTGCGGGGCCGGCCGGCTGGAGCACGCCCACTCGGAGGGGGAGCGCTTGAGCCTGCCCGAGCTGTTCCAGGCGGTCGCCGTCACCGCCCTGTTCCTGATCCTGGAAACGGGCAGCTACGCCCGGTAGGCCCGGACCTTCTCCATCCAGCGGTTGGCCGTGTCGATGTCCGGCGCGCCCGAGACCATGTAGAAGACCCCGCCGGCCAACTCGTGGCGCTCGCAGGCTCTCGATGAACTCCGGGTATTCGACCATGACGGACAGCGGCATGTCCCCCGCCCGTTTGCGCAGGCTCTGCAGCTGCTGCATGGCCGGGGGGATGCCCTTCTCGTTCACCATGAGGATGGCCTTCACGCCCTTCAGCGAGCACATCGACTCCAGCAGGTGCCAGCCGTTGGCGTGCAGGTGCATCGCCGCCCCGTCGAAGCGGTCGATGAAGCGCTGCGCCGGCTCCCTTCCCCACTCCTCGAAATAGTCCACCGAGGTCATGTGGAAGGGGTCCACGCTCTCGTTGATGATCTTCCCGGGAATCCACGGAATGACCCAGCTGCAGGTCCCCCCTTCCAGCGTCCCGACCACGTCGAAGAAGGTCGAGTGGATCTTGAGGTTCAGCTCGAAGCCGAAATCGATCCCTTTACGCACCAGGTCGGGGTGGTCGACCACGCTCAGATAGGTGTTGGTGGCGCCGATCAGCTCGTAGACGAAGTTGAAGGAGTCGATGGCGATGATGTGGCTGATGCCGAACTTGCCGGCGGCCGCCTCTTTCATGATCGCGAGCTGGGTGAGGTAGCGCTGGAACAGGGGATGGTCCTCGCGGAACTTCAACCGTTCGAAGCCGGACCAGTCCTCCAGGAGCGGGGGGATCATCGAGGAGATCCAGCCGGAGGACACGTAGCCGTCCGTGGTCATGGCCAGGTAGCGGATGTCGCCCCCGAGCAGCCCGCCGTACAGCCCCTGGTCGAACTCGCTGGGGTAGGCGGAGGGCAGGTTGTCGTCCTCCACCCGGACCCGCTCCCGGAACATCCGGTCCCAGAAGGCGATCCGCTCGTGCGGCTCGGGATACCCCGTCCAGTCCGTGTACTGCTTCTGGAAGTCCTTCATGGCCGCGGAAGGCGGGTAGAAGGCGGCGAAGATCCGGTCGTTCGCCTTCCGCTCCACGAGGCCGCGAAGCCTCTTCAACACGTCGGCGGCGTTGGCCTTGTAGGCGATGCTGCTCATGAACGCACTCCTTAGTAGATCGTGTATCCCCCGTTGATGGGGATGACGGTTCCGGTCATGTAGGCGGTTGCCTCCGTGACCAAGGCGAGGACCAGGCTGCTCAATTGCTCGATGTCCCCCAGGCAGCGCAGCGGGATCAGCTCCAGCACCTTGTCGTACAGCTCCTGGCGCTCAGCGAAGAAATCCCGGTTGGGTTGCGTGTCGTAATAGCCGGGCGCCACCGCGTTGACGTTGATGTGGTAGGCAGCCCACTCCACCGCCAGGACCTTGGTCAGCATGTGCAGGGCGCACTTGGAGACCTCGTAGGAGCCGCCGTGGAAGTAGCGGTTCACCACCATGCCCGACATGGAGCCGATGTTGACGATCCAGCCGCGCTTCTGCCGGATCATGAGTTTGCCGGCCTCGCGGCAGCAGAGGAAGGTCCCGGTGATGTTGGTGTCGATGACCGACCGCCACTCCTCCAGCGAGGTTTCCTCGGGCGGCTTGTTGATGCGCATCGCTCCGGCGTTGTTCACCAGGATGTCCAGCCGCGCCCCGCCACTCCAGGGCCCGGGCAACCAGGGCGGCCACCTCCGCCTCGCTGTTGATGTCGGCCTGGACGGCCAGCACCCGCTCGCCCCGCGGGGAGATCTTCCGCGCCGCCTCGGCGACGACCTCCTCCCGCCGTCCGCAGATCAGCACCGCGGCGCCTTCCGCGTGGAAACGCCTGGCGATGGAGAAACCGATCCCGGTGCCGCCCCCGGTGATCAGCGCAGTCCGATTGTCGAGTTGGCCCATGATCGACTCCCGCTCCTCACAGGGGGATGACCTCCTGGTCCATTCCCCAGATCCGGTACTCCTCGACGAAGATCTCCCGGGGCAGCCGGCAGATGTGCACGATGGCCTCGGCCACGTCCTTCGGCTCCAGCCAGAACGGGGTCGCCGGCTCCGGGAGCCCGGCGCTGGCGCTGAAGCCGGTGCGCCCCGCGCCGGGAATGAGCGCCGTCACGCGGACGTTGTAGGGCCGCAGCTCGGTGTAGCAGCCCTTGGAAAGGGCCACGACCCCCGCCTTGGCCGCCGCATACACGCTGAAGTTCGGCCAGGCCTCGGTGGCGCAGGCGGAGGAGACATTGACGATGGTCCCCTCCCGCTGGCTTTTCATCATCCGCCCGAACACCCGGCAGCCGTAGGCCACGCTGCTGAGGTTGAGCCGGATGATGGCGTCGATGTGCGCCACGCTCTGCTCGGTGATCGGTTGGACGGAGATGCCGCTCCCGGCGTTGTTCACCAGGACGTCGATCCTCCCGAAGCGCTCCGCGACGAAGGCCGCCAGGCGTTCCCAGTCGCCGGATTCGGCGGCGTCCGCCCGAAACCAATCCACCGCGCCGAGCGCCTCGCCAGCCTGCCGCAGCCGCTCCTCGTTGGAGCCGGTGATGAGGACCCGGGCCCCCTCGGCCAGGAAGCGCTGCGCCGTGCCCTTCCCGAACCCCGAGGAGCCCCCGGTGATGACGACGACCTTTCCCCGCAGGTCCTGCATTCCCCCGGACATCTACCGCGCCTCCTGGAGGGCCAGCTGGTAGATGCGGACGGCGTCCTGCTCGCTGGTAGGCCGCGGGTTGGTGGCGCAGTTGGAATTGCGGCCCAGCGCGTCGCGGGCCAGGCCCGGCAGATCCTGCTCCCGGAGGCGGAACGAGGACAGCAGGGGAATGCCCAGCTCGCGGCGGAGGGTCAGGACCGCCTCGACCGCCGCGGCGGGCCCGCGGCCCGGCGCGCCCAGGGCGGCGGCGATGTCGGCGAACTTCTGCGGACGGGCCTCGAGGTTGAAGCTCATCACGTGGGGGAGCATGATGGCGTTGGCCACCCCGTGGGGGATGCCGAAGCGGCCGCCCAGCGGCAGGGACAGTCCGTGGACCGAGCCCAGCCCGGAGTTGGGGAAACCGACGCCGGCGATCATGCTGGCCATCATCACGTTCCGGCGGACCTCCAGGTCGGAGCCGTCCCGGTAGGCCCGCAGCAGGTTGCCGCCCAGCAGTTGGATGGCCTTCAGGTGGAGGGCGTCGGTGAGCGGGCTGGCCAGCGTGGCGGTGTAGCCCTCGATGGAGTGGGTCAGGGCGTCCATCCCGGTGGAGCCGGTGAGCTGCGGGGGCAGCGAGCGGGTCAGCAAAGGATCGACCAGGGCCAGCGTCGGCGCCATGAGCGGGTCCCACACGTCGAACTTCCGGTGGGTCAGCGGGTCGGTGATCACCGCCCCCTTGGTCGACTCGCTGCCGGTCCCCGCCGTGGTGGGGATGGCGATCAGCGGGGCTCCCGGACGGGTGAAGGGCTTCAGACCCAGCTCGTATTCGACGATGCTGCCGTCGTGGACGGCGAGGATGGCCATGGCCTTGGCCGCGTCCATCGGGCTGCCCCCGCCCAGCGCCACCAGGCCGTCGATCCCCCCTTCCAGGATGAGGTCCCGGCCGCGGTCGACGTTGGCGACCGTGGGGTTTTCGCTCACCCCGTCGTAGACCCGGACCTGCAGACCCTCGGCTTCCAGGGCCTGGCGCGCCTGGCCGGCGAAGCCCGCCTTCACCACGCCGGGGTCCGTGACCAGGAGCACCCTGCTCGCCCCGAGCCTCTTCATCCACCCGCCGACGTCGCCCGAACACCCGTCCCCGAACAGCAGCCGGCTGGGGGTGTGGAATTGGTACTTCGCGTTGTTCATCGTCTCCTCCGGGCTACAGGTAGTGGGCGGCCACCTTGCGGTAGGCGGCGACGATGTCGTCAACGTCCTCGTCGCTCAGACTGGACGGCACTTTGAGCAGCGCCGCCCGGCCGGCGTAGTCGTCGCAGGCGGGGAGGCTTCCTTTGCCGTAGCCGTAGCCGCTGGCGAACTCGTTCTGCGGCAGGCTCCAGGGCCAGCCGCCCGAGTGCAGGCTCTTGCGGTTGACCAGGCTCTTGTTGTTGAAGTACCAGTGCAGCCCCCAGTTCTCCATGGCGATGCACGGCTTCGCGTATCCCTCGCCGCGCAGGCCCTCCGCCTTCAAGGCCTCCACGAACTTGCGGCACAGCTCCGGGGTCTGGAACCAGTGGATCAGGAAGGCGCCGGTGTCGCCGTCCGGGTCGGGGATCCTCCGGAAGCTGATGCCGTGGATCTTCTCCAGCTCCCGGCGGATCTTCCACTTCTTGTCCCGCATGTTGTCGTTGATCCGGTCCAGCTTGGAGATCTGGGCCAGGGCGACCGCGCCGGTGAGCTCGCTCATCCTCGCGCCGCAGCCCCAGAGGTGGTACTGCTCGTCGCAGCTGGTGTCCATCAGGATGCCGACGTTGTCGCGGGCGTAGCCCAGGTCATGGATGCCGAAGCAGCGCTTGTACAGGTGGTCGTCGTTGCAGATCAGCACCCCCCCCTCCCCGGCGGTAATGCTCTTGTTGATCTGCAGGCTGAAGATGCCGATCTCCCCGAAGGTGCCCACGGGCCGGCCCTTGAACGTGGATCCGTTGCACTGGGCGCAGTCCTCCAGGACGCGCAGGCCGCGCCGGCGGGCGATGTCCATGATCGCCTGGACGTCGCCCGGGACGCCGCTCATGTGCACGAGCAGGACCACCTTGCTGTGCGGGCCGATCTTGCGCTCCAGGTCCTGGGGGGACATGCTGAAGGTGTCGTCGATGTCGACCAGCCTCGGGATGGCCCCCAGGCGCACGATGCCATTGATGCAGCTCGTCCACAGGTAGCCGGGGATGAGCACCTCGTCGCCCGGGCCGACGTCCAGGGCCGCCAGGGACATGTAGATGGCCTCGGTCCCGCTGCTCACGCCCAGGGCATACTTGACCCCATAACGCTTGCGGAACTCGGCTTCCAGCCCGTCGCACATGTGCTGCACATCGGGGCCGTAGTAGCGAAAAGGGGATTTGGCCCGGATTACCCGGCTGACCAGCTCGATTTCCAGGTCATCGAACCAGTGGATCCCGGGCGATTCGGGGGGCAGTGGCTTGGTGCGGATCGGCGTTCCTCCATCGATGGCCAGGGCGGCGCGCTTGATGTCTCTGTCAGAACTCATGCCAAATCCTTTCCGCGGATCCACCTGGATCATCGATAGACCCGATACCGGCTATTTTGTCTTATTATAAAACCAATCAATTATAAGTCAAGGCGATTTTTCGCGGATTGTCCCGCTCGGCGGCTGGATGAGCCTGCAAAGAAGCCTTGCTTGCCCGCTCATCGCCTCGCAGGCCGATAACGGCCTCCCAGGGCAGGTTTAATGAAAAGCGGCATGCTCTTCGCATGCCGCTTTTCATAGCGCCTTCTCTTCAGCCTCTAGTGCAGCTTGATGTCCTTCATGTAGAGGTTCCAGATCCAGGCCGCGTTGAGCTTGAAGCCGGATATCCGCTTGTTGGTGACCAGGATCTTCTTGGGATAGTTGACCATTACATAGGGAGCGTCCTCGTTGGCCAGCGTGAAGGCCTGCTGCATCAGGCGGGTGCGCTCGCCGGCGTCGGTGGAGACGGTCTGCGCCTCGATCAGCTGCTGGACGGGGTCATTGGAATACGCCGCGGTGTTGGATCCCCCCTCGCCCTTGTTGGCCGAGGAGTACAGGGAGGTAAGGTTTCCCGCGGGATCCGGGAAGTCGGACTCCCACATGGCCAGCATCGCATCGTAATCGCGCTTGCCGTCCTTCATGCGTCCGCCGAACTGGATGGAGATCAGCTCGTCCGCTGATACCTTTTCGATGCTGACGTTGATGTTCAGCGCCTTGAGGTTTTCCTGCACGGCAAGGACGATGGAGTTCTTCACGGAGTCTTCATTGCAGATCAGGCCCATGTCAAAACCGTTGGCGGCGCTTGATTTCGCCAGATACTCCTTGGCCTTGCCCAGATCGTATCCATAAACCGGGAGTTCCTTGGCGAATTTTTCCCACTTGTCGGTCTCGATGGTCCAGAGAGCCTTGCTCATGGGCAGGGAGTTGGCGGGAGTGCCCGTATCCTTGATGATGTTCTTGGAGATGGCCTGCCGGTCGATGGCGGAGTAGATGGCCCTGCGGACATTGGCATCGTCGAAGGGCTTGCGCTCGCAGTTGAAGGCGATGAAGTCGATGCCGAACCCATCCAGGGTGGCGACGTTCACGGCTTTGGAGGCGGTGATCTGATCGAGCATGTCCACGGGCGGGTCGATGGCGAAATCGACCTGACCGGTGATCATCGCGGTAACGCGGGTGGTGTTCTCGGGAATGATCTTGAAAACGATCTTCTCGACTTCGATCTTCGCGGACTTGTCCCAATAATTGGGGTTCCTCTCCAGCACGATCTCGCTGCCCGTGGTCCAGCTCTTGTACACATAGGCGCCCGTTCCCATGACCCCCCCGTCCGGCTTTCCGAAGTTCTCGGCGTGCGCGTCATGGTAGGCCTTGCTGACGACGTGTCCGGCGGTGGTGGCCAGGGTGTACTGCCACAGGGCGTCGGGCCTTTTCAGCTTGATGGTGATCTGCCAGTCCCCGGTCGGGGTGATGGAATCGACATTGGAGTACATCCAGCCCAGATAGGAAGCGGTGGCGGGGTCCATGACGCGATTGAGGGAGAACAGCACGTCCTCCATGGTCATGGGCGTCCCGTCGGAGAATTTGACGTCGCTGCGGATCTCATAAACGTAGGTTGTCGGGTTGTCCGCCTTCCAGCTCTTGGCGAGCTTGGGCATGACCTTGCTGTCCGCGTCATAGGCCAGCAACCCTTCCGTGATCTGGTTCACCACCGGGTTGGTGGTGTAGTCGTAGGCGAAAGCGGGGTCCAGAGACACGATATCCCCGGCGAGGGCCACGCTCAGCGTCGCTTTCTCGGTTCCTGAGCTCTTGCCGCATCCGGTCAATACGGCCAGAGCCAGCAGGCCAACAGCCAGCACTGCGGTGAGCACACGGGATTTGCTTTTCACGTTCTGCCTCCTGTTAAAATTGCTTTCTTTAAAGCTTCGATTTCAGTTCTTTGACGAAACGCCGCCGTAAGCTCCGCCGTCCACCGGACGTCGTCGATGTTGACCGTTCCGACCGAGGTGTGTATGTAGCGCTCGGGGATGGCCAGCCCGCCGGTGAGCACCCCGTCGCCGCTCAGGCTTATCTCGGCGGCATCGGTCCCGCCGCGCAGCTCGGCGATGAGCTGGAAGGGAATGTCCTGGCGACGGGCGGCGCCGATGAGCGCATCACGCATGCGCGGCAAGGTGATGTTGCCGAGGAAAAAATCGGGATTCCAGTCATACAGCTGGATACCCGGGCCCTTGCCCAGATAGGCGCGCGAGCAATCCGGGTTCATGGCGTCGCTTTCACCGGCAAAGCCGACGTCAATGCAGATGGCCACGTCGGGTTTTATCGAGCGGGCCGCCACCCTGGCTCCTTTGACGCCGATTTCCTCCTGCACGGTTGCGCAGCAGTAAACGGTAGCCTCGGTTTTGACGTGGCGAAGAAGGCGCATGGCCAGGATCATGGCGGCGCATCCGGAGCGGTTATCCACGGACTTCCCGCAGTAGATCCTTTCTCCCAGCATCCGGCCGGGACGCTCGTTTACCACCATATCGCCGATCTGTACGCCCAGGGCTTCGGTTTCGGCCCGGCTGGAGGTGCCCACATCGATTTTCGAGTCGGCGAAACCCGCCGCCCGGCCGACCTCCTTGTCCTGATGGATGGGTTTGAAGCCCCCCGTTACGCCATGCACCTTGCCTTTGGCGGTGTAGATGGTCAGCACCTGGTTGACGATCAGACGGGGATCCTGCAGGCCCACGGGCAGGAACACGACACAGCCGTCGTCGCGGATGTCATGGACCAGATACCCTATCTCGTCCATATGGGCGCTGATCATGAGCTTGAGGTCGGGGTTTTTTCCCTTTTTTACGAATACCCGGTTGCCCAGCGCATCGGTATAGGCCTCATCGGTGATCGCCGCCATGTGCGCCGCGATGGCGTCGCCTATTTCCCCTTCAAAACCCGAAATGCCGCTTATGGAATCGAGCGACTGCAGCAGAGCCAGGACTTCCGGATTCTCCAATGCCGATTCCTCCTTTTCGATCTGTATACTTATGCCCTTATCAGACCAAATGGCAAGCCACCCAGTGTCCCTCCCTCACCTGCCTCAGTGCCGGCTGCTCAACGTCGCATTTGCCGGCCTGGAATCTGCGGCAGCGGGAGGCGAAACGGCAGCCTTCCGGTATATCGATGGCATTCGGCATGTCGCCTTCCAGCATGATGCGTTGGGTCTTTGCTTCCGGGTCATCCTTCGGTTTCGCCGATAAGAGCGCCTGGGAATAGGGGTGCAGCACGTTGGAGAAAAACTCGGGCGTGGCCGCCTGTTCCACGACAACTCCCAGATACATGACCGCAATGACGTCGCAGACATGTTCCACCACCGTGAGCTCGTGGGAAATGAACATCATCGTGAGCCCGAGCTTGTCGCGCAGGTCGAGCATCAAATTCAGGATCTGCGCCTGCACCGAGACGTCCAGGGCCGAGACGGGCTCGTCCGCCATTATGAAGTCCGGCTCCAAGAACAAGGCGCGCGCGATGGCCAGCCGCTGCAGCTGCCCGCCGCTGAGCTGGTTGGGATGACGGTGCAGAACCTCGTCGGTCAGGCTGATATATCCCAGCAGCCTTTCAATGCGGGAGCGGGTGTCCTGGGGGGCCAGCTTGTACACGCTTCCCACCTCGCGCAACGACTGCCCAATGGTCATTTTGGGGTTGAAGGAAGAATAGGGGTTCTGAAAAATCATCTGCATCTGCCGGCGGTGTATTTTCATCTGTTTATGGTCGAGATTCGTGATATCCGTACCCCTGAACAGCACCTCGCCGCCGGTCACGGGCAGCAAACGCAGGATGCAGCGGCCCAGCGTCGTTTTGCCGCATCCGCTTTCCCCCACGATTCCGTATATCTCGCCCCTTTGTATCGCCAGGGAAACGTCGTCCACCGCCCGCAGATGCCTGTCCTTGACGGGAAAATATTTCTTCAGCCTGTTTACGCGAACGATTTCTTCGCCCATCACGCCTGCATCCTTACAGCCTGTGGAAGCAGGCCGTGTAGTGTCCCTGCTGATCTGCCGTCAAGGAAGGAGATTCGTCGAGGCACTGTTTCGTAGAGTATGGACAGCGCGGAGCGTACGCGCAGCCGGCAATGCCGCGGTACAGTTCAGGCGGGCTGCCTGGGATGGTCGTAAGCCGCTGCCCGTGCCGGCCCGATCTGGGGATGCTTCCTATGAGCGCCTTGCTATAGGGGTGGGAGGGGTGGCGGAAAATGCCCTTCACCTCGCCGGTTTCGACAATCTTCCCTGCGTACATGACCGAAACACGGTCGCAGATCTCGGCCACGACGCCGAAATTGTGCGTTATGAAGAGGATGGTCATGCCGATATCGCGCTGCAGGGCCTGCAGGAGCTCGAGTATCTGCGCCTGGATGGTGACGTCAAGCGCGGTGGTCGGCTCATCGGCTATGAGCAGCTGCGGGCTGCAGGATACGGCGATGGCGATCATCACGCGCTGCAGCATGCCGCCCGACAATTCGAAGGGATACTGCTTCAGGCGCTTTCCCGCGGGATGTATGCCCACCTTCTCGAGCAGCGACAGCACCTGCGCGTCCGCCTGGGGCTTCGCCAGACCCAGGTGCACGCGCAGCATCTCGCCTATCTGCTCTCCCACCGGGAAGAGCGGATTGAGGGATATCATGGGGTCCTGGAATATCATTGAAATATCGCGGCCGGCTATTTGCTGTATTTCCTTTTTGGGAAGCTTCAGGATATCGCGGCCGCCGAAAAGCACCTCGCCGCCATATTGCGTCCTTGATTCGTCATGCAGGCGCAGGATGGTCTTGGCGGTTATCGTCTTGCCGCAGCCGCTTTCGCCCACAAAGCCGTGTATCTCGCCCTTTCGCAGCGTAAGGTCGATGCCCCGCACGGCATGCACGACGCCCTTTATCGACATCAGGTCGACGCTCAGGTTTTTCAGGACAAGCACATCAACCATTGCCGGCAACCGCCAGTTTCTTCCTTTTTTTGAAAGTCGGCAGCTTGCGCTGGGCAGGGTCCAGATACATCTGCAGGCCGTCGCTCAGGATATTGAGGGAAACCACGGTAATGATGATCGCGATGCCCGGAGCTATGGCCATGACGGGGCTGGTGCGCAGGAAGATGCGGCTCTCCTCCAGCATGGCTCCCCAGTCCGAAGTGGGGGGCTGGACTCCCAGTCCGAGGAAGCTCAGGGCCGAGAGATCCAGTATGGCGTAGCCGATGTCGAGGGTGAGCTGAACCAGCATGGTCGAGACGCAGTTCGGAAGGATGTGCCGGAATAGGATACGGGTGTCCGAGTATCCGATGGAACGGGCCGACTCGACGTAGGTGTTGTGTTTTTCGGTCAGGGTCAGCGAACGAGCCAGCCGGGAGATCATGGGCACATAGACGATGCCCAGCGCCAGAATGGCGTTCGTGACCCCCCGCCCGAAGCTGGCCACAAAGACGAAGGCCAGCAGGAGCGCCGGGAAAGCGAGGATGACATCCTCGATGCGCATGAGTCACATTGTCGATCCACCCGCCGAAATACCCGGAGATCAGGCCGAGGGGCACACCGATGATGACCGAGATGGCGACGACGCCAAGGGCGCTGAGCAGCGTGGTGGAAGCGCCGTATAGAAGCCGCGAGAAGATGTCGCGCCCGGTCTTATCGGTGCCTAGAAGGTGATCGAGCGACGGCTGCCGCAGCGTTTCCTCCAGGCTCAATTTGTCCGGGTCGTGGGTCGCGAGCACGGGGGCCAGCGCAGCGGACATTATGATCGCGGCCAATAGAACCGAGGAAATGATCACCGGCACCGTGAACAGGGTGCCCTTTGTTTTCAATTTGAAAAACAACCGGTGTGGCATGATGCTTCAATTAAGCCGGATCTTGGGATCGATCAGGGCGTATACGATATCGACGAGCATGCTGATGATCAGGAAAACCGAAACCAGAAGAAGGATGATGCCCTGCACTATCGGGTAATCGCTGGCCTTGATGCTGTCGATCAGGAGACTGCCGACCCCGGGCAGGGAAAACACATTCTCCACCAGCACCGCGCCGACGATCATCGTGCCGACCTGGATGCTGATGATGGTGATGACCGGGATGATGGCGTTCTTAAAGGCATGCTTGAACACGACCATGCGGTACGGCAGTCCCTTGGAGACCGCCGTCAGCGCATAGTGGGACTGCAGCTGCGATATCATGCTGCTTCGCGTGACGCGCATGGTCAGGGCGATCATGCTGAAGGACAGCGCCAGAGAAGGCAGCAGCATGCGCTGCAGGAACTCGCTGAAATTCGAGAAGCTCCCCGTGAAGGCGACCGCCGGGGCTATCCTGGCTATGATCATGATCATGAGGATGCAAATGAGGTAGACCGGAGCGGATACGAGTATGAGCGAAAGGACCGAAAGGATCCTGTCCAGCCAGGTGTTGCGCCTTATGGCGCTGAGCACTCCCAGCGGGATGGATACGACCAGCATGATGCAGAAGGCAATGGCCACCAGCCCCAAGGTCACGGGCAGGCGCGACCGGATGAGCGAGGTCACGGACTGTTTATACTGGTAACCCTGTCCGAAATCGCCTCGCAAGACTCCCGTTACCCATAGGACGTACTGGTTCGGTATGGGCTGATCCAAATGGTACAGCGCGCGGATATTCGCGATCACCTCCGGGGTTGTCTGCTTGCCTCCCAGGATGACCGCGACGGGGTCGACCGGGGATATGCGGATCATCCCGAAAATGATGATCGATACGACAATGAGCACAGGAATAAGCTGCAGCAATCGTTTGCCTACGTATCTGAGCAAACCGTCACCTCACGGGAACACTCGATTGCAGTATAGTTTGGTACAACCCTGGCATTATGGCTTCAATATTCTCAAAAATGCAACTTAGAGAAGGCTGGGAAGCGTCACCAGGCTGCTCGTCGGCGCAAGTGCGCAGGTAACCGTGCGTCAGCCCGCGACGCTGGCGGCAATAACCGCTCCTCGACTACGGTCACACGCGGCGGCGGTCGCGCGGGAACAGGCAGGCTTCCTTCACATTGGCCAGGCCCAGCACCTCGTAGGTCAGCCGCTCCAGGCCGATGGCGAAACCACCGTGCGGCGGGCAGCCGTACCTGAAGACTCCATGTTGTCCAGCAGCATTTTATACTCGTTGATGCAGCGGCTGCCGGTGGTCGTGTAAAATCCCGAGCACAGTGCCACACCTATAGTTGCTTCCTACCGGCATTGACGTTTGCACAATGATAACGGCTGTGTCAGTATTCGATTCGAAATAGCAATCGTATTGGTTATGCGTAAGACGCTCGTCGACAAGGAATCGGTGAGTTGCAGACGAAGCTTCCCGGGAAAACCTCAGCCTCAAGGAGTCCGAAGGAGGAAAGCACGTGGCGGATCATATAACGAGAGTACGAGACGCTATTCTGGCCTACGATTCGGCGAATACTGAAAAGGCCGTGCGCCAAGCGCTGGAAACCGGGGCGGCGCCCCTGGAGCTAGCCGGCGCCATGACCGAGGCAATCCGCTCGGTCGGAGACAGATACGGCAGCGGGGAACTTTTCCTCCCCGAGCTGATCGGGGCCGCGGAAGCCATGAAGAAGGCGCTCCCTGCCGTGGCCGAAGCGATACAGAAAAGCGGATCGAAGCAGAAGACCCTCGGTACTGCCGTCATCGGCACCGTTTTCGGTGACATCCACACCATAGGCAAGAATCTCGTGGCAACCCTGCTGCTGACCGGCGGGTTCGAGGTGGTCGACATCGGCGCGAATGTTCAGGGCGGAAATTTTCGTCGCCTCGGTGCAGGAGAAGAACTCCGCCCTCCTGGCCATGTCGGCACTGCTCACGACGACCTCCGTGGAGCAGAAGCACGTGATAAGGAAGCTCGAGGAGGAGGGGCTGCGGAGGAAGGTGAAGGTCATCGTGGGTGGCGGCTCCATCACACCGGAGTTCGCGGATTCAATCGGCGCCGACGGCTACGGCGCAAACGCACCGGAAGGGGTGAGAATAGCCAAGAAGCTGATCGGGGCCGACTGACTGAAACCGGAAGGAGGAACGCCCATGCAGAAGGGTTACAAGCGAAGGTTCGAGGCGATGAGGATCCTGAAGGAAAGCCAAGTCGAGGAGATCCACTCCGCGACCCTGCAGCTGCTCCAGGACACGGGCTTCGTGTTCGAGTCTAGACGGGCACTGAAGCTCCTGGAGGAGCACGGGTGCGCGGTGGACCAGGAAAGCATGGTCGCCAAGCTCCCGCCGGCTCTCGTGGAGTGGGCGGTCGGGCAAACCCCATCGAGCTTCATGGTGAAGGCGCGGGATCCCGAGAAGAGTGTGATGTTCGGCGGGAACACCTTGTACTTCTTCAACTCCGCGGGCGCCCGGCATACGGACGTCGACACGGGGACCACCTCGATCGCCACCCTGGAACAGAACAACCGGGCCGTCCTGGTGTCGGACGCATTGGAGAGCGTGAGCGCTTTCCCCTCCTACACGCCGTACTTCGAGATCGAGGGGGTCGCCCCGGTCATGACCTGCCCGGTTTCCTGCGCCCAAAGGATGAGGTTTTCCACCAAGCCCTCCCGCGGGGCGACCGACGCGGAGCTACCTGTGGGAGATCCAGATCGCGCAGGCCTGCGACTGTCAGCTGATGGGGTGCATGTCGCCTCCATCCGCCTTTAAAACTCTCCGCGGAAGGCTGCGACGCGGCATTCCATTACATCGAGGCGGGTTTACGCCCATGTACCTGGCGGCGGGTTCCCCGATGGGCGCAGGCCACCCGGTCACCCTGGCGGGGGCGACCGTCTACCACAATGCCGAAAACCTGGCGATGCTCGTCCTGGTGCAGTGCATCAAGGCTGGTACGGGGGTCATCGTGGACAACTTCGTCTCCGGTCTGGAGATGCGCTCGGGGACCTCAATTTCGGCAGCGCCGGGTGCGCCCTTCACCACATGGCCTTCAACCAGATCTGGCACTACCTCTACAGGATCCCGGTCAACAACGTCGGTTCGGCGTTCTCCAACTCGAAGATGGTCGACTACCAGCTGGGCGCCGAGAAGCTTCCCATCGCGATGTGCTCGGCCCTATCTGGCGCGAGCATGATCACCCTCCATGGAGGGGTTACCGCCGAGCTAGCCTACAACCCCATCCTGGCGATCATCGACGATGACATCGCCAGGAGCATCGGCAGGATCGTCGAAGGCTTTGAAGTGAACGATGAAACGATCGGCCTGGAGGTCATCAAGGAGGTCGGTTTCGGCGGGTCGTTCCTGGTGGCGGCGCAGACGAGGAAGTACTGGCGGACCGAAGACTACATGCCGGCTGTGTTCGACAAGAGCTCCTACCAGGAATGGTCGGGCAGCGGCAGGAAGACCGTCATAGAAAAAGCCAAGGCCAGGTACGAGCAGATCCTCGCCACGCACTCACCAGCCCCGCTCTCCCCTGCGCAGGACGGCGAGATCACCCGAATCCTCAAGGAGGCGGAAGGGTACTACAGGAAAAAAGGCCTGCTGTAAAGGCCTACAGGACGAGCAGCTCCTGGAACTGGCTCGTGAACTCCTCGGCTCCCTGCCGGGTGATCCTCGCGACGTCTTCCCACCGCAGGCCGTAATCGTCGGTCCTCATGAAGTTGTCCACGCAGAAGGTCATGTTTTCTTCCAGCAGGTAGTCGGAGCTCTTTTCTATCCAGGGGTGCTCCCCCTCCATCAAACCGGTCCCGTGGCACGGCCCGTAGAGAATGAGCTGCTCGGCGTTCCTGCCGCGGAGGAACTCCCGGTAGATCGCATCGACCCTGTTTGCCGGCACCCCCGCCTTGAGGCTGCCGATGACCAGGCGGTGGGCCTCCAGGCCGGTCTGGATGAAGCGGCGCAGCTCAGCGGATGGCTGGCCGAAGACCAGCGGCCTGCCGATGCTGGAGGCGTAGCCTCCCAGGCGTGCGCCGATCTGAACCTGCACCAGCTCGTTCTTCTCGATCTTCCGGTGCGTCGGCCGGGAAATGGCCTGCACGGAGTTGGGCCCGCAGGAACACCACATGGGGTAGGCCTCGCTTTCGGCCCCCAGGTCCCGGATGAGCTTGTGCGCCTCCCCCACCACCTGGATTTCCGTCATCCCCGGCTTGATGAGATTCAGCAGCCGGGCGAAGGCCTCCTGGCTGATCCGCGCGGCGTTTCTCATCAGCTCCAGCTCGCGCTCGCTTTTGACCTGCTTCATCCCGATGATCAGGTGCTCGGCCCGGACCACCTCGCAGGAAAACTGCCGCGCGGCCTCATTGATCGAGGTGTAGATCGGGGCGGGCATAAGCGGGTAGCCGACGATGCCGATCCTCCGAAAGGAGGAGGCGCCAACGGCCTCCCGGAACAGATCCGAGAAGGTGGTCAGGACCTCCCCCGGGTACTCCGGCTCGGAAGACTCCCGGAAGTCCTTCAGCCGCCGGATGTCCGACAGCTTGGACCAGGAACGGCTGAAGGTGGAACTCTCCGGGCCGATCAGAAGGCTAGCAGTCCCTTTGCTCGGGATGAACACTCCCGCGGTCTCGAAGGAAGGCCAGTAGTCGGAGAAGTACCGCACGTATTGGGGCTCGGCCTCGTCGCCGAAGGTGATGATGAGGTCCAGCTTCTCCTTCGGCATGGCCTCCTGCAGGCGGGCGATCCTGTCCGCGAAATCCGAAGCCGGTAGGGAGGTAGTCATCGGCGGCGCGCTTTCAGTATTTGCCGTAGCGCACGGCCGCATCGTGGAGGCAGTTGATGTTCTCCAGCGGAGTCTTCGGGGTGATATTGTCCCCGTCCTTGAGGAAGAACCCGCTGTGGCCCTTGAAGTGCTCCAGAGCATTGCGGCACTCCTCCAGGATCGTCTCCCGGGTCCCGGTCTCCAGGTTCATCGGGTTGATGTTGCCGCTCAGCACGGTTTTGCCTCCGAACAGCCGGGCGACCAGTTCCCTGTCGTCCTGGTAGCCGAAGCCGGAGAAGTCGTCGATGCCCAGCTCCGAAGCCACGATCGGCAGGATGTGGTCCGCCCGCGCGTCTGCGTGAAAGCTGGTGTAGCCCCCGAAGTGCGCCTTGATCTTCTGCTGGAGGGGCAAGAGGAAGGTGCGGTAGAGGTCGGGGGAGAGGTTCGCTGCCCCGTCGTCCCCGACGAAAACCCCCTCCTTCTTCTCCCCCAGAAGCTCCTTGGTGTACTCCACCCACCGGATGATCTTGTCCGTGATGATCCCCAGCAGCCGCTTGGCGAAGGGAGCGTTCAGCATCAGGTCCATCATCATCGCCTCCGCGCCGCGCAGGTCGTTGGCCACGAGCATGACGCCGATGGTCCTGCCGGCCACGCCGATGCCCGGGATCCCGGAGGCATAGGAGAAATTGCCGTAGTCAATGCCGATCTTGTCCTCGATCCCCATCTCCACCCCATCGCTGAAGCGCAGCTTGTAGCTGCCGGCGATCTTCAGCATTTCCTCCCGCAGCTTGAGCTCCTTTCCGTGAAGCCCCCCGAAAACCGGATCCCTGTCCTCGAGCTTTCGCAGGTCGTCCTCGTTCTCGATCGGGTGGCTCTTGACCCAAGGGATGTCGTCCCTGCGGAACTCCACTTCGCACCCGTAAGTCTCCGCCTCCGAGACGTAGGCGTACACGGGGTGGACCATGATGCGGTAGTGGTCGGACTTCACGTTCTCGAACTGCCACTTGTAGCCGTAGAGCTGGCACTCCAGCATCGCCTTGGCGCTGCTGAAATACTCCTCGTAGCTCCTGCCGATGCGGGGCAGCCAGTACCAGGTGTCCACCAGGGGGGTCACCGGGACCCGGTCGGGCTTGTGAAAGCTGCGCTGCATCTCGCAGCGCTTCCGGCGTTCTTCCAGCTGCGCGAAGGCGATGTTGATCGGGATTACTTGCATACTCATTTGATGGCTCCATAGCTCATGCCGCGTACGATGTATTTCTGCACGAAGAAGGTGAAGAGGATGATGGGGGCGGCGGTCATCGCCCCGATGGCCGACATCGGGCCCCACAGCACCTCCTTGTCAGTGATAACCTCCGAGGCCACGAGAGGCACCGTCTTCACATTGCCTCCGGTCATGATCATGGCGAAGAGGAACTCGTTCCACGACGAGATGAAGGCGAAGATGGCAGCCGCCACCAGACCGGGGCTCACCACCGGCAGGATGATGCGCCAGAAGGTCTCCCAAATGGAACAGCCGTCGATGAAGGCCGCCTCGTCCAGCTCCTTGGGGATGTCCTTGATGAAGCCGCGCATCAGCCAGACCGTGAAGGGCAGGTTCACGACCGTGTAGGTGACGATGAGGGCGGCGTAGGTGTCGAGGAAGTGAAGCTTGCGCATGAGGATGTACAGGGGCAGGATCATGGCCACGGGAGGGAACATGCGCTGGGACAGGATCCAGAAGCGGAAGTTCTTGCCTCCCACGTTGAAGCGCGCCAAGGCATAGGCGCACATCGAGCCGAGGAAAACCGAGAGCGCCATGACGATCAGGGAAATCACCGTCGAATCGATGAAGGCACCCAGGAAGCCGCTGCGGGTGAAGGCCCTCCCGTAGTGCTCGAAGGTCGGCTGGAAGACGAACTTCGGGGGGTAAGCCGGCATGTCCAGGGTGGGCTTCACGGAGGTGATAAAGATCCAGATGATGGGAAACAGGGTGATGAGGCTGATGACCACCAGGCCTACGTAGAGGACCGTCTGCCTTCCGGGGCTCCTGTGCTTGCCGAACGCGGTCATGAAGCCTCCTGGGCCTCGAGCCGGTCGATAAAGAATTTTGCCACGAGCGTGATGATGACCAGCAGGAAGTAGGACATGGTCGTCGCGTACCCGATGCGGAAGAAGTTCATCCCGACCTTGTAGGTGTAGATGCTCAAGACCTCCGTGATGTTCGCGGGGCCTCCGCGGGTCAGCACGAAGATGGTGTCGAACACCCGCAGAGTGTCGATGATGCGGATGACCACGGCCACCAGGATGATCGGCCGCAGCAGGGGCAGGGTTATGTGGAAGAATCGCTGGGCCCCCGTGGCCCCGTCGGCGATCGCCGCCTCATATACGTCGATGGGCAGGCTGGCCATTCCCGTGAACAGCATCAGGAACATGAACGGCGCCCACTGCCACACGTCGACGATGACCACCGCGGGCATGGCGACCGCGGGGTCCCCGAGCCAGATCGGTCCTTGCAGGTGCGCGAGCCGCAGAAGGAAGTTGATGATCCCGATCTGCGGGTTGTACATGAACCGCCACATCAGCCCCGCCACGATCGGCGCGAGCAGCATAGGAATGAGCAGCAGGGTCCGGACAAGCCTGTTTCCGCGGAACTCGCGGCTGAACAGGACCGCCAGGGCCATCCCCACGACGAACTCCGTGCTCACCGCCGCCGCGGTAAAGATGAAGCTCGTCTTCAGTGACTGCCAGAAGCGGACATCGGTCACCACGTCGGCGTAGTTCCTGAACCAGACGAACAGCGCACCCTGAGGCTTGCCCAGGGTCCAGTCGTGGAGGGTAAGAACCAGGGAATAGACCAGGGGCATAATCCCCACCAGCAACAGGATGAGCAGCGTCGGCAGGGCCATCAGCCAGGGCACGCCGCCGTGGGGCCCGCCCGCCCGTCGGGGGGAAGCCGGGGTCCGCTCGAGCGCCGCTATTGGAACTTGAGCACTCAAACCGATTGTCCTTTTTCGGTGCAGGAAGACCGTCTGCCCCGCGTCACGGGGCAGACGGTTCGTATCATGGCTGCGTCAACTGATGGGCCGGTCTCAGTAGTACCCGGCCCTCTTCATAATGTCGGTGATTATCTTGTCGCCTTCCGCCAGGGCCGCCTGCACGCTCGCCATGCCGGCCACAGCCTTGGAGACGACGCCCTGCAGCGCGTCGTTGACCTCGGAGAACTCAGGGATCAGCGGCCACCGCTTGCCGACCGCCGCGATGCTCTCCGCCGTCTCCAGGAAGGGGTATTTCGCGTACAGCGACTTGTCGCGCAGGATCGAAGCCCGCAGGGGGTACCCGCCGGTTTCCAGCAGGTGCTTCTGCCACTGCGGCTCCGAGATGTAGCGCACGAACTTGTACGCCCATTCCTTGTTCTTGCTCGAGGAGGTCACCGCGTAGTACCACCAGTCGTTGGCCGCGATGTGCAATCCTTTCGGAGGCGGGCCGGCAGGCAGGAAGGTGTAGCCCACTTTACCTGCCACCTTCGACGTGCCCCCGCCTTCGTACAGCGACCCGAAGGACGTCCACATGATGCTGAATGCGGTGTTGCCGGCCATGAACTGCTCGGCCGCCTCGAAGGTGCCGAAGCTGGTGGAGGCGGGCATCGCGAACTTGAACTTCTTCATGCTGTCGATGTAGTACTGCAGGGCCGCCCTGCCTTCCGGCGTGTTGAGGGTCGGGCGCCACTTGCTGTCGAACACCTCCCCGCCGAAGCCGCGCAGCAGGACGATGAACTCGTAGGCCAGCTGCTGCTCGCCCTGCTTGGCGCCCCAGGCCACGCCGTAAAAGTTCTTGGCCGGCCGGGTGAAGAAAGTCGCTGCGTCCTTGAACTCCTTGTCCCAGCGCCACTTCGAAGGATCTGGAAGGTCGTAGCCGAACTTGGCCTTGAAGGCCTTCTTCTCGTTCGGGTCGTCCAACAGGTCCTTGCGGTACATGAAGCCCAGGGGGCCGCCGTGGTTGGGCAAGGCATACAGCTTCCCGTCCTCGCCGGTCTGCACTTCCGTGCCCCACTTCGGCCAGTCCTGCGGCCAGTTGGTCGGAGGATCACTGGCGATGTAGTCATCCAGCGGTTCCATCCAGCCATTCCGCATGAACTCCGGCATCCAGTCATCGAGCAGGAAGAGGAAGTCGTAGCGGCCGGTGCCGGCGACCAATTCGGTGACGAGCTTCTCCCTCGTGGTGGGGTAGGAAGTGTAGTCCACGATCACCTCTACACCCGGGTTTTCCTTGCCGAATTGCGCTGCGGCCGCGTTGAGATTGTCCTTCTCTACACCCTCGAAAGTCAGCGTCCGTATTGTGACTACTTGGGCGAAGACACAGACTGGCAGAGCCAGGGCCAGCAGTAAAAGAATCGCTTTTCTCATTGCTTCCCTCCTTGCGAAATAAGATTTCGGTGCCTATGTCCAGCCCAGGATATCACCCGGCTTTCGCCGGCGTCAAGGAAAAAGACGGTCCTTCCTAGGGGAGACCTCTATTGTCTTGACATCAGTTTTTTGCTCCTTTACCTTCCAGGCATGGCCGTCATCACCGTGCAAGGTCTGAAGGAATCCGGGGAATTGGGCGTAGTTACGCCGCACGAGCACATTCTGATCGACTTGCGAAACCAGTTCACCTACCATCCTGAAGTCACCCGAACCGCGTACGCGGAGCAGAAGGTGAACATCCAGAACCTGGACGTGCTGTCGCGGGACCCGTACGCGGTGCGCGACAACCTGCTCATGAACGATGTCGACCTCGCGGAAAAGGAGCTGCTGGAGTTCAAGAAAGCCGGCGGCGACACCGTCGTAGACGCGACCAGCTTGGGCCTGGGCAGGGACCCGGAGGCCTTGTACAGGATTTCCAGAGCCACCGGGTTGAACGTCATCGCCGGCTGCGGCTACTACACCTGCGACACCCATCCCCGGAACATGGACGCCAAGACTGTCGACGAGATCGCCGGCGAGATGGTTCGGGACATCACCGCGGGAATGCAGGGATCCGGCATTCGCGCAGGGGTGATCGGTGAAATCGGCACGAGCATCGAGATATATCCGAACGAGAAGAAGGTCCTGCAGGCCGCCGCTGCCGCCCAGAGGAAGACGGACGCCGGCGTTATCGTTCACACGTATCCCTGGGGGAAAAGGGGCTTGGAGGCGCTGAAGCTGCTTGCGGACAACGGCGCCGAAGTCCGCAGGGTGTCGATCAACCACGTCGACGTGGATATCGACCTGGACTACTGCGCGAAGATCGCCGAAGCCGGCGCCTATTTGGAATTCGACAACTTCGGCAAGGAATACTTCATCGACCGGCGGTATCGCGGTTTCGCGGGCGGAGTTTTCGCGCGGGACATCGAGAGAGTGAAGGCGCTGAAGAAGCTTATCGAGGGCGGATATCTACCGCACATCCTCATGTCATGTGACGTGTGCCTCAAGACCCTTCTTCACCGCTACGGAGGGTGGGGCTATGACCACATCCTGACGCACATCGTGCCGATGATGCTGGACGAGGGAATCACCCGGCAGCAGATCGACGTGATCTTGAAGGAAAACCCCCGGGTTTTCCTGGACATGAAGTCGGAGGTCGTCCATGGACGGTAATCGGTTTCCCAGGATTCCCGATTCGGAGTTCGCCAATCGGATGAACGCCTTCAAGGAAAAGATGGCGGCGGAGAATATGGATCTCGTCGTCATGTTCTCCAACCTCCTGGACCCTTCCGCCGTGAGGTACTTTGCGGACGTCTCCCCGATCAACGAGAGTGCAGGCCTGGTGATACCCCTGGAGGGGGACCCCATCCTATGTTCTGGCCAGGCGTGCCATGAGTGGTCGCGTCACAAGTCCAAAATAGCGAAGTCCGGATCCTCCCCGAGGTCGGTGAGGTCTCCGGCGTGGAGTACAATATCGAAGGCCAGCTCGACTTCCAGGACCTGTTTCGCGAAGTGGGGCAGGGGCGCCGGGTCAAGAAGGTCGGGATCATCGGCGACCTGATCTTCCCGCATGAAATCTACAGAAAGCTCGAAACGGTCTTCAGCTCGGCGTCGATCATGAGCGCGGAAATGCTGATGTACGGCCTGCGCATGCGCAAGTCGGAAAATGAGATCGCCTGCATCAAGAAGGCGTCCCAGATCATCTCGGAGTCCTTTGCCTTTGCCGCGAGCCGCCTCAAGCCCGGGCGCACGGAGCTCGATATCCAAGCCGACATCGAAGGCGAGATGCTGCGGCTCGGCGCCGAAGCCTACTGCAACTCCTTTTCCCCCATGATCCCCTCGGGACCTCAGAACTCAAACCTCTGCATGAACCGGAACACACTGCGAGAAGTGAGAGAGGGGGAGATTATCGACCTTCAGGCTGGTGCGCTATATGAAGGATACAACGGGGTGATCTGCACGCCGGTTGTGCTGGGAAAGGTCCCGGACGAAATCAAGAAAGCCGTGCAGGTCGCCAATGAGGCGATGAAACTTGTCTCGGATACGATGAAGCCGGGTGTGCTCTCCACTAAGCTCTACAAGGTTTACGGCGATTTTCTCGAGCGAAAAGGCTACCGCCAATTCAGCCCCTATGGTTCCGTCCACTCCCTGGGCATGCTGGAATGCGAAACTCCCTTCTTCTCTGCGCGCAAGGACGTGCCCCTGGCGGAAAACATGACGGTGGCGATCGACGTGTACTTCAAAGGGTTGCCATGGGGGTCTTTCCGGATCGAGGACACTTTCGTCATCCGGGAAAACGGCGCAGAGCTGCTCACGACCTTCAATCAGGGATTTATCGGCAAGACCTTCAAGTGAGCAACTAGCTCAGGGCAGGATATCGAGCAGCAGCCCGCATAGGATCAGCTGCCCCTCGTGGTTCAGGTGCAATCCGTCCGGGGTCAGCACGTCATCCCCCTGGGCGTCGATGGCCGCGGCAAGATCCGCGAGCTTCAAGCCGTTGCGGGAAGCAAGCTCGCGAATAAGCTGATTTGCCGCGGCAATGTGCTTTTGATCGTAGATCCTCCCGTGCCCGAGGAAATCGATGAGGCGCCGGTTGTCCACCGGGGGAAGGGTCACCAAGACCGCCTGCTTGCCGTGCTTCTGGAATACCCCGATCAGGTACTGCACGTTGCGCTGGTACTCCTGGAGGCTGGTGACGGGGATGTGTCCTTCGTCCTCGGGCTGCCGGCAGTCGTTGGTGCCGATGAACAGAACGACCCAGTCAAACGTCTGGTTCATGGCCGTGATATACAGCCGGTCTAGGAGGTCGCTGGTCGTGTTGCCGGATACGGCGCAGTCGATGACAGCGCGGGAAGTTCCCTTCCAGTAGCCGTTGAGGATCCTCACGTAGCTCTCCCGGTCGCTGCTGATCGAGTCGCCTAGGGCCAGAACGGTGAGGGGCTTCACCGCGGGACTCGGGTGGCCTCCCCGCGATTCGGCGAGGCGTGCGGCCAGGCGGACCACGTTTTCCTGCAGCTGCCTCTCGACCTTTTTCAGTTCCGGGAGCCGGACCCCGTACATCCGGGCAATGGAGGCCAGATCCTCGTCGGCCACATTCAGGCCGAGCCACTTGTGTACGTTGAACTTGTGCATGTAGTCCAGTGGATAAGGCAGCTGGTTCATTTCATCCTCCTGTCGACAAGCGAATTGAGCTTCCACCTGTAATAGCAGAAATCCTTCCAGCTCACCTGCGGAGGCACGGAATGGTCCACATACGGGATGTACCCTCCGGAACGAAGCAGGTCGCTGACCACGCTGAGGCTCTCGTCGATTGACTCGGCGCCCCGGGCAACGGAATATTTCGAGACCCCGCCGAGCATCTGCAGTTTCGGATAGCGTCTGCGAATCCCGCGAATGTCCAGGCCAGTGCTCGTTTCCATAGGGTAAAGCCCGGTAATGCCGCTTTCGAGGAACAACGGCACAAGCTCCGTGCAATCCCCGTCCGTGTCCACGAGGATGACCTTGACCCGCCTGGAGCGGAGGAACGAGCACAATCGCCGGTAGCAGGGCTGCATGAACTCCCGGAAGAGCGCAGGGGAGATCATTGACCCGGTACCCATGGAGACGTCCTCGAAAAAGTGCACCATATCGATTTCGAGCTGACCGAGCACTTCCTCCCAGATTCCCATCCACAGCTCGCTGAAGGTATTCAGAATATCGTGTATCAGCTCGGGTTGATCGTAGTATGACAGGAAGAGATTTTCGTACCCCATGAGGTGCGACGGGGTGCCGAAAAGTCCGTGAGGATACCCGCCGAGTGCCAGGGGATAGCCCCGCTTTCGATGCTCCTCCAGCGACCGGGCCCAATCGGGCGGAAACCTGCCTGCAATTCCCTTCAGGCTGAGGCGTTCGTTTTTCAGCGCTTCCCAGCTCGGCCGGTCTTTGACGATCCAGTCCACGGCGGTCGGCATGGTGGACTCTTCCTTCTGGTATACTCGGGTGATTCCGTCCAAGTCGCTGTAGGTCAGGGTCTTTTCTGTCTCCCCCAGCACCTTGGGCTCGAACATCGGGTGGAAGAGCTGATTCACGTCGAGAAGTATGATCCCCTCATCGAAAGCGAAGTGCGATTCGACGTCCCTGTCTTTGGGCACGCCCTGGGTCGGCCAGTACACGCCGCCGCCGAAGACAGCCTGACCGCGCGCTATGATGCCCTTCCGCAGCAACTCCTTCTGCCTGCCGTATGCGGTGGCGTACAGGGAGGAGGTTGGCGTGGTGATCGTTCCCGGAAGGCGGACGAAGTGCGTCTTGGGCAGCCCTTCCGTATACCACCGGTTCAGGGTTTCTCCCCAGAAGGCGTATTCCCACTTCGGAGGCCTGACTCCTGTATTGAAGTCCATCACCTCGAGAAACCGCTGGCGCGCGTTCATCGGCGTCATCCGGCTTACCTTGTCGATCTCCCCATCGATCCTATTCCTGGTCCTCTCGATGTCGTTTCCCGCCAGTCTCCTGGAAATCCAGCGCAGGAACAGCTCTCGCGAAGTCATGAACCCTCCAAGCCCGGAACCGAAGGCCCACATTCTGGCATATTTTTTCGGAGCTGTCACCGCGGCTCACGACAGGCCGAAAAAGGAACACAAATGGTCAGGCAACCGAAGCAGGCTTCTTCACATTGGCCAGGCCCAGCACCTTCTGGGTGAGGCGCTCCAGCTCAATCGCGAAGCCGCCGTGCGGAGGGCATCCGTACTTGAAGATCGACGAAGCCCATGGTGACGTGATCGGTTATCAAAACCCTTGACAGTAAAAATTACAAAATGTACATTTCAGCAATAAGGAGAATTAATATGGCTTCAAAGGATATGAGTACGGTCGAGCTACGGGAAAACCTCTCGGACGCAGTGAATCGGGCAGCTTTCGGCAAGGAACGTGTCGTGCTGACCCGGCGCGGAAAGAAGCTGGCAGGCATCGTGCCTTACGAGGACATCGAGACGCTTGAAGCTCTTGAAGAGAAAAAGGATATCGAAGATGCGAAAAAGTCCCTGAAGGAGGCCGCAAAGAAGGGAACTATTTCCTTGGGCGAGCTGAAAAAAGAGCTCGGCCTTTAGGATAGCCGATGCAATACCGGATTGAGTTCGCTCCGCTGGCCCAACGCCAGCTCAAGAAACTCGATCAGGCTATTCAGAATCGACTTCTGCAGCGCATCGAAACCCTCAGCTCGAATCCCCGTCCTCCGGGGGTTAAGAAGCTCACCGATGAGGAGAATCTCTATCGAATACGGATTGGGGAATATCGGGTTATCTATCAAATCCGCGATTGGGTGCTTACCCTGGCGGTCGTCAAGATCGGCCACCGGCGTGAGATATATTCCTAGCAAGCCCGCTACGGCCGCACGCGTCGGCGGTCCCTGGGGAACAGGCAGGCTTCCTTCACGTTGGCCAGGCCCAGCACCTTCTGGGTCAGCCGCTCCAGGCCGATGGCAAAGCCGCCGTGCGGCGGGCAGCCTTACTTGAAGATCGACAGGTAGTCGCGAGGCCCTCCGGCTACAAGCCGAACATCTCCACGTTGTTCAGCAGCATCTTGTACTCGTTGATGCGGCGGCTGCCGGTTGGTGATCTCGAGGCCTTGGAACAGGCAGTCGAAGCCCATGGTGACGCGGCTGTCCACAGGGTTGGGGAAAGTGGGCACGGAAGAGCTTTTGGAGGAGGCTCGCTCTCCGCCCGCTGTAGGGAGCCTGAGTTCGCCAAGCGGCTCGGCAAGTTCCGCCTCGAGCGATGCACCTTGGCGGTGGAGCGCTTTCTGTGCTGCCGCGACTACTCCAAGGGCTTCACCGATACGGGCCTTGCGTGATCATGCATCTCAACAACGTCCTATTTTGCTTGCGCCGGACAGGATCCCCATTTACACTGAAGCGCAGGTGAATCATAGGCACTCAGCAGCTAACAAGTGCGAAAGGGGAAAGATGCCGGATTCAAGAGTGGATTTTCGCAGGAATCGGCTGGCGGGAGATCATCCCCTATTCCCTTTGCACGGCGATATCTATCAGCGGAAGGCGAGCAGCAAGCGATGGCTCAAGCTCTGCGAAGCAACCGGTATCGTTGCACTGGAGCCTGGCTGGCAGTACCGCCTGAAGCTGCGGGGAGCGCTCTACGGCAGCAGCCAGGCGATACCCTTGCTGCGACCCATCGTGATGGCGAAGGCCCCTTAGCCGCGCGGAGGGAGCATCCTCATCGACCACCATGAACTATCAGGTGTACGTCGACGACAATTTCCATTACCAGGATGATCGGCCGGGGATGAAGGCAAAGGAACTGTACGGCCATTATATCGACTATGGAAGTGATCCGTTTATCCGTACCGACGACCCTAACGCGCCTAAGTTCTCGGCCTGGGACTACGCAAAGAAGCGGAGCAAAGAGATTTGCAGGTGAACGGAGTGCGGCGCGGCGGAATCAGGTATCGCGGTGTAGAAGAGGGGATAGCTTATGCCGAATGGCGGAAGCTCTGGTCGCGCGGGTCGGACTGTGCGGCACCTCGTGTGCGCGGCGCTCCTCGCGGGTGCGATGGGCGCATACGCCTCGGACGAGCCGATCCTCCTTTCCAACGCGCCTTACTACCGGCTCGGGGGCAGTTGGTCCTTCCTCCGTGACGACTCCGGCACCGCGACGCTTGACGATGTGCGCACCCGGGAGTTCCTCCCCGAAGAGCGCAACGAGCCGAGCCTCGGTTTCGGCAGCGCCGCGCACTGGGCGCGTTTCGCAGTCCGCTCGGAAGCTCCGGAGAGCGAGTGGATTCTGGAGTGCGGCTATCCGCCCCTGGACCTTCTGGAGCTCTAGCAATACGGCGGT
>CAVUYS010000007.1:7500-123081 GCA_963745745.1 uncultured Spirochaetota bacterium | reverse complement strand
TGATCCTGGGCTGCTTCGTGGACGTGTCCGCCTCGCTGCTGATCGTGGTGCCCATCGTCATGCCCCTGATCAAGGCGGCCGGCATCGACTTCGTGCACTTCGGGGTGGTGGTGGTCCTGAACCTGATGATCGGCCTGTCCACCCCGCCCTACGGGGAGGCGGCCTTCATCATTTCCCGGGTGACCAACACCCCCCTGGGCGCGGTGTTCCGGGAGCTGATCCGCTACATCCTGTTCATGATCCTGGCCCTGTTCCTGATCGGGGCCTTCCCCGACATCGTGCTCTGGATCCCGCGCCTGGCCGGGTACAAGGGATGAGCGCGCCCAAGCCGGACCTCGGCCTTCGTCCAGTCGCTGTACCGCGGGCTGGAAGAGGGCGTGCGCCAGGCCGTGGACCGCACCGTGGAAGCCGTGGTCGCCGCCCGCCGGGCCGGCCGGAAGGTGGCGGTGGTCACGGGCAGCGGGCCCAACCTGCACGAGGGGGTCACCACCCTGATCGCCGAGCTGATCCGCGCCGGGATCGTGCAGGGGGTGAGCACCAGCTCCGCGGTGGTGGCCCACGAGATGGCCGGCGGCCTGGACAAGGTGCGCCGCGTGGACGGCCGGGCGCTGGGCCTGCCGGAGAAGCTCCTGCCGCGGGGCGGGCTGTTCGAGATGACCCTGATGAGCCCCGAGACCGAAGCGCCTCGTGCGGCAGGAGATGGCCCTGGATGAGCAGCTGCTGGCCAGGGTGCGGGAGGCCCCCGGAGAGGTGATCATCAAGGCCGCCGGGAACATGGGCTACCCCGTGGGGCTGCGCACCGAGCGGCTGGCCCTGCGCATCGAGGCCCTGGCCCGCGCCCACGGCCTGCCCTTCGAGCGGGTGGCCGGCCTGGGGGCCGACCCGCGCACCATGATCGGCGCCGCCGCGGCAGCGGGGGTGCCGGCGCTGGTTTCCGTGCCCCAGCTGGTCGGCGGCGGGGCGGTGGGCATGGGCGTGGGCGACTCCATCCCGCTGAAGCAGCGCTCGGCCCTGATGGCCCGCCTGCTGGGCGAGGCCGCGGTGATCATCGAGAGCGGCGTGGCCCTGACCCAGGAGATCCACGACGGGCCCTTCGAGACCTACACCGGCCACGGCATCTGGAGCGGCTGGGACGGGGAGGCAGACCTACAGCCTGAAGGGCAAGACCCTGGTGCGCATCGACCTGGACCCCAACCTCCGCAAGGTCTGGGAGATCGAGAGGAGCGGCGGGGAGGTGCAGGCCACGATCGACAAGGGCCTGCCCAAGACCAAGACCTTCAAGGTGCCCTTCCGCATGGAGATGTCCGGCTTCGCCCGCCTGGAAGGCTCCATCCCCATCGTGGGCGACCTGGGGGTGATCTGGCCGGTGCTGGCCTGGCGGGCCGCCGAGGAGCTGGGCATCCGCCTGGAGCTCCTGTCCTATCCCCAGGAGTCGGAGCAGGGAAAGAGGATGCGGGAGTGGATCGTGGAGGAAGTGAAGGTCCTGGACCGCGACCGGATGCTCGAGCGCCTCGCGGGGGGCCCGGCCGGAGGCCGATGAAGGTGGTGGGCGTGATCCCGGCCCGCTGGGCTTCCACGCGCCTGCCGGGCAAGCCGCTGCAAGAGATCCTGGGCAAGCCCATGATCCGCCGCGTGTACGAGGGCGCCTCCCGCTCCCGGCTGCTGGAGGCGCTGATCGTGGCCACGGACGACGAGCGCATCGTGGAGGCCGTGCAGGCCTTCGGGGGCCGGGCGGCCCTCACCTCCCGGGACCACCACACCGGCACGGACCGGGTGGCGGAGGTGGTGCGCGGCCTGGAGTGCGAGATCGTGGTGAACATCCAGGGGGACGAGCCCTTCGTGCACCCCGGGATGATCGACGAGATCGTGGAGCCTCTCCTGGCGGATGCCGAGCCTGCCCATGTGCACCTCCATGCACGCGATTGCCGACCCGCAGGACTTCGGCAACCCCAACGTGGTCAAGGTGGTGGTGAACCTGGCCGGGGAGGCGCTGTACTTCTCGCGTTCCCTGATCCCCTATCCGCGCAAGAGCGAAGGGCACCGGGTGTTCGAGCACATCGGGCTGTACGCCTACCGCCGGGACTTTCTGCTCGAATACTGCGGCCCTGCCCCAGACCCCGCTGGAGAAGCTGGAGTCCCTGGAGCAGCTGCGCGTGCTGGAGCACGGCTACCGCCTGCGCGTGGTGGAGACCCGCCAGCCCTACGTCCCCCTCAGCGTGGACACCCCCGAGGACCTGGAGCGGGCGCGCGAGCTGGCCCGCGAGCAGGAGGCCGCGGGCGCGGCTGGCAGCGCGGCGGCAGCGTGAGCGCGCGGTTCAGCGGGCCCTACGCCGCCATGGTCACCCCCTTCGATGAAGGGGCCGAGCTTTCCGAGCCGCGCCTGGCGGCCTACTGCGAGTTCCTGATCGCTCGGGGCAGTCGGCGGGCTGTTCGCCTTCGGCACCACCGGGGAGTGGCCCCTGCTGGCCGAGGAGGAACGCATCGGCGGGGCGCGCGCGCTGGTGCGCCAGGCCGCGGGCCGGGTGCCCGTGATCGTGCACGCGGGGGCCCACGGCACGGCCCAGGCCATCCGCCTGGCGCGCGCGGCGCGCGAGGCCGGCGCGGCGGCGGCCAGCCTGATCAGCCCGCCGTTCTACCCCCTGGACCCGGAGGCGCTGCTGGCCCACTTCGCCGCGGTGGCCCGCGCGGTGCCCGGTTTTCCCGTGTTTCTCTACAACCTCCCGGAGTACGCGGGCAACGACATCACCCCCGGGCTGCTGCTGCGCGTGGCCCGGCAAGCGGACAACGTGATCGGCCTGAAGTACAGCGGCGACAGCCTGGAGCGTTTCGCCGAGTACCGGCGGGTCATGGGCCCGGATTTCAGCCTGTTCAACGGCAACGACAGCCTGGCCCTGCCCGCCCTCGAGCGAGGGGCCGACGGCCTGGTGTCCGGCAACGCCTCGGCGCGGCCGGAGCTGCTGGTCAGCCTCTTTTCGCGCTGTTCCGCGCGGGGCGCGAGGGACAGGCCGCGGCGAAGCAGGCGGAGCTGGACCGCTTCATCGCCGGGCGGGACAGGGGCGAGCGAGCTTTCCTTCTTCAAGGCCCTGCTGGCGCTGCGCGGGGTGCCGGTGGGGGAGGTGCGCCCTCCGCTGGCCCGCCTGGAGCGCGGAGGGCAGGGCGGCGCTGCGGAGGTGGCTGGAATGATCGCGGACACCGCTGGACCACCTGGAGCGCTACCGCGGGCTGGACCCGCGGCTGGACCGCGGCCTGGAGGCGCTGCGGCGGCTGGCCGGCGACGCCGCCGGCTACCCGGCGTCCGATGGCCGGCACGAGCTGGAAGGCGAGGAGCTTTACGCCAGCCTTTCGACCTACGAAACCGGAAATCCCGCCGAGAAGAGCTTCGAGGCGCATCGCCGCTACATCGACATCCAGGCCGTGCTGAGCGGGCGGGAACTGCTGTACTGGGCCCCGCTGGCCGACCTGGCCGTCACGCGGCGCCTACTCGGAGGCCGAGGACGTCGCCCTCTTCGAGGACCCGCCGGGCGGCGGAGCCGGCCTGCTGCTGGAGCCCGGGCGCGTTCATGGTGCTTTTTCCTCAGGATGCCCACAAACCTGGCTGCCGGTCCGCCGGCAGCGGGCCGACCCCGGCGGGCTGGTGCGCAAGCTGGTGCTCAAGGTGCGGGTGTGAAGGAGGCGCGGGTGGCAGAGAGGGTTTTTCTGACCGGCGGCTCGGGGCGCATCGGGCGGAGGGTCGAGCGCAAGCTGCTGGAGCGGGGCTACGCGGTGCGCTCGCTGGTGCACCGCCGGCGCGCCGAATGCCCGCGCCCATCCCAGCCCTGGAGCCGTGCAGGGCGACATCCTGGACCAGGAAGGGCTGAAGAAGCTGGTTGCCCGGCTGCTCTTTCGTCGTGCACCTGGCCGCGGCCTGGGACATGTTCCCGCCGGCGGTGCACGAGAAGGAGAACAACCAGCTGTTCGAGAGCGTGATCCGCGGCACCTACAACCTGCTGGAGGCCGCCCGGCTGTCGCCCGGGCTGAAGTGCTTCCTGTACGCCTCCACCGACGCGGTCTACGCCACCGGCCCGCGGAAGTTCGCCGGCCCCATCAGCGAGGAAACGGAGCTCCAGCCTTCGCGCTTCTACGCCCTGGCCAAGATCGCCTGCGAGTCCCTGTGCCGCAACTACGGCCAGCTCTACGGGCTGCCCTGGCTGGCGGTGCGCATCTGCTGGTGCCTGGACGTGGACGAGATCCTGCGCATCTTCGGCTACGACTTCTGGGAGGGAGGCGCTCTCCCCCGAGGACCGCGCGCGCCTGGGCCCGCGCCTGGCCGGCAGCGGGGAGTGTTCGCCCCCCTATGCCGGACGGCAGCTCGGGCGTGGACCACGTGTCCGACCCGGAGGACATCGCCGAAGGGATCTGCCTGGGGGTGGACCGGCACGCCGCGGCGCTGGGCGGGACCTTCAACCTGGCCGGGCCGGCCAACTTCCGCTACCTGGACCTGGCGGAGAACCTGGCCCGCGAGCTGGGGCGGCCCTGGGGCAGCGCACCGGTGAAGGGGATCGAGCCGTACGAGCTTTCGATCCAAAAGGCCAGCCGGGTGTTGGGCTACCACCCGCAGTACCCCATCGAGCGGATGCTGGCCAACGCGGTGCGCTTCGTGAAGGAAGGCGGGACGTCCCCCGGGGCCTAGCCCGCAGCTGCGGTGAGCAAGTGGCCGCCTGGCGGCAAAGCGGGTATACTCACGGCCATGGGAGTGCGCGCCGAGGACGCGGCGGGGGCCGCGGGCTTCCGGGAATTCCTGCGCCTGCCGGAGCGGCTGTACCGGGACGATCCGAATTGGTCGCCTCCTCTGTGGGCCGACGAGCGCAAGACCTTCACCACGAAAAACCCGATTCTGGCCCATTCCGAGTACCGGCTGCTGCTGGCCCGGCGGGACGGCAGGCCCGCGGGCCGCGTCCTGGCCTACGTGGACCGCAACTTCAACGCCTTTAACCGGAGCTCCACGGGCTTCTTCGGCTCCTTCGAGAGCGAGGACGAGGAGACGGCCGGCGCACTGCTGGCGGAGGCGGAGGGCTGGCTGGCCTCCCGCGGCATGAACGTCGTGCGCGGCCCCATCAACCCGGTGTCCGAGTGCTGGGGTTTCCTGCTGCGGGGGCACGGTCGGCCGGCGACCTTCATGTCCCCCTACAACCCGCCGCGCTACAACGACTACGCCCTGGGCCGGGGCTTCGCCAAGGTCAAGGACCTGCTGGTGTACGAGGCCGACGCCCTGGAGGGTTACCGCATCCCGCCGCGCTTCCTGGAGTTCCGGCGCCGCCTGCTGGAGCGCCGGCCCGGCCCTCGCGGTCCGCCGCCTGGACTTGAAGAGGATAGAGAGGAGGCCGAGGCCATCTGGCGCATCACCAACCAGGCGGTGAGCGGCAACTGGGGCTACGTGCCCCTGGACCGGGAGGAACTGGCCGACGTGCTGCGCCAGCTCAAGCCCATCGCCGACCCGGACGCCGTCTGGATGGTGGAGGACTCCGGCCAGGCCGTGGGCTACGCCCTCGGGATTCCCGGACCTCAACATCCTGCTGCGCCGCATCCACGGCCGCCTTCTGCCCTTCGGCTTCCTGACCCTGCTTTTCGGGGCCCGCCGGCTGCGGGACTTCCGCCTGTTCGGGCTGGCGGTCCTGCCCGCCTACCACGGCCTGGGGCTGGACGTGCTGCTGTACGTGAGCCTGTTCGAGGCCCTGCAGCCGCGGGGGGTGCGCCTGGAGGCCAACTACATCCTGGAGGACAACGGCCGCATCCGCAATGCCCTGGAGAAGCTCGCGCTGACCCGGACCAAGGTCTACCGGGTGTACGAAAAGAGGCTGTCATCGTGAAGATCATCGGCATCTCGGGCGGGTCGGGCTCCGGCAAGACCACCATCGTGCGCGCAGATCGCGGAGATCGCGCGGGAGTACGTGTGCTCGCGCAGGACAACTACTACAAGTCCGCCGAGCACATCACCAACCTCACATCACGGGCTTCAACTTCGACCACCCCGACGCCTTCGACAGCGACCTGCTCTGCGAGCACCTCGCGGCGCTGAAGCGGGGCGAGGCGATCCGCATGCCGCAGTCTACGACTTCGTGCACCACCGCCGCAGCGCCGAAACCGTGAAGGTGGAGCCCCGGCGCCTGGTGATCCTCGAGGGCATCATGATCTTCGTCGACCCGCGGGTGCGCGACCTCGTGGACCTGAAGCTGTACGTGGACACGCCCGACGACATCCGCTTCATCCGCCGCCTGCAGCGCGACATCACCGAGCGCGGCCGCACGGTCGACTCGGTGATCCGAGCAGTACATCGAGATGGTGCGCCCCGGGCACTACGAGTTCGTCGAACCGACCAAGGCCTACGCCGACCTGATCGTCCCCGAGGGCGGCATCAACGAGCGGGCCCTGGAGGTGATGGCCTCCTTCATGCAGGCCATCCGCTAGCCGGGGGATCCAGGTGCCGCCGGCAGGAGGAAGAGCTTCCGGCTCCCAGAAATACGGTCCGCTCAGCGCCCCGAAGCGCTCCCTGCCGGAGGCCACGTAGAGCTTGAAGCGGAAACCCCAGCCAACTGCGGGTAGGCGGCCAGCCGCTCGGCCACCGGCTGGCCATCACCGCCAGCGGACGGATGGTCAGGTAGCTGCCCTGGGCGTCGTAGAGCCAGAGCTGCCGGGCCTGGCCCCGGCCCGCGACCCGGATCTGCCCCGCGCGCACCTCCACCCGCGGCAGCAGGCGCTCCAGCTCCTCGAGGCTGACGGCCGGAAGCTGCAGTGACTGTTCGGCGGATTGCCCGCCAGGTCCCGCAGCAGCAGGCGGTATTCCCCGGCCGGGAGCGGGGCGCCGTCCGGCAGCACCAGGCCGTTGCTGCCGATCCAGGAGTCGCCGGACCCGCTCTTCTGCCAGGTGTCCGGGTCCAGCCTCCAGAACAGCTCCTCCTGGTCGTCGATCAGATACAGCTCGGCCAGGTCGTCGAAACCGTCCGGGTCGTCGGGCCTGACGAACAGGCTCAAGGCGGTATAGTGGGCGTCCAGCTCGCGGTCGTCGACCAGGGTCACCTGCCAGAGCACGCGCAGGATCTCCGGGGGCTTGCCCGCGCAGGCGGCCGTCAGGCCGAGCGGCCAGGATCAGGGCCGCCAGCAGGGCCGGCATCGGCCAGCCTGCGCGCCGGCCCAGCGGGCGGGCGTGCCGGCCCAGCGGGCGGGCGTCCGGCGCACCCGTCGGCCGTGCCGGCCCAGTCGGGCCACGCGCCGAGGGCCGGGAGGCGCTCACAGCACGCGCCCGTTGTCCTGGATGCGCTTCGCCAGATACGCGCCGTCCAGGCCCAGTTCCCCGACCAGTCCCAGCGCCTGCTGGCGCGAGAGCAGGTTCTGCTCGCAGTACAGGAAGGCGATGGCCTTTTCGGCGATGCAGGGCACCTTCAGGGCGTTGCGCATAGAATAGGCTCGGCCCCCCGACCGTCCAGCTGGCGGTCGAGCTGGCGGGCCAGCTCGGAGCGCTCCCTGTCCGCGGCCAGGCAGGCCAGCTCCCGCCGCAGCGGGCTCGAGCTCGCCGCCCGCGGCCTTCTCCCCCAGGGGCTTGAGGATCAGGAAGGTGTACTCCTTGCCCGGCAGGTAGTGGTGGGCGTCGCAGCGGGTGCAGTAGTTGGGCTCCCGGGGGTCGGTCTTGGTCTGGTCCCCGCCCACGATGATCAGGGGATCGAAGTACAGCGCCGGGCACTCCTCGCCGTCCACCAGGTAGTAGCGGTAGGTGTACAGGGAGTCCTCCAGGCAGTCGGGGTGCTCGCAGAAGGCGGTGAGCGGGAACAGGTCCGTGGCCGTGTCCAGCAGCAGGCGCGAGGTGGCGTTGAACAGCTCGCGGCGGAAGTTGAGGATCAGCGTGGGGAAGATGAACACGGTGCCCCCGGCCTGGGAGTCGTTGGCCACCACGTAGGCCAGGCGCTCCTCGTAGAAGGAGGCCTCGTCGATGATCCAGGTGCCCACCTCCGGGCGGCGGGCCAGGATGGCCTCCAGCTCGAAGGAGTCGCGGATGTCGGCGATGTTGTCCCCGCAGCGCTCGAAGCCGTTGCGGTAGGGCAGGGCGTCGGCGCGGGTACTGGGGGAAGCGGCCGCGGTCCAGCAGGGAGCGGATGAAGAACACCTGGCGCCGGTCGGCGCCCGCGGTGCTGGTGAGCGCTGCCACCCCGCCGGACTTGCGCAGCGCCACCAGCGAGTCGCGCCACACGCGCGCCGAGTACTCGGTCTTGCCCGAGCCCATGGGCCCGATCACCAGGATGCGCCGCCCGCCCCGCGGAAATCGAAGTGGTTGAAGGCGGAGTGGAAGCGCAGGTCCGGGAAGCCCAGGACTTTCAGCAACTGTGTTTCCGGCTGCATGGCTGGTGTATAGTGCCACCGGCTGCTGCCCGGCGTCAACTCGGCTCCCCCGCGCAGGGGGCTTGCCCAAGGTCGCGCCCGCTGTCCCTCTATATAATTGCAGGAACTTTCGATGAATATGCACACGGGCGGGGCGGGCCGGATCCAGCGGGCCAATCGGGGGCGGCCCCTGCGCCTGGCCCGGCTGCGGCAGCTGGTGGCCGGGCGGGAAGCCCGCAGCCAGGAGCAGCTGCTGCAGCTGCTGGAGCAGGAGGGCTTCGAGGTGACCCAGGCCACGCTGTCGCGCGACTCTGAAACACCTGCGGGTGGGCAAGCTGCCCGATGGGCGGGGGAGCTACCGCTATGCCCTGGCGGAAAGCGCCGCGGCCGGCAGCGAGGCCAGCCTGATCGAGGACTTCCGCCGGGGCTTCCTGACCCTCGAGTTTTCGGGCCACCAGGGGGTGATCAAGACCCTGCCCGGGCACGCCAGCTCCGTGGCCTTCGCCCTGGACAACCTGCGCGTCCCGGGAGTGCTGGGCACCATCGCCGGGGACGACACGATCCTGGTCCTTCCGCGGGACGGGGTCCGCCGCTCCGCCCTGGCCGCCGCGCTGCGGGCCCGCATCCCGGGCCTGCGGGAGGGCGGGGCATGATCGCCGCCGTGCTGGGCGTCACCGGGTACACCGGACAGCTGCTGGCCCGCCTGTTCGCGTGCCCACCCGCAAGTGCGCCGTATCCTGCCCTGCTCCTCCTCCCGCGCGGGGGACAGCCTCGGCGAGGTGGACCCGGGGCTGGCGGGGGCGGCGGACAAGGCGGGGGAGCGCCTGCTGACCCTGGAGCAGACCGTGGCCGGCAAGCCGGACGTGGTCTTCTCGGCCCTGCCCCACCTGGAATCGCGCCCAGCTCTGCGCCCCGTTCTTCGGCAGGGCGGTGGTGATCGACCTTTCGGCGGACTTCCGCCTGCGCGACGCGGAGGCCTTCCGGAAGGCCTACGGGCAGCCGCCGGGGCGCCCGGACCTGCTGGCCGGGGCGGTCTACGGGCTGGCCGAGTGGCACACCGAGGCCATCCGCCGCAGCGACCTCATCGCCAACCCCGGCTGCTACCCGACGGCCACCCTGCTGCCCCTGCTGCCGCTGCTGCGGGAGGGGCTGATCCAGGGCGAGTTCCACGTGGCCGCCCTGTCCGGCATTTCCGGGGCCGGGCGCAAGGTGCGGCCTGAGTACCTGTACTGCGAGCGGGCCGAGAACGCCGGCCCCTACAACCCCGGGCAAGAGCCACCGCCACGTCGGCCGAGATCGAGGAGCAGCTTCGCCCTGGTGGCCGCGGCCGCCTCGGTGCTGTTCATCCCGCACCTGGCGCCCATGCGCAAGGGCATGTGCGTGACCACGGTGGCCGCCCTGAGCCCCCGGCCGGCGGCAGGCCGCCGGCGACGCGCGGGCCCTGGAGGACCGCATCGGCGAGGCCTACCGGAGAGCCTACGGCGGCCGGCCGTTCATCGGGCTGCGCGGCGCGGCCTGCCCGCGACCGCGGAGGTGCGCGGCTCCAACCGCTGCGACATCGGCTGGCGGCGCGAGGGCGAGGCGCTGCTGCTGTTCTCGGCCATCGACAATCTGGTGAAGGGGGCCTCCGGCCAGGCCGTGCAGAACATGAACCTGCGCTTCGGCCTGGACGAAACCGCCGGGCTGCCCCTGGCCAGCGAGATCTAGGCATGGGAGCGGCCACTGGACAGACCGGTCGTGCTGCTGAAGATCGGCGGCAAGATGGCCGAGGAGGAGGCCGCCCTGCGCGAGCTGGCCCTGGACCTGAAGGACCTGCTGCAGGCCGGGAGCTACGCCGGTGCTGGTGCACGGGGGCGGGGCGGAGGTGTCCCGCATCAGCCGGGAGCTGGGCATCGAGCCGCTGTTCCACGAGGGGGTGCGCGTCACCTCGCCGGAGGAGATGGACATCGTGGAGATGATCCTCTGCGGCAGGGTGGGCAAGCGCCTGGTGCGGCTGTTCCAGTCCTGCGGCCTGCCGGCGGTGGGCCTGAGCGGCGCGGACGGGCGGATCTTCACCGGCCGGCCCCTGGGCCGGATCCTGGAGCGCGAGACGCGCACCGGCAACGTCGAGCGGGTGGAGCCGGGCCTGCTGGAGGTGCTGCTGGAGGCCGGCTACTTCCCGGTGCTGGCCTCCACCACCGCCGACGAGTCGGGGATCGGGGTCAACATCAACGCCGACACGGTGGCCTTCGAGCTGGCCTGCGCCCTGGGCAGCTCCAGCCTGCTGTTCCTGTCCGACATCCCCGGGGTCTTGAGCGGGGGCAAGGTCCTGGCCCGCCTGGACCGGGCCGGGGCCCACGAGGCCATCCGCGACGGCACGATCACCGGGGGCATGATCCCCAAGGCCACCGCCGCCCTGGAAGCCCTCGCAGAAGGGCGTGGGCCGGGTGGTCATCGGCCAGTACGAGGGCCGCGGCTCCCTGACCGCCCTGCTGGAGGGCGGCCTGGGAACCACTTTCGAGGAGTAGGACATGCAGACACCGAAGAAGAACCGCTCCGCGCTGGCTTCCGGCCATCCGCTGCCGAAGTGCTTCGCCGAAAAGCTGCTGGTCATCCGGCGCGGCGACGGGGCGCGCCTGCAGGACGCGGCGGGCGATGGTACCTCGACTTCACCGGCGGCATCGCGGTGAACGCCCTCGGCTACGGCCGGGCCGACCTCGCGCGCATCGCCGCCCGGCAGATGCGGCGCCTCACCCACATCTCCAACCTGCTACACCACCGAGCCGCTCCTGGAGCTGGGGGCCTGCTCGCCTCCGAGCGGCTTCGCCGCCGTGCTTCCTGGCACAGCGGCTCGGAGGCCAACGAGGCGGCCCTGAAGTACGCGCGGCTGTACGCGCTGCGGCGCAAGGGCGAGGGCTGCCACCGCCTCCTGTGCTTCACCGGCGCCTTCCACGGCCGCACCATGGGCGCGCTCTCGTGCACCCCCTCGGCCAAGTACCAGGACCCTTTCCGGCCCCTCGTGCCCGGCATCGGAGACGGCCCCCTACAACGACGTGGCCGCCCTCGAGCGGCCTGCTGGACGCGAGCTTCGCCGGGGTGATCGTCGAGGTGGTCCAGGGGGAGGGCGGCTTGAGCTGCATGACCCCGGAGTTCGCCCGGGCCCTGAACCGCCTGTGCCGGGCCCACGACGTGATCCTGATCGCCGACGAGGTGCAGACCGGCCTCGGGCGCACGGGGACCCTGTTCGCCTCCCGGGCCGTGGGGCTGGAGCCGGACCTGATCACCCTGGCCAAGCCGCTGGCCGGCGGGCTGCCCCTGTCCGCGATCCTGATCCCGACCAAGGTCAACGAGCTGATCCACGTCGGGGAGCACGGCACCACCTTCGGCGGCGGGCCGGTCACCACGGCCGTGGCTTCCCGGGTCTGGGACCTGGTGAGCTCTCCCGGGTTCCTGGCCGCGGTGGTGCAGAAGGGCGAGTACCTGCGCGGGAAGCTGGAGGGCCTGGGCGCCCGCTTCCCCTTCCTGGGGGAGGTGCGCGGGCGCGGCCTGCTGCTGGGGCTGGAAGTGAAGCTGGAGAGCCTGCCGGCCCGGGCGGCGGCCTCCGGCGCAGCGGGCGGCCGCCCGACCCCATGGGCGACCTGCTGGCCGACCCCATGGGCGGCCTACTGGCCGCCTGCCAGGAGCAGGGCCTGCTGATCCTGCGCGCGGGGGTCAACGTGCTGCGCATCGCCCCGCCCCTGGTGATCACGAAGAAGGAAATCGACGAAGGCCTGGCGCGGCTCACCCGCGCGCTGGAGCGAACCACGTCCGACGGAGGAAGCAAATGAGCAAAGACGGCATCAAGAAGATCGTGCTGGCCTACTCGGGGGGACTGGACACCTCGATCATCATCCCCTGGCTCAAGGAGAACTACCCCGGCGCCGAGGTGGTGGCCGTCTGCACGAACGTGGGGCAGAACGAGGACTTGAGCGGCCTGGAGAAGAAGGCCCTGGCCTCTGGCGCCTCGAAGCTCTACCTGCTGGACGTGCGCGAGGAGTTCGTCCGGGACTACCTGTTCCCGATGCTGCGCGCCGGGGCCATCTACGAGGGCAAGTACCTGCTGGGCACCTCCATCGCCCGGCCCCTGCAGGCCAAGCACCAGGTGGAGGTCGCCCTGAAGGAGCGCGCGGACGCGGTGGCCCACGGCTGCACCGGCAAGGGCAACGACCAGGTGCGCTTCGAGCTGGCCTACAAGGCGCTGGCCCCGCAGCTGAAGGTGATCGCCCCGTGGCGCCTGTGGAACATCCGCTCCCGCGAGGAGGCCATCGACTACGCGAAGGCCCACGGCATCGACCTGGGCAAGATCTCCAAGAAGAACATCTACTCCCGCGACGGGAACCTCTGGCACCTGAGCCACGAGGGCGGCGACCTGGAGGACCCCTGGAACCGGCCGGAGGAGGACCTGTTCCAGCTCACCCACTCGCCCCAGGAGGCGCCGGACCGGGAGACCGAGCTGACCGTGGACTTCGAGAAGGGCTTCCCGGTGGGCCTGAACGGGAAGAAACTCCCGCCCCTGGCCATCGTCGAGGAGTGCAACCGCCTGGGCGCGGAGAACGGCATCGGCCGCGCCGACCTGGTGGAGACCCGCCAGGTGGGCATGAAGAGTCGCGGGGTCTACGAGACCCCCGGCGGGACGATCCTGTTCACCGCCCACCGCGAGCTGGAGATGATGACCCTGGACGCCGACACGCTGCACTTCAAGCGGCAGGTGGCCCTGCGCTACTCCGACCTGGTGTACGGCGGCAAGTGGTTCACCCCGCTGCGCGAAGCGCTGGAGGCCTTCATGGCCAAGGTCTCGGAGTACACCACCGGCTCCGTGCGCCTGGTGCTGTACAAGGGCAACCTGATCGTCGCCGGACGCAGCTCCCCCTATTCCCTGTACCTGAAGGACCTGGCCTCCTTCGGGGCCAGCTCCTACGACCACGCCGACGCCACCGGTTTCATCAACCTGTACGGCCTGGCCACCGGCGTGGCGGCCATCGTGCGCCGCGGCGTGAAAAAGGAGACCGGGCAGGTGCCGGAGATCGAGGAGATGGCCGGCTTCCACGCGGAATAGTACTTTCGCCGCATGAAGAAGCATCCCCTGCTGTGGTTCTTCCTGCTGACCTTCGGCATCACCTGGGGCCTGGCGGTGGTCCTGTTCGCCTTCCCCGACTTCGTGCGGCGGGTGGCCGGCCCGATGTCGTCCACCAACCCCCTGTTCATCCTGGCGGTCTGGGGGCCGAACCTGGCGGCCCTGATCGTGACCGCGGCCAGCAGCGGCGGGGCAGGGGTGCTGGCACTGCTGGAGCGTGTGGTGCGTTTCCGGGTCGGGGTGCTCTGGTACCTGCTGGCCCTGTTCCTGCTGCCGGCCGCCGGGATCCTGAGCCGCCTGATCTCGGGTCAACCCTTGGTGCTGGCTGCCGTGCCGGGGCTCGGGATGGCGGCCACCCTGGGGATGCTGCTGTTCACGGGCACCCTCGGCGAGGAAGTGGGCTGGCGGGGCTTCGCGCTGCCGCGCCTGCTCGACCGGATGAGCCCGCTGGCGGCCAGCCTGCTGCTGGGCGCGGTGTGGGGCGTCTGGCACCTGCCGTCGTTTTTCGTGAGCGGCCTGCCGCAGGCCGGGCTGGCGATCCCGGTCTTCCTCCTGGGGGCCCTGTCCCTTTCGGTCATCGCCACCTGGATCCTGATCCACGCCCGCGGCAGCGTTGCCTTGAGCATGCTCCTGCACTTCAGCGTCAACTTCACCCTGAACGTGCTGGGGATGAAGCTGCTGCACCTGGGTCTGTTCCAGGCGGCCGTGGCCGTGGTCCTGTTGGCCGCCTACGGGCCGCGCCTGAGCCGCAGGGCGAGGGTGGAGATCTAGCCCAGCCGCGGGCTACCTGCCCGCGGCTGGGCGGCCTACCGGTCCTCCAGGCGGTACTTCTCGCGCAGGGCGTAGAACAGGCCCTCGATCAGGGGGCTGGAAGGCCCGCCGATCTTGGCGTCCACCAGGACGTCGTTGCGGTCGCGGGAAAGCACCGTATACAGCTGCCGCAGGGCCGCGCTCTTGCTCTCCGCTCCGTAGCAGATGCGCACCAGGCGTTTGATCTCGTCCAGGGCCATCGCCTTGCGCGTGCCGCCCAGAGACAGGAAGAAGGCCTTGCGGTCCTCGGACTCCTCGATGCCCACCCGGACCGGTCCGCTCGCGGCCCCCGCCGCGGTCCGCCCCAGGGCCTTGCGGGCGGTCTTGTTCTTGCGGTCCAGCTCGGCCAGCTCGGTGTTGATGCGCTGGACCTGGGCATTGTGGATCAGCACGTGGGCCTGGTTCAGCAGGAAGGTCAAGCCCTCCTCGTCGATCTGGACGATGGCCTCCTGAAGCTCCTCTTCCAGCATCAAACGTTTCTCGGTTTTCTTCGGGGGCTTCTTCGGCGCCTTCTTCCCTGCCTGCTTGGCCATGCTTCCTCCAATCTCTCAGCCCAGGGGCTGGGCTTCCTTCTCCAACCTGCCCAATTCGGCGGCCACCCCCAGCTCGGTCGCCCAGTGCGCGAGGTAGGAGCGGTCCAGGCGGCTGTGCTGCAGCTCGTAGACCCCCAGGGCGTCCTCGGCCTGTTTCCGCCGCTCTCCGGTACGGGAGCCCCAATACAGCTTCGACAGGATCGTATCCTCCGGCGAGGAAATCGCCAGGCGCAAGCCCTGGAACTCCTCGATGTACCTGCGGGCGAAGCGGGAGCGGTCGAAGGGGGAGTCGCTGGCCGGCCAGATGTCCACCCGGCCGCCGCCGGCCAGGTCCAGCAGGGCGAAGGACTCTCCCTGGCCGATGGCCCGCAGGGCGGCCTCCTCGTCCAGCTCGAACTCCGGCGGCGGGAAGCTCTCCTTGAGCTCCCGCAGCCCGGAAGCCTCCAGGCGGGCCACCAGGTCCAGGTTCTCCACGGCGCGCGGGTAACCCTGCAGGCTGGAGGCGAAGGAGCCGGTGAGCAGGTAGGGCGCCCCGGAGCGCTCCAGGGCGCCGACCAGGCGGCTGAGCAATTGCGGCTCGCGCATGCTTCCCCAAACAATAGCACGCGGGCCAAGATTGACAAACAGGGGCCCGAGGCAATACGTTCTTGAGGAACGAACAACTCAAGCTCTGACAGGAGGCTCTCGATGGCTGGCAAGGCTGCATTCCGCTTTTCCTTCGGTCCCTGGAACATCCACGACGGCGCCGACGTGTTCGGGCCGCCGGTGCGCAAGAAGGTGGAGTTTGCCAAGAAGCTCAAGCTGTACAAGAAGATGGGCTTCGACGCGGTGCAGTTCCACGACGACGACGCGGTGGCCAGCGTGGAGGTCCCGCACGCCCAGATGATCAAGGAGGCCCAGGAGACCAAGAAGGCGCTGGAAGGAGAGGGCCTGATCGCCGAGTTCGTGGCCCCGCGCCTGTGGGAGCATCCAATGACCGTGGACGGAGGCTACACGGCCAACGACCCGAAGGCCCGGCAGTACGCCCTGGAGCGCTCCAAGAAGGCCATCGACATCGCCAAGGTCCTGGGCACCCCCAACATCGTGCTCTGGCCGGCCCGGGAAGGCTTCTACGTCAACGAGTCCAAGGACCACCGCCTGGCCGCCGAGCGCTTCGTGCAGGCCGTCGACGCCATGCTGGCCCACGACAAGGGCATCCGCATCCTCGGGGAAATGAAGCCCAACGAGCCGATGGACCACGCCTACCTGCCCACCACGGGCCACTTCCTTTCGATCTGCTACCTGGCCTCCGATCCCGGCAGGGTGGGGGTGCTGATCGAGACCGCCCACGCCCTGCTGGCCGGCCTGGATCCGGCCAGCGAGATGGCCTTCGCCATGTACCACAAGAAGCTGTGGAGCGTGCACCTCAACGACCAGAACGGGCTGAAATTCGACGAGGACCGCATCTTCGGGGCCATGAACTTGAAGAGGGCCTTCGACCAGGTGATGGTGCTCTACGACAACGACTTCGGCGCCAACGGGGAGTTCGTGGGCCTGGACGTGAAGGCCCTGCGCACGCAAAGAGACGAGGTGGCCACCCAGCACCTGGCCCACAGCCGGGAGATCTTCCTGATGCTGCTGGAGGTGGTCAAGAAGATCGACCGCCGCCGCCTGGAGGAGCTGCGCGCCCAGCGCAATTACGAGGACCTGGAGCTGTTCATCATCAAGGCGCTGATGGGGAAAGTCTGATTCCATTGACACGGGGAAAAAGCGCGTGATAGACTCGCCCTCGTTCCCCGACGGGCTGTAGCGCAGATGGTTAGCGTACAAGACTGGGGGTCTTGGGGTCGGCGGTTCGATTCCGCCCAGCCCGAATTCACTGCATGCAGGAACTGATCGCTCGCAAGATGCGGCTGCGCAAGGACATCCGCTGCCTCCTGGACGGCCGGGAGGAGTCGGAAGTCATCACCCGCAGCCGCCTGGTCCAGGAGCGCCTGTTCGCCACCGAGTGGTGGCGCCGGGCTCGCTGGGTTTTCGTGTACATCGCCATGTCCGTGGAGGTGGACACCACGCCCATCGTGACCCGGGCCTACCGGGAGGGCCGGCAGGTGGCCATCCCCCGCATCGAGGGCGAGGAGATCACCTTCTACCGCTACGAAGGGCGCACGCGGGGGCTGGTCCCCAACCAGTTCGGGATCCTGGAGCCGGATCCCCAATGGCTGCCGGTGGAGCCGCGGGAGCTGGCCGAAGGGCCTCTGCTGATCCTGGCCCCCGGCCTGGCCTTCGACCGCAGCCTGCGGCGCATCGGCCGGGGCAAGGGATACTACGACCGTTTCCTGGCCCGGGCCCGCTCGGGACCCCAGGAGTGCCTGGTGGTGGGCCTGACCCTGGCCGAGCAGGTGGTGGAGGAGGTGCCCGCCGGCCCGCTGGACCAGCCCCTGGACGGCCTGGTCACCGACCGGGAGCTGATCGGCCATCCGGCGACCGCTTGATCGCGGGAGCCAGCTGTGCGTATCTTGGAGGGAGCATGGGAATCATCAAGTCGGCCATAGAGATCGCGTTGGAGCGCACCCAGGGGGTGGAGGCGGACAAGGAGGCCCTGGAGGCCAGCCGCTTCATCACCGAAGGCAAGAAGGCGGTCTCCCGCTTCCTGTCCGAGGACGGGGAGGACCTGAAGGCCCTGCTGGCCCGCTACCAGGGAAAGGAAGCCGGCTGGGTGCGGGAAGGGGTGTTCCAGGCCCTATCCGCCAACGTGCGCCTGCCGTTCGACGAGATGGCCCTCCTGGGGGCCAAGAAGGCCGGCAAGGGGTTCCAGGCCCTGGCCTCCGACCCCAAGAAGCTGGCCCGCCTCTCCACCCAGATGGAGCAGTTCCTGGAGGACTACCTGACCGAGCGCCGGCGCCTGGTGGAGGCGGTGGAGAAGAAGTACGCCCCGGTCCTGCGCCAGAAGGAAGAGGAGATGAGCCGGCAGATGGGGCAGCGGGTGCGCCTGGACCCGGCCATGGACCCCCAGTTCCAGAAGCTGCTGCGCGACAACCTGGCCATGCTGGAGGAGCGCTACACGGAAGTGCTGGAGCAGGTCCGCCAGGAATTGCGCAAGCTCTGCGAATAATCCCCCGCCTCATTCCCCCTTCTCGTACGGGATGCCGTCGGCGGCCGGCGCCCGCGACTTGCCCCTGACCGCCACCAGCACCACGATGGCCAGCACGTAGGGCAGCATCTGCACGAACTGGCTGGGGATCGGGATCCTGGATTCGAACATGATGCGGAAGGTGTCGGCGTAGCCGAACAGCAGCGACGCGAGCACCGCGTCCACCGGGTGCCAGCGCCCGAAGATCAGGGCGGCCAGGGCGATGTAGCCGCTGCCTCCGGTCATGCCGTTGATCCACTTGGAGGGGTACAGCACCATGGCCGCCAGGCCGCACATCACCCCGGACATGATCACCCCCACGTAGCGCAGGGAGTGGACGTTGATGCCGAGGGTGTCGGCCGCCTCGGGGTTCTCGCCCACCGTGCGCAGGCGCAGGCCGAACACCGTCTTGTAGAGCACGAACCAGCAGGCGGCCACCACCGGGATCAGCACGAAGGTGAAGGAGTTGATGTGCAGCACCGTGGGGAACATGTAGGAGTTGGCGGCCGACTGGGTCTCCTGCTCGAACACCTTCTGGGACAGGAAGCGCCCCACCCCGACGGCCAGGGTGTTCAGGGCCACCCCGGACACGATGTGGTCGACCCGGAAGGTGACGGTGGCCACGGCGTGGATCAGGCTCATCAGCACGCCCGAGGCCACGGCGAAGGCCAGGCCCATCCAGACGCGCTGGAAGGCGATCGAGCCCCACACCACGGTGAAGGCGGTCACGCTCATGAAGCCCTCCAGGGCGATGTTCACCACCCCGCTCTTCTCGCAGAACACCGCGCCCAGGGCGCAGAAGGCGATCGGGGCGGACATCTCCAGGCCCTGGAAGAGGAAATCCAGGAGGGTCGGGAAGAACATCAGGCGGCCTCCTTCCTGCGCAGGGCCCGGATGTAGCGGGTGATGACCTCGTTGATCACCACGATGAACAGGATCATCAGCCCGGTGATCACGTAGATGACGGAGTTGGGCACCGCCGTGTACAGCTGCAGGCCGTAGCCGGCCTGCTTGAAGAAGGCGAAGAGGACCGAGGAGAAGATCACCCCGACCGGGGAGTTCCGCCCGATCAGGGAGATGGCGATGCCGTCGAAGCCGAGCCCGGAGGCGATCTCGAAGGTGTAGAACCCGCGGATGGCGAAGATCTCCTGCAGCCCGATCAGGCCGGCGAGGCGCGCCGGAGGCCAGGAAGGCGCTCATCTGCACCCGCTTGACCCGGATGCCGGCGTACTGGGACACGTCCAGCGAGGTGCCCACCGCCCGGATCTCGAAGCCCTGGCGCAGGCGGTACAGCAGGAACCAGACCAGGAAGCCCATCACGATCGCCACGATCAGGCTGTAGTCGAGGTACACGTGCTTGGGCACCTTCAGGCCGAGGGCCGTGAACCAGTGGTTGAGCTTGCCGAACAGGGCCGTGGACTGGATCTTCAGGGTCTGCGGCTCCAGGCTCTTCTCCCCGCGCCCCGAGAAGGGACCGTTGACGAGGAAGTTGACCAGGGCGGCGGCGATGTTGTTGAACATGATCGTGGTGATGACCTCGTGGATGCCCATGCGCACCTTCAGCAGCGCCGGGATGGCCGCCCACAGCGCGCCGCCGACCATCGCCGCCAGCACCACCACGGGCAGGTGGAGGTACACCGGCAGCTTCAGGTAGATGCCCGCCATGGCGCCCACCAGGCCGCCGACGAAGTACTGGCCCTCCACCCCGATGTTGAAGACGTTGGCCTGGAAGGCGAGGGCCACGGACAGGCCGGCCAGGAACAGGGGGATGGAGACCGAGAAGATCGTGGCGGCCCGCGAGGCGTTGGCCAGGGTGAACTTGTAGATGGCGTTCAGGGTCTTGCCGGGCATCTCCCCGATGATCATGACGATCACCAGCAGCACCACGACCGAGGCGAGCACCCCCAGGATGGGCGACAGCAGCTCCAGGATCGCGGTATTTGCTCTTCGTCTTACGCACTGCGCTTCTCCCCGGTCATGTACAGACCGACCTGCTCCTTGGTCGGCCTCCTCCTGGCGGAACTCCGGATGATCCGGCCCTTGAAGATGACCCCGATGCGGTCCGAAAGCGAAAGGATCTCGTCCAGGTCCGCGGAAACCAGGAGCACCGCCTTGCCGCGCGAGCGGGCCGCCACCAGCTGCTGGTAGATGAACTCGGTGGCCCCGATGTCCACCCCGCGGGTGGGCTGGGAGGCCACCAGCAGGATGGGATCGAAGCGCATCTCGCGGGCCACGATCAGCCTTCTGCTGGTTGCCGCCGGAAAGGGCGTTGGCCGGGGTGAGCTCGCTGGGGGTGCGGATGTCGAACCGCTCGATGCTCTCCCGGGCGTACTGGCGGATCCTGCCGGAGTCGATCACCGAGCCGCGCACGAAGGGCCTGCGGTGGTGCCGCCCGAGGACCAGGTTCTCCGCGAGGCAGAAGGGCAGCAGCAGCCCGTAGCGGTGGCGGTCCTCGGGGATGTGGGCGATGCCCCGCTCCCGCCGGGTCGCGCACGTCCCAGGCCAGGATGCTCTGCTCCTCCAGCAGGACGTCCCCGGACTCCAGCGCGCACCGCTTCCGTGATGGCCCGCACCAGCTCGCTCTGCCCGTTGCCCTCCACGCCGGCCAGGCCGTAGATCTCCCCGGCGCGCACCTCGAGGCTCAGGCCGTCGAGCACCAGGTGGCCGCGCGGCGAGCGCTGGCGACAGGCCCCGCACCTCCAGGACCACCGCCCGGGGGCTGGCCGGCGGCTTGTCCACGTGCAGGAACACGGGCTTGCCCACCATCAGCTCGGCGATCAGCGGCTTGGTAGCCTCCGCGCGCAGCAGGGTCTGCACCACCTGGCCCCGGCGGATCACGGTGATCCGGTCGGCGATGTCCAGCACCTCGTCCAGCTTGTGGCTGATGAAGATCGATGCCCTTGCCCTGGTCGCGCATCATGCCGGAAGGTCTTGAACAGCTCCACCGACCTCCTGCGGGGTGAGCACCGCGGTGGGCTCGTCGAACACCAGGACCTCCGCGCCGCGGTACAGGATCTTCAGGATCTCCACGCGCTGCTGCAGGCCCACGGACAGGTCCTCGACCCGCGCGTCGAGGTCCACCGGCAGGCCGTTGCGGTTCATGATCCCGGTGATCTCCCGCGCCGGCTCCGCCAGGCGCAGCACCCCGGCGGTCTGGCTCTCCTTGCCCAGGATGATGTTCTCCAGCACGCGTGAAGGGCGGCACCAGCATGAAGTGCTGGTGCACCATGCCGATGCCCCGGGCGATGGCGTCCCGCGGGTTCTTGATGGCCACCGCCTGGTCGCGCAAGGAGATGGTGCCGGAGTCGGGCCGGTACAGGCCGTAGAGGATCTTCATCAGGGTGGTCTTGCCCGCGCCGTTCTCGCCGACCAGGGCGTGGATCTCGCCCGGGACGCAGGTCGAAGGTGACCTGGTCGTTGGCCCGCACCCCGGGGAACACCTTGGTGATCCCGTCCATTTTCAGCAGAGTCATGGGGTCCTTCTCGAAAAAAAGCGGGACGCCGAAACGTCCCGCTTTCTGATCACGATCTCCTGAGGTTGAGCCTCGTCAGAAGGCCGTCTTGGCCCAGTCGGCCACCTTGGTGTCGTCGTCCGGCACGGTGATCTTGCGCCGACGATGATCCTTCTTCAGATTGTCGAGCCTGGCGGTGATCGAGCGCGAGCTTGCCCTTGTTGTAGTCGTTCAGGGCGTAGCCCACCCCGTCGTTGGCCAGGCTGAAGGTCTTGTAGCCGCCCGCGTTCCGGCCGGTCTCGATCAGCTCCTGGCCGGTCAGGAACACCGCGTTGTCCACCCGCTTGAGCATGGAGGTCAGGATGAACTCGGACATCTTCTTCTCCTCCGCGCTCTTGGAGGTGGCGTAGATCAGGCCCTGGTCGGAGTCGACGCCGATGGCCAGCTTGCCCAGGTCCTTGGCCGCCTTGAACAGGCCCGTCGCCCGATGCCGCCGGAGGCGTGGTAGACGATCGAGGCGCCCTGCTTGAAGAAGTTCACGGCGATGCTCTCGCCGGTCTTCGGGTCGTTGAAGGCCGTGGGGTCCTTGCCGGCGTACTGCCCCAGGATCATGCCGGGCTTGCGCAGGTCCTTGTTCACGTACATGGCCCCGGCGATGAAGCCGCCCTGGAACTTGTGGATCAAGCGGGATGTCCATGCCGCCCAGGAAGCCCGACCTTGGTGCCCTTCTTGGCCAGGAGGCCGGCGATGGCGCCCATCAGGAAGGAGCCCTCGTGCTCGGCGAAGCCCAGGCAGGTGATGTTGCTGGACTCGTTCAGGTCGGGAATCCAGCCGTCGATGATCCCGAAGTGGATGTCCGGGAAGTCGCTCGGCCACCTTGGCCAGGGAGTCGGAGTACAGGAAGCCCACGCCGATGATCAGGTTGTAGCCGTCCTCGGCCATGGCCCGCAGGATCAGCTCGCGGTCCTGGCCGCCGCTCTTGGGCTCCAGGTACTTCAGCTCGATCTCCTGCCCGAAGCTGACCTTGCTGGGGTCGTCCTTGATGAAGCCCTTGAACTGCTTGGCCAGCAGGACCAGGCCGTTGTAGGCCGAGTCGTTGAAGGACTGGTCGCCGCGCCCGCCCACGTCGAAGCAGATGCCGATCTTGTACTTCGGCGCCGCTCCGGCGGACAGGGCCAGCACCAGCAGCAGGGCGGTCATGAGAAGCAGAAGTCGTTTCATAACACCTCCCCCTTTTGGGTTTTGAATTTGACCTGAAGTCTAAGTCCGGGCAGGGGGGAAGTCAAGTCAACAGGCGCAGGAACTCCGCTTCCTCGACGATCCGTGATGCCCAGCTCGCGGGCCTTGTCCAGCTTGCTGCCCGGATTCTCCCCCGCCAGCAGGTGGGTGGTCTTGGAGGTGACCGAGGCGCTCACCTTTCCGCCGCGCTTCTTCACCTCCTCCATGGCCAGCTCGCGGGGCTGGAAGCGCTTGAAGCTGCCGGTCACGCACCAGACCTGGCCCTTCAGGGGGCCGCCGGCCGCGGCCGGGGGGGCCTTCTCGGCCATGGCCAGTCCGGCCTTCCGCAGGACCTGGATGCGCCGGCGCACCTCGGGGCGGGACAGCTCGGCCAGCAGGGTCTGCGCCGTGCGCTCGCCGATGCCGTGGATCTCCAGCAGGGGCGCCGGGTCGCCGCGGTCGGCCAGCGCGAGCAGGGAGTCGATGTCGCGGTAGCCGGCCTCGCACGAGCAGCTCCACCGCCTTCTGCCCCAGCTCCGGGATGCCCAGGGCCACCAGCACCCGCCGGTAGGGGCGGCCCTTGCTGGCGGCGATGCCGGCCCGGATCAGCTCGACCTTCTTCTCCCCGAAGCCGGGCAGCTCCAGCAGCGCGCCCGGGTCGAAGGTGTACAGGTCCTGGACGTCCTTCACCAGCCCCTGCCGGATCAGGATCTCCAGGGTTTCCGGGCCCACCCCCTCGATGTCCATCTGGTCGCGGGCCGCGAAGAAGCGCAGGCGGCCGCGCACCTGGTCCGGGCAGTCCGGGTTGGGGCAGAAGTGGTGCGCGCCCTGCGCCACCAGGCCGGTGCGGCAGGAAGGGCAGGCGTCGGGCATCTGTCCAGGTGCTGTGGCCCAGCTCGTTCTTCTCGATCACCCGCTCCACCGCCGGGATCACGTCCCCCCGCTTGGAGATGCTCACCCGGTCGCCGATGGCCAGCTCCAGCAGGTTGACGTAGTCCTGGTTGTGCAGGGTGGCGTTGGCGATCGTGGAGCCGGAGAGCTTCACCGGCCGGATGCGGGCCACCGGGGTGATCCTGCCGGTGCGCCCGACCTGCACCTCGATGCGCTCCACGGTCGATTCGGCCTCGGGGGCCTCGAACTTGAAGGCCAGGGCCCAGCGCGGGTGATGCCCGGTGAAGCCCAGGGCCTCGCGGGCCGGAAGCTCGTTCACCTTGACCACCAGCCCGTCGATGTCGTAGGGCAGGCCGGACGCGCTCCCGGCGGGACTGCTCCAGGTAGCCCTCCAGCTCCTCGAAGCCCCCGATCCGCCACCGGGGGTGCCGTTCGCGCAGGCCGGCCTGGTCCTCCGGCTCGGCGAAAAGGCCCGTGCGCGGGTTGCACTTGAAGCCCAGCTCCTCCAGCTGCTCGAGGATGGCGACGTGGGTCGGCCGCGGCCCGCTCGAAGTAGCCCTCGTAGACGAAGATGTCCAGCGGAACGGCGGCCACCTCGCGGCTCTTCACCCGGCGCAGGGTGCCGGCGGCCAGGTTGCGCGGGTTGGCGTAGGGGGTTTCCATGCCGGCGTTGATGGAGTCGAACAGGGGCCGGGGCAGGAAGATCTCGCCGCGCACCGCCACCGTGACCGGCCGGGCCAGGCGCAGGGGAACCGCGCCGATGGTGCGCACGTTGCCCGTGACGTCGTTGCCCACCAGGCCGTTGCCGCGGGTCACGGCCCGGGCCAGCAGCCCCTTCTCGTAGTACAGCACGATCGAGGAGCCGTCGATCTTCTCCTCCGCCACGAAGGACAGGCGCCGGCCGCTGCCCTTGCGGCATTTCTGGATCCAGGTGTCCAGCTCCGCGGCGGTATACGCCTTGTCCAGGCTCAGCACGGGCACGCTGTGGGGCACCTCGGGCAGCTCCTGGGTCAGGTCGCTGCCCACCCGCTGCGTGGGGGAATCCGGGCTGGCCAGATCGGGGTGCAGCTTCTCCAGCTCCAGGAGGCGGTCGTAGAGCCGGTCGTACTCCTGGTCGCTCACCGAGGGGCGGGCCAGCACGTGGTACTCGTGCTGGTAGCGCCGCAACAGCTCGCGGAGGCGATCGGCCTCCCGCTTGGGGTTATTCGACGTACTGGACGAAGGCATCCCGGAAGCCGCGGGCCCGGAACTGGTACAGCAGGGTCCCGCTCTCGTCGCGGTTCAGCGGCCCGATCAGCACCTTGTACAGCGGGGCCGCTCCGGTCGTGGCGGGCAGGATCTCCACCGTATAGCGGGCGTAGGCGCTGATCTGGCTGGCCAGCTTCTCCGCCAGGCCGAGCGTGGAATAGGCGCCCAGCTGCAGGTAGAAGGACTTGCGCGCCAGGGATCTGGACTCCGTGGTCGAAGGCACCACGGCCACGGCGGGCGCCTCAGGCTCAGGCTCAGGAGCTGCAATCGCGGGTTCCGGCGCCGCGAGCTCGGGCTCAGGCGCCGCAATCGCGGGCTCGCCGCCTGGCGCTGCGCTCAGCTCCGGCGCCGCTTCCACGACCGGCTCCTCCGGAACCGTCTCCGCCAGGGGCAGCTCCGCCTGGGCGGGAAGTGGGGTCAGTGGAGCCTCCGGAGGTTCCTCGGGAACCTCGGCCGCCAGGGCGGGCTCCCCGCCGGCAGCTCCTCGACCGCCGGGGGGGACTCGGGGGCCAGGGAGGCCAGCTCTTCCTCCGGAGGGGCAGGCTCTACCGCGGGCTCGGTGGCCGTGATCTCAGGCAGAGCGGGGGCCGCGGCGGGCGCTTCCACGGGCTCTTCCGCGACAATGGGCTCGGGCTCAGGCCCGGGAGAGGGAGTCGCGACCTGCGGCGCGGCGGCCGCCGGCTCCTCGGCAGGCTGCTCTGGAGGCTGGAACAGGCGTTTCTGCGGAATTCGCGATGCCAGCTCTTCCAGGCGGCGCTCCTCCGGCCGGGCTGCCTCCGGAGGGGTCTGGGCCGCCGGGGGGACCGCCTCGGGGGACAATTCGGCGCCGGGGGTGGTCGCCTCCATGATGGTTTCGGGCGCGGCGGGGGGCGCTTCCGCAACCGGGGGCTCTGGCGCCGGCCCTCCATCGAGCTGGGAAAGCGGTGCGGTCGCCACCGCGGGGGCTTCCTCTTCCGGGGCCTGGGGCGCAGGTGCCACCTCGGCGGGCTCGGCGGGCGAGGCCGCGGGAGCGACTGGGGTCGGGGTCGAAGCCGCTGCCTGGTCCGGGGGCTGCGGCGCGGGCGCCGCGGGAGCTTCGGCCGGGGGCGTAGGCGCCGCGGGCGCGGCGGAGGTGACCACCGGTGCGGTTTCCGGCGTCGGGGCGGGTGCCGTGGGGGCAGGCGCGGCCGGGGTTGCGGCTGCCGGAGCAGGCGCCGCGGCTGCAGCAGGGGCCGCCGGGGCGGCAGGAGCCGGCTGGATCGCCGCGGGCGGCACCGCCGCGGCTGGATTCAAGTCCGGGTCCCGGCTGGCCGTTGGCTCGCGGGTGCCCGGCCTGGCGGTGTCGATGGAAGCGATCAGGACCCGGGCCTTGACCCGGATCACCTCGGAAGAGGGCAGGCCGAGCACCGCGGCGGCCTGCTCGGAGAGCAGCAGGAACACGGTACCCTTTCCGTTGATCCTCTCCACGACGGTCACCTGCACGGCCTTGCCGGTCTGGGGATTCTCCACCTGCAGCAGCGTGCCCTGGGGAAAGGAATCGGAAGCGGCGAAAAGGCCGGCGGAGGCGAACTGGCCCTTGCGGACCACGGCCGCATTGCCTTCCCAGCTGGAGTCCTGGGCTGTCGCCGGCGCGGGCGGCAGCAGCATGAATGTCAGGAACAGGAGCAGCAGCCCCCGGGCCGGCAGGCGCTGTAGCGGCATTGCGATCACCCCTCTTCCTGTTTCATCGGCCAAATGGCCCCCCGTAATGACTCAAATTGTAATATAGCAAGGGATTGGCCCGCCAGCCACCGGCGCCGCGGGCTTGGAGGTGCCGCCCGGGCTATCGTTGCCCGGCGAAGCGCTGCAGCTCGCCTGCCGCCAGCTCGCCGGCGCGCAACAGCAGCGCCTCGTAGGGCAGCTCCTCTTCGCGGCTCCGGTTGTCCAGCTCCAGGCTCCCTTCTCCGAGCAGGGCGCCTTCCGGGGGTTTCCAGAGCTGGAACCGCGCCTGCACGGCGAAGGCCGGCGGACTGCCGTCCTCGACGGGCAGGGTGCGGGCCTGCAGGCGGACCGTGGCCAGGTAGTGGGCGCCGCCCTGGAAGGCGATTTCCAGAGGCTCCGGGAACCGCAGGTTCTGCCAGTCCGCCTGGGGGCTGTACGGACCGCAGTCGAAACTGACCTGCCCCGACTCGAACAGGGCGGACATCAGCCCCTCTACGGCTGGAGGCGAAGGATCCGCCTCGCCGTCCAGGGTGGTTTCCACCAGCAGCATGTAGGTCTCGGCGGGCAGGCGCGTGGCGGAAAGCAGGGCCAGGCCCAGCCCCAGCAGCAGGCCCGGCAGCAAGACTGCGGTTCTCATGCTTTACAATCGGTGGTTTCGCCCCGCACCCTCAAGCGATTGCGGCGGCTGGCGGATCGTGGTAGCTTGGTCCGGCATGCCGTTCTTCGTACTGCAAGTGCGCACCGGCGGCGAGGAGAGGTACCGCCGCCAGGCGGAGAAGGTGCTTACCCCCGAGCGGGGTGAGCTGTTCTGGCCGCGCCGCAGCCTGCGGGTGCGGCGGGCAGGAGCCTGGCGGGAAACGGTCGCCCCGATCTTTCCCGGCTACCTTTTCCTGCGCGTCGAGGCTCTGGAGAGCGGGCTGTTCCGGGAGCTGAAAGGCCTGCCGGGCTTCACCCGCTTCCTGCGGGACAACAGCGATGTGGAGCCGCTCGGGGAGCGGGACCTGCAGATCCTGCAGCACTTCCTGTCCTTCGGCGAGGTGGTGCAGCCTTCGCGGGCCCGCTTCGACTCCGAGCGGAGGATCCAGGTCATCGACGGCCCGCTGAAGGCGCTGGAGGGCCGGATCGTGCGGGTGGACCGCCGCAAACGCAGGGCCCGGGTGCGCCTGGAGCTCTACGAGAACTCCTTCCTGATCGACTTCGGCTTCGAGGACCTCACCCCGACAAATCCGTAACAGTCCTTAACCGCCCGCCAATACGGCCGAAAATCTAGGCTGTAATGCGGGCGATCGCCAAAAACCGGATCTACATCATCGGCGCCGGCCTGACCGGCCTGGCCCTGGCCCGGGAAATCCAGGCCAAGCCGATCTTCGGCCGCGTCGTGGCCTTCCTGGACGACGACCCGCAGAAGATCGGCCGGCGCCTCTCCGGGATCCCGGTGCTGGGCCCCCTGGACGCCGTGACGGAGCTGCTGAAGACCACCCCGGCCGACGAGGCGATCATCGCCATCCCGGAGGCCACCCGCGAGCAGCTGCGCCGCATCTACGCCTGCTCACGCCGCCGAGTTCTCCCGCATCCGCATCGTGCCCCAGCTCTCCCAGCTGCTGTCCGGCGAGCCGCACCTGATCCAGGCCCGCGAGATCAACCCGGAGGACCTGCTGGCCCGCCAGCCGGTGCGGGTCGACTTGAAGAAGAGCCTGGCCTACCTGCGCGGCAAGCGCGTGCTGGTGACCGGGGCCGGCGGCAGCATCGGCTCCGAGCTGGCCCGGCAGCTGCTGTACGGCGGGGCCGAGCGCCTGTACCTGTTCGGGCACGGGGAGAACTCCATCTACGAGATCCGAGCGCGAGCTGCGCCTGCTGCAGGAGGCGGGCGTCGGGGAGAAGGCCACCATCGTGCCGATGATCGGCGAGCTGCAGGACCGGGACTACGTGCGCTACATCGTGGGCCGGCTGCGCGCCGACGTGGTGTTCCACGCCGCCGCGCACAAGCACGTGCCGCTGATGGAGGCCAATCCGGTCGAGGCCGTGAAGAACAACGTGTTCGGCACGGCGCAACCTGGTCGACGCCTCGCTCGCAGGCGGAGGTGGAGCGCTTCGTGCTGATCTCCACCGACAAGGCCGTGGAGCCGGCCAGCGTGTACGGCGCCTCCAAGCTGATCGCCGAGGAGCTCGTGCTGCGCGCAGGGAGGTCCCGGCCGGGCCTTCCTGGTGGTGCGCTTCGGCAACGTGCTGGGCTCCCGCGGCAGCATCCTGCCGCTGTTCAGCAAGCAGATCCAGAAGGGCGGGCCGGTCACCGTGACCCACCCGGAGGCCAGGCGCTTCTTCATGACCATCCCGGAGGCCGTCAGCCTGGTGCTGCAGGCCGGCGGAGTGGGCCGGCCCCGGGGCCTGTACCTGCTGGACATGGGCGAGCCCGTGCTCGATCCGCGAGCTGGCCGAGCAGATGATCCGGCTGTACGGCTACGAGCCGGGCGCCGACATCCCGATCGTGTACACCGGCCTGCGGCCCGGGGAGAAGCTGGAGGAGCGGTTGTGGGCCGAGGGGGACAGCGTGCAGCCCACCGAGTGCCCCAAGCTGCTCCTGCTGGACCGCAAATACGCCCTGAACGGCAAGCTCAACGCGGTGCTGGACAGCCTGCGCCCGATCTGCTTCTTCCGGGAGGACTCGCCGCAGACCTACCGCAACCGCCGGATGCTCCGCGAAACGCTCAAGCGCATCATCCCGGACCTGCGCCTGCCCGAAGATGAGCCTCCTCACTGAGATGAGATGCCAGTCTTCATCGATGATCTTCGCCCCGAGGACTGCCTGGCGGGGGCGGTGGTGCGTTCCCCCAACGCCTGCGGCCTGCTGCGGGCGCTCGCTCTGCCCGAGCTGCCGGACGGCTGCTTCGGCCTGAGCGCCGCGGACATTCCCGGGGACCCGATCCTGGAGTGCCTGGGGCTGCGGGTGCCGGTATTGGCCGAGGAACGCGTTCTGCACCCCGGCCAGCCTCTGGCCCTGCTGGGGGCCGCCGATGCCGAGCAGGCCGCCGAGTTGGCCGCCGCGGTCCGCCTGGAGGTGGACCCGGAGACTGCGCCGGCGGGACTGCCGGGCGGAGGGCCGCAGCCGGGCTGGAGCTGGCATCGCGGGGCGACCGCCGAGGCTTTCGCCGGGGCCGCCCACATCGTCGAAGGGGAGTACCGCTGCGAGGGCCTGCCTCCGGAAGCGGTGGACCCGGTCGGGGCGGTGGCCCAGTGGGATGGCCGCGTGCTGCTGCTGCACGCCCTGACCGCGGATCCCTTCGACCTGCGCCGCCAGCTGGCCCGGCTGCTGGACCTGCCGGAACGGCGGGTGCGGGTCCGGACGGCGGCCAGCGGCCCCCTGGAGGGACGGCTGCTGCCCGCCCTGCTGGCCGCCGCCCACGCCGCCCTGCTGGCCTGGCGCTCCGGGAGGAACGTGCGCCTGATCTACGATCCCCTGGAGCAGGCCCTGTGGGCGTCGGGCAGCCCCAACGCCGTGGTGCGCCATCGCACCGCCCTGGATCCCTCCGGGGCGCCGATCGGCGCGCAGGTGAGCCTGGAGCTGGACGGCGGGGCCTTCTACCCGGCGGACCAGGAGGCGCTGGAAGAGACCGTCCGCAGCGGGGAGCCGGCCTGCCCGAACCTGGAGCTGGCCGCCGGCTGGTCGGCAAGCTCCAGGCCCCCGGCCGATCCCCTGCCGGCCAGGGAGGCGGCCTGGTTCGCCGCCGAGCTGCACGCTTCGCGCCTGCAGGAGGTGGCCCGGCTGGATCCCTACGAGTGGCGCCGCCGCCTGGCAGGGCGCCTGCGCGCCGCGGAAAAAGAGGCGCTGGAGCAGGTCGTGGTCCTGTCGGATTTCCGGCGGCGCTACGCAGCCTGCGCGGCGGCCTGCCAGGCGGCCCGCGCCCGCCGGAGCCCCGGCCGCGGCTTGCGCGGAATCGGGCTGGCCCTCTGCTCCCAGGAGGACGACACCCTGGGGGCGATGCGCCTGGAGCTGGGAAAGGACGGGACCCTGAGCATCTCCACCGCGCTGGCGTCGGCCGAGCCGTGGCTGGCGGAGCTCTTCCGCCGGCAGGCGGCCCGCTTGCTGGAGCTGGAGCCCTCAGCGGTCCGGGTGGAACCCTCCGACACCAATGACCTGCCGCCCGGCCCCGGGGGGTCGGTGGGATTGGCCCTGGGCCCGGGCCTGCGCCTGCTGGAGCTGTGCTGCCGGGACCTGCGCCGGCGCAGCCGGCCGGCCACGGTCACCCGCCGGGCCGCGGGGGGCAGGGCGGAGCGCTCCTGGGCCGCCACAGCGGTCGAGGTGGAGATCGACCCGGCCACCCTGGAGCCGCGGTGCCGCAGCCTGTGGCTGGCGCTGGACGTCGGCCGGGTGGAGGACGAGCGGCTGTACCGGGACTTCGCCGAGGGCGAGGTCCTGCGGGCCCTGCAGCGCATCGCCCCCTCCCGCCGCAGCTTTCACCCCTCGGCGCGAGGCCTTCCGCAGCTGCACGTGCTTTTCCTGCCGCGCGGCGCCCGGGCGGAGCGCCGCGCCTCCGGTCAGGAGTACCGCGCCTGGGACCGGCTGCCTTCCCTGGGAGTCGCGCCGGCCTTCGCGGCCGCGGCTTCCCAGGCCACCGGCCTGTTTCTCGACCGCCTTCCCCTGAGCCCGGAGGTGATCCAGCAATGCCTGCAGTCCGAGTGAGGTTTCGGGTCAACGGCGAGTGGGTGCAGGCGCAGGGGCCTCTGGACCGGCGGCTGATCGACGTGCTGCGGCAGGACCTGCGGCTGCCCGGGCCGCCCGAAGGCTGCGGGCGGGGGGAATGCGGCTCCTGCCTGGTGTTGTTCAATCAGAAGGCCGTCAATGCCTGCCTGCTGCCCCTGTTCGCCGCCGCCGATGCCGAGGTGTTCACCGCCGAAGGCATTGCCGACGCGCGGGCTTTCGCCGGCCTGCCCGGCTGGATCCGCCGGAAGGGCCTGGCCGAGCTGCAGCGGCGCTGCGGGCGCTGCGCCCCGGGCATGCTGGTGGCCCTGGCCGGGCTGTATCTCGGCAACCCGGAAGCCGAAGCCGGGGAACTGGCCGAGGCCCTGTCCGGCAACCGGTGCACCTGCGGAACCGGAGCCAGGCCGTGAGAGACCGGGAGATCAAGGTCTACCGCCCCCGCAGCCTGAACGGCCTGCTGCGCCTGTACTCCCTGGATCCGGACGCACTGCTGTATGCCGGGGGCACGGCCATCGCCCTGCGGGCGGCCGCGGGCCGGGAGCGGCCCTTCCGGCTGCCCCCCAGGCTGGTCATGCTCGGCAACGTGCTGGAGCTGGGTCGCATCATCCGCACCCCCCGGCACCTGGACATCGGCACCGGAGTGACCCTGGGTCGGGCGCTGAGCACCGGCAGGAACGTGCTGCCGGCCGTGCTGGCCCAGGCCATCGCCTCGGTGGGCACGCCCCCTGTGCGCAACCTCGGCACCATTGGCGGAAACCTCTGCGCCGGCCGGGAGGACGGGGGAGCCGTGCCCTCCGCCCTGGCCGTGCTGGACGGACAGGTGGAGCTGCGCAGCGCCGCCGGGGCCCGTTGGGTCCGCGCCTGGCTGGCTGAGCCGCGACGCGGCGAAGTGCTCACCCGGCTCCGCATCCCCATGGAGGAATGGCAGGCGCAGGGCTTCCGCCGCCTGGCTTCGGGCCTGACCCTGGCCGCCGTCGCCCGCCTGGGCCGCGGCGCCCTGGAAACGCTGCACTTCTGCCTGGCGGGTCCGGATTTCGGCCTGCTGCGCAGCCGCGAGCTGGAGGACAGCCTGAAGAACGCGCGGCTGCCCCTGCCGCCGCGCGCCCGCCAGGGCTTCCTGCGCGAGCTGGAGGAGCGCCTCTCCATCCCGGGGCTGGGCTCGTACGCACGGGCCACCGCGGTACGCCTGGCGGGCTGGTTCCTGGACCGGCTCGACGAGGCCGGCCCCGGTTGACACCGCCCGGGCGCGGCGATTAGGTTTGAGCCGCCGTGTTGATCCGCCGGATCCTGCAGTTCTCCTGCCGCCACTGGCTTCTGGTCATCATCGCCACCGCCCTGGCGACGCTGGCCTTCGGCTGGCTGGCCTCCGGGCTGCGGGTGAACCCGGACGTGGAGAGTCTCATCCCGGAGAACCAGGCCGTGCGACAGCTCATGAACCGCTACCGCCAGGGCGGACTGTCCGGGGAGTACCTGGTGGTGGCCGTCCACAGCCCCGAGCCTTTCCAGCTCGCCGGGCTGGCCGCCTTCGGGGAGGCGCTGGACAGGCTGGCGGAGCTGCCGGAGCTGGAGCCGGGCATCACCCCCTTCAACCTGGTCACCTTCGAAAAAAGAGCCACCCGCCTGGCCGCGGTGCCGATGTCCGCCGAGCGCAGGGCCCCGCGCGACCCGGCGGAGCTGGAGAGCTTCCGCAGGCGCCTGGCCGCCACGCCGTACGCCGCGAACCTGGTGGTTTCGCGGGACCTCACCGTGCTGGCGGCTTTCTTCCCCGCCGCGCCCATCAAGGACTTCGCTTCGCTCATGGGCCGGGTCCGGCAGATCACCGCCCCGCTGGAGCGGCACTACCGCTGCTACCTCAGCGGCTCCATCCCCTTCGTGGAGCGCACCGGGGTCTACCTGTCCCGGGACCTGCTGGTGCTGTTCGGCGCGGGGGCGGGGCTCATCCTGCTGTTCTACTACCTGGCCTACCGCACCCTGCGGGGGGTGCTCCTGCCCGCGCTGGTCGTGCTGGTGGGCACGGTCTGGAGCCTGGGGCTGATGTCGGTCCTGGGCTTCAGCCTCACCCTGCTGAACGTGGTCACTCCGCCGCTTCTGCTCACGGTGGGCAGCTCCTACGGGATCCACATCCTGAACCGGTACTATCGCGGCCCGCCGGGGCGGGGCGGGGACTGGCTGGTGGGAGCGCTGGAGGAGGTGAGCGGCACCATCCTCTGGGCCTCGTTGATCTCGGTCATCGGCTTCGCCAGCCTGGTGATCACGGACATCCGCCAGGTGCGCGAGTTCGCGGTGGTGACCAGCTTCGGCACGGTTTCCTGCGCCCTGCTGGCCCTGTTCTTCTTCCCCGCCGTCCTGAGCCGGCTTGCCCCTCCGGGGCGGCGTCAGGCCCGCAGGGTAAGGGCGGGGTTCCTGTCGGCGATGCTCCTGCGCCTGTCCAGGTTCGTGGTGCGGCGCCCCTGGCCCATCCTGGGCGCGCTGGCGGCCGCCGCCCTGGGCTTCGCCCTCTGCCTGCCCTACCTCCGGACGGACACCGACACCATCGGCTACTTCCCCCAGGGGGACCGCGTGGTGCGCGACATGTACTTTCTCACCGGCAAGCTGGGCGGCTTCGACGAGCTGAACCTGAGCCTCCTGGCGCCGCAGGGGGAGGAGGGCTACTTCCTGCGCCCGGAGGTGCTCTCCCGGGTGGACGCGATGGAAAAGGAGCTGGCCGCGATCCCCGACATCTGCTACGCGGTCTCCTTCGCCTCCTACGTGCGCTTCTTGAACCAGGTGGCCGCGGGCGAGGACCGCATCCCCGAGACCCGGGCGCCCATCCTGCTCTTGTCGCGAATGGTGCGCGCCCTGGCCGCGGAGGATGGGGCCAACCCCCTGGCCGGCTTGGCCAATGAGGACTTCTCGCGGCTGACCCTTTCCTTCCGGATCTACAACAGCCGCACGAGCCGCTTCATCAACGAGCAGGGCCTGCGCGACCTGCTGGCGGAGATGAAGCCGATCATCGCTTCCGGCCTGCCCGCGGGGGCGGGGAGCGAGCTATGGGGCATGGGCCTGCAGTACCTGTCGCTGTCGGATCTGCTGCGGGCCAACCTGGTGCGCTCTTTCGGCCTGTCGGTGCTCCTGGTGCTGGGGGTGGCGGTGCTGTCCTTCCGCTCCCTGCGCTACGGCCTGCTGGCCATCGTGCCCCTGGTGACGGGGATGGCGCTGAACTTCCTGCTCATGGCCGTGGCCCGCATCCCGCTGGACATGACCACCATCATGGTCTCCAGCGTGGCCGTCGGCATGGGCGTGGACGACGCCATCCATTTCATCCTGTCCTACCGGCAGCGCCTGGAGCGCCTGCCGGGGAACCCCCGCCGGGCGGTGACGGCGACCCTGCTGGAAACCGGCCGGCCGATCTTTCTGACCTCCCTCTCGATCGTGGCGGGGCTGCTGGTCCTGGTCCTGGCCAGCTTCCGCCCCATCGTGTATTTCGGCCTGCTGGTGGTGTTCACGCTGGCGGCCACCTGCGCCAGCACCCTGATCGTTCTGCCGGCCCTGCTGGGGCTGCTGCCCGCCCGGCGTTTGACCGGGAGCAGACGGCCATGAAGCTGTATCCGGCCTTCTATGCCCGGGTTTTCCGCTGGGCCCTGCGGAGCTTCCTGCGTTTCACCCTGGACATCCGCGTCCACTTCCAGGAACCGCTGCCGCCGGGTCCCAAGGTGTTCGCCGTGAACCACCCGACGGTCTGGGACGCCTTCCCCATCCTGAGCTTCGTGCGCACGGATTTCGTGCGCACCCTGGTGGAGGAGCAGATCTGGTCCTTCTTCCTGCCCCGCCTGATCTTCACCCTGGCCAACCAGATCGTGCTGTACCGGGGGGAGAAGTCGGCCCGCTCCATCGAGGACGCCCTGTTCATGCTGGGTCGCGGGGATTCGGTGCTCATCGCCCCCGAGGGGGAGCGCACCGCCTCCGGCCAGCGCGTGCGGGCCCGGCGGGGGGTGGCCCGGCTGGCGGTGGCCGGCAGGGCCATGGTCATCCCGGTGGGGGCCTGGATCGACGAGCGGGACATCATCCTGCGCAAGGTCGATTATAAGGAAGAAGGCCGGCTGTACACCGTGGATTCCTATTTCCCCCGCTTCCGCGCCCCTTACGGGGTGGTCTTCGGCAGGCCGCTCTCGATGGCCGAGTACTTCGACCGGGACCCGGGCCTGGAGGAGTACCAGCGCATTGCCACGAGGGTGCTGGACCGGATCTACGAGCTGGAAGTCGAGGCCCGCGGGCTGTTCTTCCCTAAACCAGGCGTTTGATGAAGCAGCGCCGGCGCTTGTGCTGGCGCGCGTCGTAGTGCTTCCAGATCGCCTGGACCTGGGTGTTGCTCTCCAGCTCCGGGTTGGTTTCCGCGCCGAGCACCCCCAGGCGCAGGCAGTTGAGGGTGATCTCGGACATCAGGATGGCCGGCAGGCCCCGGGCCTGGAACTCCGGCTTCACCGCCACCAGCATCATGTCGATCACCCGGGGATGCTTCATGGCCCACAGCAGGTGCAGGATGCCGAAGGGCAGGAGGCGTCCCCGGCAGCGCTGCAGCGCCCGCGAAATGGAGGGGATGGCCAGGCCGAAAGCCACCACCTGGTCCTTGTCGTCGATGACCACCTTGGTGAAGTCCGGGTGCAGGAAGCTGAAGAACTGCTTCACGTACATGTCGATCTGCTTGGGGGTCAGCTCCACCACGCCGTACAGTCCCGCGTAGGCTTCGTTGATCATGGAGAAGATCTTCTGGGCGTAGGTGACCAGGGTTTTGAGCTTCGGCGGCACCAGCTTCAGGCCGCTGCGCTTCAGGACCAGCTCCTGGATGCGCACGACCTTCTCGGGGATCTCCTTGGGGGCCTTGATGTAGAACTCGATCCAGTCCGCGTCCTTGGTGTAGCCCAATGCCTCCAGGTGCCTGGGGTAGTAGGGGTGGTTGTAGTAGGTGGAGTAGGTGCCCAGCTCCTCGAAGCCCTCGATCAGCATGCCTTCCCGGTCCAGGTCGGTGAAGCCCATGGGGCCGTGCACCGCCTCCAGGCCGTTCTCCCGCGCCCAGCTCTCCACCGCGCCCAGCAGCGCGGCAGGAGACCCGCGGATCGTCGACGAAATCCAGCCAGCCGAAGCGGCAGTACTTGTTGCCCCACTTCTGGATGTATTTCTCATTGATGATCGCCGCGATCCGCCCCACCAGGCGCCCGTCCTCCTCGGCCAGCAGCAGCCGTACGCGGCAATGCTCGTAGGCTGGGTTCTTGGCGGGATCCAGGGTGTTGCGCTCGTCGAACAGCAGCGGCGGGATCCAGTAGGGGCTGCCCCGGTACAGGCTGAAGGGGAAGCGGATGAACCTGGCGAGGTCCTTTTTTCCCTGGACTTCGCGTATGGAAACGCTCATGAACCAACCTCCGCCTGGCCCGGCCGCACGCGAGATTTTTCTGTAATACCATGTTTGGCCGCGGCTTGCAACTTCGCGCCGGGCGCGGACCGGCGCCAGCCCGTGCGCCAGGTGAAGCCCACGGTCCAGGCGTACAGGAAGGCATTCTCCCCGGCCTGGGGGCGGTAGATCTGGGGCATCGGCGCATCTGGCCGCCGGCTCCAGCGCCAGGCGGTTGAACACCCCTCCCAGGCGCAGCCGCGAGTAGAAGGTCCAACCCCGCCAGGGCCAGGCCGCGCTGGCCTCCCCGATCACCGTGTGCTCCAGCACCGGGTCGTCGAACATGCGGGTCTCGTCGGGGTCGCGGTTCGCCGTGCCAGGGATTGGCCGGGGACTTGCTCCCGGACAGCACGTACTCCAGGGCCGCCTGGAAGTCCGCGCCCAGCACCGGATGCGGCAGATGGGAGAGCTCCAGGCGGAAGGCCAGATTGTTCTCCCCGTACTTGTACCCGAGGTAGTTGTCCTGCGGGTCCAGGACCGCCTCGAAGTCCGTCATCGTGTCGTCCAGGCTGTACTCCACCGCCGGGTAGTAGGTGTAGCCGTAGGGCTTGTCGTCCTCGGTGGCCGCGAAGGTGTACTTCGTGGCCCCGGCGTGGTAGAAGCCCAGGCGCCCGAAGGGCAGGTCCCAGTGCCCGCCCACGGACCAGGCCCACTTGTTGGCGACGGTGGGATTGCCGAACGTGTCCCGCAGGAACCAGGGGATCAGGAAGTTCAGGCTGATGTCGTCCACCAGCCACTGGGCGTACAGGTAGCCCCAGGGCGGCCGCCACTCGGCGAACAGGCCCAGGATGCTGTTGTCGTTGGCGTCCTCCTGCCAGGGGGTGGAGTCGCGCTTGGTGACCATCTGGGTGAGGATGCTGGGGATGGGGCTCAGGAAGTACTCCGCGTCGAACTCGCGGCCGTAGTACACGGCGGTGTCCTGCAGCCCGAAGCGCCAGTGGCCCAGCTCCACGGCGAACACCTTGTAGTTGGCGCCCCGGTCAGGGTAGGCGCTGGTCAGGTCGCCCGCCCGTATCGGCTGGAGGGCGTTGGAGTTCAGCCGGATCCAGCGGCTCTCGTACGTGAAGCGGCCTCCCTTGACGCTCAGGTCGGCCAGCATGGCCGGCAGTCCGGTGCGCCCAGCCGGAGCCCCACGGGTCCGCGGCGGAAATGAACACGGAGTACGGGCCCTCCACGATGTCGCGGTGGGCGAAGCGGCCGGCGGTGAAGGTGAGGAAGTCGAAGTCCAAAAGCAGGCCGCCGCGGTCCAGGTAGAAGGCGCGCCCGAGCATGTACTTCTCGTCGGGCACGTAGCGCTCGTCGCGGGCCAGGGAGAAGTCCACCACCGCCTCGAAGAAACGGTACCGGTAGAGGAGGGAGGAGTTGAGCCGGTCGTACAGCCCGGCCTCCTCGCTCAGGCGGTCCGGCCGCAGGGTCGCCTCACCGCCGAAGCTCCACTGCAGAGGAGCTTCCGGCGCTACCGGCGTGGCCTGCCCTGCGTCCCCCTGTCCCCAGGCCGGCGCCCCCAGCGCCGCGAGGCCCAGGGCGAGGGCGGCGATCCAGCTTCGGTTCACGTTTCCCCCTTTGGCCGAGTATAGCGCAATCCGGGCGGCCTGACAGTCGCCGGCGGGCCGCGGGAGCGGCCCCGGCTTGCCGCCCGCCGCTTGCGCGCTGCCGACCGGGCATCGTATAACAGGCCCATGGCTCGCGTGGGGATCACCGGCCTGACCGGCATGATCGGCAGGAATTTCCTCGACTGGTTCCGGGACGCCCCTGAGGCGGCCGGGAGCCTGGAGCTGGTGGCCCTCAGCCGGCAGTCGCGGCCGGCGGATTTCCTGCAAGGCATCCCCTGCCGGAGGATCGATTTCGCCGACCCGGGCAGCTTCCGGGGGACCCTGGAGGACCTGGATGCGGTCGTGCACCTGGCCGGGTTGGCGCGGTCCTCGGACCCGCGCGCCTTCTACCGCGCCAACCGGGACGGCATGGCGGTGCTGCTGGAGGCGCTGGCCCGTCACGGGCCGGGAGTGCGCCACCTGCTGTTCGCCTCCTCCCAGACCGCCGTGGGCCCCGTGCCGGAGGGGCAGGAAGCCACGGACGAGGACAGCCCCTGCCGGCCGATCTCGCACTACGGGGCCAGCAAGCTGGCCGCCGAGCAGGTGCTGCGCCAGGCGCCGCTGCCCTGGACGATCCTGAGGCTGCCGGCGGTGTGGGGGCGGTACGACCCGGACGGCCTGAACATCCTGAAGACGGCCCGCGGCGGCCTGCTGCCCGTGATCGGCGGCCGGGAGGCGGTGCTCTCCTACATCTTCGCCCAGGACCTGGCGCCGCTGCTGCCGCGGATGATCCTCAACGAGCGGCTGTACGGGGGCGTCTTCAACGCGGGATACGACCGGCCGGTGCGCGCTGGGCGAGTACTTCCTGGCGGTGCGCCGGCTGCTGGGGCTGCCCCCGCGCCTGCAGACCCTGCCCCTGCCCCGGTGGACCGGCTACCTGGCCATGGCCGGCGCTGGCGGTGGTCCGCCGCCTGGCCGGCGGCAACCCCGCCGCCACGGCGGACAAGGTGCGGGAGTTCATGGCCGGCCGCTGGGTGCAGAGCAACCTGCGGCTGAAGGAGGCCCTGGGTCTGGGCGAGCTCGCCGAGCACGGCGCCCTGGCGGACACGGTAGCCTGGTTCCGGGGGCAGGGCCGTCTGATGGCTCCTGCAATTGCCGCGGCAGGCGTTGTTGGAGTACCATAGCCTCGTACCGCAGTAGCGGGTCACACCCCTATGCCCGATTTCGTCCATCTGCATACCCATTCGGATTTCTCCCTGCTGGACGGGGCGGCCTCGGTCGAGGACCTGGTGGCCCAGGCCAAGGCCTGCGGCATGAAGGCCCTGGCCCTCACGGACCACGGCAACATGTTCGGGGCCCTGCGGTTCTACAAGGAGTGCCTGAAGGAAGGGATCAAGCCGATCATCGGCTGCGAGGCCTACGTGGCCCCCGATTCCCGGCACAACCGGACCGGCGGGGAGAAGGGGGGCCGCTACCACCACCTGGGCCTGCTGGCCCGGGACGTCACGGGGTACCGGAACCTGTTGAAGCTCTGCTCCCTGGCCTACACGGAAGGCTTCTACTACAAGCCGCGGATCGACGACGAGCTGCTGGCCCGCTGCCACGAGGGCCTGACGGCCCTGTCCGGGTGCATGGGAGGGGAGATCCCCTCCCTGATCCTGCGGGGCGAAACCGACGAAGGCCCGCGCCCGGGCCCTGTTCTTCCGGGAGCTCTTCGGCCCGGAGGGCTTCTACCTGGAGGTGCAGAACCACGGCATCCCCGAGCAGGCCGACGATCAACCAGGGGCTGGTCGAGATCTCCCGCTCCACCGGCATCCCGCTGGTCGCCACCAACGACGTGCACTACGCCACGCGCGAGGACGCCGCGCGCCCAGGACATCCTGCTCTGCATCGGCACGAACAAGAAGGTGACCGAGGGCCAGCGCCTGAAGTTCGCCTATCCCGAGTTCTACTTCAAGAGCGGGGAGGAGATGGCTGCGGGCCTTCGCCGAGCTGCCGAGGCCCTGGCGAACACCGTGCGCATCGCCGAGCCCTGCGAGCCTGGAGATCCCCCTGCCCGGGCCGCTGTTCCCGCACTACCAGGTGCCGGAGGGCTACACCCTGAGCCAGCTACCTGGCGGAGCTGGCCCGCCGGGGCCTGGAGCGGCGCTACTCGCCGCCCACCCCGGCGATCCGCCAGCGCCTGGACTACGAGCTGGAAGTCATCAACGCCATGGGCTTCACCGGCTACTTCCTGATCGTCTGGGACTTCATCCACTTCGCCCGGGAGCGGGGCATCCCGGTGGGGCCGGGCAGGGGCTCCGGGGCCGGCTCCCTGGTGGCCTACTGCCCTGCAGATCACGGACATCGATCCGCTGAAGTACGGGCTGCTGTTCGAGCGCTTCCTCAACCCGGAGCGGGTGTCCCTGCCGGACTTCGACATCGACTTCTGCTTCGAGCGCCGCGGCGAGGTCATCGACTACGTCCGCAGAAGTACGGGGCGGACCGGGTCGGGCAGATCATCACCTTCGGCACGCTCAAGGCCCGGGCGGTGATCCGCGACGTGGCCCGGGTGCTGGACCTGCCCTACGCCGAGGCGGACCGCATCGCCAAGCTGATCCCCGTCGGGCCCGAAGATGGACCTGACCAAGGCGCATGGAGCTGGAGCCGCGAGCTGGCCAAGATCGCGGAGAGCGGCGAAGTCTACAAGCGAGCTCCTCGAGGTCAGCCTGAAGCTGGAGGGCCTGGCCCGCCACGCCTCCACCCACGCCGCCGGGCATCGTGATCGGCCGCGACGCGCTGACCAGCTACGTGCCGCTGTACCGCGACCCCAAGACCGGCAGGTCATCACCACCCAGTACACCATGGACTACCTGGAGGAGTGCGGCCTGGTGAAGATGGACTTCCTGGGCCTGAAGACCCTGACCCTGATCGAGGAGACCCTGCGCCTGCTGGAGGCCCGGGGGGTGGCCCGTCGACCCGACGACATCCCCGAGGACGACCCGGCCACCTTCCGCCTGCTCGGCGAGGGGCGCAGCACCGGCGTGTTCCAGTTCGAGAGCCAGGGCATGCAGGAGCGTGCTCAAGCGCGCCAAGCCCGAGACGCATCGTCGACCTGATCGCCCTGAACGCCCTGTACCGTCCCGGGCCCATGGAGTTCATCGACCAGTTCGTGGACGCCAAGCGCGGCCGCGCCCCGATCCGCTACCCGCTGCCCGAGCTGGAGCCGATCCTGAAGGAGACCTACGGGGTCATCGTCTACCAGGAGCAGGTCATGGAGATCGCCCGCCAGGTGGCCGGCTTCTCCCTGGGCCAGGCCGACATCCTGCGGCGGGCCATGGGCAAGAAGAAGCCGGAGGTGATGGCCAAGCAGAAGGTGAAGTTCGTCGAGGGGGCCGCGGCCAAGGGCTACCCGGACGCGGTGGCCGAGAAGATCTTCGAGCTGCTGGTGCCCTTCGCCGGCTACGGCTTCAACAAGTCGCACGCCGCCGCCTACGCCTGATCGCCTACCACACCGCCTACCTGAAGGCCAACTACCCGGCCGAGTTCATGGCCGCCAACCTGACCAACGAGATCGCCTCCACCGACAAGCTGGCCGAGTACATCGGCGAGGCGCGGGACATGGGCCTGGAGGTCCTGCCGCCGGACATCAACCTCTCGGAGCGCGACTTCACGGTGCAGGAGGGCCGGATCGTCTTCGGCCTGCTGGGCATCAAGAACGTGGGCACCACGGCCGTGGAGCAGATCCTGGCCGAGCGGGCCGAGGGCGGGCCCGTTCCCCGGCTTCCTGGACTTCCTGGAGCGCCTGGACCTGAAGGTGGTGAACCGCAAGGTGGTGGAGACCCTGGTCGCCTGCGGGGTCTTCGACTCCCTGGGGGAGAACCGGGCCACCCTGGCCCACAACCTGGACCGCCTGCTGGAGGCGGTGGCCAGCTCCCGGGAGGCGCGCCGCTACGGCCAGACCGTGCTCTTCGACGCCCTGGGGCGAGGAGGCCGCCCTGCGGGTGGAGCTGGAGCGGGTGCCGGAGTGGCCGCAGCTGGAGGCGCTGAACCACGAGACGCCTGAACCTGGGCTTCTACTTCTCCGGCCACCCGCTGGACAAGTACCGCCAGCAGATCCAGGACTGCGCCGACCTGGACCTGGGCGCGCTGGGCGAGGCCTCGACGGAGCGCCTGTTCACCGTGATCGGCCTGCTGAAAGAGGTCAAGGAGATCGTCACCAAGAACGGCAGGCGCATGGCCTTCGCGGTGCTGGAGGACCTGCGCGGCTCCATCGAGCTGGTGGTGTTCGCGGACGTGTTCGAGAAGTCCCGGGCCCTGCTGACCGTGGACCGGGTGGTGGCCGCGGTGGGCCGCGTGGACCGCAGCCGGGGGGACCCGAAGCTGAAGGTGGAGCGCCTCCTGCGCCCCGAAGGACCTGGCCCCCCGCCCGCCCCGGGCGGTGCACGTGCGCTTCGCCTGCAGCCCCGCCGACGAGCAGGAGTTCCTGCGCCTGCGCGACCTCATGGTAGGCAAGCCCGGGGATTGTGCCGTATATCTTCCACATCCGGGGGGACGGGGCAGGCGGGGAAATCGTGATCAAGGCCTCGCCGCAGCTCGCCCTGGCCGCCGCCGAGGACGTCCTGGCCCTCGTGCGCTCCTCCCCGCTGGTGGAGGATGTATGGAAAGAGTGAACGTCGGCCTGGTGGGCTTCGGCACGGTGGGCGGGGCCTTCTACCGCCTGATGCAGGCCAACGGCGGGCTTTTCGAGAGCAAGTTCGGCGTGGCGGCCGGCATCACGGCCGTGGCGGAGAAGGACCCCGGAAAGGTCCAGGCCGCCTTCCCGGGCCAGAAGGTGGTCGCCGATTACCGCGACGCTCACTCGACGATCCGTCCATCGCCGTCATCGTGGAGCTGGTGGGCGGCACGGGGGTGGCCTACGAGGTGATCCGCGGCGCCCTCGAAGCGGGCAAGCACGTGATCACGGCCAACAAGGCCCTGCTCGGCGCTGCGCGGCGACGAGCTGTTCGCCCTGGCCCGGCGAACGGGGCGTGGAGCTGCTGCTTCGAGGCCTCCGTGTGCGGCGGCATCCCGATCGTCAAGGTGCTGCGCGAGAGCCTGGTCGGCCAACCGGGTGGCCTCGATCCTGGGGATCGTGAACGGCACCTCCAACTACATCCTGACCCGCATGAGCGGGAGGGCTCTGAGCTTCGCCGAGGCCCTGGCGCGAGGCGCAGGCGACGGGCTTCGCCGAGGCCGACCCCACCCTGGACGTGGGCGGCGGAGACGCGGCGCAGAAGATCAGCCTGCTCGCCAGCTTCGCCTTCGGCGGCTGGGTCGACTACCGGGAGCTGCTGTGTCGAGGGCATCACCGGCATCACCGCCGGGGAGATCGAGTTCGCCTCCTCGGCCGGCTTCGTGTTCAAGCTGCTGGCCTCGGCCCGCTGGAACGAGGGCCGGCCGGCGGTCACCGTTTTTCCGGCCCTGGTGCCCGAGGATCACCCCCTGGCCGTCGTGCGCGGGGAGATGAACGCGGTGATGACCCGCAGCGACTTCATGGGCCCGGCGGTCTTCGTCGGCAAGGGGGCCGGCGGGGACCCCACCGCCTCCTCGGTGGCCTCCGACCTGGGCGACCTGCTGCTGGCCATCCAGGCGACCGGGCGCCGGGACACGGCCCGCTTCGACCCGGCCCGCAAGCTGGAGCTGTTCCCCCGGGACCGGCTGGAGCACCGCTACTTCTTCCACTTCATCACCGCCAACCGCCCGGGCATCTGGGCGGCGGTGACCACGCGCCTGGCGGACAACGGCATCAACATCGAGAGCGTGCACCAGAAGTGGGAGGACCGCAGCCTGCCCTCCGACCTGTACGTGCTGGTGGACGAGGCCCCCGAAGCCCGGGCCCGGCAGGCGCTGGAGGATATCCGCGCCGCTGCCGGCATCGACCCGCGCTCCTGCTACTACCGCATCCTGGCCGAATAGCGCCATGTTCTGGCAGCTTCTCTCCGGCCTGCTGGTGGTCTACATCATCCTGATCTCCATGCGTTTCCTGCTCTCCTGGTTCCCCGGCTCGGCCTCCGGGCCCGGCTGGCGCGCGCTGCTGCGCTTCACCGACCCTTACCTGCGTCTGTTCCGAGGGATCAGTTTCCTGCGCCGGGGGCTGTTCGATTTCACCGCGGTGGCGGCGGTCCTGGTCCTGATCGTGGCCCTGGACCTGAGCAGGGCCCTCGCCGCCGGGGGCCGCTTCACCCTGGGCCTGCTGCTCGGCACGCTGGCCGGGGCGCTGTGGTCCGGTCTCTCCTTCCTGCTGATCCTTTTCATCGCGGCGGCCGCGCTGCGCCTGATCTTCCGCCTTTTCACCCGCCGCTACGAGAACCCCGTCGGGGAGCTGCTGGAGGCCCTGGTCCGGCCCGCGGTTTCCGCCGCGCGCGCTTTGCTGCCGCGCCCGGTTTCCAAGGAAGAGCACCTGCTGGTGGTGGTCATCGTCGCGCTGCTCATCGTGCACCTGCTGGGGGCGCTGCTGTTCGGGCTCCTGCGCGCCGCCCTGCTGGCCCTGCCTTTCTAGCTCCCGTGCCCCCGGGCCAGGACAGCCGCCCGGTCACGGCCCTGCGCGGGGTCGGGCCCGTCCTGGCGGGGCACCTGGCTCGCCTGGGCATCCGCACCCTGGCCGACCTGCTGGAACACGCCCCCCGCGACTACCAGGACCGCCGCCGGCGCGATCGGCTGGCCGATGCCGGGGCCCGCGAACGGGCCAATGTGCTGGTGCGGGTCGTCTCCGGGAGCTGGTTCGGCAGGAGCCGTCCCCGCGTGTACAAGGCCGTGATCGAGGACGAGTCGGGGCGGGCGGCGCTGCTGTGTTTCGGCCGGCCCTTCCTGTCCAGGCAGCTTCTGCCGGACCGGCGCTTCTGGGTGTCCGGCCGCTTCCAGGCCCAGCGAGCGGCGAGCTCTCCTGCGGCGGCTTCGAGCTGGAGCCCTACGACCCGCAGGAGGAGAGCCGGATCGTGGGCCGCATCCTCCCGGTCTACCCGCTGACCGAGGGGGTGAGCCAGCGGGTGATGCGCCTGCTGGTGGCCCAGGCCCTGGAGGCGGCAGGCGAGCCGGAGGCCTGGATTCCCCAGATCCTGCGCGCCCGGCACGGCCTTCCCGGCCCGCGGGAAGCCCTGCGCGGGCTGCATTTCCCGCAGTCGGAAGAGGAGCAGGCGGCCGCCCGCCGCGCCCTGGCCTACACCGAGCTGTTCTACTACCAGCTGCGCCTGGAGCGCTCGCGGCGGGCCCGGAAGACCGTGGAGCGCCGGCGCGAGCGGGGGGACGGGGGCCTGCAGTCCCGGCTGCTGTCCCGCCTGCCCTTCCGGCTGACCCGGGACCAGGAGAGGGCCCTGGCCGAGATCGAAGCGGACCTGTTCGGCCCGCACCCCGCCTCCCGGCTCCTGCAGGGCGAGGTGGGCAGCGGCAAGACCCTGGTGGCCCTCCTGGCCGCCCTGGCGGTGATCGAGGCCGGGGAGCAGGCCGCCCTGCTGGCCCCCACGGAGCTGCTGGCCCGGCAGCACGCGGACACGGCCGCGCGCCTGCTGGAGCCGCTGGGGGTGCGCGTGGCCCTGCTCACCGGGGCGGTGCAGGGTGAGGCGCGGGCCAGCCTGCTGGCGGCCCTGGCCCGCGGCGAGCTGGACCTGGCCGTAGGCACGCAGGCCCTGTTCTCGGCCGAGGTGCGCTACCGGCGCCTGGGGCTGGCGATCGTGGACGAGCAGCAGCGCTTCGGGGTGCGGCAGCGCGGGGCCCTGCTGGCCAAGGGGGAGGCGGCCGACCTGCTGCTGATGAGCGCCACGCCCATCCCGCGCACCCTGGCCCTGCTGCTGTTCGGCGACCTGGGGCATTCCGAGCTGCGGGAGCTGCCGGGGGGCCGGCTGCCGGTGATCACCCACTTGACCCGCCAGGGCAACGAGGGCAGGGTGTACGAGCGAGTGCGGGAGGAGGTGCGCCGGGGCGGCCAGGCCTACCTGGTCTATCCGCTGATCGGAACGGAGGCCGGGGGGCCGAAGGAGGCGGAGGCCATGTTCCGCCGCTTGAAGCGGGAGACCTTCCCGGAGCTGCGCCTGGCCCTGCTGCACTCCCGCGTGCCGGAGCCCGAGAAGGTCATGGCCGCCTTCGCCGCGGGCCGGGTGGACGTGCTGGTGGCCACCAGCGTCCTGGAGGTGGGGGTGGACGTGCCCAACGCCAACTGCCTGGTGGTCCAGCAGGCGGAGCGCTTCGGCTTGGCCAGCCTGCACCAGCTGCGCGGGCGGGTGGGGCGGGGGCCCCGCCAGTCCTATGCTTTCCTGGTGTACGGCGAGGACCTCGCCGAAGCCGGCGCCTCCCGCCTCAAGGCGGTGCTGGGCTCCAGCGACGGTTTCGCCCTGGCCGAGGAGGACCTGCGCCTGCGCGGGCCGGGGGAGTTCCTGGGCGCGCGGCAGTCCGGCGCGCTGCGCCTGGGGGTGGCCGACCTGGCCCGGGACTGGGAAATCTGCCGGGCGGCCCGGGCCGACGCCCTGGAGCTGGTCGGCGCCGACCCCGGGTTGGACAGGCCGGAGAACGCGCCGGTGCGGCAAGTCCTGGAGCGCCTGCGGCGCCAGGGCGAGGGACCGCCGGAAGGCCGGCAAACCGAGCGGGGGGAGCTGGATGCGGATCACGGGTGGATTCTATAAGGGGCGCACGATCCTCTGCCCGCCGGGGGTGATCCGGCCGGCCATGGACCGGATGCGGGAGAGCCTTTTCGCCATCCTGGGGGACCTCACCGGAACCTCGTTCCTGGACCTGTTTTCCGGTTCCGGGGTGGTCGGGGTGGAGGCCGCCTCCCGGGGGGCGGAGCCGGTGGTTTTCGTGGAGAAGGACCCCGGGAAGCGGCGCACCCTGCTGGCCAACACCTCTTTCCTGACCCAGGCCAGGGAGATCCACATCATGCCGGCGGAGCGCTTCGTGGCCCGCCGGGCGGGCCGTTTCGACACGATCTTCCTGGATCCTCCGTTCGGGCAGAAGGGCACCGAGGAGCTGGTGGGAATGCTGGCCGGAGCGGGGAGTGCTGGCCCCCGGCGGCCTGCTGCTGGCCCACCTGCCGCGGGAGCAGCTGCTGCCCGAGCAGGTGGCCGGTTTCCGGCTGGCCGACCGGCGGGTATACGGCCGCTCGGTGCTGCTGTTCTACCACAGCGCCTGAAGGGCGGCGCGCCGCGATTGACACGGGCCTGGAGTTTTGATACCTTGATTGTCGAACGCTTGCGCCTCTGTAGCTCAGTCGGCAGAGCACCTCCATGGTAAGGAGGGGGTCCTCGGTTCAATTCCGAGCGGAGGCTGTAATTCCTGAGCCGGGGCCGTTGACACGATCGGCATTTTCTTACTATATTGACGTGCTAACTCACGTCAGCAAAAAAGGATGTTCTCGTCATGGGGAAAGCGAAGGGCAAGAACGTAGAGCTCGTGGCTTTGCAATGCAGCGAGTGCGATCGGCGCAACTACACGACCTACAAGAACAAGCGCAACGTCCAGGAGAAGCTGGAGTTCAGCAAATACTGCAAGTTCGACAGGAAGCACACCCTTCACAAGGAAGCAAAGATAAAGTAGAGCTTGCGCCTAGGCCAGTAGCTCCAACTGGTAGAGCGCCGGTCTCCAAAACCGGATGTTGCGGGTTCGAGTCCTGCCTGGCCTGTTGGGTAGCTAGAATCCTTTCGCGAAGGGGACGATGAAGAAGATCATCCGGTTTTTCAAGGAGAGCTTCGCGGAGCTGAAGAAGGTCACCTGGCCCAGCCGGGAGGAGGTAACCTCCTCCACCAAGGTCGTGCTCGTCTCCACGATCCTGATCGCCATCGTGCTGGGGTTGGTGGATTACCTGATCTTCCGGGGGATCGACCTCATTTTCTAAGAGGCGGGGACGCGAATGGCCAAGGGCTGGTACGTGGTCCATACCTATTCGGGGTATGAGAACAAGGTACAGAAGCACATCAACATGCTCGTGGAGGACGGCACGCTGGCCGACGCGGTTTCGACCGTGAAGGTCCCTTCCGAGGAGGTGGTGGAGATCAACGACGGCAAGCGCCGGGTCAGCTCCAAGAAGTTCCTCCCCGGCTACATCCTGGTGGAGATGGACCTCCCCGAGACCGGCTGGAAGAGCGTCTGCTCGGCCATCCGCAAGATCCCCGGGGTGACCGGCTTCGTGGGCTCCACCCGCAACCAGAAGCCGCAGGCCATCAGCGCCGAGGAGGCCCGGGAGGTCCTGCAGCGGGCCGGGGAGATCAAGAGCGAGAAGACCCTGAAGCCCAAGCAGATCTTCTCGGTGGGCGAGTCGGTGCGCATCATCGACGGCCCCTTCGACTCCTTCACCGGCACCGTCGAGGAGGTCAACCTGGAAAAGGGCAAGCTGCGGGTGATGGTGGGAATTTTCGGCCGCTCCACTCCGGTGGAGCTGGATTTTCTGCAGGTGGAGAAGATCTGAGCAGGCACGACCTCGCGCTGGGAGCCCGCCCGCTGGCGGCGGGCGCTAGTGACCACAGAGGAGGAGCAAATGGCGAAAAAGAAGGTAGCCGCGATCGTCAAGCTGCAGGTGCCGGCCGGCAAGGCCACGCCCGCGCCGCCGGTCGGACCCGCCCTGGGCCCGCACGGCGTTTCGGCGCCGCAGTTCTGCCAGCAGTTCAACGAGCGCACCAAGGGCCTGGAAGAGGGCCTGCTGATCCCGGTGGTGATCACGATCTACTCGGACAAGAGCTTCACCTTCATCACCAAGACCCCGCCGGCGGCGGTGCTGATCCGCAAGGCCTTGGGCCTGGAGAAGGGCTCGGCGGTGCCGAACAAGAAGAAGGTGGGCACCCTGAGCAAGGAGCAGCTGCGCTCCATCGCGGAAGCAAAGCTGCCGGACCTGAACGCCAACGACATCGAGATGGCCATGAAGCATCATCGCCGGGACCGCCCGCAGCATGGGCGTCATGGTGGAGGGCGTGGAGGTGCGGGAATGAGCCACGGCAAGAAGTACCTGGCCTCGGCGGCCAAGCACACCCACAGCGAGCAGGTCAGCCTGGAGCAGGCGGTGGACCTGGTGAAGTCCATGGCCTTCGCCAAGTTCGACGAGACGGTCGAAGTGGCCATCCGCCTGAACCTCAAGAGCAAGCACACGATGCGCGACACCCTGGTGCTGCCCCACCGCTTCCGGGCCAGGAGAAGAAGATCCTGGTCTTCGCCAAGGGCGAAAAGGCCGAGGAGGCGCGGGCCAGGCGGGGCGGCCTTCGTCGGCGACGAGGACCTGATCGACAAGATCCAGGGCGGGCTGGCTCGATTTCGACATCGCCGTGGCCACCCCGGACATGATGAAGGACGTCGGCAAGCTGGGCCAGATCCTGGGGCGCCGCGGCCTGATGCCCAACCCCAAGACCCAGACCGTCACCTTCGACGTGAAGGAGGCGGTGGAGGAGCTGAAGAAGGGGCGCGTAGAGTTCCGGGCCGACAAGTCGGGCGTGGTGCACCTGGCCATCGGCAAGGTCTCCATGGACGCGGAGAAGATCCTGGAAAACGCCCGCCTGCTGCTGCAGGAGGTTCTGCGCAAGCGCCCGGCCGACCTGAAAGGCGAATACGTCCAATCGATCGCCCTCTCCTCGACCATGGGACCGGGCGTGCTGATCAACGCCAAGGAAAAGTTCGAAGGGGACAAGTGAGATGGGAGAAAAAACACAGAAGATACAGCAGTACAAGCGCGACGCGGTGGCCCTGCTGCGGGACAAGATCCGCCAGGCCCCCGGGCTGATCTTCACCGACTACCGCGGCCTGACCGTGGCCCAGATCAGCGACCTGCGGCGGACCCTGCGCAAGCAGTCCGCCGAATACAAGGTGGTGAAGAACAGCTACGCCAAGATCGCCCTGGCCGAGCTCGGGCTGCCCTTCCAGGAGGGCTTCCTGACCAACCCGACGGCCATCGCCATGGCCCGCACGGATGTCGGGCCGGTGGCCAAGGTCCTCTTCGATTTCGCCAGGGAATCCCGGCTGAAGGTGAAGGGCGGGATGATCGACGGCAAGGCCCTGGAGGTCCTGGCGGTGGAGGCGCATTTCCCGGCTGCCGGGGCGCCTGGAGCTGCTGGCCATGCTGATGGGCACCATGAACGCCCCCCTGCGCAACATGATGTACGCCATGAAGGGGGTCAGCTCCAAGCTGGTGCGCACCCTGCAGGCGGTGGCCGAGCAGAAGGCCAAAGACCAAGGAATCATGACGGCATTAGTCTTCGGATGTTGCACACTATTGCCGTCGATTTAATTCTTAAACCAAGGAGAAGATAAATGGCAACACTGGGCAAGGAACAGATTCTGGAAGCGATCGCCGGCATGACCGTGCTGGAGGTCTCCGAGCTGGTCAAGGCGATGGAGGAGAAGTTCGGCGTGACCGCGGCCGCCCCGGTGGCGGTGGCCGCCGGCTGGCAGCCGCCGCGGCCGCAGCCGTGGAGGAAAAGACCGAGTTCACCGTCGTGCTGAAGAGCTTCGATGCCGAGAAGAAGATTCCCGTGATCAAGGAAGTCCGGGCGATCACCGGGCTGGGGCTCAAGGAAGCCAAGGACCTGGTTGAAGCTGGCGACAAGCCTGTCAAGGAAAAGGTCTCCAAGGAGGAGGCCGCGAAGATCAAGACAGCAGCTTGAGACGGCCGGCGCGAAGTGTTGACATCCAGTAAGCTCGCACGCAGATTCCGGACAGTGCCATAAACTTGCGACCCGTGCCTCGGTGCCCGTCAGGGTGCCCGGGGCGCCTTGTCGTTTCCAGGGAGGGACGATGGTTCCTGAAAAGATCAAGAGGATCTATTACGGCGAGGGCACGGATGACGTGATGGAGATCCCGAATCTCATCGACATCCAGCTGGCTTCCTACGAGCGCTTCCTGCAGCGGGAGCGCCTGCAGCGCGGCGAAGCCCATCGCCCGGCAGGGGCTGGAGGACGTGTTCCAGTCCACGTTCCCCATCGAGAGCCCGAACGGCGACATGGTCCTGGAGTACGGCGGCTACACCCTCGACGAGCACGAACATCAAGTTCGTCGCGAGCTCGAGTGCAAGCAGAAGGGCCTGACCTTCGCCATCCCCCTCAAGGCGAAGATCAACCTCGTCTTCCTGAACACCGGCGAGATCCGGCAGAAGGAGATCTACATGGGGGACATCCCCCTCATGACCGACAGGGGCACCTTCATCATCAACGGCGCCGAGCGCGTGGTGGTCAGCCAGATCCACCGCTCCCCGGGCGTCATCTTCTCGCCACGAGAAGGGCGTCTTCTCCTCGCGCATCATCCCCTACCGCGGCTCCTGGCTCGAGTTCGAGATCGACCAGAAGAAGGAGCTGATCTACGCCAAGATCGACCGCAAGAAGAGGATCCTGGCCACCATCTTCCTGCGCGCCCTCGGCTACGAGACGCGCGAGAAGATCATCGAGCTGTTCTACAAGACCGAGCAAGGTGAAGCTCTCCGAGAGCCGGGAGGACAAGGAGAAGCTGCTGGGCAGCGTGCTTCGCCCGCGCGGTGTTCAGTCAAGGAGGGCGGCGACGCGCCAAGAAGCTCTACCGGGCCGGCGACAAGCATCCACCCGCACGACGTCGAGGAGCTCGTCCACGCGGGCGTCAAGGAGGTCGAGGTCATCGACTTCGAGCACGAGGAATCGCTGCACTCGCCGATCATCCTCAACTGCTTCGAGCGCGAGGAGATGAAGTTCGCCAAGGACGGACCCCGAGCAGGACGAGCCCTCCAAGGACGAGGCCATCGCCGCGGTCTACGCCGATCATCAAGCCCGGCGAGCCCATCACCATCGAGAACGCCGAGAAGGACCTGCCAGCATGTTCTTCTCCGCCCGCCGCTACGACCTGGGCCGGGTCGGCCGCTACAAGCTGAACAAGAAGTTCGACTACCCCGAGGCCCAGCAAGACGCACACCCTCATCCACGAGGACATCATCAACACCATGACGCTACCTGATCCAGGTCTACATCGGCGAGAAGAACGTCGACGACATCGACCACCTGGGCAACCGGCGCGTCCGCTCGGTCGGGGAGCTGCTGACCAACCAGCTGAAGGTCGCCTTCACCCGCATGGAGCGCATCGCCAAGGAGCGCATGTCCCTGAAGGAGGCCGACACCATCAAGCCCGCAGGACCTGATCTCCATCAAGCCGATCGTGGCCACCATCAAGGAGTTCTTCGGCTCCAGCCAGCTCTCCCAGTTCATGGACCAGGTCAACCCGCTGGCCGAGCTCACCCACAAGCGGCGCCTCAACGCCCTGGGCCCCGGCGGCCTTTCGCGCGACCGGGCCGGCTTCGAGGTGCGCGACGTGCACTACACCCACTACGGCCGGATGTGCCCGATCGAGACCCCGGAAGGACCGAACATCGGCCTGATCGTCTCCCTGGCCAACTACACCCGGGTCAACGAGTACGGCTTCCTCGAGACCCCCTACCGCAAGGTGAAGAACGGCAAGGTCACCAAGCGAGATCGAGTACCTCTCCGCCATGGACGAGGAGAAGCTACTTCATCGCGCAGGCCAACGCGCCGCTCGACAACGACGGGCGACTTCCAGGAGAAGCTGGTCCCGGTGCGCAAGGGCGGGGACTACACCACCCGCAAGCCCGAGGACATCCAGTACATGGACGTCTCGCCCGAAGCAGATCATCTCGGTGTCCGCCTCCCTGATCCCCTTCCTCGAGCACGACGACGCCAACCGCGCCCTGATGGGCTCCAACATGCAGCGCCAGGCCGTGCCCCTCGCTGCCCCCGAGCCGCCGCGGGTGGGCACCGGGCATGGAGGAGAAGACCGCCTACGACTCGGGCGTCGTGGTGATCGCCCGCCGGGCCGGCACGGTGGCCTACGTCACCTCGGACCGAGGTCCAGATCAAGCCGGACCGAGGCCGAAGCGGGAGGAGCGACGTCTACCCGCTGCATCAAGTACCAGCGCACCAACCAGGACACCTGCTACAACCAGAAGCCCATCGTGCGCGCTCGGGCAGCACGTCGACGAAGGGCGAGGTCATCGCCGACGGGCCGGCGACCTACGAGCGGAGAGCTGGCCCTGGGGCGCAACATGCTCGTGCGCCTTCATGCCCTGGAACGGCTACAACTACGAGGACGCCATCCTCATCTCCGAGAAGCGTGGTGCAGCGAGGACATGTTCACCTCCATCCACATCAAGGAGTTCTCAGTCGAGGTGCGCGAGACCAAGCTCGGGCCCGAGAAGATCACCCGCGACATCCCCAACACCAGCGAGAACGCCTTCGAGCAGCTCGACGAGGAGGGCATCATCCGCGTCGGCGCCAAGGTCAAGGCCGGCTCCATCCTGGTGGGCAAGGTCACCCCGAAGAGCGAGACCGACTCCACCCCCGAGTTCAAGCTGCTGAACTCGATCTTCGGCGAGAAGGCCAAGGAGGTGCGCGACACCTCCCTGCGCGTGCCGCACGGCGTCGAGGGCACGATCATCGACGTGCAGCGCCTGAAGCGCGCCGAGGGCGACGAGCTGAACCCCGGCGTCGAGGAGGTGGTCAAGGTCCTGATCGCCGCCAAGCGCAAGCTCCAGGAGGGCGACAAGATGGCCGGCCGCCACGGCAACAAGGGCGTCATCGCCCGGGTCCTGCCCGTCGGAGGACATGCCCTACATGGAGGACGGCACGCCGATCGACATCGTGCTCAACCCCCTGGGCGTGCCCTCGCGCATGAACCTCGGCCAGATCATGGAGACCGAGCTGGGCTGGGCCGGCACGAGCTGGACGAGTGGTACGCCACGCCCGGTGTTCCAGTCCGCCATCCAACGAGATGATCGAGGCCAAGCTCAAGGAGGCCGGGCTGCCGCTGAACTCCAAGGTGGCCCTGCACGACGGCCGGACCGGGCGAGCCCTTCGAGAACCCGGTCACCGTCGGGCTACATCTACATCATGAAGCTGCACCACCTGGTGGACGACAAGATGCACGCCCGCTCCACCGGCCCCTACTCCCTGGTCACCCAGCAGCCGCTGGGCGGCAAGGCCCAGTTCGGCGGCCAGCGCCTCGGCGAGATGGAGGTCTGGGCCCTGGAGGCCTACGGCGCCGCCAACACCCTGCAGGAGCTGCTGACCATCAAGAGCGACGACATGACCGGGCGGGCCAAGATCTACGAGAGCATCGTCAAGGGCGAGGTGTCCGCCAGCGCCGGGCATTCCGGAGAGCTTCAACGTGCTGGTGCAGGAGCTGCGCGGGCTGGCCCTCGACGTCATCGATCTTACGACGCCAAGGGCAAGCAGATCGCGCTCACCGAGCGGGACGAGGAGCTGATCAACCGGCAGGGAAGCCGCTTCTAGCCCGAGGAGGCTAGGAATGAATCCAAGAGAACTTCAGGATTTCGATCAGCATCATGATCAAGCTGGCCTCGCCCGACCAGATCCGCGCCTGGTCCTACGGCGAGGTGAAGAAGCCCGAAACCATCAACTACCGGACCCTGCGGCCCGAGAAGGACGGCCTGTTCTGCGAGCGCATCTTCGGCACGACCAAGGAATGGGAGTGCTACTGCGGCAAGTTCAAGTCCATCCGCTACAAGGGCGTCATCTGCGACCGCTGCGGCGTGGAGGTCACCCACTTCAAGGTGCGCCGCGAGCGCATGGGGCACATCGAGCTGGCCGCCCCGGTCAGCCACATCTGGTACTACCGCTCGGTGCCCTCCCGCATGGGCCTGCTCCTGGACCTGGCCATCGCGGCCCTGCGCTCGATCCTGTACTACGAGAAGTACATCGTCATCGACGCCGGGCGACACCGAGCTGAAGAAGATGCAGATCCTCACCGAGGAGGAGTACCTGGAGGCCCGCGAGCGCTACGGCATGGCCTTCACCGCCGGCATGGGCGCCGAGGCCATCCGCACGCTGCTGGAGAGCCTCGACCTCGACGCGCTGGCCGAGGAGCTGCGGCGCAAGATGATCGACAAGGGCGCGCAAGGCCGACAAGCGCCTGCTGAAGCGCATCGAGATCATCGAGAACTTCCGCGACTCCGGCAACAAGCCCGAGTGGATGATCCTGGACGTGATCCCGGTCATCCCGCCCGAGCTGCGCCCCATGGTGCAGCTCGACGGCGGCCGCTTCGCCACCTCCGACCTCAACGACCTGTACCGCCGGGTGATCAACCGCAACAACCGCCTGAAGCGCCTGCTGGCCCTCAACGCCCCCGACATCATCATCCGCAACGAGAAGCGCATGCTGCAGGAGGCGGTGGACGCCCTGTTCGACAACTCCAAGAAGAAGCGGGTGGTCAAGGGCGCGGCCAACCGGCCCGCTGAAGTCGCTCTCCGACATGCTGAAGGGCAAGCAGGGCCGCTTCCGCCAGAACCTGCTCGGCAAGCGCGTGGACTACTCCGGCCGCTCGGTCATCGTGGTCGGCCCCGAGCTGAAGCTGCACCAGTGCGGCCTGCCGACCAAGATGGCCCTGGAGCTGTTCAAGCCCTTCATCATGAAGCAAGCTCGTCGAGAAGGACGTCGTCTACAACATCAAGAAGGCCAAGACCCTGGTGGAGCAGGAGAGCCCCGAGGTGTGGGCCGTGCTGGAGGAGGTGGTGCAGGAGCACCCCGTGCTGCTGAACCGCGCCCCGACGCTGCACCGCCTGGGCATCCAGGCCTTCGAGCCGATCCTGGTCGAGGGCAAGGCCATCAAGCTGCACCCCCTGGTCTGCCACGCCTTCAACGCCGACTTCGACGGCGACCAGATGGCCGTGCACGTGCCCCTGACCCCCGCGGCCCAGACCGAGTGCTGGACCCTGATGCTCTCCTCGCAAGAACCTGCTCAACCCGGCCAACGGCAACCCCATCGTCGTGCCCACCCAGGACATGGTGCTCGGGATCAACTACCTGACCCGGGACCGGGAGGGGGCCAAGGGCGAGGGCAAGTACTTCAGCTCGCGTGGACGAGGTGCTGCTGGCCGTGGACGCCCGCGCGCGTGGACTACCAGGCGGCCATCAAGGTCAAGCGGGAGGGCAAGTGGCTGGAGACCACCCCCGGGCGCATCATCCTCAACGAGGCAGCTGCCCAAGGAGCTGGGCTTCCTGAACGAGTCCATGGGCGAGAAGGAGCTGCGCATCCTGATCTCGCGCATCTACAACGACTACGGCCCGGACGTCACCGTGAAGATGCTCGACGTGATCAAGGACCTGGGCTTCAAGTACGCCACCCGCTTCGGGGCCACCATCGGCATGGACGACATCGTCATCCCCGAGGCGAAGAAGGCCCTCATCGAGCAAGGCCAACACCAAGGTCGACGAGATCCAGAACCAGTACCTGCAGGGCCACATCACCAACGAGGAGCGCTACAACCGGGTCGATCGAGGTGTGGAGCACCACCAACGAGCTGATCACCAACGAGCTGATGGACGAGCTGAAGAAGGACCAGGAGCGGCTTCAACCCCGTCTACATGATGGCCCACTCCGGGCGCGCGCGGTAGCCGCAGCCAGATCCGCCAGCTCGGCGGGCATGCGCGGCCTGATGGCCAAGCCCTCCGGCGACATCATCGAGCTGCCGATCCGCTCCAACTTCAAGGAGGGCCTGTCGGTCATCGAGTTCTTCATCTCCACCAACGGCGCCCGCAAGGGCCTCGCCGACACGGCCCTCAAGACCGCCGACGCCGGCTACCTCACGCGCCGCCTCGTGGACATCGCCCAGGACGTGGTGATCAACGAGGAGGACTGCGGCACGATCAACGGCATCGAGCGCCGGGCCATCAAGGACGGCGAGGAGATCGTCGAGTCCCTGCGCGGACCGCATCGTCGGCCGCTTCACCCTGGAGCGGGTGCAGCACCCGATCACCGGCGAGATGATCGTCGACGTGAACCAGGAGATCACCGACGAGATCGGCCAGACCAGATCGAGGAGGCGGGCATCGAGAGCGTGCGCATCCGCACCGTGCTCACCTGCGAAGCCGGCACGGCGTCTGCGTCAAGTGCTACGGGCGCAACCTGGCCACCAACCGCCGGGTCGAGATCGGCGAGGCGGTCGGCATCATCGCCGCCCAGTCCATCGGGCAGCCGGGCACGCAGCTCACCATGCGGACCTTCCACATCGGCGGGGCGGCCACCAAGATCAGCGAGGAGAACCGGATCTACCTGCAAGTACCCGGTGCTACGTGGAGGAGGTCAAGGGCAACACGGTGAAGCTCGAGAACGGCAACCTGCTGTTCACCCGCAAGGGCACCATCACGGTCCACCGCATCCTGCGCAGCTACGAGCTGCAGAAGGGCGACAAGGTGCTGGTGCAAGGACGGCCAGCGCGTGCTCAAGCACGGCGACCGAGCCGATCATCCAGCGCAAGGGCGAGACGATCTGCTGGCCCAGGAGATCGCCTACGTGCAGCTGCTCCAAGGACAAGCTGCTGCTGATCGCCCAGAACCAGAGCAGTCGACATCCGCAACGGCGCGGAGCTGCTGGCCAAGGTGGGCAGACATCGTCCCGGCCGAGGAGACCATCGCCTTCTTCGACCCCTTCAGCGAGCCGATCATCGCCGAGACAGCGCGGCACGGTGCGGCTTCGAGGACATCGTCCTGGGCACGACCCTGAAGGAGGAGATCAACGAGGACACCGGCAAGATCGAGAAGAAGATCACCGAGTACACCCTGGAGACCCTGCAGCCGCGCATCATGATCGAAGAGCGCCGAGGGCAAGGAGCTGGCCACCTACTTCCTGCCCGGCAGCGCCTACCTCAACGTGCGACGACGGGGAGAAGGTGCAAGGCGGGGCGGATCCTCGCCAAGCTGCTCGCGCGAGAGCGTGAAGACCAGGGACATCACCGGCGGTCTGCCGCGGGTCGGCGAGCTGTTCGAGGCCCGCAAGCCCAAGAACCCCACCGTGCCTGGCCAAGGTCGCCGGGCACGGTGTCCTTCAAGGGCATCGTGAAGGGCAAGCGCGTCATCGTGGTCACGGACCCCTTCGACAAGGAGTTCAAGCACCTGGTGCCCATGGGCAAGCACCTGCTGGTGCGCGACGGCGGACGAGGTGGAGGCCGGGGAGCTGCTCTGCGACGGGCCGATCGACCCGCACGACATCCTGCAGATCCTGGGCGAGAACGCGCTGCAGAGCTACCTGCTGAACGAGATCCAGGAGGTCTACCGCCTGCAGGGCGTGACGCATCAACGACAAGCACATCGGCGTCATCATCCGCCAGATGATGAAGAAGGTGGAGATCGTCGCACGTGGGCGACACCAACTTCATCTACGGGCAGCAGGTCGACCGGCTACAAGTTCCACGAGGAGAACCGCAAGGTCGATCCGCGAGGGCGGCCAGCCCGCCATCGCGCGGCCGCTGCTGCTGGGCATCACCCGGGCCTCGCCTGAACATCGACTCCTGCTTCTCCGCCGCCTCCTTCCAGGAGACCACCCGGGTGCTGACCAACGCCTCCATCTCCGGCAGCCGTCGACCACCTGCGCGGCCTGAAGGAGAACGTGATCATCGGGCACCTGATCCCGGCGGGGACCGGCATGAAGCAAGTACCAGAAGATCAAGCTGCTACGACGAGAACATGGAGGACCTGGACGTCCAGGTGAACCGGGTGATCGAGGAAAAGAAGAAGGAAAAGGAGCTGGCGGCCATGCTGCAGGAGGCGGAGGCCTAGGCAGGCGATGCCGGTGCCGGCGCCGCCAGGGATGGCGGCGGGCGCCGGCCCCTAGGCCGTGACGGCGCTTGCCACGAGCGCCTGGCCTGCGCCGTGCTATGCTCGTCCGGGCCGGAAGTGCGGCGGAGGGCCGGATGTTCCGGCTGCGCGGAGGAAGGATTCCGACGCCAAGCGAGCAGTGTTTCCAGAGCAAGCAGGCCCGAAGCGCAGCCTTCTCCGTCCAAGGGGAGGCTTGACACTTTCGCGCCTTATGTTGGTAGATTCACGTGACGTTTCGAGAAAGGACGGGAATGCCGACGATCAACCAGCTGGTCCGCAAGGGCCGCGAGGCTGTACGCAGGAAGAACAAGGCGCCGGCGCTGCAGTCGTGCCCCCAGAAGCGCGGGGTCTGCACGCGCGTCATGACGGTGACCCCCAAGAAGCCCAACTCCGCGTTGCGCAAGGTGGCCAGGGTGCGCCTGGTCAACGGCATCGAGGTGACCGCCTACATCCCCGGCATCGGGCACAACCTGCAGGAGCACTCGGTGGTGCTGATCCGCGGCGGCCGCGTGAAGGACCTGCCCGGCGTGCGCTACCACATCGTGCGCGGCGCCAAGGACACGCTGGGGGTCGAGGATCGGCGCAAGGCCCGTTCCAAGTACGGGGCCAAGAAGCCCAAGGCCTGACGAGGGAAGGTTGTAAAGTATGCCCAGGCGAAGAGTACCGCCCAAGAGACCCGCACAGCCGGATCCGCTGTTCGGCAGCAAGGAGATTTCCTTATTGGTGGGCCGGATGATGCTGCGCGGCAAGAAATCGGCGGGCTACAGCATCATGTACCGGGCCTTCGAGATCATCAAGGAGAAGCTGGGCAAGGAGCCGCTGGAGGTCTTCACCAAGGCCCTGGAGAACGTGAAGCCGGTGGTGGAGGTGAAGTCGCGGCGCGTGGGCGGCTCCACCTACCAGGTGCCGGTGGAGGTCCGCGACAGCCGGCGCGAGGCGCTGGCCATGCGCTGGATCATCCAGTATGCCCGCGCGCGGCGCGGCAGCATGAGCGAGAAGCTGAGCGCGGAGCTGATGGACGCCTTCAACTCCACCGGCTCGGCGTTCAAGAAAAAGGAGGACACCCACCGCATGGCGGAGGCCAACAAGGCGTTCGCCCACTACCGCTGGTAGCCTGACAGACCAGGCCTGCCGTCGGGGAGGACGGGGGCCCAGAGTGCGGGCCGCAAGCGAGCCACATTCGACGGTATGTCCGCCCCGTTCCCGTTGGACAGGATTCGCAACATCGGGATCGTGGCCCACATCGACGCCGGCAAGACCACGGCGACGGAGCGGATCCTCTTCTATACCGGCCGAACCCGCAAAATGGGCGAGGTGGACGAAGGGGACGCCAAGCATGGACTGGATGGAGCTGGAGAAGGAGCGGGGGATCACCATCACCGCTGCTGCCACCTTCTGCTCCTGGCGGGGCTGCCAGATCAACATCATCGATACCCCCGGGCACGTGGACTTCACGGCCGAGGTGGAGCGCTCTTTGAGAGTAATGGACGCGGCGGTCGGGATTTTCTGCGCGGTGGCCGGCGTGCAGCCGCAGAGCGAGACCGTCTGGAGGCAGGCGGAGCGCTACCGCGTGCCGCGCCTGGCCTTCGTCAACAAGATGGACCGGGTCGGGGCCCGCTTCCCGGAGGTGGTGGAGGAGATGCGCCGCCGCCTGGGGGCCGACGCGCGTGGCCGTGCAGCTGCCCCTGGGCGAGGCCGGCGGCTTCGTCGGGGTGGTGGACCTGGTGCGGATGAAGGCGCTGCTGTGGGACCAGGACGAGCTGGGCTCGCGGTTCCGCGAGCAGGAGGTGCCCGCCGAGGCACTGCCTGCCGCGCGGGAGGCGCGGGCCAGGCTGCTGGAGCATCTGGCCGAGCTGGACGAGGCCTTCCTGGAGGAGTACCTCGGAGGCGGGGAGCCGGGGGCCGAGAGCGTGAGCCGGGCCATCCGGCGGGCCACCCTGGGAGCCGGCCTGGTGCCGGTGCTCTGCGGGGCGGCCGGCCGCAACCAGGGCATCCAGCCCCTGCTGGACGCGGTCGTGGCCTGGCTTCCTTCCCCGGCCGACCTGCCCGGCTTTCCGGGCCTGGCGGGACGGTTTGGAGGTGGTGCAGCCGGCTGATGCGGGCGGGCCCCTGGCGGCGCTGGTTTTCAAGACCGCCGAGGACCCGTACGCCGGCAGGTTGGGCTTCCTCCGGGTGTACTCCGGGACCCTGCGGGCGGGGGAGCAGGTGTACAACGCCGCGCGCGGGGGCCGGGAGCGGGTGCTGCGCCTCCTGCGCATCCACGCCGACAAATCGGAGGCCATCTCCGAGGTGCGGGCGGGGGACATCGCCGCGGCGGCGGGCCTGCGCCGGGCCGTGACCGGGGACAGCCTCTGCGGCGAGGAAGAGCCGATGGTCCTGGAGCGGATGCAGTTCCCGGAGCCGGTGGTCTCGATGGCCATCGAGCCCCGCCGGCAGCAGGAGGCCGGACGCCTGGGCGAGGCGCTGGCGCGCCTCGCCGAGGAGGACCCCACCTTCCGGGTCCTGCAGGAGGCCGAGACCGGCCAGACCGTGATCTGGGGGATGGGGGAGCTGCACCTGGAGATCGTTGTGCAGCGCCTGGCCCGCGAGTATAATGTGCGGGCTTCGGTGGGCAGGCCGCAGGTGGCCTACCGGGAAACGATCACCGCCTGCGCGGAGGCGGAGGGGCGCTTCGAGCCGACCAGGGGGCGCCGGCAATTCGCCCTGGTGCGCCTGCGCTTCGAGCCGCTGCCCCGGGGCGAGGGGTTTGACTTCGAGAACCGCTCGGAGGGGCTGCCGGGGCAGTTCGTCGAGGCGGTCGAGAAGGGCGTGGCGGAGAGCAGGGGCAACGGGGTGCTGGCCGGCTATCCGCTGGTCGACTTCCGGGCGATCCTGCTGGCCGGCGCCCACGATCCGGTGGCCTCCGGGGAGTTGAGCTTCCGGATCGCCGCCTCCATGGCCTACAAGCAGGGCCTGGAGCGGGCCGGACCGGTGATCCTGGAGCCGGCCATGAGCGTGGAGGTAGCGAGCCCCGAGGAGTACCTCGGCGCGTCTGATCGCGGACCTCTTGGGCAGGACCGGGAGGGTGGAGGAGATCGAGGATCGGCCTGGTGGCAAGCTGCTCCGGGCCCTGGTGCCGCTGCGGCAGCTGTTCGGGTACACGACCCGGCTGCGCGCGCTGGGCCAGGGACGGGCCGCCCACACCATGCAGCTCCACTCCTACCAGCCGGTGCCCAGGGCGGTCCAGGAGGACATTCTGCAGAGGGTCCGCGGGACCTTTGCTGGAAGCTAAAGCGTGATTCGCTTGGGAAAGACAGGAGGTAGCTATGGCTAAAGACAAGTTCGTCCGCAACAAGCCCCATATCAACGTGGGCACCATCGGCCACGTCGACCACGGGAAGACGACCCTAACCTCGGCCATCACCATGTATTGCGCCAAGAAGTTCGGCGACAAGCTGATGAAGTACGAGGACATCGACAACGCCCCGGAGGAGAAGGCCCGCGGCATAACCATCAACACCCGGCACGTGGAGTACCAGTCCGACAACCGGCACTACGCCCACGTGGACTGCCCCGGACACGCCGACTACATCAAGAACATGATCACCGGCGCGGCCCAGATGGACGGGGCGGTGGTGGTGGTTTCGGCCCCGGACTCGGTCATGCCCCAGACCCGGGAGCACATCCTCCTGGCCCGCCAGGTGGGCGTGCCGGCCATCATCATCTACCTGAACAAGGTGGACATGGTGGACGACCCGGACCTGATCGAGCTGGTGGAAGCCGAAGTCCGCGACGTGCTCAAGGAGTACGAGTTCCCCGGGGACACCATCCCGATCGTGAAGGGCTCGGCCCTGAAGGCCATGGAGCACCCGGAGGACCCGGAGGCCCAGAAGTCGATCGTCGAGCTGCTGGACACCATGGACAAGTACTTCCCCCTGCCGGTGCGGGCCACCGACAAGCCGTTCCAGATGCCCATCGAGGACGTGTTCACCATCTCCGGCCGCGGCACCGTCGTGACCGGGAGGATCGAGCGCGGCATCGTCAAGGTCGGCGACGAGGTGGAGATCGTGGGCATCCGCGAGACCCGCAAGACCGTCGTCACCGGCGTGGAAATGTTCAACAAGATCCTGGACGAGGGGCGGGCGGGGGACAACGTCGGCTGCCTGCTGCGCGGGATTGAGAAGAAGGAAGTGGAGCGCGGGCAGGTGCTGGCCAAGCCGGGCACCATCACCCCGCACAAGAAGTTCAAGGCCCAGGTGCTGGCCTTGACCACCCAGGAAGGCGGGCGTCACTCCCCGTTCTTCACCGGCTATCGGCCGCAGTTCTACTTCCGGACCACCGACATCACGGGGACCGTGGAGCTGCCGGCGGACCGGCAGATGGTCATGCCCGGGGACAACCTGGAGCTGACCATCGAGCTGATCCATACGATCGCCATCGAGAAGGGCCTGCGCTTCGCCATCCGCGAGGGCGGGCGCACGGTGGCCGCCGGGTCGGTAACCGAGATCATCGAGTAGGCGTTCCGGAGGCGGGCCGGGTGGGCTCTCACTCGGGACCGGCCTCCCCAGGGGAGGCGGGCGGAGCGCGCGCGCCTTGGGTGCGAGGAGACTGGAGGAGCAATGGCCAAGGACAGGATACGGGTGCGCTTGCGGGGCTTCGACATCGAGCTGATCGACCAGAGCGCCAAAGCCATCGTGCAGACGGTGCTCAAGGCGGGCTCCAAGGTGTCGGGGCCGATTCCCCTGCCGACCCGCATCAACCGCTTCACGGTGCTGCGCTCGCCGCACGTGAACAAGAAGAGCCGCGAGCAGTTCGAGATGAGGACCCACAAGCGGCTGATCGACATCATCGAGCCGACGTCGGTGGTCATGGACGCGCTGATGAAGCTGGAGCTGCCGGCGGGCGTCGACGTCGAGATCAAGCAGTAGGGGCAGGCTATGCTGGGGCTGATCGGAAAAAAGCTGGGCATGACCCAGATCTTCGACGAGAAGGGCGCCCCCCAGGGGGTGACCGTCATCGAGGTGGAGCCTAACCTGGTCGTGGCGCAGCGCACCCCCGAGAAGAACGGCTACTCCGCCGTGGTGCTGGGCTGGGGCCAGATCAAGGCCTCCCGGCGCAAAAAGCCGGTGGCCGGGCAATTCGCTGAAGGCCTGGAGCCCACCCGCCTGCTGCGGGAGCTGCGGGGCTTCGAGAAGGAGTGCAAGACCGGCGACCGCATCGGGGTGGAGGCCTTCGCCGGGGTGCTCTGGGTGGACGTGGTCGCGGTCTCCAAGGGCAAGGGCTTCCAGGGAGTGGTGAGGCGTTACCACTTCAGCGGCGGCCCGAAGTCGCACGGCTCCATGGTGAAGCGCGAGGGCGGCTCCACCGGACAGGCCCACGTGAAGACCCTGCCCGGCCGCAAGATGGCCGGCCGGATGGGCGGGGAGCGCACGACCGTGCAGAACCTGCGCCTGCTGCGGGTGGACGCCGAGAAGGGTCTGCTGCTGGTGCACGGGGCGGTCCCGGGCGCGCCGGGCACGGCCGTGCTGGTGAGCCGGGCCAAGAAGAAGGGTTTGGTATGATCAAGAAGCTCATCACCGTGGACGGCTCGGCCTCCCGGGAAATCAGCCTGGCCGACGAGGTGTTCGGCGCGGAAGTCTCGGAGGGCTCGATCTACCACGCCCTGCGCAACGAGCAGGCCAACCAGCGGATGGGCACCGCGGAAACCAAGACCCGGGGCAACGTGAAGGGCTCCAGCGCCAAGCCCTGGCGGCAGAAGGGCACCGGCCGGGCGCGGGCGGGGGACAAGCGCTCCCCCGTGTGGGTGCACGGCGGGATCATCTTCGGTCCCCATCCCAAGGACTACAGCTACCGCCTGCCGCGCAAGGTCAAGCGCCTGGCCATGCGCTCGCTGCTGAGCCAGAAGAACGCCCAGGAGCGCCTGGTGGTCATGGAGGATTTCACGGTCCAAACGGGCAAGACCAAGGACCTGGTGGCCATCCTCAAGAAGGTCAACCCCCAGGCCGAAGGCCGGACGGTGATCGTGCTGGGCAGGGAGGATCGTGTGCTGCGCAGGGCCGGACGCAACCTGCCTTCCCTGAGCTTCCTGGCCTACAACCGCCTGTCGGCGCACGAGCTGTTCTACGCCAGCCGCCTGATCCTGCTGGAGCAGGCTGCCGTGGGCCTGAACGAGTTCTACGCGGACAAGAAGCAGAGGGTATCCTGATGCAGGCTGAAGCGGTGATCATCGAGCCGATCGTGACCGAAAAGTCCAACCTGGCCCGGGAGAAGGGCAAGTACAGCTTCCGGGTGGACGCCCGGGCGAACAAGATCCAGGTGATGCAGGCCGTGCGCAAGCTTTTCGGGGTGCATCCCGTGGCCTGCAACATCCTGAAGGTCAAGGGCAAGCCCAAGCGGGTGAGGGCCAAACCGGGCTACACCGCGGGCTGGAAGAAGGCTGTGGTCACCCTGCGGCCCGGTGAAGTGATCCAGATCTTCGAAGGAGCCTGAGCATGGCGATGAAGTCCTACAAGCCCACCAGTCCCGGCATCCGCTTCCGCACGGGCCTCACCTTCCAGGAGCTCAGCGGCGACAAGCCCCTGAAGCGCCTGACCAAGGGCAAGACCGGCACGGGCGGGCGCGGCGCGGGCGGGCGGGTCTCCAGCTGGCAGCGGGGTGGCGGGCACAAGCAGAAGTACCGGCGGGTGGATTTCCGGCGCGACAAGCTCGGCATCCCGGGACGGGTGCGCCACCCTGGAGTACGACCCCAACCGCAGCGCCTTCATCGCTTTGGTCGTCTATAAGGATGGGGAGAAGCGCTACATGCTGGCCCCCGAGGGCCTGAAGGTGGGCGCCACGGTCCTGAGCGGACCGGACGCCCCCCTGGAGCCGGGCAACCACCTGCCGCTGGCGCGCATCCCGCTGGGCATGAACGTGCACAACGTGGAGATGCAGCCCGGCCGGGGCGGCCAGCTGGTGCGGGCCGCCGGGGCGGTGGCCGTGCTGATGGCCCGGGAGGGGGAGTACGCCACCCTGCGGATGCCCTCCGGCGAGATGCGCCAGGTGCTGGCCAGGTGCTGCGCCACCCTCGGGGTGGTGGGCAACCAGGAGCACATGAACATCTCCCTCGGCAAGGCCGGGCGCAGCCGCTGGCTGGGCCGGCGCCCGCACGTGCGGGGCGTGGCCATGAACCCGCACGATCACCCGCACGGCGGCGGCGAGGGCAAGACCTCCGGCGGGCGCCATCCGGTGACCCCCTGGGGCATTCCCACCAAGGGCTACAAGACGCGCAAGAAGCGCAAGTACTCCAGCAAGTTCATCGTCAAGAGACGGAAGTAAGGAGCCACAGCGGTGTCCAGGTCAGTAAAAAAAGGTCCTTTTATCGCCAAGAGCCTCTACAAGCGGATCCTCGACATGAACAAGAGCGGCGACAAGAAGATGGTGAAGACCTATTCCCGCTGCTCGACGATCTTCCCGGAGATGGTCGGATTCACCATCTCGGTCTACAACGGCAAGACCTGGGTCCCGGTCTACGTCACCGAGAACCTCGTCGGTCACAAGCTCGGCGAGTTCGCGCCCACCCGCATCTTCCGCGGGCACAGCGGCTCGGACAAGAAGGTCCTGAAGAAGTAGGGGGGGCCAGATGCCAGATCAGGAAAAGAAGAAGGGCTTCCGGGCCCACTCGCGGTACCTCATGGCTTCGGCCTTCAAGGTGCGCCGCGTGGCCGACAAGGTGCGCCGCAAGCCCTACGGGGACGCCATCGCCCTGTTGGAGGCGCTGCCCCACAAGGGCGCGCGCCTGTTGAAGAAGGTCATCCAGTCGGCGGCGGCCAACGCCCTGTCCAACAACAAGAACCTGGACGAGGGCATGCTGTACGTCAAGGACCTGCAGGTCAACGAGGGCATGCGCCTGAAGCGGGTCTGGCCGCGGGCGCGCGGCCGGGCGGACCGCCTGCAGAAGCGCACCTGCCACATCTCGGTGGAGCTGGACCAAATCGCGATCGCGCGAGGGGAGAAAGCATAGGATGGGACAGAAAGTCAATCCGTACGGCCTGCGGCTGGGCATCAACAAGACCTGGAAGAGCAAGTGGTACGTGGACCCCAAGGAATACGCCAACACCCTGCACGAGGACCTGCGCCTGCGCAAGGTCATCGGCGAGGCCCAGGAAACGCAAGGGGCGGACATCGCCGACCTGGAGATCATCCGCCACCCCCAGCGCATCACCCTGATCATCCACACCGGGCGGCCCGGGGTGATCATCGGGGCCAAGGGCGCCAACATCGAGAAGCTGGGCAAGCGCCTGCAGAAGATGGTGGGCAAGAAGATCCAGATCAAGATCAAGGAGATCGGACGCCCGGAGACCGACGCCCAGCTGATCGCCGAGAACGTCGGCCGGCAGCTGAAGGCGCGGGCCTCCTTCCGCCGGGCCATGAAGATGGCCGTGGCCAACGCCATGAAGGCGGGGGTGCAGGGCGCCAAGATCCGGGTTTCCGGGCGCCTGGGCGGCTCGGAAATCGCCCGCACCGAGCAGTTCAAGGAGGGGCGCATCCCCCTGCACACCTTCCGGGCCGACATCGACTACGGGGCGGCCACCTCGATCACCACCTTCGGCTCGATCGGCATCAAGGTCTGGGTCTATAAGGGCGAGCTGTTCGGGGGCGAGAAGAAAGAGGACGCCGGCCTGTTGCTGCGCAAGCAGCGCGAGCGCGAGCGCGAGCGAGTCAGGAGCTAGTCCATGCTGAGTCCGAAACGTACCAAGTTCCGCAAGCAGCAGCGCGGGCGGATGAAGGGCGTGGCCACCCGGGGCAACAAGGTCTCCTTCGGGGACTACGGCATCGCGGCCCTGGAGCGCTACTGGATCACCAACCGCCAGATCGAGGCGGCCCGTATCGCCATCACCCGCCACATCAAGCGCGGCGGCAAGGTGTGGATCCGCATCTTCCCCGACATCCCCTACACCAAGAAGCCGGCGGAGACCCGCATGGGCAAGGGCAAGGGCACCCCGGAGTACTGGGTGGCGGCGGTCAAGCCCGGCACGGTCCTGTTCGAGATCGGCGGGGTGACCCGCGAGCTGGCCGTCGAGGCGGTCAAGCTGGCGGGCAGCAAGCTGCCGATCCACAGCAAGTTCGTGGCCCGGCGGACGTAGGGGGGCGATGATGAAGAACTCGTTCAACGAGCTGTCCTACCAGGAGCTGCTCACCAAGCGCGAGGAGCTGCGCAAGAGCTACCGGGACCTGCGCTTCAACATGGTCTTGAGCCACGTGGACAATCCGCTGCAGAAGCGGGTGTTGAGGCGGAGCCTGGCGCGCCTGAACACGGTCATCCACGAGTACGACCTGGGCATCCGCAAGCACGGCTAGGAGAGGCTGAGGTGGAAGAACAAAAAAAGGCAAAGAAGGGCATCAAGAGGGTGCTCACCGGGCGGGTGGTGAGCAACAAGATGCAGAAGACCATCGTCGTGGCCATCGAGCGTCGCACGCTGCACCCGCTGTACAAGAAGTACCTCACCCTGACCAAGAAGATCAAAGCCCACGACGAGGGCAACCAGGCCGGTATCGGCGATCTGGTGCGGGTGATCGAGAGCCGGCCGATCAGCAAGGAAAAGTGCTGGCGCCTGGCGGAAATCCTGGAAAAGGCCAAGTGATATGATCCAGATGAGGACCTACCTGAACGTGGCCGACAACAGCGGGGCCAAGATCGTCCAGTGCATCAAGGTGCTGGGCGGCAGCCGCCGGCGCACCGCGGCCATCGGGGACATCATCGTGGTGGCGGTGAAGGACGCCCTGCCCAACGCCGCGGTGAAAAAAGGCACCGTGGAAAAGGCGGTCATCGTGCGCACCAAGAAGGAGTTCCGCCGGGCTGACGGCACCTACATCCGCTTCGACGACAACGCCTGCGTGCTGATCGACGCGGGCTCCAACCCGAAGGGCAAGCGGATCTTCGGGCCGGTGGCCCGGGAACTGCGGGAGAAGGACTTCATGAAGATCGTCTCCCTGGCTCCGGAGGTACTATGAGCAAGAACGTGGCCAGCAAGCTGCGGAAGAACGACCAGGTGCGGGTCATGTCGGGCAAGGATCGCGGCAAGAGCGGCCGGGTGGTCAAGATCGACCGCGTCAAGGGACGGGCGGTGATCGAGGGCCTGAACCTGGTCAAGAAGGCGATGAAGGCCAAGGGACAGCAGCAGAAGGGCGGCATTTCCTCGGTGGAGGCCGCCATCCACCTGTCCAATCTGCAGATGGTGTGCAAGAAGTGCGGGCCGACGCGCGTCGGCTACAAGGTGGAAGGCGAGCGCAAGCTGCGCATCTGCCGCAAGTGCGGAGGCGAGCTGTAATGGCGGAAGAGCGGAAAGCGGACGAGCAGGCGGCAGCCTGCCGAGAAAAAGGCCAAGGCTCCGCGGCCCGAGGGCCAGGGCCAGAAGGCCGAAGCGCGCCCGGCCAAGGAAGGCGGCAAGGCGGCAAGGAAGGGGCAAGGCCCAGGAAGGCAAGGGCAAGGGCCAGAAGCCGGAAGGCGGGGCGAAGCCCTCCAAGGAGGGCGGCAAGCCCAAGGAGAAGGCCCCGAAGCTGCCGGTCAAGGAGCCGCGCCTGCGGGTGCTGTACCGGGAGAAGGTCGCCAAGGCGCTGCGCGAGGAGTTCTCCTACGCCTCGGTGCAGCAGGTGCCCAAGCTGGAGAAGATCGTGGTCAGCATGGGAGTGGGGGAGGCCCTGGTCAACAAGAAGCTCCTGGACGCGGCGGTCAAGGAACTGGCCCAGATCACGGGCCTGAAGCCCGTGAAGACCAAGGCCAAGAAGTCCATCGCCAACTTCAAGGTGCGCAAGGGCAACGAGATCGGGGCCATGGTGACGCTGCGCGGCTACCACATGTACGAGTTCCTGGACCGCCTGGCCAACGTGGCCCTGCCCCGGGTCAAGGACTTCCGCGGCATCAACCCCAACGCCTTCGACGGCAGGGGCAACTACGCCCTGGGGCTCACCGAGCAGATCATATTTCCGGAGATCGACTACGACAAGATCGAGCGGGTGAGCGGAATGAATATCGCCATCTGCACCACCGCCAGGACGGACCAGGAGGGGAGGCAGCTGCTGACCGCCCTGGGGATGCCCTTCCGCAAGTGACAAGGAGAAAGCGCTAGTGGCCCGAAAAGCGATGATCAACAAGTCCCTGAAGAAGCCCAAGTTCATGACCCGCAAGGTCAACCGCTGCCGCATCTGCGGCCGGTCGCGCGGCTACCTGCGCAAGTTCCAGATGTGCAGGATCTGCTTCAGGAAACTGGCCAGCGAAGGCAAACTTCCCGGCGTAACCAAATCCAGTTGGTAGGGAGAGAAAGATGAGCTGTTCCGATCCCATTGCGGACATGTTGACCAAGATCCGCAACGCCAGCCTGGCGAAATTCGAGAAAGTGGACATTCCGGCCTCCAAGCTCAAGGTGGAGATCGTCAAGATCCTGAAGAATGAAGGCTTCATCAAGACCTTCAAGAAGGTGGCCCAGGACGGCACCAACCAGATCAGGATCTACCTGAAATACGACGACGGCAACAAGGCGGTCATCCACGGCCTGCAGCGGATGTCCAAGCCTGGGCGCCGGGTGTACACCGGCTACAAGGAGATGCCGCGGATCTTCAACGGCTACGGCACCCTGATCGTGACGACCTCCCAGGGGGTGATCACCGGCAAGAAGGCCACGGAGAAGAAGCTGGGCGGCGAGCTGATCTGCAGCGTCTGGTGAGCGAGGTGAAGCGATGTCGAGAATAGGACGACTGTCCATCCCCATCCCCGCCGGGGTCAAGGTGAGCGTGAGCGCGGGGGAGGTGAGCGTGGAGGGCAAGCGGGGGAAGCTCAAGCAGCTGGTGGCCCCCAACGTGGAGGTGCGCGTGGCCGACGGGCAGTGCACGGTGGCCCGCCGCGACGACAGCAAGCTCTCCAGGTCCATGCACGGCCTGTACCGCCGCCTGATCCAGAACATGGTGACCGGGGTGAACGAGGGCTTCAGCAAGGTCCTGCTGGTCAACGGGGTCGGCTACCGGGCGGAGCTGAAGGGCAAGAACCTGCTGTTGAACCTGGGCTTCTCCAACCCCATCGAGTACGCCCTGCCCGAGGGCATCACGGTGGGGGTGGAGGCCAACAACCGCATCATCGTCAGCTCCAACGACCGGCAGCGCCTGGGCCAGGTGTGCGCCGAGATCCGCTCGCTGCGCCCGCCGGAGCCCTACAAGGGCAAGGGCATCCGGTACGAGAAAGAGTTCGTACGCCGCAAGATCGGCAAGACCGGAGTGAAGTAAGCTATGAACAGGCTGGAACACAAGAAGGTAAAGAGGACCCGGCGCAAGGCGCACATCCGCAAGCGGGTGGCCGGCACCGGGGAGCGGCCCCGGCTGACGGTGTACCGCAGCTCGCACTACATCTACCTCCAGGCCATCGACGACGCTCAGGGCCGCACGCTGGCCGCCGCCTCCAACCGGGAGAAGGCGCTGGCGGCGGTCAAGAGCACGGTGGCCGGCGGCGCCCAGCTGGGCGAGGTGATCGGCCAGCGGCTGAAAGAGAAGAATATCGCCAAGGTCGTGTTCGACCGCAACGGCTACGCCTACCACGGAGTGGTCAAGGCCGTGGCCGAGGGCGCGCGGAAGGCCGGAGTAAGCTTCTAAGGGGGCTCAAGCTTGGATAACAGGGACAGACAGGACAGGCGCCCGGAGCGCCGCGACCGGCAGGACCGGGATCGTGGGGACCGGGAATACATGGAGAAGCTGGTGCGCCTCAACCGCATCGCCAAGGTGGTCAAGGGCGGCCGGAGGTTCTCCTTCTCGGCCCTGACCGTGGTGGGCGACCGCAACGGCCGGGTGGGCTACGGTTTCGGCAAGGCCAACTACGTTTCCGACGCCATCCGCAAGAGCATCGAGCGGGCCAAGCGCAACCTGGTGGCCATGCCGCAGAAGAAGACCACCATCCCCCACCAGGTCATCGGCCGCTTCAAGAGCGCCCGGGTGCTGCTGAAGCCCGCCTCGCCGGGAACCGGCATCATCGCCGGGGGCCCGGTGCGGGCCGTGATGGAGGCCGCCGGGGTCAGGGACATCCTGTCCAAGTCCCAGGGCTCCTCCAATTCCATGAACATCGTCAAGGCCGTTTTCGCGGGCATCGGCGAGCTCATGGACGCCCGCAAGATCGCGGCCTCGCGCGGCAAGACCCTCAAGGAGTTTTGGGGCTAAGCCTATGAAGAAAATCCGCATTCGCCTGGTGCGCAGCCCGATCGGAGCAAGCCGGCCTGCCGCAGCACCGTCACGGCGCTGGGGTTGCGCCGGCTGGGGGCCGTCACCGAGCTGGAGGCCACCCCGGCGGTTCTGGGCATGGTGCGCGTCGTGTCGCACCTGGTAGAGGTGCAGGAGGTCCAGGGGTGAGCAGCTCGAATTTCGACATCCGTCGGCCGGCCGGCGCCACCCGGCACAAGAAGATCCTCGGCCGCGGCCCGGGCTCCGGGCACGGCTCCACCGCCGGCAAGGGCGACAAGGGCCAGAACGCGCGGGCCGGGGGCGGGGTGCGGGTCGGCTTCGAGGGCGGCCAGATGCCGCTGTTCCGCCGCGTGGCCCGCCGGGGCTTTTCCAACTACCCCTTCCGCAAGGAGTACGCCACGGTGAAGCTGGAAAAGCTCAACGTCTTCGCCGACGGGGAAGTAGTGGACCGGGCCAGCCTCCTGGCGCGGGGCCTGGTGCGGGCCAGCGACCGGCTGGTCAAGATCCTGGCCGGCGGGAAGCTGGAGAAAAAGCTCACCGTGCGCGTGGACAAGGTCAGCGCGGGGGCCAGGGCCGCGATCGAGGCGGCGGGGGGCTCGACGGCCGCGGAAGCCGCGGAAAACGAAGGAAACAAGGCATAGACGGATGGCAGCGAATCCTCTCGTAGAGATTTTCCGGGTCAAGGACCTGCGCGACCGCATCCTGTTCACGGTCTTCATCCTGCTGATCTTCCGCCTGGGGGCCAACCTGCCGATCCCCGGCGTGAACATCACGGCGCTGAAGCTCTACATGTCGGTGCAGGAGCAGGCCGGCCTGTCGGGGATCGTCGATTACTTCGACTTCTTCGCCGGCGGGGCCTTCAAGAACTTCTCGGTGTTCATGCTGGGGATCATGCCCTACATCTCCACCTCCATCATCATGCAGCTGCTGACCCTGGTGTTCCCCAAGCTGAAGAAGCTGTCCGAGGAGGAGGGCGGGCGCAAGAAGATCCAGCGCTACACCCGCTGGGGCACGGTGCTGGTCTGCCTGATCCAGGGCTACACCGTGACCCAGTACATCGACCAGATCCCCGACGCCATCACCCTGGGCCGCATGTCCTACATCCTGCTCGCCATGCTCACCGTGACCGCCGGCACGATCTTCCTGATGTGGCTGGGCGAGCAGATCACCCAGCGGGGCATCGGCAACGGGATCAGCTTGCTGATCTTCGCCGGCATCGTGGCCCGCATCCCCTACTCGATCTACACCCTGCTGGAGCAGATCCGCAGGCGGGAGCTGAACCCGGTGTTCGTCATCGTCGTGCTGATCCTGTTCGTGGTGGTGGTGGCCCTGGTGGTCTACGAGCAGCAGGGCCAGCGCAAGATCCCGGTCCACTACGCCAAGCGGGTCATCGGGCGCAAGATCTACGGGGCCCAGAACACCTACCTGCCCTTCAAGATCAACCCCTCGGGGGTCATCCCGGTGATCTTCGCCTCCTCCCTGCTGGTCTTCCCGCTGCAGATCGCCGGGAGCCTGGGCGGCCGGATCCCCTGGCTGGGGCGCTTCGCCTCCTGGCTGCAGCCCGAACGGCACCGCCTACGTGGTCGTCTACGCCCTGCTGATCATCTTCTTCGCCTACTTCTACACCCAGGTGACGCTGAACCCGGTGGAGATCTCCAAGCACATCCGGGAGAACGGCGGCTCGATCCCGGGCATCCGCACGCGAGAAGATGGAGGAGTACCTGACCCGGATCCTCAACCGCATCATCCTGCCCGGGCTCGCTGTTCCTGGCCTTCATCGCCATCATCCCCTCGATCGTGCAGACCTGGTTCAACTTCCCCACGCTCGGTGGCCTACCTGATGGGCGGCACGTCGCTGCTGATCCTGGTCGGCGTCGACCTGGACACCATGTCCCAGGTCGAGGGCCACCTGCGGATGCACCACCACGAGGGCATCGTGCGCAAGGGCCGCATCCGCTCGCGGAATCTGTAGGAGGATCGAAAGATGAAGGTTCGAGTGAGCGTGAAGCCGATCTGCGACAAGTGCAAGGTGATCCGCCGCAAGGGCGTGCGTGCGCATCATCTGCGAGCAACCCCAAGCACAAGCAGCGGCAGAGGTAGCAGGAGGAAGCGAAGCATGGCACGAATCGCGGGAGTCGACCTGCCCAACAAGCACGTGGACATCGCCCTGACCTACATCTTCGGGCTCGGGCGTTCCTCGGCGCGGCAGATCTGCGCCACCGCCGGGGTCGATCCCGACAAGCGGCATCAACGACCTGTCCGCCGAAGAGGTGAACGTGGTCCGCAAGATCATCGAGAACGACTACAAGGTCGAGGGGCGCCTGCGCACCGAGATGTCGCTCAACATCAAGCGCCTGATGGACATCGGCTGCTACCGGGGCCTCCGCCACCGCCGCGGGCTGCCGGTGCGCGGGCAGCGCACCCGGACCAACGCGCGCACCCGCAAGGGCAAGCGCAAGACCGTGGCCGGAAAGCGGAAGGCCACCAAGTAAGGCGAGTGAGGAGAGCAGCAGCGAATGGCCAAGGCCAAGAAGGAAAAGAAGAAGAATGTCGCCGAAGGGAACGTCTACATCCAGGCGACCTTCAACAACACGATCGTCACCGATCACCGACCTGGATGGGCAATGCCATCTCCTGGGCGTCGGCCGGCGGCCTGGGCTTCAAGGGGGCCAAGAAGTCCACCCCCTTCGCCGCCCAGTCCACCGCGGAGTCGGCGGCCCGCAAGGCCAAGGAGCAGGGCCTGCGCGAGGTCGCACGTGTTCGTCAAGGGGCCCGGCGTCGGCGGCGAATCGGCCATCCGCGCGCTCGGCGTGCTGGGCATCCGGGTGCGGTCCATCAAGGACGTGACCCCGATCCCGCACAACGGCTGCCGGCCGCAGAAGAAGCGCAGAGTCTAGCGGAGGGATTCGATGGCGAGGAATATCGGACCGCAGTGCCGGCTTTGCAGGCAGGAAGAGGTCAAGCTCTTCCTGAAGGGCGACCGCTGCAAGAGCGACAAGTGCCCGATCACCGAAGACGGCGCGGCAAGCCGGGCGAGGGGCTGCGGGCCAGCGAACAAGAAGGCGTCCGACTACGCCGTGCAGCTGCGCGAGAAGCAGAAGCTGAAGAGGCATGTACGGCATGCTGGAGGCGCAGTTCCAGCTCTTCTTCGACCGGGCCCAGCGCCTGAAGGGGGTCACCGGGCGAGAACCTGATCGTGATCGCTGGAGCGGCGGCTGGACAACATGGTCTACCGCATGCACTTCGCCCCGTCCCGCAAGGCCGCCCGGCAGCTCGTGCTGCACGGGCACATCCGGGTGAACGGCCGCAAGGTGGGCATCCCCTCCTACCTGGTGCGGAGGGCGATGAGATCGACGTCCAGGAGCAGGCCAAGAAGATCGTGTCCATCAAGGACAGCCTCAAGGAATACTCCCGCTCCGGGGTCGTCGCCCTGGCTGGAGGTGGACCCGGACCGGCTGTGGGGCAAGGTGCGGGCAATTCCGCGGCGGAGCGACATCCCCGACCTGGCGGACATCAACGAGCAGCTGATCGTCGAGCTTTACTCGAAGTAAGGAGTGGCCATGGCCAGGAGAAATCTTCTCAAGGGGTTCAAGAGACCGAAAGGCATCACCTTCGAGCACAGCGAGGCGGCCCCGAACTTCGGCCGCTTCGTGGCCTACCCGTTCGAGCGCGGCTACGGGGTGACCATCGGCAACACCCTGCGGAGGATCCTGCTGTCTTCGATCCAGGGCTACGCCATCACCGGCGTCCGGGTGACCAGCTACGGCGCGGACGGCTCTCCGCAAGGTCATCACCAGCGAGTTCGAGGCCATACCCGGAGGTCGTCGAGGACACCCCGGACATCATCAACAACCTGAAGCAGGTCAAGCTGGCGCTGCCCGGGGGCGAGGAAGAGAAGGTCATCCTGGTGGAGATCAAGGGCCCCGGAAGCTCACCGCCAAGGACCTCGAAGTCGACGACACCATCCAGGTGATGAACAAGGACCTGGAGATCGCCACCCTGATGGAGAAGGCCAATCTCGAGTTCGAGATCCAGATCGACCTGGGCCGGGGCTACGTGCCCGCGGAGCGCAGCGAGAAGTACATCGAGGTCATCGGCACCATCCCGGTGGACGCGATCTTCTCGCCGGTCACCAAGGTCCGGTACTCGGTGGAAAACACCCGGGTCGGGCCAGCGCACCGACTACGACAAGCTGATCCTGGAGATCTGGACCGACGGCACGATCCGCCCGGAGGACGCGCTGGCCGAGGCGGCCAAGATCGCCAAGGACCACCTCTCGATCTTCATCAACTTCGACGAGGAGGCGGCGGCCGACGAGGAGGCGGTGGACGAGGAGGACGAGCGCGTGCGCGCCCTGCTGGACACCCCGGTGGAGGAGCTGGAGCTCTCGGTGCGCTCCTCCAACTGCCTGCGCAACGCCAACATCCGGACCATCGGGGACCTGACCCGGCGCACCGAGGACGAGATCGCCAAGACCCGCAACTTCGGCAAGAAGTCGCTGCAGGAAATCAAGGACAAGCTGCAGGAACGGGGCCTGAGCCTGGGCATGAAGGACTACAGCGTGCTGCGCAAGCTGGCCAGCCTGGAAGTGAAGAAGGAGCCCAGCGCCAGCGCACCCAAGGAAGAGGAAGCCGACGATGAAGCATAGGATGGGATTCAAAAGGCTCGGGCGCAACCGCAGCCACCGCCTGGCCCTTTACAAGGCCATGGCCACCGCATTGTTCAAGTACGAGCGCATCCGGACCACCGAGGTCAAGGCCAAGGAAATGCGCCGTGTCGTCGAACGGATGATCACCAGGGCCAGGAAGGACTCGGTGGCCAACCGCCGCCTGATCGCCCGCAGCATCCAGGACAAGGCGGTGCTGGCCAAGCTGTTCACCGACATCGCTCCGCGCTTCGCCACCCGGCCGGGCGGCTACACGCGCATCCTCAAGCTGGGGGCCCGCTACGGGGACGCCAGCGAGATGGTGCTGCTGGAGCTGGTGGAGCGCAAGGAACGCGCGCCGCGCAGGAAGAAGAAGGAAGAGGTCAAGCAGGAAGCCAAGCAGGCCTGACCCGGATGGCCGCGCGTGGAGAGGGGGACGCCTGGATCCTGAAGGAGGTGTCGCCCTCTTTTTTATTCTTCTTCGGCCTGGCGCTGGCGCCCTCCTTGTGGCTGCAGACCCACCTGGCCTGGAAAGCGGCGCAGGCGCTGCTGTTCTTCGCCCTGGCCGCCTGGGCGCGCCCCCGCGGCTGGCGGCGGGCGGGGCTGGCCTCCCTGATCTTCCTGGCGGTCACCGTGGCGGTGAACCTGGCCGTGCCGCTGGGCAGGGTGCTCTGGAGGCTGGGCCCCTGGAGCATCACCCAGGGGGCGCTGGAAGGGGGTCTGGCCAAGGGGCTGACCCTGGTGGGCCTGGTTTATCTTTCCCGGTTCAGCGTCCGGCCGGACCTGCGCCTGCCGGGAGCTGTCGGCAGGTACGTGGCCCGGACCCTCTTCTACCTGAACCGGCTTCTGGAGCTGCGCCGGACCCTCTCCTTTTCCAGGCTGACCGAGTCCCTGGACGGGGTGCTGGAGAAGCTGTGGGCGCAGTCCCCGGCGCGCCGAAGCCGGGCCGCTGCGCCGGCTCCGGCGGCCCGGGTCGCTGCCCGCAGCCGCTTTCCGGCGGCGGCCGTGTTGGGCGGCCTGCTGGCGGCCAGTTATGGGATCCTTTTCCTGTAAATCGGGATTTCCCGCTATTGGGAGCATCCCGCGGGCCGATATATAATAATAGTATAAGGACGCGAACTCCGGCATGCGGCAGAGTCTGAAAATCAGCCTTTCGCTACTCATCGCGCTGGTGGTATTCGCCGCATTCTCCGTGTTGGCCTTCCGCGGGCTGTTCGACTACCTGCAGGCCTCCTTTTTTCAGCCGCAGGTCCTGAGGGAGCGCGGTGAGGCCCTGGAAGCGGCGGCCGGCGCCGTGCAGCGCTACCACGAGCGGAACGCGGAGCGCTTCCGCGCGGTGCTGCGGGAGCCGTATATCGCCGGGGCGTTTTCCTCCACCGGACAGCAGAGTCGCGAGGACATCTTCAACCGCGGGAACCTCTTCGGCCGGCTGCTGGAGGAGTATCCCAACCTTCTGGGCGTCCGCTTCCTGGACCCGGACGGGGAGAGGGTCCACTTCAGCACTTTCGCCCAGGACTCCACCTTCAGCGCCGACCGGAAGTCGGTGACCTACCTGGATTTCTCCAAGTCCGAACCCGCTTTGAAGGGGGCCCCGCTGGTCGCCCGGGCGGGGAGGAGTCGCGCCTCTTGCTGGACGCAGGCGGAGGGCGCCTGGTCTACTCCCTGCCGGTGAGCGATGCGCGGGGGTTGCAGCGCGGCACGGCGCTGTTTTTCTGGCCGCGGCCGACCTGCAGGCCGCCCTGTCCCGCGAGCCCGGATCGGCCGCGCGCGGGGTGCTGCTGGTGGACCGGCGCGGGGTGCTGGTCAATTTCCCGGACACCTCCAGGCAGCTGCTGGCCTCCGGCGTGGCCGCTTCCTGGGCCTCCCGGCCCCGGCCCGCCGAGGGTTTCGACACCCTGCAGTTCGAGGGCCCGGCAGGCTCCAGCCGGTACCTGCTGTTGAGCCGCCCGGCCGGCCGCTACGGGTTGGTCGGCTGGCTGGTGCCCTATTCCGCGATCGAGCTGCAGCCCCTCCTGAAGATCATCCTGCTGGCGGCGCTCCTGCTCACGGTGTTCCTGGTGGTTTTCCTGGTTTTCAACATCCGCCAGGATCCGCTGGTTGTGCAGGCCCGGCGCATCAAGCGCTTCCAGCTGGACGTCCTGTCGGACCTCCTGGACGGCAAGGAACGGCTGGACTGGAAACGCTGGAGGGAGCAGCTCACTGCCAACCGGCCCCAGCTGCGGTCCAAGTTCATGAAGGGGCTCGGGCGTATTCCCGCCGGCAAGCAGGCCGCGATGGACGAGCTGATCGACCGCGGCTGGGACGAGATCATCGGGATCATCGAGGCCCGCATCCAGACGCACGGCCAGGAAAAGGTGGCCATCAGCCAGATCGAGGAGATGATCCAGAACGCGCTGAATCGGGGGCGGATCACCGTAGCCGGGACGCTGCCGGCGGCGCCTCCGACCCTGCCCGCGGAAACTCAAGTCCGGAAACCGGCCCCGGCCCCGCGTCGCGAAGACCTGGTGGTCGAAGAGATCGGAGTGGAGGAGGTTTCCGAGCTCACCGAAGCCGAGCCCGAAGCCGCGCGCCAACCTGCTCTCGCGGCGCCCGCGACTGATCAAGCGGTGGAGGAGGCCGAGGCGGTCGAGGAAGCCGAGGCGGTGGAGGAAGCCGAGGCGGTCGAGGAGGCCGAGGCGGTCGAGGAGGCCGAGGCGAGTCGAGGAAGCCGGGCGCCAGCCCGCTACTGCGGCGGCGGTCGAGGAGGCCGAACCGGCCGAGGAAGTCGAGGCGCTCGAGGAGGCCGAGGCAGTCGAGGAAGCCGGGCGCCAGCCCGCTACTGCGGCGGCGGTCGAGGAGGCCGAGGCGCTCGGGGAGGCTGGGCACGAGCCCGCTGTTGCGGCTGCAATCGGGGGTGAACCCGCTCCTCCAGCTGAAGAGATCGTCGAGGAAATTTTCGAGGAAGTAGAGGCGCCTGCCGCCGCAGCGGAAGGACCCGCGCTTGCGGAGTTCGAGGCCGAGCCCGCCGCGGAGAAGGCAACTGCGGTCGAGCCGGCCTTGGAAGAGCTGGAAATCGTCGGCGATATCGTGGTCCTGCCTCCGGAGCCGCAGGAGAAGCTGGAGGAATTGCCGGAGGTTGAGGAAGCGGCACCGGCCGCGCCGGCCGCTCGGCCGCAGGCCGCGGCGGAGCTGCCCGCTGAGCTGGAGAACCTGGAAGTACTGGAAGAAGTAGTCGAAGAGCCGGGGGAGACGGCGGAGGAAGCCCTGCAGGAGGCACCGGAAGCCGAGCTGGAAAATGCGGAGGCGGAACCGCGCACGATCCAGGAGCTGCTGGAGTCGCCGGCGGAGCTGGAAATCGAGGAGGTGGCGGCCGCGCGCCAGCCGGCCGACGAGCTGGCCCAGCTGGAACGCCTGCTGAGCCAGGGCGCGCTGCGGGCGTATTCCCTGGCGGAGCTGGAGGCCCAGATCCAGGAGCTGCGCACGAGCGTGGTCATGGAGAACGGGGTCTACCGGGTCAAGGAGGAGGTGCGGCTGGCCAGGGGGTCCGCCGCCGCCGCGACCGGCCGCGGCCTGATGGCCCTGGCGGAAGCCGCCCTGAGCACGGGCGGAGAAGAGGAATCCGGGATCAGCGCCCTGCTGGGCACCGGTTCCGGAGTGGACCTTTCCGACGAGCTGCGCTCCCCGGCCGTTCGCGGCAGGTTCCTCAGTTACGCCGAATTGCGGCAGGCCAAGAGGATCAATTTCGCCAACGGCCTGGACTATGACCAGTTCCTCACGCAGTTCCGGGTGGGGTCCAGTGAAACCGGCCACCTGAAATCCCTGGTGGAGATCTCGCGGAAACTCAAGGCGGTGAACGCCGCGCTGCTGGTCAAAACCGGTGACGCCTACGTGTCCAGGCTGCGCATCGGGCTGTTGGAGAAGCCGGCGCGGATCCTGTTTTCCGCGGGCGAGGCCTTCTACGATCGTTTCCTCGGCCAGAGGCAGGCAGTGCTGCTGCACGAGCGACCCCAGGCCATCCCCAGCCTGGCGGCCCGCTTCAACCCGGAGGACCTGAAATACATGCAGATGGCGCTGTTCCTGCCGGCGATCTACCAGAAAACGGAAGCCGTGCTGTTCCTCGGTCTGGCCACGAAGCGACCGCTGGAGCTGAAGGATGTCATCCAGGCGCTGGAAATCTACGCAGGCTGAGCTTCGAATGTGGAATTAGCGATAATATCACATTGATGCTTTAAGCGCCAAATCCTCTTCCGTCCATTTCTTGACACGAACGCGATAAAAAAGGTAAATTCCTAGCGAAAGCTTATGTCGGAGGAATATAATGCGCAACATAGCCCTGTTCGTCATTATTCCTCTCGCGGCTTTTTTTCTAGGCTGGTTCATCCGCTGGCTATATGCCAGGTTCCAACTATCCTCAACGGAGCAAAAAGCTGAAAGAGTCATCCAGGAAGCGCTGAAAGAAGCGGAAGCGAAGAAAAAAGAGGCTCTGCTGGAAGTCAAGGACCGGCAGATACGGGAGCGAAACCAACTAGAACGGGAAACGCGAGAGCGCCGGATCGAGCTGCAGCGCATGGAGCGCCGGCTGATCCAAAAAGAAGAGAATTTCGAAAAGCGTCAGGAGTATCTGGAAAACCAGGATCGGGCCATGGCCAACCGGGAGAAATCGCTGGCCGAAAGGGAAGGAGCCCTTTCCCTGGAGCAGGAGAAATGGGTCAAGGAGCTGGAGCGCATCTCCGGCCTTTCGGCCGAGGACGCCAAGCGCCTGCTGATCCAGAGCCTGGAGAACGAGGCCCTGCACGAAGCCCAGGTCAAGATCAACCTCATCGAGCAGGAGGCCCAGGTCACCGCGGACAGCAAGGCCCGGGACATCGTCGTGACCACGATCCAGCGCATCGCCACCGACGTGAGCTCGGAGGTCACGGTTTCCACGGTGAGCCTGCCCAACGACGAGATGAAGGGACGGATCATCGGCCGCGAAGGCCGCAACATCCGCACCCTGGAGACCCTGACCGGCGTGGACGTCATCATCGACGACACGCCGGAGGCGGTGGTCATCTCCTGCTTCGACCCGATCCGCAAGGAGATCGCCCGGGTGTCCCTGGAACGCCTGATCTCCGACGGCCGCATCCACCCCGCCCGCATCGAGGAGATCGTCCAGAAGGTCACCAAGGAGATCAGCCAGACGATCTACGAGGAGGGCGAGAAGGTGCTCTTCGAGCTGGGCATCCACAACATGAGCCCCGAAGGCATCCGGGCCCTGGGCCGGCTGCACTACCGCACCAGCTACGGCCAGAACGTGCTGGACCACTCCAAGGAGGTGGCCCTCATCGCCGGCGCTGCTCGCCGCGGAGGTCGGCGCGGAGCGTGGAGATGGCCAAGCGGGCGGCGCTGCTGCACGACATCGGCAAGGGAGTGGAGTCCGACGGCGAAGGCAACCACGTCGAGATGGGCATGGAGCTGGCCCGCAAGATCGGCGAGGACCCGCGGGTGGTGAACGCCATCGGCGGCGCACCACAACGACGTGGAGCCGAGCCAGCCTGGAGGCCATCGATCGTGCAGATCGCCGACGCCATCTCCGCCTCGCGCCCCGGCGCGCGCCAGGAGACCCTGGACAACTACCTCAAGCGGCTGGAGAACCTGGAGAAGATCGCCGAGGAGCTTCGACGGGCGTGGACAAGGCCTACGCCATCCAGGCCGGGCGCGAGCTGCGCATCCTGGTCAACAACGACGAGGTGGACGACGAAGGCGGCCAAGGAGCTGGCCAAGAGCATCGCCAAGAAGCATCGAGGGCGAGCTGAAGTACCCCGGCCGCATCAAGGTGACGATCATCCGCGAGATGCGGATCGTGGAGTACGCCCGCTGACCATGAGACAGCTTCCGCATCCTGGTCATCGGGCGACGTGGTGGGCTCGCCGGGCTGCCGGGCCCTGTTCATGGGCCTGCCGGTGCTGGTGAAGCGGACCCGGCGCCGACCTGGTGATCGCCAACGGGGAGAACGCGGCCGACGGCCTGGGCCTGACCCCCGAGATCGCCGGCTCGCTTGTTCAAGAGCGGGGTGGACGTCATCACCTCGGGCAACCACATCTGGCAGAAGCGGGAGATCCTCGACCTGCTGGAGACCGACGGCCGCATCCTGCGCCCGGAAAACTACCCCGCTGGGCGTGCCCGGCAAGGGGCAGCTGGTGTTGAGCAGGCGCGAGGTGAGCGTGGCGGTGATCAACCTCCAGGGCCTCCAGCACCTGCCCAGCATCCGCTGTCCCTTCGCCGTGGGGGCCGAGCTGGCCAGGAAGCTGCGCGCGCGGGCCAAGGTCATCATAGTGGACTTCCACGCGGAAAGCCCCGAAGAGAAGGAAGCCCTGGCCCTGCACCTGGACGGCACGGTGAGCGCGGTGCTGGGCACCCACACCCACGTGCAGACCGCCGACGAACGGATCCTGCCCGGGGGCACGGCCTACATCGGCGATGTGGGCATGACCGGCCCGAAGCTGGGGGTGATCGGCATGAAGCGCGAGATCTCCATCCGCCGCAGCCTCACCCAGATCCCCATCAAGATGGAAGTGGAGAACTCCGACGGGGCGATCATGGGCGTGCTGGTCGAGGTCAACCCGGCCGACGGCAAGGCCCTCTCCATCCAAAGGATCGCCCAGGACGCATGAAGAAGCGGCCCCTCCTGGAGGTGCTCCGCGAGCTTGAGCCGGGAAGCGACCGGGAGCAGCTCCTGGCCCGCATCCTGTGCGGGGAGGTGCGGGTGGACGGGGCCCGTGTCCGCGATCCGCGTTTCCCGGCCGACGCGGCCGAGGTGAGCCTGGAGCGGCGCCGCTTCGCCTCCCGGGGGGGCCTGAAGCTGGACGGCGCGCTGGCGGCGCACGGCCCGTCGGTGGAGGGCCTGTGCCTGCTGGACGCGGGCTGCTCCACCGGAGGCTTCACCGACTGCCTGCTCGAGCGCGGCGCCTCGAGGGTGATCGCGGTGGACGTGGGCTACGGGCAGCTGGACTAGCGGCTGCGCCGCGACCCGCGGGTGACCCTGCTGGAGCGCACCAACATCCTGTCGCTCGCCCCGGACAAACTGCCGGGGCTTCCGGACGGCGCCGTGGCCGACCTGTCCTTTCGCTCCCTGCGCGGAGCCGCCGCGCACCTGCTCGCGCTCACTCACCAACGCTGGCTGGTGGCCCTGGTGAAACCGCAGTTCGAGTGGCGCTCACCCGGGGAGGACTTCCGGGGCGTCGTGCGCGATCCGCAGGTGCGCCGGCGCGTGCTGCTCGACCTGGCCCGGGACCTGGGCGAGGAAGGCGTGTTCGTGCAGAGGGTGGCCGAGGCTGCGCCGGCGGGGGCCCGGGGCAACCGGGAGTACTTCTTCTGGCTGTCCACGGAAGCCGCCCTGCGGCGGACCTGGAGGACGACTACCGCTGGAATGACTGCCCTGGAGAGGGGCTTGCCGATGTAGAGGCCCTCGGGGCCCAGGTAGTCGGCGGTCTTGCCCTCCAGGAGGATCTGCACCCGCTTCACCGTCGAGAACTCCGTGGCCGAGTACACCACCTGCTGGAGCTGGGCGGACAGGCCCTCCTTGCCCAGCGAGTTGAAGCGGAAGGCCTCGCTGAAATCCAGGTAGGCGGTGCCGTCCTTCACCTGGGCCCGTCGCAAGCGGGCCTCCGGGGCGACCAGGCTCATCAGCCCCTGGTTCACCTCCGCGGGGGTGGGCCCGGCCAGCAGCGCCTCGAGGGTGGAGGTGAGGGGGGCGTCCGTGTACTTCACCGGCCGGATCACGCTCTTCAGCTGGATCCCGCCGTCCGGCTTCACGGCGATGAAGAAAAGGCGCGCCTGCCGGGTGCGGGTCTGATCCTGGCTGCGGGCGGGCTTCGGTGGGACCTCGGGGGAACCGGAGGCACCGCCGTTGCGGGCTGTCGCCGCCGGTGCGGCCGGCTTGCTCAGCTCCACCACCACTTCCGAGGAAGGCTTTTGGGCCGTGACAGGCGGGCTGCCGCCCGGCGTGCTGTCCGGCGGGGAGGCCGGCCCGACGGCCGGGGATTGCCCTGGCTGGCCCGCGGCGCCGGGACCTGGCTCGCCCGGCGGGGCCACCACCACTTCCGCCGGCGAGCCCCGTTTCCTTTCGAAAAGCCGCGCGAAGCCGGTCTTCTCGATGACCTGCTGGACCCTCGCCCGATTGAAGAGGAAGATGACCAGAACCAACAGCACCAGGGCCACGTAGAACAGGCAGCCGATGGTGTTCCGCTTTCGCGCCATGCCTGCTCTAATCATCGGACGATTTGACAGCACCCTGAATTGCCCATATAGTGAAGCCGCTATGAAGCTTCTCAAGGGGATCGTGGTTTCGCCGGGAATAGCCATCGGCAAGGCGTACCTTTTTACCACGGTCCGGCGGAACCTCCCCGCCTATGAGGTGCCCGCGGAGCTTCTGCCCCGGGAGCTGGCCCGCTTCCGCGGGGCGCGGGAAAGGGCCGTGCGCGAGCTGGAGGACCTGCGGGGCCGCACGGGCCCCGGGCTGCCGGAGGACCGCCTGCTGGAGTCGCAGATCCTGATGCTGGGCGACCCGGAGTTCAGCGAGCAGGTGGAGCAGGGGCTGGCCGAGCGGAAGAAGAACACGGAAGTGGTGCTGCAGCAGGTGGTGGCCGCCCTGGCGGCCAGGCTGGCCGAAAGCGGGGACGAATACCTGCGGGAGCGCTCCAGCGACATCCACGACGTGGCCGAGCGGATCCTGGGCCAGCTGGCCAGTCCCCGCCGGCCGGCGCTGTCCGGGTTGGAGGAGGAGTGCATCGTGGTGGCCCACACCCTCCTGCCTTCCGACCTGATCTCCATGGACCGGCGCAAGGTGCTGGGCCTGGCCGCGGATTCCGGCGGCCGCACCTCGCACGTGGCCATCCTGGCCCGCTCCTTCGCCATCCCCGCGGTGCTCGGGCTTTCCCAGCTCTCCGGGGAGGTGCTGACCGGAGACCTGCTCATCTGTGGACGGCACGCGCGGGCAGGTCATCGTCAACCCCGACGAGGCCACCCTGGGGCAGTACCGGGCCAGCCGGGAAGCCTGGCAGACCCACGAGCTGCAGCTGCTGCCCCTGAGCGAGCTGAAGGCCGAGACCCGGGACGGCAAGTTGATCGCCCTGGAGTCCAACATCGAGGTCCCGGAAGAGACCGAGTCGGCCCTGGCGCACGGGGCCGACGGGGTGGGGCTGTTCCGCTCGGAGTTCCTCTACATCATCCCCAAGCGCTTCCCCTCCGAGGAGGAGCAGCTGGAGGCCTACCGCCAGGTGCTCTCGGCCATGAAGCCCCGCCCGGTCACCATCCGCACCCTGGACCTGGGGGGGGAGAAGATCATCCCGGGGGTGACCCCCGGGGGAGAGTCCAACCCGATCCTGGGCTGGCGGGCGGTGCGCTTCTGCCTGTCCAGGCAGGACGTGTTCCTGACCCAGCTGCGCGCCCTGCTGCGGGCCTCCGTGCACGGCAACCTGAAGCTGATGTTCCCGATGATCTCCGGGGTGGAGGAGCTGGAGGCGGTGCTGGGAGTGCTGGAGCAGGCCAAGCAGGAGCTGCGCTCCAAAGGGCAGGCCTTCGACGAGCAGGTCCCGGTCGGCATCATGATCGAGGTCCCCTCGGCGGCCTTCACCTCGGACATCCTGGCCCGGCGGGTGAGCTTCTTCTCCATCGGCACCAACGACCTGATCCAGTACCTGATCGCGGTGGACCGGGAGAACGAGCGCATCGCCTACCTCTACGAGCCCTTCCACCCAGGGGTCCTGCGCCTGCTGAAGACCGTGATCGACAACGCCCACGCCGCCGGCATCCCGGTCGGCATGTGCGGCGAGATGGCCGCCGATCCCTACGCGGCCGTGGTGCTGCTGGGCCTGGGGCTGGACGGCTTCAGCATGAGCGCCATCGCCATCCCGGAGATCAAGAGGATCATCCGCTCGGTCACCCTGGCCGAAGCCGAGGAGCTGGCCGGCTCGGTGCTGGAGCTCAAATCCCAGCGCGAGGTGGACCGGCGCGTCCGCCAGTGGCTGGAGGAGCGTTTTGAGTTCATCGGCGCCAACTGACACGGGGACCTTCACCGTGGCCGTGCTGGGACGGCCCAATGTAGGCAAGTCCACCCTTTTCAACCGCCTGGTGGGGCGCCAGCGGGCGATCACCGACCCGACCCCGGGGGTGACCCGCGACGTGCTGGAGGGGGAGCTGGACCTCGGCGGCCCGCGGGTGCGCCTGCTGGACACCGGCGGCTACACCCTGGGGCGCGGAGAGCTGGAGCGCGAAGTGTCGCGCCGCAGCCTGGCCATCGCCGGCTCCTGCGACCTGACCCTGGCGCTGGTGGAGGCCGCCGGCCTGACCCGCGAGGACCAGTCCCTGTTCGAGCGCCTGCGCCGCCTGCCGGGCTTCCCGGACAAGGTGGTGCTGGTGGTCAACAAGGTGGACGGGCCCAAACAGGAGCTGGAGCTGGGGGAATTCCAGGCCCTGGGCTTCCGCCGCCTGGCGGCCGTTTCCGCCGCCCACGGCAGGGGCATCGCCGAGCTGAAGCGGATGATCCGTGGGGCCCTGGAAGCCGAGGGCGGCGCTGGAGCGGTCAAGCCGGAAGCGGCCGAGCCGGAAGCGGCCGAAGCGCAGCCGACCGGAAGGCAAGCCAGCCGGAGCGGAGCTGCGCCTGGCGATCATCGGCAAGCCCAACACCGGCAAGTCCACGCTGCTCAACCGCCTGCTGGGCGAGGAGCGGGCGCTGGTGTCGGAATCACCCGGCACAACCCGGGACCCGATCGGGGGGACCATGCGCTACCAGGGCCGCACCTTGAAGGTGCTGGACACGGCGGGCATCCGCCGCAAGAGCCGCGTGTCGGAGCCGGTGGAATACTACTCGGTCAACCGGGCCATCCAGAGCATCGAGGAGGCGGATCTGGTGGTGCTGCTGATGGACGTGCGGGAAGGGGTCTCCGACCAGGACAAGAAGATCGCCTCGCTGGCCGTACGCGCCGGGCGGGGGGTGATCCTGGCCCTGAACAAGGTGGACCTGCTGGCCAGGTCGAAGGGCGAATTGCGGGGCATCGAGGAGAGGGTGCGTTTCGACTTCCCCATGATGGATTTCGCCCCCCTGGTGGCCCTTTCCGCCTCCCGGGGCACCGGGGTGGACCGCCTGCTGGCCGAGGTCCTGGAGGTGGGCCGGCAGCTCAACCACCAGGTGCCCACCGGCAAGCTGAACCTGGCGGTGAAGCGCTGGGTGGCGGAGTACGCGCTGCCGGTGCGGGGCAAGAACGTGAAGATCCGCTACGTCACCCAGACCGGGGCCAATCCCGTGCGTTTCCTGTTTTTCGTCAACTCCCTGCGCCAGTTTCCGCAGCGGTACCTGCAGTACCTGAAGAACCGCATCCGCGCGGACCTGGGCTTCGACCGGGTGCCGGTGGACATCAACCTGCGCGAATCCTGAAAGAGTGCGGGCCGGGGCGCGGAGCATGGGCAGGCATTATTCCATAGGACAGATCGCCGACCTCTTGGGCGTGAAGACCCACGTGCTGCGGTACTGGGAAGCGGAGATCCCGCTGGTGGCCCCGCGCAAGGATTTGGCGGGCCGCCGGGTCTATACCGAGCGGGAGGTGGCGCTGCTCCTGCGCCTGAAGCGGCTGCTGCACGAGGACCGCTACACCATCGAAGGGGCGCGCGAGCGGATCTGGCTGGACCTGAATCCCCCGGACCAATCCCCCGCCGCCCGCATCGCGGCGGTGCGCCGGGAGCTGCTGGCCGTCTGGTCCCTGGCCAAGGGGCGGCCGCCATGAGGACCGCGGAGCTCCTGGAGCGGTGGGGCGCCGAGGTCGAGCTGTTCGAGCGCTGGGCGGACCGGCCGCCGGAGGCCCGTCGGCGCCTGCTCGCCGACCTGAGCAGCCTGGAGCCCGGGCTGCTGGCGCGGCTGCGGGAAATCCTTTCGGCGGGCCGGCCCGCGCCCGCCGCCCGGCGGATCGCTCCGCTGCCGGCGGTCGCCCTGGAACAGTGGCGCGGCAGCCGGGAAGCGGCTCAAGCCGGCGAGGAGCTCCTCGCCGCGGGGCGGACCGCCTTCCTGACCGTGGCCGGCGGCCAGGGCACGCGCCTGGGCTGGGAGGGCCCCAAGGGCTGCTTCCCGATCTCCCCCATCCGCAAGGCGCCGCTGTTCCAGATCTTCGCGGAGAAGATCCTGGCGGCGCGGCGGCGCTACGGGATGCCCATGCGCTGGTGCATCATGACCAGCCCCCTCAATCACGGTTCGACCCTGGAGTTCTTCCGGGAAAGGGATTTCTTCGGCCTGCCCGAGGAGGAGGTGACCCTGTTCCGGCAGGGGCTGCTGCCCAGCCTCACCCCGGAGGGCCGGCTGCTGCTGTCCCCGGATGGGGGCCTGGCCTGCAACCCCACCGGCCACGGGGGCATCCTGCAGGCCCTCCGCGACGAGGGGCTGGCTGAGCGCCTGCTGGAGGCGGGCGCGGAGGAGCTGTTCTACTTCCAGGTCGACAATCCGCTGGTGCGCCTGCCGGACCCCCATTTCGCGGGCTGGCACCGCCTGGCCGGCTCGCAGCTGTCCAGCAAGGTCCTGGCCAAGAGCCATCCCGAGGAGAGGCTGGGGGTGCCCGTGCTGTCAGAAGGCCGTCCCGGGATCATCGAGTACTCCGACCTGGACCCCGAGGGCATGCGGGCCCGGGCCGCGGACGGCGGCCTGCTTTTCCCGTACGGCTCCATTGCCATCCATCTGTTGAACACCTCTTTTGCCGCCAGCCTGGCGCTGCCCCTGCCGCTGCACCTGGCCCGCAAGCGCGTGCGCTGCCTGGTGCCCCGCACCGGTGGCCTGGAGGAGCGGGAGGCGGTGAAGTTCGAGAGCTTCATCTTCGACGCCGTCCCGCTGGCCGCCTCGCCGCAGTTCCTGCAGACCTCGCGGGAGGAGGAGTTCGCCCCCCTGAAGAACGCCGCGGGCCCCGATTCCATCGCCACCTGCACCGCCGGGATGATCGACCAGCATTCCCGCTGGCTGGAGGCCTGCGGCGTCCAGGTGCCCCGGGAAGGCGGGCGGCCCAGGTACCGGGTGGAGATCAGCCCCCTGTTCGCCGCCGACCCGCAAACACTGCAGGAGCGCCTCGGCAATACCGTTAATAGAATCGATGAGGATACCCTGTTCGCTCTAGCCTCCCGGCCCTGCTGGCCGCGCTGCTGCTGGCCCCCCTGCCAGGGCTCCCGGCCCAGGTGCCGGAGAACCTGGAAGCCCGCGACCGCTACCGGGAGGTGGTCCTGGGCAGCCTGCGGGAGAACGCGGCGGCGCCGGCGGCCGTGATCGACCAGGCCGACGGCAGCCGCGTGCAGTTCCGCACCGAGCGCTCCGGGCAGGCCCTGTATACCCTGTTCCTGAACCAGCAGGGCGCGGCTTTTCCCATCGACTCCAGCGGCAGCTGGGTCATCAAGCGCAGCACCGAGGACGGCGGGTTCGTGCAGGCCAAGGTGTTTTTCCGCGCCGACCCGGGCTGCTTCGTGCGCCTTTTCCCCGCGGGGTCCAGAACCCAGATGGAGGTCTTCCTGTTCGAGGTCCCGGTGGTCCGCCGCGCCCAGATCCCGGTGACCTTCACCGCGCTGCTGACCGCCCCCTTTTCCCGGGTGGTGGAGCTGACCCGCGCCGTGGTGCGCTGGGACCTGCTGCTGCGGCGCGGGGAGGCGCAGGCCGACCGCCACCAGGAGGAGGTCATCCGCGGGATCCGCTCGGCCCTGGGCGGCCTGCGGGAGGCCGATGACGGAGCCCTGGACCAGGAGGGGCGCTACGTGCGGATTGCCGACGGGAGCCGGCAGGGGCCCCCCGGGGGCCTGAACTGCTCGGGATTCGTCAAATGGGTGGTGGACGGCTTCTATGCGCCGTTGTCCGAGGGACGTTCCCTGGGCGTGGAGGAGCTCAAGCAGAGGCACCTGGAATTGCGCGGCAATCGCTGGAGCCAGGGCTACGAGCAGGCCCGCGATCCCTACTTCGGGCTGGACTGGGCGCGCAACCTGGCCTCGGCCCTGGCCCGGGTGAACGGGGAGGCCTCCGGCGGACCGGAGTCCAGCGACGTGCGGCACCTGGAGTTCCTGGAGTACCGCGAGGACGTGGGCTACCCGGTGGAGGAGCTGAAACTGGCCCTGTTCCTGGCCGCCCTCCGGGAGCCGGGCGGCTTCTACCTGGGCTCGCTGAACCGCGAGATAGCCGGGCTGCCGGGACAGCCCGTGCTCCGGCAGCACTACCACCTGGCGGTGTTCTTCCCTTACTTCACCGCGGGAGGGGAGTTCCGGGCGGCCGTCTTCGACCTGACCCGGGAGAGCTCGCTGGGAGACCTGACCCGCCGCTTCGCCGGGCACTTCGTGCATCTCCAGCGCCTCTCCTCCGGCGGGCGGTGGTCGTCACCAAGGGTCCAAGCGCAGATTACGCGTTGACAACCCCGTAGGCGAAGGTTAAGATATAATCTAACTGGGATTTTCGCGGTTCCTGCTTGAGAAATCGCGTGGGGGAGGGGAGCGATGATTTTCTCACTGGGAAACCTCTTAACTATTTTCTTTGTATTCACCATTCTCATTATCTTCCGGGCCCTGGACCGCAACAATCGGTCCCTGGAAAAAGTAAAACGCTTCTCCGACAAGGTGCGCGACAGCCTGGCCGCCGTGGTCGAGGAAAAGACCGCCGAGCTGAAGAACCTCTCGATCGAGCTGGGCGTCAACCTCAAAACCGGCAAGGAGGTTCTCAAGCGCGTCCGCGAGGTGGAGGAAAACCTGCAGGCGAAAGCCGGGGGGGCGGAGGAGATCCGCGCCCGCCTGGACGGCTACGACAAGAGCCTGGCGGAGCTGGCGGACATGACCGGCCGGGTGGACGAGAACCTGAAGCGCATCCAGGCCGAGTCCCTTTTCGTGGACAAGGTGGGCAAGCGCCTCGGCGAGGCATCCGCCCGCCTGGCCCGCCTGGAGGAGGAGGCCGAGGGGGTGCAGGGCCGCCTCGCGGAGACCAACCGCCAGGGCCTGGAGGCCCTGCGCGCCGAGTTCTGCGGCGCGGTCACCGCCCAGGTGAACGAATTGGGCGCTTCCGTCCAGCTTTCCGAGAAGCGGGTGATGGACTTCGGGACCTACCTCACGCGCCTGGAAGCCAGGGCCGAGGCCATGGAGCAGGAGCGCCTGGCCTCCCTGGCCAAGGGGATGGAGGCGGTGGAGCGGGACGCCCGGGGACGGCAGGATTCCCAGTTGGATCATTTCCAGGCCGCGCTGGGCAAGCTGCTGGTCGAGGCGGAGGCCCGCGGGGCGCAATTCAAGTCCGCCCTGACCGCGGCAGCCACCGAAGCCCAGGCCCGGGGCAAGCAGCTCAAGGCGGAACTGGGCGGAGCGGCCGGGGAGGCCGCCCAGCGCCTGGCCCGCGAGCTGGCCGTAGCCGCGGCCGAGACCGAAGCCCGGGCGGGCAAGATCAAGGAAGCCCTGGCCCGCGAGCTGGCCGCAGCCGCGGGCGAGACGGAGGTCCGGGCGGGCAAGATCAAGGAAGCCCTGACCCGCGAGTTGAGCGCGACCGCGGCCGAGGCGGAGGCCCGCACCGGCAAGATGAAGGAAGCCCTGGCCCAGGCCGGCGCGGTCATGGATGCCCGCACGGGCAAGATGAAGGAAATCCTGGCCCAGGCCGCGGCTGACGCGGAGGCCCGGGCAGGCAGGATGAAGGAGGCCCTGGTCCAGACCGGCGCCGAGCAGGAAGCCCGGGCGGGCAGGCACAGGGAGGCGCTGGCCCAGGCCGCGGCCGAGGCGGAGGCCCGGGCTGGCAAAATGAAGGAATCTCTGGCCCAGGCCGGCGCGGAGATCGAGGGCCGCGCGGGCGAGCTGCGTCAGACGCTGGCGCGCGAGGCCGCCGCGCTGCAGACCCGGGGCAAGAAGTTCGAGGCCGAGGTGCAGGAGGTCCTGGCCCGGGAGAGCGCCGCCGCGGAGGCGCGCGGCAGGAAGCAGGCCGGCGACCTCGCCGCCGCGGCCGCCCAGGCGGCCCAGTCCCTGCAGCGCGAGTTGAGCCAGATGCTGGCCGATGCCGAGGGGCGGGGCGCCCAGTTCCAGGAAACCCTGGCCGGCATCGCCTCCGAAGCGCAGGGGCGGGGCGAGAAGCTGCGTCGGGAGCTGGACGGCGCCGCGGCGGAAGCCGGCCAGCGCCTGCAGCGTGTCCTGGCCCAAGCGGCCGCGGAGACCGCGGGGCGCACCTCCGAGATCAAGAAGGCGATGGCCGAGGCCGCCGCCGAGGCCGGGGAACGGCTGGCCGGCCACAAGCAGTGGGTCCAGGAGCTGGAGCGGCTGAAGAACGACGCGGCCCACAAGGTGGAGGCGGCCGCGGCGGAGGTGCAGGCGGCGGTGCTCAAGCGCGTGGAGAGCAGCATGGAGAGCTACGAGCGCGAGATGGAGTACCGCTTCCAGAAGCTGGAAGGGGCCGGGCCGGACATCGAGGCCCTGGAGGCCAACCTGCGCGGCGCCATGGAGGCCGCCGCCCAGAGGGTGCGCCAGGAGCTGTCCGCCCACTCCCAGAAGCTGGCCGAGGAGCGCCGCGCGGAGGCCCGAGCGGGCCCAGGCCGAGTTCGCCTCCCTGCAGGCGGGGGTGGAGGAGCTGGGAGCGAGCCTGGCGGAGCTGAAGTCCAAGGCCTACGAGAACGTCGCCGGCCAGCTGCAGGTCTTCGAGGACGACTTCTTCAAGGACCTGCGCCAGCGCAGCGTCGGCATGGAGGAGCGGATCGGCTCCTTCCAGGCGGAGCTGGAGAGCCGCCTGGCGCAGATCGCCGCGGCGGGGGCCTCCGAGCGTCAGGCCCTGGAAAAACGGCACAGCGCGGAGTTGGGCGAGGAGCTGGCCCGCCTGCGGCAGACGGCCGCCGGCGAGCTGGAGCGCCTGGAGCGCGGCGCGGCGGAGCTGGAGAGCGAGGTGAACGAGCGCATCGGCTCCGCGGAAAAGCGCGTCGCCGAGCTGGGCGAGCTCTTGCCCGCGCAGCTGAAGGCCCTGGCCCGCGAAACCCGCGAGCTGTCCCGCAGGGAGCTGGAATCCGTGGGCCAGGCGCTGGAGAGCGGCCTGAAGGACGCGCGCCGCGAGGCTGAGACCGCCCTGAGCGCCTTGAAGGCGGAGTTCGTGGCCCAGCGCGACGAGCTGGTTTCGGCCACCGCGGAGGAGCGCTCCGCGCTGCAGGAGGAGTTCCGCGGCATCACCGAGCGCCTCGCCCAACTGGAGGCGGACCTGGGCGCCCGGGGCGATAAGGCGCTGGAGAAGTTCCGCTCGGATTGGGAGTCCTTCCAGGCGGAGTACAGCAAGCGCACCAAGGAATCCCAGGCGGAGATGGAAGGGCGCCTGCGCGAGGTGAAGATCCGCCAGGCCGAGTTGCGGGAAAAGACCGAGGGGCTGCAGGCCAGCCTGTTCGGCAAGATCGAGGAGGCCCACAAGGGGCTGGCCGCCAGCCTGGCGGACATGGACAAGCGGGTGAAGGGCTTCAGCGCCCAGACCAAGCTGTTCGAGCGCGCCGACGAGCTGAAGGTGCTGCTGGAGAGCAAGGTCGAGGAGATGCGGCGCGACGTGGAGCGCCTTTCGGGGCAGCGCAAGGAGGCCGAGGAGCTGGAAACCCGCTTGAGCGGGGCCCGGCGGGCGATGGAGGACCTGGGCACCAAGTTGAACCGGCTGCTCTCCGAACGCGGCCGGGTGGATGGCATGGACACTGACTTTCGCAAACTGCTGTCCCTGTCCAAGGACCTGGACCAGCGCCTGGGCACGGTGACCTCCAGCCAGGACGCCCTGCAGGAGATCCAGGCCAAGATCCGCGAGCTGGAGGTGCTGGAGAAGGCCACCGAGGGCCGCTTCGAGAGGCTGGAGAAGAAGAAGGCCATCCTGGACAATACCATCACCGGGGTGGACAAGAACTTCCAGCAGCTCTCCGAGCTGGAGAAGAGCCTGGAGAGCTACCGCGGCGAGGCCGGCACCCTGTCCGTCGCCCTGACGGAGCTGCGGGCTCAGACCGAGCTCTTGTCCTCCAACAAGGAGCGCGCCGAGCAGGTGGTGAACAAGGTCGGCGAGCTGGACGGCGTGCTGGGCGACCTGGAAGGCCGGATGGAGAAGCTGGAGAAGGCCCGGGAGTGGCTGGCCAAGACCGAGACGCGCTTCGAGCACATCGGCAAGCAGGCCCAGGACCAGGTCAAGCTGCTGGAAAGCATCCTGAAGGCGGAGAAGAAGCAGGCCAAGGAGGACGGGGCGGCGCCGGCCCTGGACAAGCGGGACACCGTCACCAAGCTGGCCCACCTGGGCTGGTCGGCGCAGGAGATCGCCCGCACCACCCGTCTTTCCCGCGGAGAGGTGGAGCTGATCCTGGAGCTGGCCCCCAAGAAATAGCGGCGGGCGGGAGGCGCAATGGGCATCACGATCGACTTCGGCCGCATGATCCCGGCCTTCAGCCTGCAGGCCTTGAACAGCTACGCGGGCAAGGTTCGCGCCCTGCACGCCCGCCTCGCCGAGCGGCGGGCCGCGGGCGGGCTGCCCTTCTGCGACCTGCCGACCCAGGACACCGGCGGGCTGAAGGAGTGCGCCCGCCGCCTGGAGGGGCGCTTCGCCAACCTGGTGGTCCTGGGCATCGGCGGCTCGGCCCTGGGGCTGATCGCCCTGAACTCCGCCCTGCGCACCCCCCATCGCTGGGCCGAGAAGCCGCCGCGCCTGTACGTCCTGGACAACATCGACCCGGAGCGCGTGCGCACCCTCCTGGAGGCCCTGGACCCGCGCCAGACGCTGGTGAACGTGATCACCAAGAGCGGGGACACGGCCGAGACCATGGCCAGCTTCCTGATCTTCCGGGAATGGCTCATCGCCGGCGCCGGAGAGGCGGGCTACCGGGAGCGCATGCTGGTGACCACCGACCGGACCAAGGGAGCGCTGCGCCGGATCGCGGCGGAGGACCGCCTGGCCGCCTTCGCGGTGCCCGACGGGGTGGGCGGGCGCTTCTCCGTGCTGACCCCGGTGGGCCTGCTGCCCGCCGCCCTGCTGGGCATCGACGTGGACGGCCTGCTCGCCGGGGCGGCGGCCATGGCCGCCAGGACCTCCAGCCCGGAGCTGCTGGCGAACCCCGCCTACCTGGGCGCGGTCCTGCACCACCTGGGCTGGCTGGGAGGCCGGCGCATCTCGGTGATGCTGGCCTACGCCGACCGCCTCTATGACCTGGCGGACTGGTACCGGCAGCTCTGGGCCGAGAGCCTGGGCAAGCGCGTGGACCTGGACGGCGCCGAGGTGCGGGTCGGCCCCACTCCGGTGCGCTCCCTGGGAGTGACCGACCAGCACTCCCAGCTGCAGCTCTACAAGGAGGGGCCGGACGACAAGATCTACACCGTGCTGCGCGTGGGGGCCTTCCCCGCCGACCTGCCGATCCCGCGGGCCTTTCCGGAACTGGAAGCCGTGGCCTATCTGGGCGGGCACACCCTGCAGGAGCTGTTCCAGGCCGAGGCCCGGGCCACGGAAGCGGCCCTGGTCAAGGAGGGCCGCCCGCTCACCTCGGTGAGCTTTCCGGTCGTGGACGCGGCCGCCGTCGGGGAGTTCTTCTTCTGGCTGGAGCTGCAAACGGTGGCCGCCGGGGAGCTTCTGGGCATCAACCCGCTGGATCAGCCGGGGGTGGAGGAGGGCAAGCAGTTCGCCTACGGCCTGCTGGGCCGCCCCGGCTACGAGGCCCGGCGCGCGGAACTGGAAGCCATCCGGGCCGGAGACGGCAGGTTGTCCTTCGACTGATATCCCGGGAAGTTGACGAAACGCCACCGGCCTTATTATCTTATGCCGGAACAGACCGGATAGGGGCTGTAAATCTTTGCAATCCAGAGAACGGGGAAATAGGCATGTCCGCTGAGGAGAACAGGAAAATCAAGCCCGCCGAGCAGGGGCAGGAAGGCGAGGCCCAGGCTCAAGCCGCGGGCGTACCCCCGGCGGAAGCCCCCCAGGAGCGGCTGGAGCGCCTGGCCGCGGACAACGCGGGGCTGCAGGACCAGCTGCTGCGCAAGACCGCGGAGTTCGAGAACTTCCGCAAGAGGATGTTCCGGGAGCGGGAGGAGGGCGTGCGCTACGCCAACGCGCTGCTGCTCGGGGACCTCATCCCGGTCATCGACGATTTCGAGAGGGCCCTGCAATCCGCCACGGACTCCCGGGACTTCGCCTCCTTCCACTCCGGGGTGGAGATGATCGAGCGCCAGCTGGTCAGCGTGCTGGAGCGCAACTGGGGGCTGAAGCGCTTCTCCCCCAAGAGCGGACCGGACGGGGAGAAGTTCGACCCGGAGAAGCACGAGGCCATCGCGGTGGAGGACACCACCGCCGCCGGGCGAACCGGTGGTGCTGGAAAACTACCAGAAGGGCTACTACCTGCACGACAGGATCCTGCGTCCTGCCAAGGTGAAGGTGTCCAGATCCGCGCAGAATGCGACCAATGGGAAAAAGGAGTAAGCAATGGGCAAGATCATCGGCATCGACCTGGGCACCACCAACTCCTGCGTGGCGGTCATGGAGGGCGGCGAGCCGGTCGTCATCCAGAACGCCGAAGGGCAGCGCACCACCCCCTCCATCGTGGCCTTCACGCGCCAAGGGGGAGCGGCTGGTCGGCCAGCCGGCCAAGAACCAGATGATCACCAACCCGGAGAACACCGTCTACTCGATCAAGCGCTTCATGGGCCGGCGCTACGGCGAGGTGCCCGAGGAGATCAAGATGGTGCCCTACAACGTCGATGGACAACGGCAACGACGTGCGCGTGCGAGATCCAGCGGCAAGCGCTACTCGCCCGCCGGAGATCTCCGCGGCCATCCTGCAGAAGATGAAGAAGACCGCCGAGGACTACCTGGGCGAGACGGTCACCGAGGCGGTCATCACGGTGCCCGCCTACTTCAACGACGCCCAGCGCCAGGCCACCAAGGACGCCGGGCAGATCGCCGGCCTGGAGGTCAAGCGCATCGTCAACGAGCCCACCGCCGCCGCCCTGGCCTACGGCCTGGACAAGGGCGGACGAGGAGGAGACGCATCGCGGTCTACGACCTGGGCGGCGGCACCTTCGACATCTCCATCCTCGAGCTGGGCGACGGCGTCTTCGAGGTGAAGTCCACCAACGGCGACACCCACCTGGGCGGCGACGACTTCGACCAGCGGATCATCGACTGGCTGGTCGACGAGTTCAAGAAGGACTACGGCATCGACCTGTCCAAGGACCGCATGGCCCTGCAGCGCCTGCAAGGAGGCGGCCGAGAAGGCCAAGATCGAGCTGTCCAGCACCCAGCAGACCGACGATCAACCTGCCCTTCATCACCGCCGACGCCTCCGGGCCCAAGCACCTGCAGTACACCCTGACCCGCGCCAAGCTCGAGCAGATGGTCGACGACCTGATCGAGAAGACCGCGGGTCCCTGCCGGCAGGCCCTCGCGCGACGCCGGGCTCACGCGCCGAGGACATCGACGAGGTCATCCTGGTCGGCGGCTCCACCCGCATCCCGGCGGTGCAGAAGCTCGTGCAAGGAGCTCTTCGGCAAGGAGCCCAACAAGGGCGTCAACCCGGACGAGGTGGTGGCCGTCGGCGCCGCCATCCAGGGCGGCATCCTGGGCGGCGACGTGAAGGACGTGCTGCTGCTCGACGTCACCCCGCTTGTCCCTGGGCATCGAGACCCTGGGCGGCGTCTTCACCAAGCTCATCGAGCGCAACACCACCATCCCCACGCGCAAGAGCCAGATCTTCTCCACCGCGGCCGACAACCAGACCGCCGTGTCCATCCACGTGCTGCAGGGCGAGCGCGAGATGGCCGCCCAGAACCGGACCCTCGGGCGCTTCGACCTGGTGGGCATCCCGCCGGCGCCGCGCGGCGTGCCGCAGATCGAGGTCACCTTCGACATCGACGCCAACGGCATCGTGCACGTCTCGGCCAAGGACCTGGGCACCGGCAAGGAGCAGAAGATCCGCATCGAGAGCTCCTCCGGCCTGACCGAGGACGAGATCAAGAAGATGGTCCGGGACGCCGAGGCGCACGCCAGCGAGGACAAGAAGGCCCGCGAGCGGGCCGAGGCCCGCAACGAGGCCGACAACCTGATCTACAGCACGGAGAAGTGCCTGCGGGACTACGGCACCAAGGTCAGCGACGCGGACCGCAAGAGCATCGAGGCGGCCTCCGCCGAGCTGCGCAAGGCGCTGGATTCGCAGGCCCCCGCCGAGATCAAGACCAAGACCGAGGCCCTCAAGCAGGCCGCCTACAAGCTGGCCGAGGAAGTCTATCGGGCCAGCTCCGCCAAGGGCCCGGGGGCGGCAGGCGCCGGCGCTGCCGGCGGGCGAAGGCTCCCGGCCAGGGGCCGAGACCGGCCCGGCAGGGGAGACCGTGGAGGACGTGGACTACGAGGTCGTGGACGACGACGGAAAAAAGAAGTAAGCTCCTCCCAACCGAAGTGACAGCTTGGCCAAGAGAGACTACTACGAAGTCCTGGGCGTAGCGCGCGGGGCGTCCAAAGAGGAAATCAAGAAGGCCTACCGGCGTCTGGCCGTGCAGAACCACCCGGACCGCAACCCCGGGGACAAGGAGGCGGAGGAGCGCTTCAAGGAGGCCACCGAGGCCTACGAGGTGCTGGCCGACGACCAGAAGCGGCAGGCCTACGACCAGTTCGGCTTCGCCGGGCTGGACGGCGCCGGCGGCCACGACTTCTCCTCCGTGTTCCGGGATTTCGAGGACATCTTCGGCGGCTTCGACTTCAGCAACATCTTCGACTCCTTCTTCGGGGGTCGCGCCCGGCGTTCCTCGCGCGGCAGCTCCCGCCGCGGGGCGGACCTGCGCTACGACCTGTCCATCGGCTTCCTGGAGGCGGCCTTCGGCAAGAAGGAAGAGATCGCCTTCAGCCGCCACGAGACCTGCGAGGCCTGCAAGGGCACCGGCGCGGACAAGGGCAGCGGGAAGTCGGTCTGCCCGCGCTGCCGCGGCAGCGGCCAGGTGCGCAGGTCCTCGGGCTTCTTCTCCATCGCCACCACCTGCGACCACTGCGGCGGGGCGGGGGAGGTCATCGAGCGGCCCTGCTCGGTCTGCGGCGGGCGGGGCGTGGTGCAGAAGGCGCGCAAGCTGAAGATCACCATCCCCCCCGGGATCGAGAACGGCAAGCGCATCAGCATCCCCGGCCAGGGCGACGGGGGCGCGGACGGGGCGCCCGCCGGGGACCTGTACGTCTATGTTTCGGTCCAGCCGCACGAGTTCTTCGAGCGCAACGGCAATGACGTGTACTGCGCGATTCCCATCTCCGTTTCCCAGGCGGCGCTGGGCGCCGAGCTCTCGGTCTGGACCCTGGAGGATTCGCATCAGGCCAGGCTGCGCATCCCGCCGGGCACCCAGCACGGCAAGGTTTTCCGCCTGAAGGGGGAGGGCATCCCGCTCCTGCAGGCCCCGCAGCAGCGGGGCGACCTGTACGTGAAAGTGCTGATCCAGGTGCCCACCCGCCTTTCGCCGAAGGCCAAGAGCCTGCTGTCCGAGTTGAGTCAGGTCAACGGCGAGGAGCAGAGCCCGCACCCCGTGCGGTTGTCGGAGCTGAACTAGCGGCGTACAATGCCCCCGGTACAGGGGCATGCCCACGCTGGTTTCCTACGGCAGGGCGGGGCTGGCAGCGCTGGCCGCCTGCGCGTTCTCGCTGCTGGCCCTGCGTTTCCCCGGCTGCCGCCGGCGCGGCGAGCTGGGGCGATACTTCCTGTTCCTGTCCTTCTCGGCTCTGGCCGGCCTGCTGCCCAACCGGGAGCCGCTGGCGGGCCTGCTGGCCCTGCTGGTTCCCTGGTCCGCGGGTCTTTACGCGGAAGGCCTGGACCGCGCCCGGAGCGCGGGTCCAGGTCAGCGGCGCCTGCTCGGCCGCTGGTCGGCGGCCGTGGCCGCCGCCGGGCTGGCCTGGGTCACCCCCTCTCTCCTGGGCCTGGACCAAGGCCCGCCCGCGGCGCTTTTCCGGTTGTTTCTCTGCCTGGCCACCGCCGTGCCGCCGCTGCTGGCCCTGGGCCGCGTCTGGCGGGCCGGCCGCGAAGGCTCCACGCTGGCCTTGCTGCTGTCTTTCGGACTGCTCTGCGCCTCCCTGGGGCTGGCCCTGCTGGCCCGGGCCGGCCTGGCCCCCGAGTGCAGCGCCCCCCTGCCGGCCGCCTGCGGGGTGCTGCTGGCGGGCGGCTATCGCCTGGCCCAGGAAGGATACCTGTTGTCCGAGGGTTGGCGGGGTCCGCTGGCCCGGGCTCTACAGAGGGAGGGGGAGTTGGCCTCCGCCCGGAGCCGACTCCTGGAGGCCGAGGGCAGCCTGGACCTGGCCGAGCGCGCGGCGGCGGCCGGGCTGGTCACCGGCGGGGTCGCCCACGAGCTGCGCGGCCTGCTGGGGTTCATGCAGGCGGCCGCGGAATACGGACTGCGGCAGGGGAAGCCGGAGGCGCTGGCCGGCTCCCTGCGGCTGGTTTTGGCCCAGACCGGGGAGGCGCGCCGGGCCCTGGGCGAGCTGTTGGAGCCGCTGGCCCGGGGCCGGGAGGCGGAGCCGCAGATCGTACACCTGCCCGTCGACCTGGAGCCGCTGCTGCGCCTGGCGCGGGCCTCCTTCCGGCGCGAGGGCATCCTCCTGCAATACAGCCGTGAGGACCAGGCGGCCGTATCCGCGCGCAAGGGGGAGCTGGGTCACGTCCTGCTCACCCTGCTTGCCAACGCGGCCGACAGCGTCCGCCAGCGTCCCGCAGGGCGGGAGGTGAGCGTGCGCTTCCGCGAGGAGCAGGGCCAGGCGGTATTGGAGGTCGGGGACAACGGCGCCGGGGTGGACCCCCGGCTGGCTGGCCGGATTTTCCAGCCGGGCGCCTCCGGCAAGGGCTCCACCGGGCTGGGGCTGTACCTGGCCCGGGCCTTCGCGCAGCGCAGCGGAGGAAGCCTGGAGCTGGTGAGCCGGGCGGAAGGCGGCCTGTTCCGCCTGAGGCTGCCGGCGGTTCCCGAATAAAAAGCCCGGCCTGGAGGCCGGGCTGTCAGTCATTGCCCAGAGTGCGGCGCAGGCTCAGCGCAAGGTCCAGCTGAACACCGGCTCCAGCACGTAGTTGCGGCCCGGGGCCAGGTCCACGTCCGCCTCGAAGGAGAAGGAGCCGGAGGTGATCCGGACGCTGTGCCGGCCGGCAGGGACGCTGAAGTTCAGGTCGTTCTGCGGCTGGCCGTCCACGTAGAGGCGCACGGGTCCGCGGCCCCTGTTGTCGCGGTTGTCGCGGTCGCGGTCGTCGCGGTCCAGGAAGCGCGGAGGAATGACCACCTGCACGGAGACGAAGCTGGACTGCAGCATCAGGGTCACGGTTTCGTTGCGGTTAAGGGCGACCACCGTGCTGGCGTCGCTGTAGCCCGGGGCGCTGACGCGCAGCGCGTAGCTGCCCGGAGCGAAGCTGCCGACATAGGGAGCGGAGCCCACCAGGGCATTGTTCACGAACACCTGGGCGCCGGCCACGTTGCTGTTGACGGCCAGCTGGAACAGGTTGCCCTGCAGCACGGCGTTCACCGCCGTGGGCCCCGACACGTTCACGGAGGCCAGGTAATCCTGGTAGCCGGGGGCCGACACCCGCACCGAGTAGTTGCCCCGGTCCACCTGCATGGACAGGGGGGCGGTGCCCACCGGAGCGTTGTTCACGTACACCTGGGCGCCGGCCACGTTGGAAGTGACCGTCATGTTGAAGCGGCCCGGCCGCTGGATGACCCCGCCCTCCGGGACCAGGTTCACCGGCAGGTTCAGCGGGCCCGAGCTCATGGTGATGACCGTTTCGAAGGGCTGGTACCTCTCCATGGTGATGCGCACCCGGTAGGTGCCGGGTTTCAGCAGCGCGGAGAAGTTGGGCTTGGTGTAGCCGGCCAGCTCCCCGTTCAGGTATACCCTGGCGCCGGTGACGTTGCAGATAATGGAAAAGGCCCCCCGCGCCTGGGCGAAGGCCGGCACGAGGCCCGTGGCCAGGAACGCCGCCAGGAGCAGGAACAGGACGATCTTTCTCTTCATACGCCTTCCTTTCCAACGGTGATGACAATATTGTAACCCCTTTCGGGCCGGATTTCTACACGCCTGGGGCGCCGCATTTTTTCGCTTTTCCGGTGACTTTTAGTTTTTTCCGCGGGGTTGTGTTATGTTAGAGAACGAGAGCTTTACCGAGGAGAGGAGAACAAGAGATGAAAAAAATACTGATTGTAGCGGTATTGTGCCTGTTGGGCGCCTCCGGCGCCTTCGCCGACTGGGCCCTGGGCATCAACGGGGCGCTGTATCTGGATGACCCTTCCTTGTACACCGCAGGAGACATCGGGGAGGCCTTCCGGAACGGCGAAGGCATCTATTACGGCCTGATGGCCGAGTTCATGGGCAAGAACATGGGCCTGGGCCTGCAGTTCATGGGCAGCCGGTACATGACCTGGATCGGCGATCCGATGTTCGACCTGGATACCAACCTGTACCTGTCGGCGCACGTGCTGGGATCCCGCTTCATCATCGATCCGACCATCGACGCCGGGCTGGGGTACATCTTCAAGGATTGGGCGGACCGGGACCTGGACGACGATCCGGACAACCCCATTTCGGCCACCGCCTATTGGTACCTCGGCGCCGGTGTGGGCGTGAACATCTGGCGCCTGGGCTTCTATTCCAAGTTCATCTGGCACTTCCCCATGGGCCCGCTGCAGGGCTCGGGGGGCGGTATTGACTACACGATCGAGGAGTTCGGCCTGCGCAATTATAAGATCCTGCTCGGCGCCAAGATCATCCTGGGTTAACCTGCCGCTATCGCGAGGCGCGCAATCGGGGCTTCCCCTCCAGGGGAAGCCCTTTTTGTTCCCCGGTGCATCCGCTATAGTGCAGGAAAGCGTGATGAAGGTCCTGGTCATCAATCCCGGCTCCACTTCCACCAAGGTCGCCCTGTTCCACCGCGAGTCCGAGCTCTGGCGCAAAAGCGTCTCCCACCCCGTGGAGGAGCGCTTCCCGACCCTGGACGCCCAGCTCTTCACGAGGCGGGAGACCGTGCTGCGGGCGCTGCGGGAGGAGCCCGGCTTCCGGCCCGCGGAGGTGGGGGCGGTGATCGGCAGGGGTGGGCTGCTGCACCCCCTGGCCGGCGGGGTGTACCGGGTGAACCAGGCCATGAAGGAGGACTTGAGCTCCTGCCGCTACGGCAGCCACGCCTCCAACCTGGGCGGCCTGCTGGCCGATCTGCTGGCCGCGGAGCTGCGGGTGCCCGCCTTCATCGCCGATCCGGTGGTGGTCGACGAGCTGGACGCGCTGGCCCGCTACTCCGGGCTGCCGGACCTGCCGCGCCGCTCGATCTTCCACGCCTTGAACCAGAAGGCCTGCGCCCGGCGGGCCGCGCGCGAGCTGGGCAAGCCCTACGAGGATTGCGCCCTGATCGTGGCCCACCTGGGCGGCGGGGTGTCCGTGGGCGCGCACCTGGGGGGCAGGGTGCGGGACGTCAACAACGCCCTGGACGGGGACGGCCCGTTCGCCGTGGAGCGGGCCGGCGGGCTGCCTTCCGGGGACTGGCTGCGCTACATCCTGGCCCACCGCGAGGAGCCGGAAGCCCTGCAGCGCCGGCTCACCGGGCGCGGCGGCGTGGTGGCCTACCTGGGCACCAACGACGCCCGCCGCATCGAGCAGGCCATCGAGGCCCACGAGCGGGGAGAGGCCGGGTCTGGGGGGCTGGACGGGAGCCGCTGCCTGGAGGTGCTGCAGGCCATGTGCTACCAGATCGCCAAGGAGATCTGCTCCCTGGCGGCCGCGGCCTCAGGCAGGCTGGACGCGGTGGTGCTCACCGGCGGCCTGGCCCACAGCGGGCGCATCGTGGAGGGGATCGCCGCGAGGGTCCGCTTCCTGGCCCCCCTGTTCGTCTATCCGGGGGAGAACGAGATGGAGGCGCTGGCCGCCGCGGCCTACGACGCGCTGGAAGGCCGCCAGCCCGTCCAGGAATACCGGAAATAAGGAACATCAATGTTTTGGGCCGGCCTGTCGACCATGAAGGGTATGAAGCCGATGCTGCCCCTGTGCCTCCTGTGGCTGCTGGCCGTCCTGGCCCCGGCGGCCGCCGCCCCCGCGCTCACCCTGGACCGCAACGGGGACGGGAATCCCGACCAGTGGTACGAGGTGGTCGACGGGCAGGTCCTGGGCCTCACCCTGGACCGCAACTTCGACGGGCAGGCCGACTACGCGGTGGAGTACGACGCGCAGAACCGCAAGTCCAGCGAGCGGATGGATTTCAACTACGACGGGAGCATGGACGACTTCTACTTCTTCGAGGACGGGCAGCTGGTGCGCCAGGAGGTGGACTCCAACTTCGACGGGCGGGTCGACGTCTGGGTGAGCCTGGAGGGCCAGTACATCCGCGGCTACGAGATGGACCGGGACTTCGACGGGGTGGTGGAGGTCCGAAAGGCCTTCGGGCCCTGAAGACGCTGCTGACCGGCTACCACGCCATCGCGGAGAGCCTGCGCCGGGGCGGGCGCGGCGAGCTGCTGGTCTGCCGGTCCAATCCGCGCATTGCCGAGCTGGAGAGCCTGGCCCGGGCGGCCGGGGTGCCGGTGCGGCGGGTCCAGCGGGCCGAGCTGGACGCGCTGGCCGGGGCGGCAGGAGCACCGCGGCGCGGGCCTGCTTCCCGCGGCTGGCAGTCGCGAGGGCGCGGCGGGCCTGCGGGAGCGCCTGGCCCGGATTTCCAGCCCGACGGCCCTGATCCTGCTCCTGGACGAAATCAGCGACCCCCACAACCTGGGAGCCATCCTGCGCTCGGCGGACCAGTTCGGCGCCGAGCTGGTGGTCCTGCCCACCCGGCGGGCGGCCCGCGAAACCCAGACCGTGGCCAGGACCTCCGCGGGGGCCAGCCTGTACGTGCCCGTCTGCAGCGTGCCCAACCTGGCCGCCGGCCTGGAGCTGGCCAAGGAGGCGGACTTCTGGGTCTACGGCGCGGACCTGGACGGCCGGCGGCTGGACGAGGTGGGCATCGAAGGGCGCGTGGCCCTGGTGCTGGGCAGCGAAGGCGGGGGCCTGCGCCGCCTGGTGCGGGAGCGCTGCGACGCCCTGGTGCGCATCCCCAGCGGCGGGCACGTGGATTCCCTGAACGTCTCCGTGGCCGCGGGGATCCTCATGTATGAGATCCGGCGGCAGCAACGTTTTCCCGGATTTCCGTGAAGTTGCGCATGACCTTGATGAACAGCTGCAGGTTGGACTGAGCGGCCGCCAGGGCGGCCAGGAAGTCCTTGCTGGGGCGGCCGGCGATCTCCTTCAGGTTGCTGATCATCGCCGGTGTCTTCTGCCTGGCGTCCTCCAGCAGGTCGCTCACCAGCAGGTTCAGGTTCTGGATGTAGTTGCAGCCCTCCTCCACCAGCTTGCGCACGTCCTGCTCGATGGTGTCCACGATCTTGGACACCAGCGGAGCCACCGGCTTGCCCTGATCGTGCATCTGCAGGAACTTGGTGAGCTTTTCGGCGGCCAGCGGGCCGCTCTGCAGGGACTCCTCCAGCTGCCGCAGGCGGGCGTAAAGACCTTCGCAGTCGTAGTAGGTGTTGTTGAAGCGCAGCTCGACCATCTTCTGGGTGAAGGTCCCCTCGATCAGCAGGCGCTTGAGCGGGTCGCGCAGGTTCTTCTCGAAGTGGGCCAGGATGAAGCTCTTCAGGATGGCCAGCGGCTTCACCCGGCTGAAGCCGCTGTAGTTCCTGGAGTCCAGCTCGCGGGCCAGCGCCTGGGTGTAGCCGGGCACCTCCAGCGGTTCGGCTCCGAGGAAGAGGGTCTTCAGGTCGCCGCCGATGGTGTTTTCGTTGATCTCCCGCTGCAGGCGCTCCCGGTCCTGCCGGAAGCCGGACTCCAGGCCGGACCTGATCGCCTCCAGGCAGGCCGTCTCCTCGCTCACCGCGCGGGGGCTGGAGCCGGGATCCTCCTGGATCATGCGGATCAGGTTGGCCAGCAGCTCGGGAGCCAGCTCCTGCTGCAGAAGCTTGCCCAGGCGGACCAGCACGGTGCGCACGCCCTCGCGGGCGGCCGCCGAGCGCTCGCGCTCCAGGCGGTCCAGCAGCGCGAAAAGATTGGACTGCACCCCGTCGGAGAGCTGGATGCCGGCCAGGATGAAGTACAGGTCCAGCAGCTCCTTCAGCGCCTTCTTCGCCGGGGCGGGCTGGAAGTTGGGCTTTCGGCCCTTGGCGCCGGGTCGAAGGAGGGATCGAAGAGCTTGAACAGCGGGCCCAGGTCGTGCCGGCACAGGCTGGCCAGGCGGTCCAGGGACACGAAGTCCAGGTCGAAGCTGTAGAACTCCGGGCCGGAGAAGGCGGCCAGCAGCTGCTCGAACTCCTGGTCCAGCTTCTCCAGTTCCTTGATGGGACTGGCGGAGCCCAGGGCCCGCTGCCGCATGGCCTGCAGGCTGAACTCCGGCAGGCGGCGGGCCAGCGTCTCGGGCAGCCGCGCCACCGCCAGGTGCTGCTTGAAGCGCTCCGCCAGGCGGGCGTCCTCGCAGTGCAGGGTGCGCTGGAACAGCTCGTCCAGGGGGGCCAGCAGGTAGGAGAGCTGCAGCAGGTTGTAGCCGAAGGCCGGCAGGATCATGCCCCCCGAGCGGCGGTAAACGGGCGGCTGGACCTGGCGCAGCTTCTCGGCCAGCGTCCGCAGCCCCCGGCGCCTGTCCGCCTCCTGCGGATCGCGCGAGAACAGGGTGAAAAACAGGTCCTGCAGGTAGCTCGAATACCGAGGCCATTGTCGCGATTGTATACCCGAATGCCAGCCTATTCCAAATCCTTTTTTCCCAGGTACTCCGCGGCCAGGGCCTGGTAGTCGGCCACCGCCCGGGCGGCCACCGCCAGGCTGCGCAGGCGGGCGCCCCCGGGAAGGCCGCGGGTGTAGGCGCAGAAATGCTTGCGCATCTCCCGGCAGGCGGTGGCCTCGCCGTACAGGCGGACCGCGCCGGCCAGCTGCCGCAAAGCGGCCTGCAGGCGCTCGGCAGGGGAAGGGGCCGGAGCGGGGGGCAGCCCCGCGAACAGCCTGCGGGCTTCGGCGAAGAGGAAGGGATTGCCCAGCGCCCCGCGGGCCAGCAGCACCGCGTCGCAGCCGGTTTCCCTGGCCAGGCGCAGCGCGTCGTCGGCGGAAAACACGTCCCCGGAGCCGAACACCGGCGCGCCCAGCCGGCGCTTGAGCTCCGCGATCTGGGTCCAGTCGGCGCGGCCCGTGAAGCCCTGGGCCCGCGTGCGCGGGTGCAGGCACACCGCGGCCGCCCCGGCGCGGACGGCCGCCTCGGCCACCTGCAGGTAGTTGAGCGAGGAGGAATCCCAGCCCGAGCGTATCTTGACCGTCACGGGCGCCTCGCTATTCTCCCGCATGGCCCGCACCAGGGCGGCCAGGCGCTCCGGGGAGCGCAGGAGCGAGGCCCCGGCCCCTGCCTTCAGCACCTTGGGCACGGAGCAGCCGCAGTTCAGGTCCAGCAGGGAGGGCCGCAAAGGGGCCAGCAGGCTCGCGGCGGCGGCCAGGGCGCGGGGCTCGGAGCCGAACAGCTGCACGCCCCAGTGGGTCTCGTTCTCCGCCCTGGCCAGCAGGGCCCAGGTCGGCTCCCCGCCCCGGGCCAGGCCCTCGGCGGAGACCATCTCCGTGAAGGTCAGGTTGGCGCCCTGTTCCACGCACAGGGCGCGGAAAGCCGCGTCGGTATACCCCGCCATGGGGGCCATGAAGAGGTTGCCCGGGATGGTCAGATTCGGGAGGCGGACCTCCGCCAGGAGGCTCAAGGGGGGCTAGGAATCGATGCCGAAGAACCTCAGGCTGTTGGCCAGCAGCGCTTCGGCCAGCTCCTCCACCGGCAGGCCGCGGAGCTCCGCGACGAAAACCGCGGTTTCCTTCAGGTAGGAGGGCTTGTTCCTCTTGCCGCGGAAGGCGGCGGGGACCATGAAGGGGGACTCGGACTCGATCAGCATGCGCTCCAGGGGCATCTGGCGGGCCGTGTCGTGCAGGTTCTTGGCGTTGCGGTAGGTGACGTTGCCGGCGAAGGAGATGTACAGGTTCAGCTGCAGCGCCTTCTTGGCGTACTCGTAGTCCTCGGAATAGCAGTGCAGCACGCCGCCTCGCTCCGGCAGCCGCTCCCGCAGGATTTCCAGCACGTCGCCCCCGGCTTCGCGGTTGTGGATGATCACCGGCTTGCCCAGCTTCTGGGCCAGGTCCAGCTGGCGGATGAAGAGCTCCACCTGGGCGTCGCGGGCCCCGAACTTGTGGTAGTAGTCCAGCCCGATCTCGCCCACCGCCACCACGCGCTCCAGGCGCGCCCCCTCGCTGACCTTGGCTTCCCAGTCCTCCCCGGGGTGCGCAACCTCGGAGGGGGAAACGCCGATACTGTGGTAGATGCTCTCTTCGCTTTTCAGGTTCGGATAGATCTGGTAGAAGTCCCGGAGGTTGTTGCAGATGCTGACAATGCCCTCAACGCTCTCCTGCTTGGCCTCCTGGACGGTGAGCAGCTGCTCGATGGGGTCTTCGGTGATGAGTCCTATGTGGGCGTGTGTATCGAAAAGTCTCATTTCCTTTTTCCACTTGACGTTTGCCGGCCCCGGCGGCTTGCAGAGCTGTAAGAACAGAAGATTATCACGAAGCGGGGGGGGAGTCAACAATTATTTGACAAAGCCCGGGCCAAGTGATAATGTGTACCAATACTCGTCCGCGCCAGATTAAGGAGATCCTTGCGTGTCACCTGCGCATCAATATAAGCGGCTGGAAAACGAAGTCGTGAACGGCCTGCAAAAGTGGCTGCGCCAGCGCTGGCAGTCCCTGGCCGCCTTCTGCAAGCGCGTCTATCAGAAGGGCCGGCAGCGGTTCACGGTCATGTTCATTCCCCATTCGGAGAAACGGATCTTCAATTTCCAGATCTCCGTGTTCACCCTGATCTTCGTCATCTCCCTGATGGGCCTGGTGCTGGCCGGCTTCATCGTGCTGGCCACCCATTTCACCGGCACCAACGAGCGCTACGTGCGGATCGCCAGGAACCTGAACGCCAGCGAGACCTCGCTGGAGAGCTTCAAGGACGAAATCATCGAGCTGCGCAAGGTGGCCAAGGACTTCAAGGCCAGGATGGAGGAGGTGCTCAGCGTGGTGGGCACCGAGGACGCGGCCAACTACCTGGAAAAGGGGGTAGGCGGGGAGCTGACCACCCTGGTGAGCCTGGAGGAGCTGGACGAAGGCAACCTGCGGGACTTGAGCGAGCTGCGCAGCCTGCGCAGCTACCTGGACAACTCGGTGGCGCCGCTTTCGGAGATCCACAAGCTGCTGCAGGCCCAGCGCGCCCTGCTGGTGGACATTCCCTCCCTGTGGCCGCTCAAGGGGGCCCGCGGCAACATCACCAACGATTTCGGCTTCTCCCGCAACCCCTTCACCGGCGGGGCCTACGTGCACAAGGGCATCGACATCGCCTGGGGCTACGGCACGCCGATCGTGGCTACTGCCAACGGCAAGGTCTTGAGAACCGGCGAGGACTCCCTGGGACTGGGCAGGTTCGTCGTGCTGCGACACGATTACGGGTTCCACACCCGCTACGGCCATCTGGACCGCTGGGTGGTCCAGCTCGGGCAGGAAGTGCGCAGGGGACAGGTCATCGGCTACATGGGCAACTCCGGGCTCTCCACCGGGCCGCACCTGCACTACGAGGTGGGCATCGGCACCAACGTGGTGGATCCCAAACAGTTCCTGAGCATCCGCAGCCCACTGATCGAATCCAAGTGAACGAAGCACAACTGCCCGACAGCGCCTACATCAATTCGATCATCGGGGAGGGCACCCGCTTCAACGGCGAGCTGGATCTGAACGGCCTGCTGCGCATCGACGGGGATTTCTGCGGAACGGTGCGCACCAAGGGCAAGGTCCTGGTGGGCAAGAACGGCCGCGCCGAGTGCACAGTCTATGCCGGCACGGTGGTGGTCGGAGGCGTGGTCAAGGGCAACATCTTCGCCGAGGAGAAGGTGATCATCCTGTCCACCGGGGTGGTCCTGGGCAACGTGGCCAGCCCCCGCTTCATCGTGGAGGAAGGGGTGATCCTGAACGGCAACTGCCGGATCGTCGCCCCCCATCCGGCCGCGCGCGAGACCCAGGCCCGGGGCCCCGCCGTGCAGGCGGGGGTCTCCCCGCCCCCCCCGGCCGAAAAAACCCTGGTCGCCGCCTCCAGCTCGAATGGATAAGGTAGACTCCCTCGACGCGGCCTTCTTCTCCAGGCGCTCCGACGAAAAGAAGACCCGCAAAAAGGCCCCGGTGGGCCGCCGGCAGTTCGCGGAGGCCGTGCGGGAAGCCCAGGAGGGGGAAGCCGCCGCGGGCGACTACGACCGCTCCGGGCGCCGGCGCCGCACCCTGGAAGAGCTGCTCGACGAGGTGCATTCCAGCGGCGATCACCTGCTGGAAGCCCAGAGCCTGGAGGCCATCAAGGACTACCGCGCGGCGGTGCGGGGCTTCCTGGACCTGGTGCTGGCCCGCATGCTGGCCATGGAGGAGCGCAGCTCCGGGGCCGGGGTGGCCAGGCGCAAGCGCTTCACCCAGATCCGGGTCATCGACCAGAAGCTGGAACGCCTGGTCGCGGATTTGCTGGCCGACCAGCACCGCCAGCTGGACATCCTGGGCCGGGTCAATGAAATCCACGGCCTGCTGGTGGACCTGCTGACCTGAAAAGCCTTCAAGGAGCCTGCATGAACAGCCCAGAGGTCAAGGAGTTGCCCCCGCAGGGGGACGCGGCGGACGCAGCGAGCGCGGAAGCGCGGGCTGCCCAGACCGTCGAGGTCGCCGAGGCGGCCAAGCCCCCAACCGGAGCAGCCGGGGATGGGGCAGCCGGGGAAGCCGGCACGACCCGCTACCGGGTCAAGATCGTGCATTCCAGCGCCACCGAAGTATACCAGGCGGATCGCGACCTGGGCCTGGTCCGCGGGGATTTCGTCATCGTGCCCACCCGCTACGGGGCCGAGCTGGGCAGGGTCCAGGGCCGGGTCGCGGGCAGGGCCGGCGGGGAGGAGGTGGCGGCCATCGAGCGCAAGGCCACCCGCGAGGAGGTGGAGCGCTGCCAGGGTTGCGCCCAGCGGGAGGCCAACGCCTTTCAGGTCTGCCGGAACAAGATCGCCGAGCACGGCCTGGACATGAAGCTGGTGAGCGCCCACTACCTGGTGGACGAGCCGAAGATCCTGTTCTACTTCACCGCCGAGGCGAGGGTGGACTTCCGCGAGCTGGTCAAGGACCTGGTGGGCATCTTCAAGATGCGCATCGAGCTGCGGCAGATCGGCGTCCGGGACGAGGCCCGGGTGGTCGGCGGGGTGGGGGTCTGCGGCCGCACCTACTGCTGCCACGCGATCACCGACAAGCTCAAGGCGGTTTCCATCAAGATGGCCAAGGAGCAGAACCTGACCCTCAACTCCATGAAGATTTCCGGGCCCTGCGGGCGCCTGCTCTGCTGCCTGGCCTACGAGTACGACACCTACCGGGAATGCCGGCGGGGGCTGCCCTCCGAGGGCGCCCGCCTGCGGGCCGGCGGCCAGACCCTCAAGGTGCTGGACGTCAACATCTTCACCCGCACCCTGAAGCTGGCCGGGGAGGACGGGAAAACTCTCATCCTGGGCTTCGACGCGGTCGGTTACGACGCCCAGGCCGGGCAATGGCAGGTACGCGAGGGGTCTTGACCTTTTGGCCTAATTCCGTATATTTCTTAACAATCCTGGAAAAGGAGGTGTTTCCGTGGCTGAAATCAGCAAGAATGCCCGCGTAAACGTGATCGTGGAGAAGTTCTCCTGCAACTGCGGCGGCGAGGTGAAGATGAAGTCGGTCTTCGCCAACGGGCGGATGAAGACCATTGCCGAGTGCTCCAAGTGCAACCGCACCGCGCGCCGGCCTGGCGACCTGAAGAGCTGAGGCTCCCAAGGTCGAAGCGAAGCCCAGCCTCGAACGGATGGGCTTTTTTTTTATCCCCGCAGCAGGGCCAGCCACTCCCGGTTGGAGGGGGTGTCCAGCAGCAGCCAGGTCAGGTCCGTGCACAGGCACACGGCCGATCCGCCCAGCAGGCGGGCCAGGCCCGAGGCGCGGCCCCCGCTGAGGCGCTCCCGCACGGCCTGCGGCGGCTCGGCGCGGGCCGCCCAGCGCTTGCCGGCGGAGGCCGCCACGATGGCCGCGGCGCGGATGTCCGCCCTGGGGATCTTTACCTGCTCGCTCAGGCCCTGGTCCCGGCGGTTGAAAAGCACCTCGATGATGGAGCGCCGGGAGGATTTGGAATACTCGAAAACCAGATAATTGACCGAGGCGAACAGGACCCCGAAACTCTCCAGGCCCTCGCCGTGGTAGGTATGGGAGATGCTCTTCAGCAGTATGGGCTCCCCCAGCTCCTGCTCCTTGGCCCGCCAGTATTCCTCGACCTCTGTCTCTCGCTTCTTTTCCATTGGTTCACCTGCCGTTCGATTTCGTCGTGGGCCCGCTCTATCATGGCCTGCACGTCGCCGCGCTGATCCGGCGGCGGGTACAGGCTGAGCAGGCGCACGCGGTACACGCAACCCCGCAGGTTGCGAATAAGATTGCCCAGCCGGGCGATGCGGTAACCCCCGTCCACGGCCACGGACACCGCCGGCAGCGGATGGTGCGTCATGAGGGTGCGCACGGCCGCCGAGTGGAACTTCCTCACCCTTCCTTCCCGCGAGCGGGTGCCCTCCGGGAAGACGGCCGGGCAGACCGGATGCCGCCGGGAGAAGCGGGCCAGCCGGATCAGCTCGGCCCGGCTCTCCCGGAACCCGCCGTGCCGGTCGATCAGGGCATGCCTGCCGTGGCTGAGCATGAAGGAGATGCCGGGCACCCCTCGTCCCAGCTCCTTCTTGGCCACGAAACGCACATTGTGCCGCGGGAAGGCGTAGGCCAGCACGGCGATATCCACCAGGCTCTGGTGGTTGGAAAGGATCAGGAAGCGCTCCGGCAGGGTGGCCTGCAGCCTGTTCTGCAGCCTGACCCGGAAGCCCCCGTACGCCTTGACCACGGCCACGATCACCCGCAAACCCCAGTTCTGCATGCGGCTCATGACGGCGAAGCGGTGGCGGCGGTCCAGGTAATAGGCCAGGCGCATCCGCACGTCGCAGACACAGAGAATCAGCAGAACCCCCAGAAGGGCGATCAGGATGCCCATGCTCCGGCTCAGGATAGCACGGACCTCAAGATTGTGAAAAGCCGCGTTATCCGCTATATTGCCGGGCAATGGCAAGCGAGCTGCTGCTGTACCTGCTGGCCGCCGCCTCGGGCCTGATCGTGCTGGTGCACCTCGCCCTGGCCGTCGGAGTGCTCGCCAACGTGGCTCGCGACGCCGCTGACCCGGGCGGCGCCGGCCTTCCCCCTGATTCCCGCGTTTCCGTGGTGGTGACCGCCAAGGACGAGGAGGGCAACCTGCCGGCGCTGCTGGCCTCGCTGGAAGCCCAGAGCCTGCGGGATTTCCAGATCCTGCTGGTGGACGACCGGTCCGGCGATGATACCGCCGCGCTCATGGAGGCCTTCCGGGGCCGGCACCCCGGGCGGGTGACGGTCCTCCGCAACCGCCAGGAGCCGGGCAGCCTCAATCCCAAACAGGCGGCGCTGGACATCGCCGCGCGCCAAGCCGCAGGGGAGGTGCTGGTTTTCACGGACGCCGACTGCGTAGTTCCGCCCCGGTGGCTGGAGGGATTGCTCGACTATTTCCGCGACCCGCGGGTGGGCGTCGTGTTCGGGCAGCTCCAGCTGGGGACCGCGGGGGGCGGAGGTTTCCTGGCCCGCTTCCAGGCCTTCGACCAGCCGCTGATCCATCAGTGGAACTCGGGCACCGCCGGGCTGGGCCTGCCCGGAAGCTGTTTCGGAAACAACCTGGCCGCCCGGCGGGTCGTGCTGGAGGAGCTGGGGGGCTTCCGCGGACTGGGCGAGACGCTGACCGAGGACGCCGCTCTGGTGGCCGCGGCGGCCAAGCGCGGCTGGCGGGTGCGCGTCTCCACCCGGCGCTCCACCATGATTCATACCCGCCCGCAGGCAAGCTGGGCCGGATTCCTCAACCAGCACCTGCGCTGGAACACGGGGGCCTTCTACCACCAGGAGGCGGGCACCCGCCTGCCGTACCGCTTCATCGTGCTGTTCCTGACGGCCAGCGTGCTGGCTCTCCCGCTGTGCCCCTGGTTCCCGCGCCTGGCCATGCTGCCCGCGGCCTCCTTCATTGCCGTGGGCCTCATGGGCCTGCTGGCCGGGGTGCTGTACCGCAGGGACCTGGCCGCCTACCTGCTACGCCTGGTTCCCTACACCCTGTTCTTCATGGGCTTCTACTCCCTGGCCACGGTCCTGAGCATGCTGCGCCTCACTCCGGAGTGGAAGGGGCGCAGGTTGAAAGGATGGCGGAGGTGAAAAGGCATCCGGTCCGCCGGGCGGGCCTGGCGGCTGCTCTGTCCCAGTACCCAGGCGCGATAGTTCGGTTCGCCGGCGCGGTCCTGCTGCTGGCTTCCTGCGCCGGCGCCCCCCGCGACGCGGCGCTGGCCCAGGAGTACTACAACCTGGGCAATGCCCACCTGGAGCTGAAGAACTACGAGCGGGCGGTCTCCCTTTATCGCGAGGCGCTGCGCCTGGACCCGGAGCTGAACCGCGCCTACTACAACCTCTCCCTGGCCCTGACCGAGTCGGGCCGGGCCGAGGAGGCGGTGGGCATCCTGGAGCGGCTGGCCGCCAGGGACCCGCAGAATCGTGACATGCTCGAGGCTCTGGCCTACGCCTATCACGCGCAGGGCCAGGACCAGAAGGCCCTGGACAGCTACGAGAGCATATTGTCGCTGGCGCCGGAGAATACCGCGGCCCGCTACAACCTGGCCATCCTGCTGGGCAAGGCGGGCCGGAACGCCGAGGCGATCCCGCACCTCGAGCGCCTGCTGGAGCTGGACCCTGGCGACCAGCAGGCCCTCTACCAGCTGGGGCGCCTGCTGGCCGGCGAAGGGCGCGCCGGGGAGTCCGTGGCGGCCCTGGAGCGGTACGTGCAGGAGCGTCCGGAGGATGCGGCCGCCCAGGCGCTGTTGGGCGACGGGTACCGGAAGCTGGAGCGGTACGACCGGGCCCTGGAGGCTTATGCGGCGGCCCTCACCCGGCAGGAGAAGCTGGCCGAAGCCCGGTTCTACAGCGCCCTGATCTACCTGACCCGCATCGAGGATCCCCAGGCCGGGTTGAGCGCCCTGCAGAGGGCCCTGGAGGACGGCTTCGCCGACGCGGCCCAGATCGCCGCTCTCCTGGAGTCCCCCGGTCTGCTGGAGAAGGAAAAGGTTCGCGAGC
>CAVUYS010000007.1:0-2500 GCA_963745745.1 uncultured Spirochaetota bacterium | reverse complement strand
AAGAGGAGGTGTTAGCCCGGCCGCAAGGCCAGGCGAAGCACTGAATTCAAGCCCCAGTAAACGGCGGCCGTAACTATAACGGTCCTAAGGTAGCGAAATTCCTTGTCGGGTAAGTTCCGACCTGCACGAATGGTGTAACGATCTGGGCGCTGTCTCGACGCGGCACTCGGTGAAATTGGAGTATCGGTGAAGATACCGATTACCCATGGTTAGACGGAAAGACCCCGTGAACCTTTACTGTAGCCTGGCATTGGCATTTGGACCATGATGTGTAGGATAGGTGGGAGACGATGAAGCGTGGTCGTTAGGCTGCGTGGAGTCAACGGTGAAATACCACCCTTGGTGGTCTAGGTTTCTAACGCGCCTCCTGGAAACGGGGGCGTGGACAGTGTCAGGTGGGCGGTTTGACTGGGGCGGTCGCCTCCCAAAGAGTAACGGAGGTGCGCGAAGGTTGCCTCGCGCTGGTTGGAAATCAGCGTACGAGTGTAAAGGCACAAGGCAGCCTGACTGCGAGACGGACATGTCGAGCAGGGGCGAAAGCCGGTCTTAGTGATCTGGCGGTGGTGCGTGGAAGCGCCGTCACTTAACGGATAAAAGGTACTCCGGGGATAACAGGCTGATCTTGCCCAAGAGTTCACATCGACGGCAAGGTTTGGCACCTCGATGTCGGCTCATCGCATCCTGGGGCTGGAGCAGGTCCCAAGGGTTTGGCTGTTCGCCAATTAAAGCGGTACGTGAGCTGGGTTCAGAACGTCGTGAGACAGTTCGGTCCCTATCTGCCATGGGCGTTGGTTGCTTGAGAGGAGCTGCTCTTAGTACGAGAGGACCGGGATGGACGAACCTCTGGTGTACCAGTTATCGTGCCAACGGTAATGGCTGGGTAGCCACGTTCGGAAGGGATAACCGCTGAAGGCATCTAAGTGGGAAGCCCCCCTCAAGATGAGGCAACCCTGGGGATTTGATCCCCCTGAAGGTACCCGGGAGATTACCGGGTCGATAGGCTGGAGGTGTAAGCACCGTAAGGTGTTCAGCCGACCAGTACTAATTTACCGTGAGGCTTGACCATATTTCCCCTTTACCCTTATGATCTGCAAAACCGTCGCGGTCCGCGGGTCTAATGACCCGCCGAGCGCCACGGTTTGAAGAGAGAAATTATACCTGGTGACTATGGCGGAGGGGTCACACCCGTTCCCATCCCGAACACGGAAGTTAAGCCCTCCAGCGCCGATGGTACTGCCCCCGGGTGTGGGTGGGAGAGTAGGTCGTTGCCAGGTATTTTTTTGTCCTTTGGGCTGATAGCACCATGAGCAAAGCCGTCCGCTCCGAGCGCTTCTATCTGTTCTCCTATTTCATCGGAGTGATCCTGGTGGGGGCGCTCATTCTGTGGCTGCCGTTCAGCTGGAAAGGGGAGGGCCGGCTTTCCCCGCTTGACGCCCTGTTCACCGCCACCTCGGCGGTTTGCGTCACCGGCCTCGTCACCGTGGACACCGCCCAGTACACCTTGGCCGGCCAATCGGTCATCCTGCTGCTGATCCAGTTCGGCGGCCTGGGGATCATCACCTTCAGCACCTTCCTGCTCGTGCGCCCGCGTTTGAAGCTTTCCATGACCAGTTACCGGGTGATCAAGGGCTTCTCCCTGGATTCCATCGAGAGCAAACCGCTGGCCATCGTCCGGCAGATCCTGGCCAGCACCCTGATCATCGAGGCCCTCGGGGCGGCGGTGCTGTACTTCGGCTTCCGGCGCACCGTCCAGGGTCGCCTGGTGTTCACCTCCGTTTTTCACGCCATCTCCGCCTTCTGCAACGCCGGCTTCTCCACCTTCTCCGCGAACCTGCAGGGTTACGTCGGGAACGCAGCGGTGAACCTGGCGGTCATGGGCTTGATTGTGTTGGGGGGCATCGGCTACGTGGTCCTGCAGGACCTGGGCGACACGGTCATCCTGGGCAGAAAACGCGGCCTCTCCCTGCACTCCCGCAGCGTGCTGCTGACCACGATGGTCCTGGTGCTGGCCGGCGCGGGGTTGTTCTTCCTGTTCGAGCACCGCCTGGCCTACTCAGGCCTGAGCCTGCCGCAGCGCATCATGGCCGCCTTCTTCCAGTCCGTCACCCCCCGGACCGCCGGTTTCGACACCGTGGCCCAGTCGACCCTGACGGTTTCCTCCCAGATGCTGACCCTGCTGTGGATGTTCATCGGCGGAGCCTCCGGTTCGACGGCCGGAGGCATCAAGGTGAACACCTTCTTCATCGTCACCCTGCTGGCCGTGCGCGGGGCCGACGAGCGCGGGGAAGTGAACGCCTTCAGCCGCAAGATCCCCACCAAGACCGTGGACAACGCGGTGATCTTCACCATGAAGGCCCTGATGCTGATCTTCGTCGTGGCTTTCCTGCTGACCGTGACCGAGCGGTTTTTCGCCGCGAAGGCCAGCCGGTTCATCGACTACGTTTTCGAGACGTTCTCGGCCTTCGGGACGGTGGGTCTGTCCCTGGGGATCACCCCCAGC
>CAVUYS010000006.1:0-72772 GCA_963745745.1 uncultured Spirochaetota bacterium | reverse complement strand
CCCAGTTCGCTCTGCATTGTACATGATAGCGATTGCGAAGGGTAGTTTTCCTACAGGCTCAACGATAAGCTGAGCTGCCGCGCCGAATCAGACAACGCGATTCTATCAAGCAACGAGCATAATCCGATCCAGCTGGCCCCTACGCGGACAGCTCCAGCGCCATGTTAGAATGCAAATTTACTGTCGAATCGGTTCATCATCTCCCCGGAGAATCCCGAGAGGTCGGGAAAGACCGATGTCTTGTCGATACCAAGCTTTGATAGCTCTAACAACAACTTGTTCCTCAACTCAATGGGGACGACATATTTCAGAAAGTAGCCGTCTTTGACAATCGTCGTATTCTCTAGCAGCTCTTCGAAATTTCTCTCGTCTGTCCCGTGGATCGTGAAGCAGCTTTTCTGAACCAGCATTCTCATGTCTTGGTAATTGGAGTTTATCGCAATTGGATGCTTCACTAGCGCCATGTTTATGCTTCGAGGCCATTCATCTCTAGAGTGGAATGCCAAGCGGAAATACTCTACACCTGGATTGTCGTTGTATACTTCTGTTGTCTGGTCATAGTAAACGCGCTTCGGGATTCGTTTCTTGGTGGACGCTTCAACGTAGTAGTCCCTTCGCGTCCATGTGTTAGGTAGGTATGATATCCCTGCTGAGAGCTCGTTTAGTTTGAGGGGGTGCAGAATCCATATTGTTATGTTGTCGTTGTCGCACTGCCTTTCCTCTGATAAAGCAAAGTACAAAGCAAGCAAAGGGCTTTCAGTCCAATCTAGTAGTCTGGTGGGAAGCCCGTAGTGTTGCATTAGGAATAGCCACTTATCAATTCTGTTGGTTTCCGGAGTGTACCGTAGAGCATTGGACCTGTTTCTGAAAGTAGTGACCATATTGAATTCGTCATAAAGTTTGCGAAATATTGACGGTATCGGTCCCTTTTCAGTATTCTGCCCTCGATACCACGGTCGCGCCGAGGCATTTGAGAAAGACCAGTCTCGCGTGTCAGAGAGCGCCTTTTCCAGTATTCTCGTTACCGTAAAACATTCATCGTCCCAGCTATGCAATTGATTCTTCATCTTGTTCTTTCTTTTTGCATTCTAACAATATATTCTGCGGTGCGGATATAATTAGAATAAGGCTCATGTAGAGCAGCGTTGCGGATAATACCGGAATCCCCCGGGCTAGCCCGTCACAATCGAATCTGGCCTTCTTCAGCGATAAGCCGCCTTCATCCCCGGTCCACGAGGAAGGCGCAGGCCTTGCGCGCCTGGGCGTTGCGTGGGCGGCAAGCCGAGGTCGCGGAGCAGCAGCGTGTAGGTCGTGGAGGTCCACTTCGGCCAGCAGGAGGGCACCCCAGCCATCGCGGGCCACCTTCCTGCGCTCCCGTTCCACGGTGCGTTCCGCCGCCCCTGCCAGCGGATGGCAGGGTCCCCGGCGAGAAGCCAGCGAATGGTATCGTCCGCAGGCATCTATCTGGCCGCGATGATCCCTTTGGCCCAGGCGGCGGCGCGCTCCAGCTCCTGGTCGAGCAGCGGGCCCTTGGCGGCTTTCACCAGGAAGCCCTCCGGCGGCGCGGCGGGGGTGCCGCCGCACTTGGCCAGACGGGCGGCGATCTTCTCCGCGGCATAGCCGAAGATCTTGACCCACTTCGCCTTCAGGCGGGTGTCCACGGAGGCCACCCGGACGTTCTTGAGCGAGCCGTCCGGGATGCGGTTGAGGAAGCTCAACATGGCTTCCGTGGGTCTTCCGCCCATGGTGGGGGAGGCCACCACCAGGAGCTCCGCTTTGCCCAGCGCGGCGGCGTTGGACTCTGCTATGCGGGCTACTTTCGCGGCACCGCCCAGCGCGGCGCCGATGGCTTTGGCGATCTTTTCCGTGTTTCCGTAGGTGGAGTCATAGACGACGGTGACGTTCATTGGATCTCCTTGAGGAGGAAGACAAGAGCCTCTGACAGCCAGGTGCCGCCGCAACAGGCTCCCTGGTCCCCAGGAGTATACAACGCCCCATGGCAGGCGTAAACGATTTTTCTATTGGAGGACCTCGTACTCGCTCTGCACCAGGCCGCTGGGGTAGCTTTGCGTCCGCACGTGCCGCAGCCGGATGTCCTTGGCAAGAGGCCCGAAAAGCGGAATGCCGGACCCGAGCAGGATGGGGATCTTCGAGATGGTCAGGCTCTGGATCAATCCGGCCTGGAGAAACCGCTGGATCGTGAGGCCTCCGTCGACGTACAGGTGCTTGGCGCCGCGCGCGGAGAGCCTCTGCACCACCTCCTGCCGGCGAGCCGGACATGACCTCCACGGTTTTGGGCGCATCCTCCGGGACTTTCGTCAAACGACTGGAGAGGACCACGACCGGCTTGTCGCCGTATGGCCACTTCTCGAAGCTCAGGACCGTCTCGAAGGTGTTTCTGCCCATCACCAGCGTATCGACGGAGCTGAAGAACTGGCGAAACCCGTAGTCCTCGCCGGTTTCCGCGCTGGCATCCTCGAGCCAGTCGATGCTTCCGTCCACCCTGGCGATGTAGCCGTCCAGGCTCGTGGCGACGAATACGGATGCTTTCATGGGGTGATAGCCTTTCGTTGGCCCTCCGGGCCGAAGAGGTTGATGCTCGTGGTGGTGGGCCGGTCTGCCCCCGCGGTGCGCCGGGCGATGAGCTGGATGCCCGGCTCGGTGGTCTCGTCCAGGAGAAGCAGCCCGGAGCCGTGGCGGCCGGCGCCCAGCTTGACCCGGATGGTCCCGGCTTCGTCGCGCAGGCGGAAGACCACCTCCCCATCGGGCTGGACCTGAAGTTGGGCGCGCACCTGCCCGCTGGAGTCGATCAACTCGATGGCGCCGGCGCGAAGCACGGGGGCATCCCCATCCCCGCGCGTGATCGCCGGCCTGCCCAGGACCAGCACCAGCACGATCCCCAGGAGCGCAAGGTTGACGACAGCAAGGCCGAGGACCGGCCAATAGAGTCTGTTCATGAAAATAGATTACTGCTTCCGGAAGGAAGCGGCGAGGCTGAGCAGGCCGTGAGAAATTTTCTGCCCTTGCCTATTGACAACCTCACTACTCTGTGTTACTTTGTACTCGTAGTAAGTAATACTGAATACAAGTCATACAGAATAGCGAAGGAAGGAGGGATTCCGCTGAACAATCTTACGGAAATGCTCAAAGGCGTGCTGGAGGGCTGTGTCCTTGAAATCATCAGCTACGAGGAAATCTACGGCTACGAAATCACTCGGCGGCTGAACGCCCTTGGATTTTCGGACGTTGTGGATGGGACAGTCTATACCATCCTGGTGCGGCTTGAGAAAAACAAACTCGTGGACATAGAAAAGAAGCCGTCCGATATGGGACCGCCACGCAAGTTTTACGCGCTCAACGACGCGGGGCGTCAGGAACTGCGACGCTTCTGGGAAAAATGGGAATTTGTCGCGTCGAAAATCGACGAACTGAAGGAGAAGCACAGATGAGCAGGCTCTTTGGATATTTCAGGTACGTAGCGCAGGAAAAGCGCAGGTACAAGCAAATGGAGGCCCGCGCCAAGGCGCTGCCGAAAGAGTACGGTTTCGTGTACCACAAGATCCAGCACTATATGTGGAGTCATGCGGGGGGTGACGGTATGGGCATGATACCGATTCTCAGTGATCTGCTCGAGCTGTTCGAGGCGGGCGTGGCAGACGGCAAGCGCGTTCTGGAAATAACAGGTCCTGATGTGGCCGAGTTCTGCGACGAGCTTTTGCGCAACACGAAAACGTGGACCGCAAGCTGGCACGAGGCGTTGAACCGCGACATTGCGAGAAGACTTGGAAAGGGGAACGAATCCAAATGACTGACTCAGCGATAACCACGAAGGACCTGAGAAAATCTTACAGAAACACGGAAGTCCTGAAAGGCGTTGACTTCGATGTGCGGCGCGGCGAGATTTTCGCGCTGCTTGGTTCGAACGGAGCGGGGAAAACCACGACCATAAAAATCCTCGCCACCCTGTTGAGGCCGGACGGCGGAACATCGTCTGTAAGCGGCTTTGATGTGGTGAAATCACCCGACAAAGTAAGGCAGTCCATCAGCCTGACAGGGCAATTCACCGCCGTGGATGAGATACTGACCGGCCGGGAGAACCTCCACATGATCGCCAGGCTGCGTCATCTCGATAACCCTGGCGGTATCGCCGAAGGACTGCTCGAACGCTTTGGGCTGACCGACGCCGCCGATCGCAGCGCGGGAACGTATTCGGGCGGGATGAAGCGCAGGCTCGACCTCGCCATGAGCCTGGTGGGCAAGCCGTCGGTCATCTTTCTTGACGAGCCGACGACAGGGCTGGACCCAGAGGCGCGCCTCCAGGTCTGGGAAATGATCAGGGAGCTGGCGAAGGGCGGCACAACGGTCTTCCTGACCACGCAATACCTTGACGAGGCGGAAGAGCTTGCGGATCGAATTGCCATCCTGCATGAGGGTCGGATTGTTGCTGATGCGACGCTCAGCGGAGCTCAAAAAGCTGTTTCCGCCCGCGAAAGTTGAGTATGTCGAAAAGCAGCCGACGCTGGAGGAGATATTCCTGCATATGACTCGGGAGGATACAGTAAATGGAGGCCAGATACCTTCTCAGTGACATGAGCGTGATGCTGGGGCGTTCCATGCGGCACATCTTCCGCAGCATGGATACCATCATCAAGGTCGCCCTCATGCCGATCCTGTTCATGCTGTTGTTCGTCTACGTGTTCGGCGGCGCGATCCAGTCGGGGACGGACAACTACGTGAACTACCTGTTGCCCGGCATCCTTCTGATCGCCATCGCCAGCGGCATCGCGTACACGGCGTACAGGCTGTTCCTGGATGTCCAGAAGGGGATATTCGAACGGTTCCACTCCATGCCGATCGCTCACTCCGCCGTTCTGTGGGGCCATGTTCTGACGTCCCTGGTTTCAAACGCGATTTCACTTGTCGTCATTGTCCTTGTCGCGCTCTTGATGGGCTTCCGCTCGCCCGCCGGCATTCTGTCCTGGCTTGCCGTCATTGGAATCCTCGCGCTTTTTACGCTGGCCCTGACATGGATTGCCGCGATTGCGGGGCTGTCAGCAAAGACGATTGACGGAGCGAGCGCCTTTTCCTTTCCACTGGTTTTTCTCCCGTTCATCAGCTCCGCGTTTGTACCGACCGGCACCATGCCTCCTGCTGTCCGGGTCTTCGCGGAAAACCAACCGGTAACCTCGATTGTAGACGCAATACGCGCGCTGCTGTCGAACCAGCCGGTCGGGAACGACATCTGGATAGCCATCGCGTGGTGTGTCGGGATCATGGCTGTAGCTTATTTCTTCGCGATGCGGGCGTATAAACGTCGAGTATTGAGCCGCTGATGAGGCAAGCAAAGAGCCGGTTTGTCGCCATTCCGGCTCTTTGCATCTCTGTCACTCAGCCGCTCGGTTTCCACCTGATTGCCAGCCAGACGATGAGCAGGGTGCACGCCATTTCGATGACTGCAAAAAAGACATAGAAAAGAGTTCACGGGTCCCCGATCAGCGACCAGAAGACGAACAGGGTATGGAATGCGCCCGAGACGATGTTCACCCAGCGATTCGCCCTGTACTTCAATACCCGGGACAGGATGACCATGGCAATCGCCGTTTCCATCAATACCGCTGTTATCAGCACGAATCCCTGGGTGATGGGAATGGATCCGGCGAATCCTTCCAGCGAACTTCTGCCACGATTCTTTCTGAAGCACGGGATTGAAGAACAGCGTGTACACATCCGCGTAAAGATAATTGAACATCGCGAATATCCAGAGCGTGGAAAGAAGCACTTTCCTGATCCATGGTCTGTGTTTGCATCTCATTCCTCCTTGGACTTGACTTCTCTCTGGTTTCGGGCGGATCTACTCATCTTCCTCCTCGGTCGGGCTCGATGGGGCCGACCGAGACCAATGACATTCCCGAATCGCGCACTTTCTTCAGCAGCCCGTGCAGCGCGGCCTGATCCTCGACCGGACCGGTCAACAGGGTGTCGCCGTCTTCCGTCGCAGAGATGGTCATGCCGCCGAACCAGTCCGTCCACTGACGATCCAGAAGGCCCTTGATCCTGATCTGATAGATCATGGCGCGGAGACTAACCACGCGACCGTATGGCGACATAGAGACTTTAGTATTGATTTGAGGTACTGTTTTTAGATGTGAAGAAGTTCTAGTGCTTTGACCGCAGCAGGCCCAATTCGCGGGCGCGGGCTATGGCTTCGGTGCGTCTTTTCACCTGCAGCTTCTCGAAAATCCTCAGATTATGCCCCTTCACGGTGCTCAAGGAGAGGAAAAGCCGCTCGCTGATCTCCTGGTTCGAGAGCCCCTGGGCGACAAGGCGCAATACTTCCAACTCCCGTCGGCTCAAGGATCACAGGCCCTGGCAATGATTCGGATCGGAGTCGACTTCGCTCTTTCGATCCTCGGCCTCGAATGCCGTTTGCAGCCGTGCCGTATAGTCCGGCATGATCCCGTTCGTGGCCGCTTCGGACAACAGACTGGCCATTCGCGGACCCTCGTCCACGAAGATGCGGACGAAGCCGCCGGGCTGGGCCAGCGCGAGCGCGTCGCCCAGGTGCCGCAGGGCGTCGTCCGTATCGCCCTGCGCATGGAGCGCCAATGCCTGCAGGATCATGATCTTCAGCCGCTCATCGTGCCAGCACTTTGGCATCCATGTGTCCGCGTATCGGCTCCAAAAGCGCAAGCGCCGCGGCGGCGTCCCCCCGGGCCAGCATGACCCGGGCCTGGCTCAGGGGTATGTCATGGGATTGCGCCACCTGGGCGGCTGCCGCGGGATTGCCCTGGTGAAGCAGCGTAATCACCTGCGCCGCGGCGATGTGAGGGAGCTGGTTCACGAAGTTCGACGCGCGGGCGGTCTCGCCGGCCCTGGCCAACAGGGCAGCCGCGCCGGCTGGATCTCCCCGCGCAAGCCTGAGGCGGGCAAGCAGCACCTCGCAGGCAACGGCTATGTCACATTCTATCTGCTGCGCCAGTCGGGCGCACTGCTGCGCGTGCCGCTCGGCGGCATCCAGGTCGTTCCATTGGTAGTATATCCGGGCCAGGCCATGGTGTGCTTCGCCGGTCACCATATGGGCCGGATCGCCGACCATCGGCAGGAGGCGCCGGTAGGTCTCGGCCGCCGGATGGAGCTGGTTTTCCGATTCCTGCACCTGGCCAAGAGAGGTCGCGGCCGCCGCGGTGATCATCATGTTCCCGGACGCCTGGCCGATGTCCATGGCTTCGGCAAAGACCCGGCCGGCCGCGGCGCGGTCTCCCTGGAGCTGATGGGCGATCCCGAGCGTCAGGGACGTGATGGTGCGGACGGACAGGTTGTCGGGATGCAGATACTCCAGTGCGCGGCGCGACTGGGCAATCATGGTTTCCGCCTCGTTCCGGGAGGCGGCCACCAGGGCCCGCATGGCGGCAATGTGTCCCACGAGGTTCCGCGTCTTGCCGTCCGGTTCGGCGCTTTGCAGGGCGGCTTCGGCGGCCTGCAGTTTCGGTTCGACGCCGCCCGGTTTGCCCGACATCATCAACGACGAGGCATACGTCACCCACAACGAAGGCCTGGCATCCAGGACCGCGGTCGGCAGCGACTCCAGCCAGTGAAGGACCGGGGCCATCGCGCCGCGGAAGTACAGGGGCATCCCCTTTCCTTCGATCAGGCGCTCCGCGCGCTCGATGTCGTTGGCGGCGGCGGCGTGGTGGAACGCATCGATTTCCAGGCCGTTGTCTTCGTACCACTGGCTGGCCAGGCCGTGCAGCTCGGCCGTCGACTGCGGCTTTCCTTTGCTGCCGCTGCCTCAGCAATTCCGCGAAAAGATGGTGATAGCGGTACCAGCGCCGCTCATTGTCGAGGGAAACGATGAACAGGTTGGCGTGTTCGAGGTATTCCAGGGTCGCCTGGCCGGAGGCGGAGGAGCCGGGCAGGACGGCGTCGCACAGGGGACCGCACAGGCGGTCGAGGATCGAGGTGCGCAGCAGGAAGGTCTGGACGCTTTCGGGCTGCCGTTCCAGGACTTCTTCCACCAGGTAATCCAGCACGAAACCGTGGCTGCCGGTGAACGATCTGATGAAGCCTGGGGCATCCTCATGTCCCCGCATCGAGATCGCGGCCAGTTGCAGGCCGGCGATCCAACCCTCGGTCCGGGTTTCCAGCGCGGCGATGTCTTCCGCCGCGAGGCCCAGCCCCATCATCCGGTTGAGGAACTCGGTGGTTTCGGCGGGGGTGAAGCGCAGGTCCGCGGCGCGCAGCTCGGCCATCTGCCCCCGGGCGCGCAGCCGGGCCAGGGGGAGCCGGGGATCCTCGCGGGTGGCGATGACCAGGTGCATGCGCGGCGGCAGGTGCTCGAGCAGGAAGGCGAGGGCATCCTCGACCGGCTTGGCATCGATGAGGTGATAGTCGTCAAGCACGAGGATGAAGGCTTCCGGGATGGCGGCGATTTCATTGAGCAGGGCCGTCAGGATCGATTCGGTCGGCGGCGATTGGGGGACTGGAGACGGCCGATACCCCTTCTCCGATATTTGCCGCGACCGATCGCAGCGCGGCGACCAGATAGGCCAGAAAGCGGGTCGGATCGCTGTCCCCTTCGTCCAGCGAGAGCCAGGCGGCCGGCTGCCTGCTGCCGGCAATCCATTCGCTGACCAGCGTGGTCTTGCCGAAACCGGCGGGGGCCGAGATCAGCGTCAGTTTGTGGTGGAGGCCCTCGTTCAACCGCTCGATCAACCGGGGGCGGGGGACCGCCTTCGGCCGGGGCGCGGGGACGTGGAGCTTGGTGGCCAATATCTGCTCGGGCATCGAGCTTTGCTGCGGAGAGGACTTGAACCTCCATGCGGAAACCCGCACTAGCCCCTCAAGCTAGCGTGTCTACCAAATTCCACCACCGCAGCGGATATGGACCATGATAGCGGGGCCCCCGCGGCCGTGTCAATCACGGGGAGCGGCGGGCAGCGCCGGGCCGCCGCAGGCGGCCAGCCGCACGCGGCCCGATTGCTTGCAACGGCCTCCCGGGTTGGGGTAATTTATAGCACCATGGCGCGCAAGCTGGTCATCATGGGAGCCGCGGGGCGCGACTTCCACAACTTCAACGTGCTGTTCCGCGACCGCACCGACGTGCGGGTGGTGGCCTTCACCGCCACCCAGATCCCCAACATCGAAGGGCGCCGCTACCCGCCGGCCCTGGCCGGCAGGCACTACCCGGAAGGCATCCCCATCCTGGCCGAGGCGGAGCTGCCGGCCCTGGTGGAGCGGGAGAAGGTGGAGGAGGTGGTGTTCTCCTACTCCGACGTGTCCCACCAGCACGTCATGGAGAAGGCCTCCGAGGTGGTGGCCTGCGGCGCGGACTTCCGCCTGATCGGCGCCGGGCAGTCCATGCTCCAGGCCAAGGTGCCGGTGATCGCCGTGTGCGCGGTGCGCACGGGCTGCGGCAAGAGCCAGACCACCCGCCGGGTGGCCCAGATCCTGAAAGACCACGGCCGCCGGGCGGTGGTGGTGCGCCACCCCATGCCCTACGGGGACCTGGAGCGCCAGCGGGTGCAGCGCTTCCAGAGCCTGGAGGACATGCAGAAGCACGGCTGCACTATAGAAGAAATGGAAGAGTACGAGCCGCACCTCGAAGATGGGCTTCACCGTCTACGCCGGGGTGGACTACGCGGCCATCCTGGCCGAGGCCGCAGAAAGAGGCCCAGGTCGTCCTCTGGGACGGCGGCAACAACGACATCCCCTTCTTCAAGCCGGACCTGTGGATCACCCTGGTGGACCCCCACCGCCCGGGGCACGAGCTGTCCTACTTCCCGGGGCGCGTCAACCTGCTGCGGGCCGACGTCATCGTGATCAACAAGATCGAAACCGCCTCCCCCGAAGGGGTGGACGCGGTGCGGGCCAGCATCCTGCGCCTGAACCCCAAGGCCGCCGTGGTGGACGCCGCTTCCCCGCTGCTGGTGGAAGGCGGCCAGGTCATCGCCGGGAAGAGGGTCCTGGTGGTGGAGGACGGCCCCACCCTGACCCACGGGGAAATGAAGTACGGGGCCGGGGTCATGGCCGCCCGCAAGTACGGCGCCGCCTCCATCGTGGACCCGCGCCCGTACGCCAAGGGCCTGATCCGGCGCACCTTCGAGGCCTACCCGGGCATCGGGCAGGTGCTGCCCGCGGTGGGCTACGGGAAGGAGCAGATCCGCGACCTGGAAGCGACCATCGAGGCGGTGGACTGCGACCTGGTGGTGGTGGCCACCCCGGTGGACCTGACCCGCATCATCAAGATCGGCAAGCCGATGCTCCGCGTCGGCTACGAGCTGCAGGAGATCGGCAAGCCCGATCTGGAGCAGATTCTGCGCGCAAAGGAGTCCGTATGGCGTTCAACCTGAAGGGGCGGTCGCTGCTGACCCTGAAGGACCTCTCCCCCGAGGAGATCCGCTTCCTGCTGGACCTGTCCATCCAGGTCAAGCGCGAGCGCAGGTCCGGCAACGTGCACCAGCGCTTCCTGGGCAAGACCGTGGCCCTGCTGTTCGAGAAGCGCTCCACCCGCACGCGCTGCGCCTTCGAGACCGCCTTCGGCGAGGAGGGCGGCCACCCGGTGTTCCTGTCCTCCGCCGACATCCAGCTGGGGGCCAAGGAGTCCGTGGAGGACACCGCCCGGGTGCTGGGGCGCATGTTCGACGGCATCCAGTTCCGCGGCTTCAAGCAGGACACCGTGGACACCCTGGCCCGCTACTCCGGCGTGCCGGTCTGGAACGGCCTGACCGACCTGTACCACCCCACCCAGGTGCTGGCCGACCTGATGACCCTGGAGGAGGCCTGCGGCCGCCTGAAGGGGGTCAAGATGGCCTTCGCCGGGGACGGGCGCAACAACGTGGCCCGCACCCTGCTGGTGGGCTGCGCCAAGATGGGCGTGGACTTCACCATCGTGGCCCCCGCCTCCCTGCACCCGGAGGAGGAGATCGTGAAGCAGTGCCGGGAGTGGGCCCAGGCCAGCGGCAGCCGCCTGGAGATCACCGCCGACATCGCCAAGGGGGTGCGCGGGGCGGACGCCGTCTACACGGACGTGTGGGTCTCCATGGGCGAGGAGGCCAAGAGCCAGGAGCGCCTGGAGCTCCTGCGCCCCTACCAGGTCAACCGGGACATGATGAAGGCCACCGGCAAGGCGGAGGCGATCTTCCTGCACTGCCTGCCGGCGGTCAAGGGCAACGAGGTCAGCGTGGAGGTGATCGAGGGACCGGCCTCCCGGGTGTGGGACGAGTCGGAGAACCGCAAGCACACCATCAAGGCGCTGATGCTGGCCACCCTGTAAAAAGGGTGGGTGAAAATGGCCATGGATGCCGATACATTCGTAGGAGGCTGCGGCCTATGAAAAGGGCGATAGCGTGTCTGCTTCTGCTGATGCTGGGGTTTCTGGCTTTCGGCCAGGAGCTGCCGAACGTCTACGTGGTTACCGTGCCCATCCTGAAGATCCTGAGCCACCCGGAGGGCTACAAGGTCCTCTACATGCGCAGCAGCATGCAGGTGGACGAGCTCTACATCCCCCATCGCTGGCTGTCCAAGTCCGGGGGCAAGGCCGAGATCGTATTCGGCAAGGAGCCGAGCTACCCGTACTTCTCGGCGTTCTACCGGGACGGCAAGTTCGACTTCATCCGCCTGTACGTGATCGATGACGTCAAGGACCTGACCTGGGGCATTCTCCGCAAGACCGAGGCGTCCAACGCCGCCTTCGGCGGGGAAACCCTCGATATAAAGTACTGACCCGTTGTGAACCTGCCCCGGGCCCAGCACGCCGTGGCCCAGGAGGGCCTCGGCGGTTGGCTATTCTATAACCTCCAGCACCGCGACCGCATCTCCGATCGCATTCTGGGAATCCCCGACTCGGTGCACAACACGCGCCCCTGGGTGTACCTGGTGCCCGCCCAGGGGGAGCCCCGCAAGCTGGTGCACGCCATCGAGGAGCGCATCCTGGACTCCCTGCCCGGGACCAGGCTCGCCTACGCCTCCCGGGAGCAGTTCCTGGCGGGCCTGCGGGAGCTGGCCCGCGGGCTGGGGCCGGTGGCCTGCCAGTACTCCAGCCAGCTGCCCATGCTCTCCTACCTGGACCACGGCACCACCCAACTGCTGGAGGAATGCGGCTTCACCCTGCGCTCCTCCCAGGCCCTGATCCAGCGCTTCCTGGGGATCCTGGACGAAGAGGGCGCCCGCAGCCATGAGGCCGCCGCGGTGCACCTGTATTCGATCGTGGCCGGGGTCTGGGAGCGCCTCGGCGCCGAGCTGGGCGCGGGCCGGCCGCTTGCCGAGGGGGAGGTGCAGGCCTGGATCCTGGAAGAGTTCCGCGCCCGCGGCCTGGAAACCGAGTCCCCGCCGGTGGTCGCCGTGGGCAGGCATTCCGCCGACCCCCACTACGAGCCTCCGCCGGGCGGAGGGGCTCTTCTGGAATCCGGCCAGGTGCTGCTCCTGGACCTGTGGGCTCGGCAAACGCGCGCCGGTTCCGTGTACGCGGACATCACCTGGGTGGGGGTCCTGGCCAAGACGGGCGGAAGACGAGGTGCAGAGGGCTTTCGCCGCGGTGGCGCGGGCCCGGGACGAGGGCCTGCGGTTCATCCGCGAGGCCTTGGGCCGGGGCGAGCAGCCGGCCGGGGCCGACGTGGACCGCCGGGTGCGCGCCGTGCTGCAGGAGGCGGGCTACGGAGAGCACCTCAAGCACCGCACCGGGCACGCCATCGACGCCCAGCTCCACGGCTACGGGGCCAACCTGGATTCGGTGGAGTTCCCCGATCCGCGCCGGCTGATCGAAGGCTCCTGCTTTTCCGTGGAGCCCGGGGTGTACCTGCCGGGCTTCGGGATCCGCTGCGAAGTGGACGTGCTGATTCGCGGGGGGGACGCGCGGGTCACCGGCGGCCGGCCGCAGATGGAGCTGCTGAAGCTATGATCCGCGCGCCTGCCGAGGTCGCCGCCTTCCTGACCAGGTACGACCGCTACCTGGTGGTCGGGCACATGGAGCCCGATGGGGACTGCGTGGCTTCGGCCGTGGCCATGGCCCGTTTCCTGGAGCGCCGCGGCAAGACGGTCGTGCTGGCCGACCAGGGACCTTTCGACCGGCCGGAAGTGGCGGGCTTCCAGTCTCTTTTCCGCGTCGATGCTCCACCGCCGGCTCCCGAGGACGGCCTCGGGGCGGGCCGCCGCCGTGGTGGTGGACTGCTCCACCGCGGACCGCCTGGGGCCCGCTCTGGAGGCGGCAGTAGCCGGCCTGCCGGTGCTGGTGATCGATCACCACGCCGCCGGCCAGCCCTTCGGCACGGTCCGCTGGGTGGAGCCCTCCGCCCCGGCCGTGGCCTACATGGTGCAGCTCCTGCTGGAGTCGCTGGGGGAGAAAATCCCCGCGGAAGACGCCGAGCTGCTGCTGTTCGGGCTGTGCACGGACACCGGCTTCTTCCGCCACCTGGGACCGGGACAGGTTAGCGGCGAGGCCATGCAGGCGGTGGCCCGGCTGGTGGAGGCCGGGGCCAGCCCGCAGCGGGTGTACCGGCGCATCCACGCCGGCTGGACCCTGCCGCGCGTGCGCCTGCTGGCCGAGGCCCTGCGCCGGGCGGAGAGCCTGCTGGACGGGCAGGTGCTGCTGACCTGGTGGACCCTGGCCGACTTCCGCCACGCCGGCGCCTCCTTTGCCCGCGGCTCGGACGAGGTGTACCGGGTGCTGCAGAGCGTGGCCGATGCCGAGGTGATCGTGTTCCTGCGCCAGGAGGCCCCGCGGCGCTTCTCCGTGGGCTTCCGCTCGGCCAGCCGGGTGGACGTGGGCAAGCTGGCCCAGTCCATGGGCGGCGGCGGGCACGCCCGGGCCGCCGGCTGCGCCCTGACCGGCACCTTGAGCGAGGTGCGCCGCGCGGTGCTGGCCGGGGTGGGCCCATTGCTGGCCGGCTGAGCGGCCGCGCCCTGCCGCTGCCGGCGACCTGCCTGCCGGCTGGCCCTGAATTGTAAGCGAACGTAAATCCCCCTTCCTGAACCCCTCGCGGGCGCGCGCGCGCTGGCACGGCGTTTGCTATTCCTGCCGCTAAAGGAGGAACAGCATGGCCGAGCTCAACGAGCAGGTGCTCCGCTTCCAGGCCACTGGCCAGGGGCTGGAGGAGCTGCTCTCCCTGCTCTCCGCCAGGGTGTACGCCTACCCGCGGCTGCGGGGCAGCCGCAGCGAGGATGACGCGGGGGAGTTTTACTTGTTGTGCTACCCGCGCCTGGTGCGCACCCTGCGGCGCTTCCGGGAGCAGGGCAAGCCCTTCGAGTGGTACCTGCAATCGGTGCTGCGCTGGCAGTACCTGGCCTACGTGCGGACCCGGCGGCGCCGGGAGCGCCTGTGGACCTCGGGAAGCCTGGCTGCCTTCTGGGAGCCGCCGGCGCTGCGGGAGGAGCCCGCGCCCCCCGAGCCGCCCGGGATGCGCCGCCGGGCGTCCGGCCTGTTCCGCCTGGAGGAGGGAGGCGGGGCGGTGCGCCGCGGGGAGCGCAACCGCCTGCTGGCCTGGGCCCTGAAGCAGGTGCGCACCCTGTCCGCGGAGGAGCTGCGGGAGCTGGCGGAGCTGGCTCAGGTCGACCCGGAGCTGCTGGAGCAGACCGGCGCCCGGCTGCGGCAGGCTCTTTTACCCCACGAGCGCCGCCTGGAGCTGCTGGCCGCCCGCCGCACCCGAGCCTTCGCCGCGCTGTGCCTGCTGGAGCAGGAGCTGGGGCGGGAGACGGAGCCCCGTCGCCGGGAGGCCCTGGAGCTGCGCCTGCGCAAGGCCCGCCGCGCCCTGTGCCGCAGTCAACGGCGCATCGCGGCCGTGCGCCTGACGCCCAGCAACCGGGAGATCGCCGCGGCGCTGGGCCTGCCCAAGGGCACGATCGATACGGCCCTGTACTCGCTGCGGCGCCGGCAGCAGGCCGGGCCGAAGGCCGCGTAAGCGCGCGGGGCTTGGAGCGGGCCGGGCAAGCGGCTACAATACGGCCCCATGAGCAGGATGGGTAGAGAGCTGGTGGTGGCCACGAACAACGCTCACAAGGTCCGGGAGTTCACCCGGTTGTTCCCGGGCGTGCGCCTGCTCACACCCTCCGACCTGGGGGTCGCTTTCGACTTCGAGGAGAACGGCTCCACCTACCTGGACAATGCCCTGGGCAAAGCCCGCCACCTCTTTTCGCTGGTGGGGCGGCCGGTCCTGGCCGATGATTCCGGGCTGGAGGTCGCGGCGTTGGGCGGGGAGCCGGGGATCCGCTCCTCGCGCTACGGCTCGCAGCCGGGCGGAGCGAAGCTCAGCGACGCGGACCGCTGCCGGCTGCTGTTGGCCAGGGCCGAGGCTCTGCCGGATCGCTCCTGTTTTTTCGTGTGCTGCATCGCGCTGGTGATCGAGGAGCCGCGCTTTTTCACGGCCCAGGAAATCTGCCGCGGCACGCTGGCCCACGAGCCGCGCGGGAGCGGCGGTTTCGGCTACGACCCGATCGTGTTCCTCCCGCAGCGCGGGCGCACCGTGGCCGAGCTCAGCGACCGGGAAAAGGACCGTCTTTCGCACCGCGGGCGCGCCGCGCGGCGGGTGCGTGCGTTGTGGCGCCGCGGCCTGGCCTGAGCGGCCGCCCCGTCTCGGTCGGGGCGCGCTGAGCCGCGCCGGCGAGAGAGCAATCCCGGAATACAAGAGCCGCCGAGCGCATCTCTGCACCCGGCGGCTCAGCATCAGTCCGAATCAGTCCCGGAGGGGTTCCTACCAGGGCTTCTTCGTGGGGAGAACCTGGTCCACGTTGCTCTTGTCGACGACTTCCGAGCCGGTGTCGATGATCTCGCCCTTGGTGAGGGGCTCGCCCTTGATCGCCTTGTACAGCTCCTGGATCCCGATCGTGCCCATGGCCACGTAGTTCTGGCCGATCAGCTTGTCGACCATGCCCAGCTGCACGAACTTCAGCATGGGGAAGAAGGTGTCGATGCTGACGATCTTGCCACCCTTGCCCATGAAGGTCTTGATCTCCTTCAGGGCCTCGGCGTCGGCGAAATACGGCCAGCCGCCGTCGAAGAACCAGCCCGCCAGGTCCTTGTTGGCCGCGGTGAACTGGTTGACGACCTCGACCGACTTCTGCACGTCGTCCTCGCCGGTCTGGACGGGGAGGATCTGGATCTTCGTGCCCTTCACGCCGTCGCGGAAGCCGACGATGCGCTGCTCAAGGTTCGGCGCGCCCAGGACGCCCGTCAGGATGGCAACCTTGCCGCCCCTGGGGAGGAGTTCCTTCATGAACTCTGCCGCCTGCTTGCCGATGCCATAGTTGTCGGTCCCGGCGTAGAACAGGCGCTTGCTGTCCGGGGAGTCGGAGTCGAAGGTCGCGACCTTGATGCCCTTGTCCATGGCGCGATCGATGACGTCCTTCAGCGCGTTGGCGTCGTTGCAGCTCACCAGGATGCCGTCAACCTTCTTCTGGATCAGGCCCTCGAGAACGCTGACCTGCTCGGCCGCGTCCGACTTCGTCGAGCCGACCCACAGGATTTTCACGCCCAGCTCCTTGCCCGTCTTCTCGGCCGCGTCCTTCGCGTCGAGGAAGATGGCGTTGTCCAGCGCCTTGGGAACGACCGCGATCGTCACTTCCTTCGAACCCGCGGCATACACCGCGAAGCTCGAGAGGATGAGAATCACTAGCACAAGCCCGACTCGTCTCAGAACACTCTTCATGTGTTCCTCCTTTTGTAGTATCGTCCAAGCGTTGACTCCGCTTGTAACGGCAATGGAAGAGAAAAACGGGTGCCGCTCACCGATCATTTCCCCATCCGCGAGCGCTGGCGGAAAAGGTCGAAGGTCACGGCGATGATGATGACCACGCCGATCACTGTCTGCTGCCAGTAGGCAGAGACGCTGAGCAGGATCAGCCCGTTTTTCAGGACGCCCATGATCGCGGCGCCCAGGATGCAGCCAAGCACGGTCCCCACGCCCCCTGTCACGCTCGCCCCACCGATGATGGCCGCGGCGATCGCGTCCATCTCGTAGCCCACCCCCGCGGTGGACTGGGCGACTCCCAGGCGCGCGGCCGTGGCCATGCCCGCGATTCCCGCGAGGACTCCCGACAGCGCGAAGACGAGGATCTTGATGTTGGAGGTGTTGACGCCCGAGACCCGCGCGGCTTCCTCGTTGCTCCCCGTGGCGTAGATCCGACGGCCCAAGACGGTCTGCCTCAGGAAGAAAGTGAAAATGAGGCCCAGCACGACAAGGAGGATGACCGGGAAGGGAATGACGCTGATGTAGCCCTGGCCCATGAATTTGAACGCCGGGGGAAGGTCAGGAATCGGGAAACCGCCGGTCAGCGCGTACGAGAGGCCGCGCGCGATGCTCAACGTTCCCAGTGTGGCGATGAAGGGCGGGAGGCGCAGCTTCGTGACGAAAAGCCCGTTCATGAGGCCGAAGGCCAGCCCCGAGACGATTCCCACGAGCAGGCCCACGGGGACCCCCAGGTCCAACTTGGTCATCGCAAACGCGCTGGTGACGCCGGCGAAGGCGAAGACCGAGCCGACCGACAGGTCGATCCCGCCGGTGATGATGACCATCACCTGCCCGATGGCCATGATCCCGATGAAGGAGAACTGCCGGAACACGGATAGCAGGTTTTCCGACGTCAGGAACTGGGAAGTGGACACCGAGAGGATGGCCGACATGACCACGAGGATCGCGACGATCCCGAAGGACGAGGCGTTTCTCACCCTCCTGATGAAGCTGGGTTTTGCGCCCGGCAGTGTCCCCGGGGCGTCTCCCTTTGCCGTCTGCATTGGTACCTACCTTCTCTCCGATGGTGTGCGCTACGCCGTCTCTCTGGACAGGGCGAGGGTGAGAATCTTCTCCTGCGTCGCCTCCCGGCGGAGGAGCTCCCCCGTGATCTGGCCCTCGTGCATCACGATGATCCTGTCGCTCATCCCGAGGATCTCCGGCAGCTCCGAGGAGATCATGATGATCGCGACCCCCTCGCCGGCCAGCATGTTCAGGATGGCATGGATCTCCTTCTTCGCCCCGACATCGACGCCGCGCGTCGGCTCGTCGACGATGAGGATCTTCGGCCTGATGGCCAGCCACTTGGCGAGCACGACCTTCTGCTGGTTGCCGCCGCTCAGGTGCAGGGCGAGCTGGTCGCGGCCCGACGTCTTGATCCTGAGCTTCTGGATGAACTCATCGACGGAGATCCGTTCGGCGCCGTTCCTGACCACGCCGCGCCTGCTGATCTTGTCCAGGCTGGCGATGGAGATGTTGTCCCTCACGGCCAGGCCGAGCATGAGACCCTTGAGCTTGCGGTCCTCGGGGACGAACCCGATTCCCAACCCGATGGCATCCTTCGGGCTCCCGATCCTGACCGGCCTGCCCTCGAGCAGGATCTCCCCCGATTCGTGCGCGTCGATGCCGAAGATGGCCTGGAGAAGCTCCGAGCGGCCCGCGCCGACCAGCCCCGAGAATCCGAGGATCTCGCCCCGTCGTAGGGAGAAGCTCAGGGGCTGCTTCTGCCCGGCCCGAACAAGGTTTCGCACCTCGAAGAGCTCTTCTCCGGTACCGGTCGCTGTCTTGGGGAAGATGTCGGTGATCTCGCGGCCCACCATCATCTGGATCACGGCGTCCGGGGTGCTTTGCTTCGAGTCCAGCTCACCGATCATTTCCCCGTCCCGCATGACGGCGATCCGGTCGGCGATCGCGAAGACCTCCTCCAGCTTGTGCGAGATGAAGATGACCGACACGTCGTTCGCCTTCAGGTCCCTGATGATCCTGAAAAGCCGCTCGATCTCGCGGCCGGAAATGGACGAGGTGGGCTCGTCCATCACGATGAGCTTGGCATTGCGGGACAGGGCCTTCGCGATCTCGATCATCTGGCGCTGGGCGATGGAGAGGGTGCGCACGAGGACGTTGGGATCGATCGCGAGGCCGACCCTGTCGAGGACCGTTTTCGCCTCCCGCAGGGTCCGGGTCCTGTCCAGGAAGATGCCGCCGCGCTTCTTCTCCTGGCCCACGAAGATGTTTTCCGCCACGCTGAAATGCGGCACCAGGTTGAGCTCCTGGTGGATGATGCTCAACCCCAGGTGCTGGGAGTGCAGGGGAGAATGGATCGTGACCTCGCGGCCCTCGATGAAGATTTTCCCCGAATCCTTCTGGTGGATGCCGGACAGGACGTTCATGAGGGTGGACTTGCCCGCGCCGTTTTCCCCGACCAGCGCGAGCACCGCACCCCTGCCGATCTTCAGGCTCACGTCCTTCAAGGCATGGACTCCGGGAAACGTCTTGTTCACGCGTTCTACGCGCAACAGTTCTTGTATCATGGCAGTTTCGACCATCATAGAAGCATACGGGCAGAGTGTCAACTTTTTCATAACTAATCTGGTCAGGGATGTCCGGGGGTGAGGGTGTCGCAAATCCTTCAGTTGACCGGCGTCCGGCGCTTGCGCGCCAGGCTCCGCCACAAGGACGCCGCGACGGCCGCGTACGCCGCGTAGCCCAGCAGCTCCAGCAGGCTGGGGTTCCCGTTGTAGCCGAAAAGGCCCCGCAGCAGGCTGCCCAGCAGGCCCTGCTCCGGAAGCAGCGGGTTCAGGTCCCAGACCGGATCCACCAGGGCCGGCAGCCAGCCGGCTTCCACCAGCTCGTGCAGTCCGTGCGCCACCAGTCCGGCGGCGAACAGCAGCAGCAGCACGTTGGTCACGGTGAAGAACAGGCCCAGGCGAACGCGGACGGCTCCCCGGAACAGCAGAAAGCCCAGCAGCGAAGCGGCCGCCAGGCCGGCCAGGGCCCCCCACAGGCTGCCCGATCCGGTGCCGAAGCGCGCCGCCCCCAGGAAGATCACGCTCTCCACGCCTTCCCGCACCACGGACAGGAACACCAGCAGGAACAGCCCGACTCCGTGGCTGCCCCCGGGGGCCAGGTGCCGCTCCACCCCGTGCTCCAATTTGACCGCCGCGTCGCGCTTTCCGGCCATCCAGACGATGAGGGTGGTGAGCAGCGCGGCCCCGGCCAGCATGACCAGGCCCTCGAAAATCTGCTCCGCCCTGCCTTCGAACCCGCCGGCCAGCCGCTGGAACAGCCAGGCGATGAGCACGCTGGCCGCCGCCCCCGCGGCCACGGCTACCCAGACGGTCAGGCGGTAGCGGGTCTGTCCCGTGCGGGCCAGGTAGCCCAGGACGATGCCGACCACCAGGGCGGCTTCCAGGGTTTCGCGGAACAGCACCAGGAAGCTTTCGAGCATGAGGCAGGGTAGGATATAGGACTAAATTAGTCAACTATATCGCGAACTCACACGGCGGACGGGTTCACGATCCGGATGCGCAGGTCCCCGCGGGTGTAGCTCTGGCAGGCCAGCCGATAATCCGGGCCGGCCGACAGGGCCTTGAGGCGCAGGAGCTCCGCGGGTCCCGGGCGGTTCATCCGCTCGGAGCCTTCCAGCACCTGGATCAGGCAGCGGCCGCACTGCGCCCTGCCCCCGCAGACGGTGTGGATGGGCACCGCGGCCCGCTGCAGCAGCACCAGGATGGAAACCGCGGGGCTGGACGCTACCGGCTGCTCCCGGCCCTCCACCCGGATCATGGCTTGCCCGCCGTCCTCTGCAGCCTGAGCACCTCGTCGCGGGCGAAGCGCTTCAGGGCCAATCGGCGGCCCGCGCGCAGGATGCGTACTTTCTGGCCGGGCTCGGTGATCTCCCCGATCGCCGCCGCCGAAATGCCCTTGCGGGCCAGCGCGGCGCAGGCCCGGCGGGCCTCCTCGGGGGAGGCGGTGAACAGGAACACCCCGGAGCTCAGGGCGCCCAAAGGGTCCAGGCCGAAGTGCCGGCAGATGGCCCGGGCGTGCGGATGCACGGGGATGTCCTCTTCCCGCAGCAGGATGCCCACGCCGGAGCGCGAGGCGATCTCGTGGATCCCGGTGGCGATGCCCCCTTCGGTGGGGTCGTGGCCGGCGGCCAGGCGGAAGCGCTCCAGGATGCGGCCTTCGGGCAGGATGCCGATCCCGGGGGAGGCCAGCCAGCCCAGCACCTCGCGGTGGCCGGCGGCCCCCAGGAGGCGGCGCACCTCCGCCGGCTTTTCCCGGGCGATCAGGGTGCAGGCCTCCAGGGCGGCCCACTTGGTCATCACCAGCGCCTGCCCGGGCCGGGCCGCGGAGGTCAGCAGCGGGGGATGGCGCAGGAAGCCGATGGCCTGGGCCGAGATCACCACCCGCGTCACGGCCGAAGTCACCTCCGTGTGCCCGCCGACCCACAGCACCCCGGCGGTTTCGGCGGCGCCGCGGATTTCCCGGAAGATGGCCGACAGCCGGGAGGCGGGGAAGCGCGGGGGCAGCAGCAGGGTGGTGATCAGGTAGCGCGGCCTGCCGCCCATGGCCACGATGTCGTTGCAGTTCACCGCCACCGCGTACAGGCCGATGTTCTCCTCGGTGAAGGTGATGGGGTCGGCGGTGAGCACCAGCCGCCGCCCGCCGCGCACCACGGCCGCGTCCTCGCCGGCCTCCGCGCCCACCAGCACCTCCCTGCCGGCGGAGGCGGTGTGCCGCAGCAGGCGTTCCAGCACGGCGGGAGGCAGTTTGCCTTCATTCATACCGTGCCAAGCATACCGGAATGACGCGGCGTGTCAATAATTGCGTCTCTGCTTGACTTATTCATACAGGTTATTACAATTACAGGAGCTATGGCCGCTTCACGGGTGCAGGAGTACCAGCAGAAGTTCGCTTCCGAGATCGTGCGCTTCAACCCCTACGCCGTCAAGAAGCTCGGGTTGCTGCAGTCCCAGACCCTGCTGAAAATCGAAGACTACATGCTGATCTGCGCCCCCTACCAGCTCTCCATGTCCCGGATCATCCTGCTGGTCATCCTGACCCCGGAGGAGATCAACTTCTTCCAGCAGTTCCGCGCCAAAGCGGCTTCGCTCACCATCGCCTTCCAGAAGCAGCCGGCCAAGACTCCGATGAACCTGCTCTTGCGAGGGAACCTGGAGCGCATTGGACCGGTCAAGGGCAAGACCAACGTCTGCCTGATGGAGATCGTCTATAAGAGCTGCCCCGCCGAGCTGGTGGAGATCATCGGCGACTACGTGCTGTCTTTCGAAGGGTTGAAGAACCAGTACACCGGCTACAAGGACCGCCAGGTGGCCATCGATCCGGCCGTGGCCCGGGTCATGCGCTACAACAACTACGTGGAGTGCCAGCACGCGGCCCAGAAGGTTCCCGCCCGCCTGTTGTCCCTGGCGGTGAACCGCCTGGTGCTGGAGCTGCCCCTTTCGGCCCAGGGTCTGGCCGCGGGCCAGACCCTGATCGTCAAGCTGTACTTCCAGACCTACCAGTTCATGGTCAGCGGGAAAATCGAGGACAGCACGCTCACCGACAAGCAGCGCCGGCGCGTGACCTGCGCCCTGGAGTTCTCCCCCGAGCTGGTGGAGATCATGGACGACTACTTCTTCCGCATGAGCCTCAGGAAAGGGTGACCCCGGACCCCGTAGCCCAGCTGGCCGAGCGCGACTTCGGCCTGAAGTACCTGTACCCCATCCAGCGCCTGGTGATCGCCAACGTCCTGGAGGGCGCCGACCAGATCGTGGTCCTGCCCACCGGAGCCGGCAAGTCCCTGTGCTTCCAGCTTCCCAGCCGGGTGCTGGACGGGATCACCCTGGTGGTGGTGCCCCTGCTGTCGCTGCTGGAGGACCAGCTTTCCCACTGCCGGCAGGCGGCGCTGCCCGCGGACGCGCTGCGCGGGGGACAGAGCGCCGGGGAGCGCCGCCGCATCGGGGAGCAGGCCGCCCGCGGGGAGCTGCGCCTGCTGTACACCACGCCGGAGGCGCTGGGCACCCCGGGCGTGCGGGAGCTGCTGCGCGGCCTGAAGGTGGCCCACGCGGTGGTGGACGAGGCGCACTGCGTGGCCGAGTGGGGACCGGAGTTCCGCCCCGACTACCTGGAGCTGGGGCGCCGCTTCCGACACCTGGAGGTCGGGCGCCTGAGCGCCTTCACGGCCACGGCCAGCCCGGAAACCCTGCGGGCCGTGCGGGCGCACCTGTTCGCCGGGCGCGAGCCGGTCCTGGTGCAGGCCGACCCGGACCGCCCCAACCTGCGCTACCGTTTCACAGAGGTGCTTTCCAAGCAGCGGGCCCTGTGCGGCCTGTTGGGCGGGGCCGGCCCCGCGGCCGCGCGACCCGCGCTGGTGTTCTGCCGCAGCCGCCCGGCGGCCGAGTCCGCCGCCCGCCTCCTGCGCCGCCGCCTGGGCAGTGCGGAGGTGTTCTTCTATCACGCGGGTCTGGAGCCCGGGGAGAGGCGGCAGGTGGAGGCCTGGTTCCTGCGCTCCGGCGACGGGGTGCTCACGGCCACCTCGGCCTACGGGCTGGGCGTGGACAAACCGGACATCCGCACCGTCGTGCACCGGGACGTGCCCTATTCCGTGGAGGCCTACCTGCAGGAGTCCGGCCGCGCCGGACGCGACGGCCGGCCGGCGGAATGCCTGCTGCTGTATGGAGCGGAGGACCTGGCCTTCGCCGCAGGGCCGGGCCTGACCTCGGAGCTGGAGCGCCGCCGCTACCTGCGCCTGCTGGAGCGCGTGCGCGACCCGGGCACCTGCCGGCGGGCGGCGCTGCTGGAGGCGCTGGGCCTGCCGGCCCCGCCCTGCTCGGGCTGCGACGTGTGCGCGGGCCGGGCCGGGGAGCCGGCGGAAGGCCGGCTGGCGCTGCGAGCCTTCTTCCGGCGGCATCGCCGCCGCTTCACCCGGCGCCAGGCGGTGCAGGTGCTCTGCGGCCGGCGCTGCTACGAGGTGGTCCGCGACGAGCTGGACTGCTTCCGCGATTACGGCCTGCTCTCCGGCTGGGAGCCGGAGGACATCGCGGAAGCCCTGGCCTGCCTTGAGGCGGAGGGTGCGCTGCGCCTGCCGGAGCGCGGCTGGTGGAAGGGGAGGCTTGTCCCCGGGCGCCTGGCCCCAGGCGGGCGAACCTTTCAGGCCGGGGAGCCCGATCCCTTGGACCCGCCCGCTCCGCTCAACCCCTCGGTGCGCACCCAGTAGCTCAGGTTCTTCGGGGTCGATGGGCTCTGGCCTTCGGCCAGGGACTTGTAGTACGCCAGGAAGTGCAGCGGCACCAGGCACAGGACGTCGCGCGCGAAATCCGCAAGCCCCGACTCCAACTCGACGACGTAGTCCGCGGAAGCGGCGATGCCGGTATCGGCCTTCTGGCCGATGAACAGCAGCCGGCCCTGCAGGCTTTTCATCTCGACCATGAGCTCGTCTTCCACCACGCGGGTGCGGTCGGTGCTCAGGACCGTGACCAGCATGCCGCGATCGACGTTGGACTTGGGACCGTGGCGGTAGTCCAGCAGGGGATAGGCGTCGGCGGGAAGGAGCACCATCTCCTTGATCTTGAGCTGGGCTTCCCTGGCTATACCGCGCAGGGAGCCGCTGGCCACGAAGGCGAACTTGCGGATGGCGGCCTCCTCCCCGACCCGGCGTCCCAGACGGTGGAACCGCTCCATGCGTGCTCCAGCCAGCTCGGGCAGGCGGCGCAACTGCCCAAGGTACTCGGTGTTGCCGGAGAGGATGCCGGCGGTCAGTTGGCCGCTCAGGACCATGCTGGTCAGGCTCTGGGTGGTGGTCACGCTCCGCTCGCCGGCCGGCTCCAACACGATGGCCTCCGTGCTCTGCCGCGCCAGGGGGCTGTCCTGCCGGCAGGTGAGCGCCAGGGTCGGCAGGTCCCGCCGCCGGGCCTCCTCTCCGGCCAGGAGCGTCTCGGTGGTGGCGCCGGAGCGCGAAATGGCCACGACCAGCGCGCGGCTGTCGGGGACCAGCACGGTCTCGGCGAAGAACACCAGCTCGGCCGCCGGGACCGCGCGGGCGCGGATGCCGGTGCAGCGCTGGAAGGCCGGGGCGATGGCCTCGGCCGCGTTCAAGCCGGAGCCGCAGCCGGTGAACAGGACTTCCTCCCGGCCCCGGGCCAGCGTGCGCAGCCGGCCGGCCATGGCCTCCACGATCTGGATGCTGCGGGCCCACGCCTCGGGCTGGTTCTCGATTTCCTCCAGCATGTGCCGGTCATCTTGGCTCGGATTCAATGTCCGCCTCCTGGATCAGTTTTATCGGGACCGCCTCCTCCTGCCTGGAGGCGAGGAACTCCTGGACCTGGCGCAGGCCGGCCACGATGCCGCCGCTGCCGGGTCGCTGCACGGCCAGGGCCCCGCAGGCGCTGGCGAAGCGGGCCGCCTCCGGCAGGTTCCAGCCGCCCAGAAACCCGTAGAGGAAGCCCGCGCCGAACACGTCCCCCGCACTGGTCACCTCGACGACCTTTACCCGGAAGGCGGGGCAGCGCCAGGCCTCGGCCCGGTTTCCGGCCAGGCAGCCGGCCGCGCCCATCTTGACCACGACCACCGCGTCCGGGGAGGCCAGCGCGGACAGCGCGGCCAACGCCTTCTCCGGCGCCTGCTCACCCGAGATTGCGGCGGCCTCGGCCTGGTTGGGCAGGAAGAGGTCGACCAAGGGCAGCAGGTCGCGGATTTCCTGCCCCCACCTGCCGGAGGGGTCCCAGCCGGGATCCAGGGAAGTGCTCCGCCCCCGGCGCCGGGCCTCCCGGAGCAACTCCGGCAGCTGCGGCCGCAGTGCCGCTTGCAGGTAGTACGAACCGACGTGCAGGTGGTCGGCCCAGGCCAGGCTCTCCGCGGTCACGTCGGAGCGCCGGGCCTGGGCCGCGGAGCCGGCATAAGTGGCATAGGCGCGCTGGGCGCCGGTGGAAAGCACCACTGTCACCCCGGTCCGCAAGGCGGGGTCGACGATCAGGCTGCCGGTGTCCACGCCCGCCGTGGAGAGCTCCCGCAGCGCCAGGCGGCCGTAGTCGTCGTCGCCCACCCGGCCCGCGAAGCGGACGGCCAGCCCCAGCCGGGCGAGCGCGCGGGCCACGGTGCCCGTCTGCCCGCCGACCAGGAACTCCAGGCCGCGGGCGAGGGACTCTTCCTCGGCTGCGGGGAGGCGGTCCAGGCCTGTGAGCAGGAGGTCCAGGTTGACATCCCCGACCGCCAGGATCCGCTTCACCGCCTCCATGGAGGCTCATCCTCGCCTCCAGGTCCCGGCCTGTCAAGGCGGCTCAGGGCCGCATTTCTATTGCCGAATCGGACCGGTCGTGGTAGGATATCGGCGCCAACCTCCAGAGTAAGCGAAAGGGCACAATCGTGGAACATGTCGCGGATTCCTTCGAGCGCTTGCTCGAAGCCTGGCGGGGCCAAAAAGGCAACGTCATTCCCCTGCTGCAGAAGACCCAGGAGCTGCGGGGCTTCCTCTCCAACGAGGACATGGCCCGCATCGCCCGGGTCACGGGCAAGTCCCCGGCGGAGATCTACGGGGTGGCCACCTTCTACGCCCAGTTCCGCTTCCAGCCCCCGGGCAGGCACACCCTGAAGGTCTGCCACGGCACGGCCTGCCACGTGAACGGGGCGGACTCGCTGGACACGACCTTGAAGATGGAGCTGGGCGTGGAGGCCGGGCCAGACCACCGCGGACGGGGAGTACTCGCTGGAGAAGGTGGCCTGCCTGGGCTGCTGCTCCCTGGCTCCGGTGGTCATGCTGGACGCGGAGGTGTACGGCCGGCTCACCGGCGACAAGCTGAAGAAGGTCTTGACGAAAGGGCAAGTCATGAGCGCGGTCACGGAGCTGGTGGTCGGCATGGGCTCCTGCGGCATTGCCGCCGGGGCCCGGCAGGTGCACGAGGCCCTGCTGGCGGAGCTCGCCGCGCGCGGGCTGAAAATCCCGGTGACTTCCACCGGCTGCATCGGGGCCTGTCACCGCGAGCCCCTGGTGGAGGTGCGCACGGAAGGGGGCGAACGCTTCCTGTACGGCGACCTGGACGCCGGCAAGGCCCGGCAGGTGGTGGAGGCTCACGTGGTCGGGGGCAGCCCCGTGCAGGAGCTGCTGATCCCCGAGGACTACCCCTACCTGGCCCGGCAGCGCAAGATCGTGCTGGCCAACTGCGGGGTCATCGACCCGGAGTCCATCGAGGACTACCTGGCCGCGGAAGGCTACCAGGCCCTGCGCAAGGTCCTGACCTCCATGACCCCGGAGCAGGTCATCGACGAGGTGCAGACCTCCGGCCTGCGCGGGCGCGGCGGGGCGGGTTTCTCCACGGGCCTGAAGTGGTCCCTGGCCCGCGCGAGCCGCCCGGGCAAGCGCTACCTGATCTGCAACGCGGACGAGGGGGACCCGGGGGCCTTCATGGACCGCAGCCTGCTGGAGAGCGACCCGCACGCGGTGCTGGAGGGCATGGTCATCGCGGCCTACGCCATCGGCGCGGACGAGGGCTACATCTACGTGCGGGCCGAGTACCCGCTGGCCATCAAGCGCCTGGAGATCGCCATCCAGCAGGCCAAGCGGAAGAAGCTGCTCGGGCAGCGCGTCATGGGAACCGACTTCAGCTTCGAGATCCACGTCAAGGAGGGAGCCGGGGCCTTCGTCTGCGGCGAGGAGACGGCCCTGATGGACTCCATCGAGGGCAAGCGCGGCATGCCCACGCTGCGCCCGCCCTTCCCCGCGGAGCGCGGGCTGTGGGGCGCCCCGACGAACATCAACAACGTGGAGACCTACGGCAACGTCCCGTACATCCTGCGCAAGGGCGGGGCGGAGTACGCCAAGCTGGGCACGGCCAAGAGCAAGGGCACCAAGGTGTTCGCCCTGGCCGGCAAGATCAAGCGCGGGGGCATGATCGAGGTGCCCATGGGCATCACCCTGCGCGAGGTGATCTTCGAGGTCGGCGGGGGCATCGCCGGGGACAAGAAGTTCAAGGCCGTGCAGATGGGCGGCCCCTCCGGGGGCTGCATCCCGGAGAGCCTGCTGGACGTGCAGGTCGACTACGACTCGCTCACCGCCACCGGGGCGATCATGGGCTCCGGCGGCATGGTGGTGATGGACGAGTCCACCTGCATGGTGGACGTGGCCCGCTACTTCCTGAGCTTCACCCAGAGCGAGTCCTGCGGCAAGTGCACCTTCTGCCGCATCGGCACCAAGCGGATGCTGGAGACCCTGGAGCGCATCTGCGACGGCCAGGGCCGGATGTCCGACATCGAGCTGCTTCGAGGAGCTGGCCGCCAAGGTGCGCCTGGCCTCCCTGTGCGGGCTGGGGCAGACCGCGCCCAACCCGGTGCTCACCACCCTGCGGTACTTCCGGGAGGAGTACGAAGAGCACATCCGCGAGAAGCGCTGCCGGGCCAAGACAGTGCCGGGCCCTGATCCGCTACCGCGTGGTTCCCGAGACCTGCACGGGCTGCATGGCCTGCGCCAAGGTCTGCCCGACCCAGGCCGCCGTGGGAGAACGAAAGAAAGTGCATACGATCATCCAGGACAAGTGCATCCAGTGCGGCCTGTGCTTCCAGGCCTGCCGGTTCGACGCCATCGAGGTGCTCACCGGTCCGGAGGCGGCCGCCGTCGGGGCTGCCGAGCCGCTGCCGCGGAAGGCGGTGCCGCGTGAGCGCCCGGAAGATCGCGCCGCGGAAGGCCGTGTCGAAGAAGGTCGCCGCCAAGAAGCCGGCCGCCCGGAACAAGCCGGCCGTCCGCAAGGCCGCGCCCCGGCGCAGTCGCCCCGCGCACGCGCTTCGTGGAGATCGAGCTGAACGGCCGGCGCCTTCTGGCCCGGCCCGAGCAGACCATCCTGGACGTGGCCGAGGCCCAGGGCCTGCGCATCCCCACTCTTTGCCACGACCCCCGCCTGGAGCCCTACGCCTCCTGCTGGGTATGCGTGGTGCGCGTCGAGGGGGCCAAGGGCTTCGTGCCGGCCTGCTCCACCAGGGTGCGCCAGGGTATGCGGGTCGTCACCGACGACGCGGACCTGCGGGCCACCCGGCGCATGGCCCTGGAGCTGATGCTGTCCAACCACTACGGGGACTGCAAGGCGCCGTGCACCCTGACCTGCCCCTCCAACCTGGACGTGCAGGGCTACCTGGGCCTGATCGCCAACGGCAACGACCGGGAGGCCCTGGCCCTGATCAAGCGGGACTGCCCCTTCCCGCTGTCCATCGGCCGGGTCTGCCCGCGGCCCTGCGAGGAGGCCTGCCGCCGCAACCTGGTGGACGAGCCGGTCGGGATCGACTGGTGCAAGCGCTACGCGGCCGACCTGGACATGGGCTCCGCGGCCCCATACGACCCGCCCGTGGCCGCCAAGACCGGCCGGCGCGTGGTGGTGATCGGCGCGGGCCCGGCGGGCCTCTCCGCCGCCTACTACCTGGCCCAAGCCGGCGTGGCGGTGACCGTGCTGGAGTCCGAGGAGAAGGCCGGGGGCATGCTGCGCTACGGCATCCCCGACTATCGCCTGCCGCAGCCGGTGCTGGACAAAGAGGTGCAGAGCATCCTGCGGCTGGGCGTGGAGCTGAAAACCGGCGTGCGCCTGGGGCGGGACGTGCAGCTGGAGGAGCTGCGCAAGTCCTACGACGCCGTGCTCCTGGCCTTCGGGGCCTGGAAGGGATCGGGCCTGCGCATCCAGGGCGAGGACCGTCCGGGCGTGCTCATCGGCATCGACTTCCTGCGCGAGGTGGCCCTGGGCCGCCGGCCGCAGCTCGGCGACCGGGTGGCGGTCATCGGCGGCGGGAACACGGCCATCGACTCGGCGCGCACCGCCGCGCGCCTGGGCGTGCGGGAGGTGAACCTGTTCTACCGGCGCACCGACGTGGAAATGCCCGCCTCGCAGGCGGAGGTGCACGAAGCCCTGGAGGAGGGCGTGCACTTCTACTACCTGGTGGCCCCGATGATGATCCAGGAGAAGGGCAAGGGCCTGAAGGCGCTGCGCCTGATCAAGATGCAGCTGGGCGAGCCGGACTCCTCGGGGCGCCGCCGCCCCGTGCCCCTGGAGGGCAGCGACTTCGAGGTCGAGGTGGACACGGTGATCAGCGCCATCGGGCAGTACCCGGACACCTCTGCCCTGGCCAAGACCGCCGGGCTGCTGGACGAGCGCGGCCTGCTGAAATGCGACGAGGAGACCGGGCGCACGGGCGTGCCCGGGGTGTTCGCCGCGGGGGACCTGCCCACCGGGGCGGACATCGCCATCCGGGCCATCGCCGGCGGCAAGCACGCGGCCCGGGCCATCCTGGCCTGGCTGGCCGGCGGGGACTACCGCCGTCCGGTGGAGTTCCTCAGCAAGAAGGAGGATTTCGGCAAGCCCACCGAGGCGGAGTTCCAGCAGGAGCCGCGCGTGGCCCGCCAGGCCATGCCCATGACCGAGGCCTCCGCGCGCGTGAAGAGCTTCGAGGAGATCGAGCAGGGCCTCAGCGCGGAGCAGGCCCGGGCCGAGGCCCGCCGCTGCCTGGAGTGCGGCTGCCAGGACGTGCACGAGTGCCGCCTGAAAGAGTACGCCCAGGAGTACGGGGCCAGCGCCCGGCACTACGAGGGGGAGATCCAGAAGCACCCCATCGACGAGAGCCACCCCTTCATCCGGCGCGACCCGGCCAAGTGCGTGCTCTGCGGGCGCTGCATCCGCATCTGCCTGGAGGTGCAGGGTCTGGGCGTGCTGGGCTACGTGCGCCGCGGCTTCCAGTCCCTGGTCGTGCCTACCTTCGGGGTGAGCTTCGGCGAGGACCCGTTGTGCATCAACTGCGGGCAGTGCGTCTCCGCCTGCCCCGTGGGGGCGCTCACGGAGAAGATCCCCGACGGCAAGACCGTGCCTCTGATCGAAGCGATCCAGGAGGGCTTCTGCTCGCTGTGCTCCGTGGGCTGTCCTGTGGAGCTGCGCTCCCACGGCGGCCTGCTGGTGCGCGTGAAAGAGCGCACCCTGAAGGGAGCCGGCGCCGGCGCAAACGGCGCCGCGGCCTCCGGGGCCGCAGGAGGCGGACTGCTGTGCGAGAAGGGCCGCTTCGGCCTGGTCAAGCTGCTGCAGGCCGCGGGCCGGGGCGGTGGGTCGGCGCCGAGCGCCGGCGGCAAGCCACTGCAGGCCGCCGAGGCGCGGGCGCGCCTGGAAGCGCTGCTGGGCAAGGCCCGCCAGCCCCTGCTGCGCCTGTCCCCCGTGCTGGCCGCCGAGGTCCTGGACCGCTTCCTGGCCTTCGCCTCCACCCGAGGCATCCCCGTGCAGGCCGAAGGCCTGGCCGGCCTGGAGCCGGGCTGGGTGGACCTGCTGCGCAGACCGGCAGCGGTGGCCGTCGCCGCACCCGGGGCCAACGGCGTGCCGCGCATCCTGATCGCGGGCGGCCTGGACCGGGCCAACAACGTGGCCTTCACCGACTGCCTGGCTCTGCAGCGGCGCGGACAGGCCCGGTTGTGGTATTACGGGGAGACCGAAGAGGTCTACGAGCGCTTCTTCGAGCGGATCCTGCCGGATCCGGCCTTGCTGGCCGAGGGGCTGAAAGGCGCGGGCGGCCCCGTGACGGTGCTGGTGAATCCCGAGCAGCTTCTGGCGGAGGCGGGCAAGGGTGCCGAGCGGAAGGTGCTGGCGGCCCTGCGGGCGGCCGGCCCCGAGGTTCGCATCACCCTCTACTGGAACTCCCGCAACGCGGCTTATCTATTAGAGGCGCTGGACCGCCAGGGCGCGGGCCTCGAGGCGCCGCACGACCTGCTGTTGGATGCCGGCCTGTCCGCCGACGGCAAGGCGGCCGTGCGCTGGGGTCTGACTGCCGGGGCAGAGGCCGGCCAGGCCGGGCTGTTCATCCCCCTGCCGCGGGCTGCTTTCCTATCCGGGCTGGGCAAGCCTTCCGGGCGGGAGCCGCTGCAGGCCGGCGAGCTGGACAAGGCCCTGCTGCAGAATCTGCTGGTGGGGTAAGGGGGGCAAGTCATGCGACGAATCCTGACGCTGACGTTTGCGACCCTGTGCTTCGCGGCGCTGGCTGCCGGCGCCCAGACCGTGTGGGTCGAGAAGGAACAGCTCGCGGTTGACCCGGCCAACCCCGCTGTAGTCCGCTTCGCCGTCGACATCGGCGAGCCCGGGAGCTACCAGGTCCGCCTGCTGGTGCGCGGCGAGTCGGAGCGGGAAATCCGGCTCGACTTTGCCCTCCAGCCCGAGGCGGGGGGTCCGGCCCGGACGGTGCATTTCTCCTTCACCGGCCGGGGCTGTGGGTGACAGTCCTGGCTGCGCGTCACCGGTGGTGAACGCATCGAGCTGGAAGCCGGCCGCTACTCCGGCAGCCTCTCCCCCATGGACCAGCAGGACCTGTCCGTAGGCCTGATCACGCTTGACCCCAACGAGGCGCGCTGAGTCTCGCGCCTCATGACCGCGCTGGTGATCCTGGGCTTCCTGCTTCTGGCCGCCGGGATGGTGAGCTGCGTGCTGCCGATCCTGCCGGGCCCCCTGATCAGCTACCTGGCTCTGCTGGTGCTCTGCCTGGCGCGAGGCTGGGACACCTTCAGCCTGCCGGTCCTGATCGTGCTGGGCGCGCTGGCCGCGGCAATGACCGTGCTGGACAACGTGCTGCCGGTGCTCACGGCCAGGAAATGGGGCGCGGGCAAGGGCGGGATCTGGGGCTCCATCATCGGCATGATCGTCGGCATGATCCTGCTCCCGCCGTTCGGCGCGATCCTGGGCACTTTCGTCGGCGCCGTGCTGGGGGAGCTGCTGGCCGGGGCAAGTGTCGGCCCAGGCTCTGCGGGCCGGCTGGGGGGTGTTCGCCGGCACCATGCTGGCCCTGGCGGTCAAGCTGGCGGTAAGCGGGGCGATCGCCTTCTTCTACCTCCGCGCGGTGATCCGGGGGTAGCGCCCGCCTTCAGGGCCGCAGCACGATCCGCAGGCCGTCGCGGTCCAGCATCATCTGGAAGGCGCGGGCGAAATCCCGCAGGCCCAGCTGGTGGCTGACCAGCTTCTCCTTCGGGAAGCCGGGCTTGGCCAGGATGGCCAGCGCCTTCTCCACCTGCCGGGCGGTGGAATCGCTGGCGCCCACCACCCGGATTTCGCCGTAGTGGATGGTGCGGCTGTCCACGGACAGGAGGTTGGAGCCCACCGGCAGGGAGGCGAACAGGCAGACCGTGCCCCGCTTGCGCACCAGCCCCGGGGCCTCCGCCTGGGCGGCCGCCGAGGGGGCGGCCACGATGACGCAGTCGGCGCCCAGGCCGCCGGTCTCCTCCAGCACCACCTTGCGCAGGTCCTCCGTCGCCGGTGTCCACCAGGCGGCCGCAGTCGAAGGCCCGCGCCTGCTCCAGGCGCTTGCCCGGGCGCTGGGCCAGGATCAGCTTGCGGGCGCCGAACTCCCGGGCCACGAACAGGTTCATGAGCCCCATGGGGCCGGCTCCCACCACCACGACCGTATCCCCCTCGCCGATGCCGCACAACTCGGCGCAGTTCACCGCGCAGCTCACCGGCTCGGCCAGGGCGGCGTGCTCGGGGGCCAGCGCGCCTTCACCCGTTGGGGTGGGCACCTTGACCACGTGGCCGTTTCGCACCGCCAGCTCCGGGATGACCAGGTACTCGGCCATGCCCCCGGGGAAGAAGAAGCCCATGGGCTTGAGGTTCGCGCACAGGTTGCTCCAGCCCTTCCGGCAGTAGAAGCACTCCCCGCAGGACACCGAGGTGGCCATCACCACGCGTTCGCCGACGGCGAAGCCGCGCACGCCCCGGCCCACCGCATCCAGGCGGCCCGAGAACTCGTGCCCCATGGTCATGGGCGGCTTCATGCGCGGGTTGCCGCTCTGGAAGGTCTTCAGATCCGAGCCGCACACGGCGCAGGCCTCGATGCGCACGCGCAGCTCCCCCGGGCCGCAGGCCGGTTCCGGCACCTCCTCGAGGCGCACGTCGTTCTTTCCGAAATACACGGCTGCTTTCACGTTCCCTCCCGGCCGCGGCTAGACCTGCTCGCAGCGCACGCCGTGCCGCTCGAACATCCGCAGGTGCTCGGGCGGCACGACCTTGTCGGTGATGATCAGGTCCACCTCCTCCAGGGCGGTGGCCTGCACGAGGGCGTTGCGCCCCAGTTTGGAGCGGTCGGCCACGAGGATCACCTCGCTCACCATGCGCACGATGTTCTGGTAGTAGGCGGAAACCAGATACGGGTAGATCGTGACGCCCTTCTCTTCGGTGATGCCCCCCGCTCCGGAGATGAGCCGCGCGGCGTGCAGGTGCTCCAGGCTCTTCAGCGCCAGCGGGCCGCACAGCGTGTTGTGGGCGTAGTCCACGACCCCGCCCAGCAGGATCACCTCGGCGTTGGGCTTGCCGCGCAGGGCCGCGGCGATGTCGATGCCGTTGGTGATGATGGTCACCCGCTTGGCCGGGTCCAGCTGCTCGGCCACCGCGCGGGTGGTGGTCCCGTTGAGCAGGAACAGGATGTCCCCTTCGGCGATGTGCGCTTGCGCGGCCGCGCCGATGCGCTCTTTTTCATCAGTATTCTGCCGCTCGCGGGTGCGGTACAGCGGATCCACGGCTTCCGGCGCGACGGAATCGGTCAGCAGAATCCCGCCCCGGGACTTGCGCACCCTGCCGCCGTCGGCCAGCTGCTCGATGTCCCTGCGCAGGGTCGTGAGCGAGCTGCCGGTCAGCCGCAAGAGGTCCTCGATTTTCAGGAAACGCCGGTCCTGCAGCGATGCCAGGATCCGCTCCTGCCGTTCGTACGGAAGCATGTACGAGGCAGAGTACCGAAAAAAGCCAAAAATGTCCAGAAAAAACCGTTTTCGGTTGACAAAAACCAGCGGTTTCTTTAGGCTTCCGGTCATGGCTCTAACATTGGCTAACAGGGTCTGCGTGATTACCGGGGCGGCCCGCAGCATCGGCCTGGCGATCGCCGAGCGCTACGCCGCGGACGGCGCGAAGGTGGCGCTGCTGGACATCAATCCGGCAGTGAAACAGGAGGCGGAGCGCCTGGCCGCGCAGGGCCGCACCGCGGTCGGCTACGTGGTGGACATCACGGACCGGGAGGCGGTGCTGGCCTGCTTCGCGGAAATCGCCCGGGTCCTGGGTCCGGTATTCTGCCTGGTGAACAACGCCGGGCTGGTGGACCAGCGACCCTTCGAGCAGATCACCCCGGAGCTGATGGACCGCATCATGCGGGTCAATGTGCACGGCGCCCTGTACTGCGCGCAGGCCGTGGCGCCCGGCATGCGCGCCCTGAAGGATGGACGGATCATCAACTTCTCGTCAAAATCCGGGAAGACCGGCTCCGCGCTGATGGCCCACTATTCGGCGGCCAAGGGCGCGATCATCAGCCTGACCCACGCGCTGGCCTTCGAGCTGGCCGAGGCCAACGTCAAGGTCAACTGCGTCTGCCCCGGCATCACCGAGGCCACCGGGGTGTGGGGCGAGGTGAGCAAGGCCTACACCGAGAACCTGAAGCTGCCCGAGAAGGAGGTGGTGAAGAAGTTCACCGCCAAGATCCCCCTGGGGCGGCTGACCCGCATCGAGGACGTCGTGGACTTCGTCCACTTCCTGACCGTGAGCGGGGACTACTGCACCGGCCAGGCGTTCAACATCACCGGCGGGCGGGAGATGCACTAGGAGGAAGCCATGGCGGAGAACCGGATCGACCTGAGGACCTACATCTTCCTGGACAGCCTGCAGTTCCAGATGGCCTCCTTTCTGGCCACCACCTCCAAGGGCTACTACCCGGTGGCCCAGCAGGCCTGCATGGTGGTGGAGATCTCCCCGGGCATCGAGATCAACCGCTTCACGGACATCGCCCTGAAGGCCACCAACGTGACCCCGGGCATCCAGGTGGTGGAGCGGCTGTTCGGGCTGCTGGAGGTGCACTCCGACAATCAGGCCGACGCGCGGCAGGCGGGGGCGGCGATTCTGAAGGAGCTGGGGGCCAGGGAAGAGGACCGCATGAAGCCCAAGGTGCTGACCAGCCAGCTGATCAAGAACATCTCCGACCACCACGCCCAGCTGATCAACAAGGTGCGCTACGGGAACATGGTGTTGCGGGGGGACACGCTGTACGTGCTGGAGATGCAGCCGGCAGGATATGCCTTTTACGCGGCCAACGAGGCGGAGAAGGCCTCGCACATCAACATCATCAACGTGTCGGGCTTCGGCAGCTTCGGGCGGGTGTACATCGCGGGGGACGAGGCGGAAGTGCTGGTGAGCAAGGAAATCGTGGAGAGCCGGCTGGCGGGCCTATCGGGGCGCGAGGCCGGCGGACAGAAAGAATAAGAGGAAGGCAGGAGGAAGGGCATGGAGAGCGTGTATTCGGACGCCTTGGGGATGATCGAGTGCCGCGGGTTTGCGGCGATGGTGGAAGCCTCGGACGCGATGGTGAAGGCGGCGAAGGTGGAGCTGACCGGCTTCGAGAAGACCGGTGGGGGCTACGTGACGGCGATCGTGCGCGGGGACGTGGCGGCGGTGCGGGCGGCGCTGGACGCCGGGCAGCGGGCCGCCGAGCGGGTGGGGGAGGTGGTGTCGGTGCACATCATCCCGCGGCCGCACGGCAACGTGGACGAGGCCCTGCCCCTGGGACGCCAGCAGGCCGCGGCCGCGGCCAAGAAGAAATAGGCGCGCCCCGGACCCCATGTTTCTAGCCCGGGTCATCGGCACTGTCGTTTCCACTCACAAGGAGCCGCGCACCGAGGGAGTGCGCTTTCTGGTGGTGGAGAAGCTGGACCCCACGAGCATGGCCGGCAAGAAGGACTACCTGGTGGCCATGGACGCGGTGGACGCCGGGGTGGACGAGGTGGTGCTGTGCGTGTCCGGCAGCGCCGCCCGCCTGACGGAGGCCACCGACGGCAGGCCCACGGATGCCGCGGTCATCGGGATCGTGGACGACGTGGACGTCGGCGGGCGGGCGGTCTACCGCAAGGACCAGGCGTGACCTTCGCCAGGGTCGCCGGCACCGTGGTCCTGACCCGCCGGGCCGACACGGTCCCCGGGGCCAGGTTCCTGCTCGTGGAGGCCTGCACCCCGCGCCTGGAGGGCCGGGGGGAATACCTGGTCGCGGTGGACACGGTGGGCGCGGGGGAGGGGGAGCTGGTGATGGTGGCCCAGGGACCTTCCGCGCGCAACACCGAGCTGACCGACCGCCGGTCGGTGGACGCGGTGGTCTGCGGCATTGTGGACCTGGTGGACCAGGACGGCGAAGTGGTGTTCCGCAAGTGAGACCGGCATGAAGCTGGGCAGGATCGTCGGCTCGGTGATGTGCACCGTCAAGGACCCCGGATTGGAAGGGGCCAGGCTGCTGCTCCTGCAGCCGGTGGACGAGGGGGGGCGGGCTTACGGGGACCCCCTGATCGCCTGCGACGCGGTGCAGGCCGGCCCGGGCGACCTGGTGCTGTGGGAGGGCGGCCGCGAGGCGGCCATGACCCTGCCGGACTCCTTCAATCCCGCGGATGCGGCGGTGATGGGCATCGTGGATCGGGTGGACGCATGACCCTGGGGCGGGTGACGGGCACGGTGGTTTCCACGATGAAGATCCCGGATCTGCGGGGCCGGAAGCTGCTGCTGGTGCAGCCGCTGGACCCGTACGGAAACCCCGCGGGCCGGACGGTGATCGCCTGCGACACCGTGCAGGCCGGGGAGGGGGACACCGTGATGCTGATCGACGAGGGCAACTCCAGCCGCCAGATCCTGGGCGCCCCCAAGGCGGCCGTGCGCACTACGATCTTCGCCATCGTGGACCAGATCCGAACGGGAAAGGACGCGTGAGCATGGTGAGCTTGGGCGGCGGGGAACAGGCCGGCAGCGGTCCGGACCAGGTGCAGCACGTGGCCCTGGGCGCCGACCACCGCGGTTTCGAGGGCAAGGAGGTGCTCAAACTGTACCTGCAGACCCTCGGCTACAAGGTGAGCGACGTGGGCACCCATGGCAAGGAGAGCGTGGACTACCCCGACATCGCCGTGAAGGTGGCCCGCAAGGTGGCCTCCGGGGACTGCGAGCGGGGCATCGTGGTGGACATGGCCGGCATTGCCTCGGCCATGGCCTGCAACAAGGTGAAGGGCATCCGGGCGGCCGCCTGCCACGACCCGCGCACCGTGGTGATGAGCCGGGAACACTTCAACGCCAACGTGCTCGCCCTGGGCGGGCCCCTGCACAGCGGGGACCAGCTCTGCGAGCTGGCCCGGCTCTGGCTGGAGACCCGCTTCGCGGGCGGGCGGCACTGGGCGCGCGTGAACAAGCTGATGTCGATCGAGCGAGGAGGGATCTAGCTTCATGGAGCAGAAGGATTTGATCGGGAAGATCATCGGGGACATGGATCAGAAGGAGCTGGTGCAGCGCATCGTGGGCGAGGTCATGGCCAAGCTGGCCGGCGCGGGCCAGGCCTCCGCCGGCGCGGGCCGTCGCGAGGCCGGCAGCGGGGCCCGCCGCGGTTGCGGCCCTGTCCCCGGCGGAGCTGGCCAAGTACATCGACCACACCATGCTGCGCCCCGAGGCGCCGCTGGAGGCCTTCGACAAGCTGTGCGCCGAGGCGCTGCAGTACCGCTTCTTCTCCGTGTGCGTCAACTCCTGCCGGGTGGCCTATGTGGCCCGCAAGCTGCGCGGAACCGGCGTGAAGGTGTGCTCGGTGATCGGCTTCCCCCTGGGGGCCATGTCCTCCCGCGCCAAGGCCTTCGAAGGGCGCGGCGCCCTGGAGGACGGCGCCTCGGAGCTGGACATGGTGCTGAACATCGGGGCCCTGAAGTCGCGCGATTTGAAGTATGTCGAAGAGGACATCCGGGCCGTGCGGCGGGCCAGCCACGGCACCACGATCCTGAAGGTGATCATCGAGACCGCCCTGCTCAGCCAGGAGGAGAAGGTGCTGGCCTGCGAGCTGGCCAAAAAGGCCGGCGCCGACTTCGTGAAGACCTGCACCGGCTTCGGAGGCGGGGAGGCCACCCCGGAGGACATCGCCCTGATGCGCCGGACCGTGGGCTCGGGCATGGGCGTGAAGGCCTCCGGCGGGGTGCGCTCCTTCGAGAAGTCCATGATCCTGATCAACGCGGGCGCCACCCGGCTGGGCGCGGTGGCCGGGGTGGCCATCGTCACCGGCGCCGTGGGCAAGTCCGCGTACTGAGCCGTACCGAGTCTGCTGTGGCCGTCGTCATCGCCGGGGAGCGCTTCGAGGCCCGCATCGAGGAGATGGGCGCGGAGCTGAAGAGCCTGAGGGACCGGCAATCGGGCACGGAGTACATCTGGCCGGGGGACCAGACCTGGTGGAGCGGCTCCGCCCCCATCCTGTTCCCGAACGTCGGCGGGCTGAAGAACAACAAGTATACCCACCGGGGCGCCGAGTACAGCCTGCCGCAGCACGGCTTCGCCCGCCGCAGCCTGTTCACGCGGGCCGCCGCGGGAGCCTCCAGCGTCGCGCTGGAACTGAGCTCCGGCGAGGAAACCCGCCGGCAGTACCCCTTCGATTTCCGGCTGCGCGTCACCTTCCTGGTGCAGGACTCAGGGCTGGCGGTGCAGTACGAGGTGACCAACATCGGCTCCGCGGAGATGCTCTTTTCCATCGGCTCGCACCCCGCCATCCGGGTGCCCTTCGCCGGAGGGCAGCTGGAGAACTACTACCTGCACTTCGGCGATGAGGAGAATCTGGAAAGGCACTTTTTCGACAACGGCCTGATGCTGGACCAGACCGCCCCGGTGTTCGACACCAGCCGGCAGATCTTCCTGCGCCCGGACCTGTTCGAGCGCGGGGTGCTGATCCTCAAGCACCCGGCCTCCGGGATCGTTTCCATCCGCAACAGCCAGAACCCCCGCAGCGTTTCGGTGATTACCGGAGGGGCCCCCTACCTGGGGGTCTGGGCCAAGCCGGGGCGCTGCCCGTTCCTTTGCCTCGAGCCCTGGTTCGGCCTGCCGGACAGCCCCGGCGCCACCGGCGAGCTGTCGGCCAAGGAAGGCATCCTGCGCCTGGAGGCCGGAGGCACCTTCACCAGCACCTACCGCCTGGAGGTCGCTTGAAACAGCTTACCGGGGCGTCACTCGGCGAGAAGAATCTGGATGCCGTTGGCGCGGAGGAACTCGGCGCTTTCCGCGGGCAGGCCCGCGTCCGTGACCAGGGCGGAGAAGTCCTGCAGTTCGGCGAAGTGGGAAGGGTGGATGCGCCCGAACTTGCTGGAGTCGGTCACCAGGATGCGCTGCAGGGAGGAGGCGATGGCCGCCTTCTTGGTTTCCACCTCGTAGGAGTTGGCGCAGGTGACCCCCAACCGGTCGCTCACGCCGCTGGCCGAAAGGAAGGCCTTGTTGGCCCGGGAGCGGCGGATGAGCTGGGCCCCTTCGGGGCTCTCGAACATCAGGGTGTTCTCGTGCAGCTCTCCTCCGGCGAACACGATCCGGCATTCCTTGTTGCGGTGCGCCGCCACCAGGATGTTCAGGGAGAAGCAGATCAGGGTCAGGGGCAGGCCGTCCGGGATGGCGTTGACCAGGCTTTCGGTGGTGGAGCCGGAGTCCACGATCACGATGTCCTGGGGCTGGATCAGCGCGGCGGCCCTTCGGCCGATCCGGCGCTTCTCCTCGGCCATGTGCGCGCCGGCCTCCGCCAGCGAGTAGCGCGGGGCAGCGGCCTCCGGGGAAACCAGCACCGCCCCGGCGTGCACCAGGCGCACCACGTTGTCGCGGGCCAGCAGCTCCAGGTCCCGGCGGATGGTCATCTCGGACACGGCCAGGCGGCCGGCCAGCTCGCGGATCGAGGACACGCCCAGATCCTGGGACCGCAGGGTCTCCACGATCTGCTGGATGCGCTCTTGTTTCCCCATCGTCTGATTATATCCTATCTTAACAACAATGTATTGACAACTGAAATTTTTGGTGCAATACTGGGCCATTAATGATAATTTTGGCCGATATTTTGGCTTAGGAGTGTTAGCTTTCTTACGATATCTCGAAGAGGTGTGAATTTTCTAACAGCCAGAAGCAGGAGGGCAGGGATATGGAAGAGGCGTTGGGCCAGGCGCTGGGCATGATCGAGTGCCGCGGATTCGCGGCCATGGTGGAAGCTTCCGACGCGATGGTCAAGGCGGCCAGGGTGGAGCTGAAGCGCTACGAGAAGACCGGCGGGGGCTACGTGACGGCGATCGTGCGCGGCGACGTGGCGGCGGTGCGCGCGGCGCTGGACGCCGGGCAGCGGGCCGCCGAGCGGGTGGGCGAGGTGGTGTCGGTGCACATCATTCCGCGGCCGCATGCCAACGTGGACGCGGCGCTGCCTTTGGGCGGCAAGGGGGAGTGAGATGGCGGAGAACCGGATCGACCTGAGGACCTACATCTTCCTGGACAGCCTGCAGTTCCAGATGGCCTCCTTTCTGGCCACCACCTCCAAGGGCTACTACCCGGTGGCCCAGCAGGCCTGCATGGTGGTGGAGATCTCCCCGGGCATCGAGATCAACCGCTTCACCGACATCGCCCTGAAGGCCACCAACGTGACCCCGGGCATCCAGATCGTGGAGCGGCTGTTCGGGCTGCTGGAGGTGCACTCCGACAGCCAGGCCGACGCGCGGCAGGCGGGGGCGGCGATGCTGAAGGAGCTGGGGGCCAGGGAAGAGGACCGGCATGAAGCCCCAGGTGCTGACCAGCCAGCTGATCAAGAACATCTCCGACCACCACGCGCAGCTGATCAACAAGGTGCGCCACGGGAACATGGTGCTGCGGGGGGACACGCTGTACGTGCTGGAGATGGAGCCGGCGGGGTACGCCTTCTACGCGGCCAACGAGGCGGAGAAGACCTCGCACATCAACATCATCGACGTGTCGGGGTTTGGCAGCTTTGGGCGGGTGTACATCGCGGGGGACGAGGCGGAAGTGCTGGTGAGCAAGGAAATCGTGGAGAGCCGGCTGGCGGGCCTGTCGGGGCGCGAGGCCGGGGGACAGAAAGAATAGGAGGAAGGAGACATGGAGAGCGTGTATTCGGACGCCTTGGGGATGATCGAGTGCCGCGGGTTTGCGGCGATGGTGGAAGCCTCGGACGCGATGGTGAAGGCGGCGAAGGTGGAGCTGATCGGCTTCGAGAAGATCGGCGGGGGCTACGTGACGGCGATCGTGCGCGGGGACGTGGCGGCCGTGCGGGCGGCGGTGGACGCGGGCAGCGGGCCGCCGAGCGGGTGGGGGAGATCGTGTCGGTGCACATCATCCCGCGGCCGCACGGCAACGTGGACGAGGCCCTGCCCCTGGGACGCCAGCAGGCCGCGGCCAAGAAGAAGGCCTAGAATGCTCCTGGCCCGAGTGACCGGGACGGTCGTATCCACGCGCAAGGAGCCCAGGATCGAGGGGATCAAGTTCCTTCTGCTGGAAAAGCTCGACCCCGCCACCATGGCCGGCAAGAAGGACTACGTGGTGGCCATGGACACGGTCGGCGCCGGGCCCGGGGAGGTGGTCTTCTACGTGGCCGGCTCCAGCGCCCGGCTGACCGCGGTCACCGACGGCAAGCCCAGCGACGCGGCCATCGTGGCCATCGTGGACACCGTGGAGCTGGACGGCCGAACGGTCTACCAGAAGGACCAGGCATGATCTTCGCCAGGGTGGCCGGCACGGTCGTGGCCACGCGCCGCAGCGACGGCATCCCCGGCGCAAAATTCCTGCTGGTGGAGCTCTGCGACCAGCGGGGCCGGGGGCGCCGGGACTACCTGGTGGCCCTGGACGGCATCGGCGCCGGGGCGGGGGAGCTGGTCATGGTGACCCAAGGGCCTTCGGCGCGGCAGATGCAATTCAGCGACAAGAAGCCGGTGGACGCGTTGATCTCGGGGATCGTGGACCTGGTGGACGAGCACGGCGAAGTGGTGTTCCGCAAATGAGCAGGCAGTACGACGTGATCGGGGTGCAGGAGTACTCCAGCATCGCGCTGGGGGTGCAGGCCCTGGACGCCATGGTCAAGGCCGCGCCGGTGGCGGTGATCACCACGCGCCTGGTGGAGCCCGGGCGCCTGGTGATCCTGATCACGGGGGACGTGGCCTCGGTGGAGGCCTCGCTGGCCGCCGGCAAGACCGGGCGCAACGCCGAGCTGGTGGACGAGCTTTTCATCCAGAACCTGGACCCGCAGGTGATCCCGGCTCTGCGCGGGGAAGCGCGCGCCGGGGAATGGGACGCGCTGGGCATCATCGAAAGCCTCTCGGTGTCCGCCGGCATCGAGGCGGCGGACGCGGCGGCCAAGGCCTCCGCGGTGCGGGTGGTGGAGATCCGCCTGGCCGGCGGCATGGGCGGCAAGAGCACGGTGAAGCTGATGGGCAGGATCCACGAGGTGGAGGCGGGCCTGGCCGCCGGAGTGCGCCTGGTTTCGGACAAGGGCCTCTTGTGCCGGGAGGTGCTCCTGGCCAATCCCCACCCGGACATCCGGGAGCACGTGCTGGACCTGCCGCATGAGGGGATGGGCGTATGGAAGTAAACGAGGCTGCGATCCGGGCCCTGGTGGAGCAGGTGGTGGCCAGGCTGCAGACTCCCGGAGGAGCTGCTGCGCCGGTGACCGCCAGCGCGCAGGGTGGGGCACTGGCCGGGCAGGCGGGCGTGTTCGGGGACATCGAGTCCGCGGTGCGCGCCGCCCGCAAGGCGTTCGAGGACCTCGCGGGGTGCACCCTGGAAACCCGCCGCCGGATGATCGCCGCCATGCGGGAAACGGGGCTGGCCCACCTGGAGGAGATCGCCCGCCTGGCGGTCGAGGAGACCGGCATGGGCCGGGCCGAGGACAAGGTGCTCAAGAACCGCATCGCCATCACCGCCACCCCCGGGGTGGAGGACCTGGTGCCGGTCAGCTTCACGGACGACCACGGCCTGACCCTGGTGGAGCGGGCTCCCTACGGGGTGGTGGGCTCCATCACCCCGAGCACCAACCCGACGGAGACCATCTTCAACAACGCCATCGGCATGGTGGCGGCGGGAAACGCGGTGGTCTTCAACGCCCACCCGGCGGCCCGCAAGGTGAGCGCCCGCACGGTGAGCATCCTGAACGAGGCCATCCAGCGGGCCGGGGGACCGGCCAACGTGCTGTGCACGGTGGCCGAGCCCACGATCGACACGGCCCAGAAGCTCTTCGAGAGCCCCCTGGTCAACCTGCTGGTGGTGACCGGGGGCCCGGCGGTGGTGCGGGCGGCGATGAAGAGCGCCAAGAAGGTCGATCGCCGCCGGACCGGGCAACCCGCCGGTGGTGGTGGACGAGACCGCGGATCTGGTCAAGGCCGGCCGGGACATCGTGAGCGGGGCCAGCCTGGACAACAACGTGATCTGCATCGACGAGAAGGAAGTACTGGCCGTCTCCTCGATCGCCGACGAGCTCAAGGCGGAGATGAAGAAGCACGGGGCCTTCGAGCTCAACGCCGAACAGACCGCGGCGGTGACCCGCCTGGTGATCAAGGAGGCGGGAGGCCCGGGACGGGAAGGGGCGGCCAACAAGGACTTCGTGGGCAAGGACGCGGGGGTCATCGCCAGGGCCATCGGCGTGGAGGTGCCCGCCGGCACGCGCCTGCTGCTGTGCGAGGTGGGGCGCGACCACCCGCTGGTCTGGACCGAGCAGCTCATGCCGGTGCTGCCGCTGGTGCGCCTGGCCAACGTGGACGAGGCCATCGAGCTGGCGGTGGCCTGCGAGCACGGCTTCCGGCACACGGCCGTGATGCATTCCCGCAACATCGAGAAGCTGTCGAAGATGGCCAAGGTGATGAACTGCTCGCTGTTCGTGAAGAACGGCTCGGCCTACGACGGGCTGGGCTTCGGCGGGGCGGGGTTCACCAGCTGGACCATCGCCAGCCCGACGGGCGAAGGGCTGACCCGGGCCACGCACCTTCAGCCGGGAGCGGCGCTGCGCGCTGATCGACTATTTCCGGATCGTGTGAGAGGCGGCCCATGAAGCTGGGGAAGATCATCGGCTCGGTGATGTGCACGGCCAAGGACCCGGCCCTGGAAGGGGTGAAGCTCCTGCTGCTGCAGCCGGTGGACGAGGGAGGGCAGGCCTACGGGGAGGCGCTCATCGCCTGTGACACCGTGCAGGCCGGCCCCGGGGACCTGGTGCTCTGGGAAGGCGGCCGCGAGGCGGCCCTGGCCCTGACGGACTGGTTCAACACCTCGGATGCCACCGTGATGGCCATCGTGGACCGGGTGGACGCATGACCCTGGCCCGCGTGATCGGCACGGTGGTGGCCACGATGAAGTCCAGCGACCTGCAGGGTCACAAGCTGCTGGTGCTGCAGCCCGTGGACCCGGAAGGAAAGCCCAAGGGCAAGAGCATGGTGGGCCTGGATACGGTGCAGGCGGGGGAGGGGGACACGGTGCTGATCATCGACGAAGGCAACTCCAGCCGGATGATCCTGGGCAACTCCATGGCCGCGGTGCGCACCGTGGTGGTGGGCATCGTGGACCGCATCCAGAGCGGAGGCGGCCAGTGAGCGCGGATGCGGCGACCCCTGAGGCAGGGCCGGTGCGGCGGGTGGCCCTGGGCTCGGACCACGGCGGCTTCGAGGCCAAGGAATTCCTGGAGAAGTACCTGCAGACCCTGGGCTACACGGTCGTGGACGTGGGCACCCACAGCAAGGACAGCGTGGACTACCCGGACTTCGCGCTGAAGGTGGCCCGCAAGGTCGCCTCCGGCGACTGCGACCGGGGGATCATGATCGACGGGGCGGGCATCGGCTCCTGCATGGTCTGCAACAAGGTGAAGGGCATCCGGGCGGCGATGTGCTACGACCAGAAAACGGCGGTGAACAGCCGGGAGCACAACAACGCCAACCTGCTCACCCTGGGCGGGCCGCTGCACAGCGCGGACGCGCTGGCCGCGATCGTCAAGACCTGGCTGCAAACCCCTTTCGCCGGCGGAAGGCACTGGGCGCGGGTCAACAAGATCATGGCAGTGGAAAGAGGATGAAGCGGATGGATACCAGGGAAATGGTGGAAAAGATCACGCAGGAGGTGCTGGCCCGCCTGAAGGCGACGGGCAGCGGCGCCGGGGCTGCGGCGGAGGCGAAGTCCTCGGGAGCGGCCTCCGCTGCCGGCGCCGGAGCTGGCCAAGTACATCGACCACACCCTGCTGAAGCCTGACTCCACCCAGGCCCAGGTGGACAAGCTGTGCGCCGAGGCGATCGAGTACAAGTTCTACTCGGTGTGCGTGAACTCCACCTGGGTGACGCAGTGCGCGCGCAAGCTGCGCGGCACGGGGGTGAAGGTCTGCGCCGTGGTGGGCTTCCCCCTGGGGGCCATGGACAGCCGCGCCAAGGGGCTGGAGACCCGCTACGCCGTGGAGAACGGGGCCAGCGAGATCGACATGGTGATCAACGTGGGCGCCCTGAAATCCGGGGACCTCAAGACCGTGGAGGAGGACATCCGGGCGGTGTTGAGGGCCTGCCGGCAGACCACGGTCATGAAGATGATCATCGAGTGCGCCCTGCTCACCGACGCGGAGAAGGTGCTGGCCTGCCAGATCGCCAAGAAGGCGGGGGCCGACTTCGTGAAGACCTCCACCGGCTTCGCCTCCGGCGGGGCCACCGTCCAGGACGTGGCCCTCATGCGCCGCACGGTGGGGCCGGAAATGGGGGTCAAGGCCGCGGGCGGCATCCGCTCCACCGAGGACGCCCGGGCCATGATCCAGGCCGGGGCCACCCGCCTGGGCACCAGCGGCGGCATCGCTATCGTCACCGGCAGCAAGAGCACCTCGAAATATTGAGCATTGAAGGAGTTCGCGTAATGGAAAAGCGTTTTGTCGACAAGGTCGCCATCATCACGGGCGCCGCCAAGGGCATGGGCAAGCAGACCGCCGAGGACATGGCGGCGGAGGGGGCGGTGGTGGTGATCGCCGACGTGAGCCGCAAGGAAATGGAGGAGACCGTCCGGCGCATCCAGAAGGCCGGCGGGCGGGCCAAGGGGGTGTTCTGCGACGTGGCCGATCGCGCCCAGGTGGACCAGCTGATCCTCGGCACCAAGGCCGAGTTCGGCCGGGTGGACATCCTGATCAACAACGCCGGCATCCTGATCCCCGGCAGCATCGAGGAGACCAGCGACGAGATCATCGACAAGACGATCGACGTCAACGTGAAGGGCGTTCTGTACGCCATCCGGGCCGTGACCCCGATCATGAAGGCCCAGAAGTACGGGCGCATCGTGAACGTCGCCTCGATCACGGGGAAGAACGGCGACAACACGACGGTTTTCGCCTACGGGGCCTCCAAGGGGGCGGTGATCAGCCTGACCCGCTCCGTGGCCCGGCAGCTGGGGCCCCACGGGGTCACCTGCAACGCCATCGCCCCCCACGCGGTGATGACCGACCTGATGCACTACTGGGACGAGGCCAAGAAGGACGACATCGCCTCCCGCATCCCGGTGCGGCGCCTGGGCACGGAAGCGGACATGTCCCACCTGATGTGCTTCCTGGCCTCCGACCAGGCCGGCTACATCAACGGGGAGACCGTCAACATCAACGGCGGCTACTACATGGATTGATAAAAACTTGACAGCCCGCTGCCGGTCTGTTAAGCTCCTCTTGAGCAATTATTCATGTTATGGGCATATGAGCACACGCGGGCACAGGCGTGAATAACGACTACCTCGTTCAGATGAAGGGGATCGTCAAGCGGTTTCCCGGTGTGCTGGCCCTCGATCATGTCGATTTCGAGCTGCGCCCCGGTGAGATGCACATGCTGGTGGGGGAGAACGGGGCCGGCAAGAGCACGCTCATCAAGGTCCTGAGCGGCGCCTATCTGTGCGATGAGGGGGAGATCCTCATCAGGGGAACGAAAGTCGACATCCAGTCGCCCCTGGACGCCCTCAGCCGCGACCTGCGGTTCATCTATCAGGAGTTGAACCTGGTCCAGCAGATGGATGTCGCGCGCAACATGTTCCTGGGGCTGGAGCCTGAGCTGATTCCGGGGCTGGGAATCGTCAACAGGAGAAAGCTCTACTCCCTGGCGAAAGAGTACCTGTCGCGCTTCCACATGGATCTTGATCCCAGAGAGCTGGTCGAGAATCTGAGCGTGACCCAGCAGAAGATGATCGAGATCGCCAAGGCTCTCGTCGCCAAGGTGTCCGTCCTGGTTCTGGACGAGCCGACCGATGTCCTGGAGGACCAGGCGCGACAGGAGCTTTTCACCATCATTCGCAGGCTCAAGAGCGAGCACGAGATCGGCTTCATCTATATCTCCCACCGCTATGCCGAGGTGCATCAACTGGGCGACCGCGTAACCATCCTGCGCGACGGCAGGAAAGTGGGGACCTGGCCGATATCCGAGATATCCCTGGATTCGATCATCGAGAAAATGACCGGCGGCAAGATGGGGTATCAGTATCCAACCGCTTCCGCTCCGACGACGGAGGTCGCCCTCAGCGTCCGGCACATCGTCCGGGCGCCGATTCTGAACGATATATCATTGGAGGTCATGAAAGGGGAGCTGGTCGCCGTGACCGGCCTCATGGGCGCGGGCAAGACGGAGCTGGCGCGGGTAATAGCGGGAATCGATCAACCGGATTCCGGGACGATCGCGGTTGACGGGGTCCAGGTCAGGAATGCGGATGCGGCTGACGGGATCCGCCAGGGAATCGCCTACATGACCGAGAATCGCAAGTCCGAGGGGCTCATTCTCGATCAATCGATCCAGAGCAATTACGCCCTTCCCAGCATCCGGCGCCTGAGCCCGTTGGGCATTGTCGGCTACCGGGCGGCCGCGGCAGAGGTCAACAGCCTGATCCAGAAGCTCCGGATCAAGACCTTGGGGAAGGGAGTGCCGGCCAGAAACCTCTCGGGCGGAAATCAGCAGAAGGTGGTGCTCGCCAAGTGGCTGGGGACCTCCTGCAGGGTATTGCTGGTCGACGAGCCGACGCGGGGAATCGACATCAAGGGAAGAGCCGAGGTCTACAAGATACTCGAAGGACTGCTCCAGGAGGGCGTGGCCGTTGTGATGTTCACCTCCGATTACCTCGAGGCCCTCCAGATGGGCAACCGGGTGATCGTGCTGCACAGGGGCGTCATCTGCGGAGAGTTCGGGAGGGGCCTGGCGACGGAGGAAGAAATCCTTCGCGTGGCCATCGGCGAGAAGCGGTGCGGCCGCGCGGAAGACGGGGTGCCGGATGGGGGGGAGGGTGAGCGTGTCTGCGGAGAAAATGAGCGGAAAAGCCGTGCTGGGGAGGCCAGGGGTGCCTCAGCTGCTAGCTTTGCTGGCCATTCTCATCGTGTTTTCCGTACTGGCGCCGTCGTTCCGCCAGCTCGCCACCTTTTCCAACATCATCGTCCACTCCGCGATACTCGGAGTCGTCGCCTGCGGGACCACGATCGTGCTGATTTCCGGCGGGCTGGACCTCTCGGTGGGCTCCATCATGGCCGTCTCCACGGTCCTCGTGGGCTCGGTCCTGATGAGCCAGCTGCCGATCCTGCTGGCGATCCTCGTCGGCGTGGGCGTCGGCGCCCTGGCCGGCCTGGTCAACGGAACGATCGTCGTCACCACGGGCGTTCCCGCCTTTATCGTCACCATGGGGATGATGGGAATAGCCAAAGGCGTGTCCCTGATCATTGGCGCCGGCAAGGACATGTCCATCTTCCCGAAGAGCTTCACCGTGCTGGGGACGGGCCTGCGCTGGCCCGGGATCATTCTGGCGATCTGCGTGCTGGCCATCTATTTCATCCTGGGGTGGACGCGGCTGGGCTTCAACGCCTACGCCATCGGGGGAAACAGCACCGTCTCGCGGCTTTCCGGGGTCAAGGTCAAACGCAACCAGATCATCTACTATGTCATCGGGGGCTTCCTCGCGGGTCTGGCGGGGGTGATGTACACGGCGAAGTTCGACCTGGCCACTCCCAACACGGGGGACGGGTGGGAGCTGCAGGCCATCGCCGCGGTGGTGATCGGGGGGACGAGCCTTTTCGGCGGCAAAGGCGGGGTTTTTCGGACCGTCGTGGGGGTCCTGATCATCAAGTCCCTCGAAACGGGGCTGATCCACATCGGGCTGGGCTCGTTCTGGCAGCGCATCACGATCGGCATCGTGATCATCCTGGCAGTCATGACCGACAGCCTGCAGAGGAAGTCGGACTAGCAAGGGGATAGACATCCGGTGTTACCGGATATTCGAAATCGGGGTTGCGGAAAAGGAGAAAAGGGAATGGCAAGAATCAGGAAGATGGTCCTGGTGCTGATCTTGGCCGGTCTGTGCCTGTCGAGCGGCGCGTTCGCCCAAGGCCACGGCAAGGGCGGGAAGATGTTGATCGGCTACACGGGCTTCGCCCCGACGCTGATCTTCTCTTACAACATCAACAAGGGCGTCGAGGACAAATGCAAGGAGCTGGGTTACGAGTACGTGTCCCTGATGCCGGCGGAAACCAAGGCCGAGCTGCAGGTGCAGGCGCTGGACAACGCGATCATCAAGGGGCTTGACGGCCTGGTCATCATGCCGGTCGACGCGCGGGCCCTGGGACCGTCCCTGGACGCTGCCCAGAAGAAGGGCATCCCAGTCGTCGTCGTCGACGCGACGGTCAACCACCCGTCCGTGCTGACCTTCATCGGCACCGACAACCTCGAAGCCGCCAGGCTGACGGGCCGCTACATCGTGGACAAGGTGAAGGGGAAGGGCGAGCTGCTGCTGATCGGAGGACAGGTCGGACATCCGAACGGGGACAAGAGGGCGAAGGGCGTGAGAGAGGTTTGCGAGGCCGCGGGGATGAAGATCACCTTCCGCCCCACCGACTGGATGACCGATCGAGCCATGCAGTACGCCACCGACGAGCTGCAGTCCAACCCCCGGATCAGCGTTGTATTCTCAGCCTGGGACCCGGGCGCCCTGGCGGTCAAACAGGCCGCAAAGGCCCTTGGGCTGCAGGACAAGATTATCATCGTTGGCTTCGACGGCGACCTGGCCAACCTCAAGGCGATCAAGGCGGGAGAGATCACCGCCACCTGCCGCCAGCAGCCCTACGTCATGGGCACCAGCGCCGTTGAGGTGCTGAAGAAGGTGTTCGCCGGACAGAAGGACTACGCCAAGGAAGTCCTCATCCCCGGCGAGATGATCGACAAGACGAACGTCGACAAGTATCTGCAGTAATCTCGCAGAAGCTGCAGGGGTTTGCACGGGGCCGTCCCTTCGGGGGACGGCCCTTTTTGGAGGAACTCAAGATGAGGAAGAACCTGAACATCGCGATGATCGGCACCGGCTTCATGGGCAGGATGCACTCGAACGCCTACCGGCAGGCCAACATCTTTTTCCCCTCTGACATTGCGGCGTGCACGAAGGTGCTGTGCGCCCGGGATGCAGGCAGGGCGAAAGAGTTCGCGGACCGCTGGGGCTGGCAGGAAACGGAAACCGACTGGCGGAGGCTGCTGGACAGGAAGGACATCGACCTCATCGACATCTGCGTGCCCAACATGCTGCATCGCGACATTGCCATCGCCGCCCTGCAGGCGGGAAAGCTGGTCGCCACCGAGAAACCCCTCGCGCTGAATGCAGCGGCAGGGAAAAGAGATGGTCGAGGCCGCCGCGAAGAGCGGGAAGAAGACCATGATCTGGTTCAACCAGAGGCGCTTCCCTCCCGTGACCCTGGCCAGACAGATGATCGACGGCGGCGCCCTCGGGCGGGTGTTCCACTACCGTGCCACCTACCTCCAGGACTGGACCATCAGCGCGGATGCCCCGTTGGGCGGCAGCACGTTCTGGCGCCTGGACGCGAAGGAAGCGGGCAGCGGGGTGACGGGCGATCTGCTCGCGCACACGCTGGACATCGCCATGTGGCTCAACGGACCGATCGTGGAGCTCTCCGCGCTCACCGAGACCTTCATCAAGGAGCGGCAGCGCCAGGAGGACCCGGCGACGATGGCGAAGGTCGAGATCGACGATGCCAGTCAGTGCCTGGTCCGCTTCGCGAACGGATCGATCGGCACCTTCGAGGCGACGCGGTATGCCCGCGGCCGGAAGAACGCCAATTGCTTCGAGATCAACGGCGAGCTGGGTTCCCTTCGCTTCGACGCCGAAATCCCTCACGAGCTGCATTTCTACAACCACCAGGACGACAAGCAGGCGCGCGGCTGGAAGACGATATCGGTCTGGGATTCCAACCAGCCCTACATGGACCGCTGGTGGGTGCCGGGGATGGGGACGGGCTACGAGCACACCTTCGTGCACGCTGCCGCGGATTTCCTGGCGGACCTGGGCGATGGAGGCAAGAGGGTGCCTGATTTCGCGGACGGCCAGAAGACACAGATCGTGTGCGACGCGATTCTCGCCTCGGCGAAAAAGCGGGAGTGGCTGCAGACCGGTCTGACCTAGGGTTCAGAGCCCTCCGCCGATCGCGAAATAGGCCTCCACGGGAGTGTCATCGTAGTTGATGAGCTGGTACTTCACCCGTTCGGGGATATACATGACATCGCCCGTCTTGGCGAAGTACACCTCCTCGGTTTCGGGCATGAAGAAGGTGATCTGGCCGCGCGTGACCAGCATTGCCGTGTCCCCCTCATGCCAGTCCACCTCCGAGCAGCGGCTGCCGACGCCCCCGCAGGGGAGGTAGATCTCGCCGACGTGCATGAAGTCGTTGCTGACGTGGAAGCGCAGCCGCACGGGGAACTTCGCCCCGAACACGGTGGTCAGGCTGTTGGACTTGTTCTGCACATAGTAGTGGATGGGCTTCTTTCGCGCTTCGGCGCCGGGAAGAGGGAAGCTGCCCAGCTGGTTGACGTCGCGCTGGCGGAGCTTGAACTGCTTGCGCAAGCCCACTTTGCCCTCGGGCAGGCCGCTGAGGTTGAACTCGTCCTTCCCGTGCTTATAGAAGCGAATCTTCTCCGCCGGATAGGAAGTGTCGGTTTTCTCCGGCCACATTTTCGGCGCGATGGACCAGAACAGGATCTGCTTCTCCTCGGAGAAGTTGTAGCCCTTGTGCTTGCAGCCCATGGGGATGTACAGCGTGTCCCCGGCGTTCGCTTCGACGCATTCGCCGCTGTCGCACTCCAGCTCGGTGAGGTTGCCCTGCAGCAGGTAGTAGCACTCATCGCCGAGGTGCTCGTCGACGAAACGCCACGTGCTCCCAGGGGCCATGGCCATCATCCCGCAATGCAGCTTGTCCGTGCTGACGATGACGGTGTAGACGTTGCTCTCCTCGGGCACTTCGTGCGAGAAGAAGTCCTTCTTTTGATCCCCATCGTGGATCACGCAGGGCTTCTTGCTCCCCGGTGGGTAGGGGAGATTCCCGAAATACGCTGGTCGTTCCATGCAATTCCTCCTATGCGCCGCGGCTAGACTACGATCAGCTCGATGCCCCGCTCCCGGATGAAAGCCGCGTACTTGTCGGGGATGCCGCTGTCGGTGATGATGGTCTGGAAATCGGCGATGTCGGCGAAATAGACGCTCTTGGTGTTGCCGAACTTCGAGGAGTCCACCACCAGGATGCGGCTTCTGGCCGAGCTCAAGATGGTCTTCTTGGCCTGTAGCTCGTGGGGGTAGACGGTGGTCACCCCCAGCTCGTCGTGGATGCCGGCGGCGGAGACGAAGGCCTTGTCGGCCCGGGTGTGCTTGATCAGCTCGATGCCTTCCGCGCTTTCGAACATCATGGTCTGGGGATGATAGTACCCGCCGGCGAAGATGATGGCGCAGTTCTTTTTCTTGTACACCTCAACCAGTGCGTTCAGCGAGTAGCAGAGAACCGTGATCGGCGCGTCCTCCCGCAGGAACTTGGCCAGGTATTCGGTCGTGGTGCCGATGTCCAGGATGATGGTCTCGTTGGGCTCCACCAGGGTGACCGCCCGCTGCCCGATCTTCAGCTTCTCGATCGTGCGAACCGACTCTTCCTTGGTGACCAGGTAGCGGCTTTCGGTCTCCTCCGGTCGTTTCAGCATGGCGCCGCCCGGAATCAGGTCGATGAGGTTTTCCGCGGCCAGCAGGTTGAGGTCCCGCCGAATGGTCATCTCGGAAACGTCGAACTTCCTGGTGAGTTCCCTGATGCTGACCATGTTGCGGATGCGCAAAGTGTTGACGATTTCCTGAACCCGACCATGCTTGTTCGTGATTGGATTCTAACATATCCGCTCATAATATGTCAAAGCCAGGCTCGATTCCGGTAAAAGACTTGACGGCTGGAGTATTGAATGATAAAAAAATATCGGGATATGGTTTGAATATAACATTTGCTATCTGCGGGAGGTGGAGCGATGAGACTGCAAGGCAAGGTCGCGATCGTAACCGGTGGGGCCCTGGGGATCGGGGAGGCTTATTCGCTCGGGATGGCCAAGGAGGGGGCGAGCGTCGTCGTCGCCGACCTGGATGACAAGGCCGGGGGCTCGGTGGCCGCGGGGATCAACGCTTCCGGCGGCAAGGCCCTGTTCGTCAAGACCGACATCAGCAGGAAGGCGGAAGCCGAGCGCCTGGTGGCGGAAACCGTCAAGAAGTTCGGCAGGCTGGACATCCTGGTGAACAACGCCGGCATCCTGTTCACGGCCCCGGTTCTGGAGACCACCGAGGAGATGTGGGACAAGCTGCTGGCGGTGAACGTGAAGGGCCTGTTCTTCTGCGCGGCGGCCGCGGCCCGCGAGATGATCAAAGGCAAAGAGCGGGAAGATCATCAACATCTCCTCGATCGCGGCGGTCGGCGGGCAGGCGGGGCTGTGCGCCTACAGCTCCACCAAGGGGGCCGTTCTCCCCCTGACCCGCGTCTTCGCACTGGAGCTGGCCCCGCACAACATCCAGGTCAACGCCATCCTGCCCGGGACGACGGACACGGGTATGGCCAAGGCGGCCATGGCGGACCCGAATTGGACCCGGCAGATCACGGCCGGCATTCCCATGAAGCGTCTGGGCAGGACCAGGGACCTGCTCGGGGCGGTGCTGTACTTCGCGTCGGAGGATTCCGACTACTGCACGGGCCAGACCCTGATCGTGGACGGCGGGTTCTCGATGGTGTAAGGTGGAGGCATCCACGAGGCTGAAATGAAAAAAGGCTACATCCTGGCCATTGACCAGGGCACGACCGGCAGCCGGGTGATCCTGTTCAACCACGAGGGGATGGTCCACTCGATGGCCTACCGGGAGCTGCGGCAGATCTACGCGCAGCCGGGCTGGGTCGAGCACGACCCCCTCGAAATCTGGAGCTCCGTGCGCGACTGCATGGCCCAGGCGCTGCAGGAGGGCGCGGGTCGAGCCCGGGGAGGTCCTGGGGATCGGCATCACCAACCAGCGCGAGAGCACCATCCTCTGGGAGCGCGACAGCGGGCGTCCCCTGTACAACTCCATCTGCTGGCAGTGCCGCCGGAGCGCCGCCATCTGCGACGAGCTGAAGGCCGCCGGCCGCGAACCGGCGGTGACGGAGAAGACCGGCCTGGTGATCGACGCCTACTTCTCGGCCACGAAGATCAGGTGGCTCATGGACAACGTGCCGGAGGTCCGGGCTCAGATCGAGCGCGACAACCTCTGCATGGGCAACATCGACTCCTGGCTGATCTGGAACCTGACGGGCGGTTCGGCGCACGTGACCGACTTCTCCAACGCCTCCCGGACGATGCTGCTGAACATCCACAAGCTGGGCTGGGACCGGGAGATCATGGGCTGGCTCGGGATACCCGAGAAGATCCTGCCGAAGCTCCTGCCCTCCAGCGGGGTCATGGCCCACACCTCTGTCGAGGTGTTCGGCGCGAAGGTGCCGATCGCCGGGGACGCGGGGGACCAGCACGCGGCCACCTTCGGCCAGGCCTGCTTTCACCCCGGCATGGCCAAGAACTCCTACGGGACGGCGCTGGCGGTGTTCATGAACACCGGCACGGCCCCGGCGCGCTCCAAGCACGGCCTCACCACGGACCTGGGCTGGCGCATCGGGGACAGGGTGGAGTACGCGCTGGAAGGGGTGACCTTCATCGGCGGGGCGGCCATCGAGTGGCTGAAGACCGGCCTGAGAGTCATCGAGCGACGCCGCCCAGGCCAGCGCCCTGGCCGAGAAGGTGCCGGACACCGGCGGGGTCTACATGGTGCCCGCCTTCATCGGACTGGGCGCCCCGTACTGGGACATGTACGCCCGGGGCCTGATCATCGGCATCACCCGCGGCACGGGCATCGAGCACCTGGCCCGCAGCGCCCTGGAATCCATCGCCTACCAGACCAAGGACCTGGTGGTGGCCATGGAGGCGGACTGCGGGCAGGCGCCCCCGTCGCTGCGGGTGGACGGCGGGCGCGACCAAGAGCGACTTCCTCATGCAGTTCCAGGCGGACATCCTGGGCCTGCCCGTGGAACGGCCGGTCATCACCGAAATGGCTTCCCTCGGCGCCGCCTACCTGGCCGGGCTGGGCGTGGGCTTCTGGGAAAGCCAGGAGGAGCTGGAGCGCAAGTGGAAGGTCGAAAAGGTGTACAGGCCCAAGATGGGGCAAACCCAGCGCGACCAGCTCTACGGCGACTGGAAGAGGGCGGTGGAACGGACCTTCAAGTGGGCAAGGTAGCGTAAATCGAATCCGAACCGGAGAAAGGAAGGCTGCAAGTGGATCTCAAGCTTCATGACAAAGTCGCTCTGGTCACCGCCTCGACCGGGGGGATCGGGCTGGCGATCGCCCGCGCCCTCGCCCAGGAAAAAGCCACCGTCATCGTCAATGGCAGGACGGCGGAATCCGTATCACGCGCCTGCGAAATCATCAAAAGCGCCAATCCGGGCGCCAAGCTGCAGCAATTGGTCGCGGACAACGGCACCGCCGCCGGCTGCGAAAAAACCATCAAGACCCACCCGGAGCTCGACATTCTGGTGAACAATCTCGGAATCTACGAATCCGTCGATTTTTTCGACTGCCCCGATTCCCGGTGGCAGCACCTCTTCGAGGTGAACATCTTCAGCGGCCTGCGGTTGGGAAGGCACTATTTGAAGCGCATGCTGAAGCGCAACAGCGGGCGCATCGTGTTCATCTCTTCCGAATCCGCCGTCAATCCGGCGCCCGAGATGGCGCATTACAACGCGACCAAGATCGTGCAGCTCTCCCTCTCCCGCAGCATGGCCGAGCTCACCAAGGGCACCGAGGTCACGGTCAATTCCGTGCTGCCGGGTCCGACCAGGACCGAAGGGGTGGAGAAATTCATCAAGGGCCTCTTCCCCGACATGGAGTACGAAGCGGCCGAGAAGCGCTTCATGAAGGAAAACAGGCCGACTTCCCTGCTCGCCCGGCTGATCAGGCCCGAGGAGCTGGCGGCGGCGGTGACCTTCCTGTGCAGCCCTTTGGGGTCCGCGGTCAACGGGGAGAGCATGAAGGTCGACGGGGGAATGATCCGCAGCGCGGTGTAAAGGCGGCCGCACCTCACTTCACGATCAGGCGCGTCACCCTTCCCCGCTCGGTGGTGGCCACGGCCATGATGATGGCGATGACGCCCAGGATCACGAACTGGATTTCGCGCCCCAGACCCATCATGAGCAGCCCGGACTGGATCCAGGTGATGATGATCACTCCCAACAGCGTTCGCTGCGGGCCGCCGATTCCGCCCCTGAGGGAGGTTCCGCCGGCGACGACGCTGGCGAACAGGGGGATCATCATCTGCCCGCCGATGTCCATCGACCAGCCGCCCTGCTGGGATACGTACAACACCCCGGCCAGCCCCGCCAGGAAACTGCTCAGCACGAACACGATGATCCGATGCCGGTCGACGTTGATGCTGGACAGCGCGGCGGCCCTGGGGTTGCCGCCGATGGCGAAGACCCGCCTGCCAAAGGGCGTTGCCGCCGAAACCACCGTGCCCAGGAGCCAGACCCCGAGGGCCCAGTAGAAAATCGACGGCAGGCCGGCGATGAAGGTGACCGAGAGGCTGCGGAACCTTTCATTCTCCAGCAGGTGCAGGAAGCCCCTCGAAGACAGCAGCGAGATCCCGTCGAGGACCACCGAGATGCCGAGCGTGGCCATGAACGAAGGCACCTTCAGCTTGGCAAACAGGACGCCGTTGACCAACCCGATGGCGGCGCTCACGGCCAGGGCGAAGGGGATGACCAGGAGCCCGATCTTCTCGATGTAAAGGACGCACAGCAGCGCCGACAGCTTCATGACGCTCACGACCGAGAAATCGAAGGAACCCATCATGATGACCAGGGTCAGACCGCAGGCGGCGATGAGGAAGTAGGACATGGCGTACACGATGGTCACGATGCCCTGGTAGCTCAGGAAGGAAGGATTCAGGATCTGGAAGAGGCCGACGACCACGATGGTGGCCGCGATGGGCATGATCGTGGTCGTCTTCAGCGCTTGCGTGCGGCGCCGGTCCGGCGCACGGTTCGCTCTGGGTCATGTGATGTCCACCCCCTTCATCCGCGTACCCTTGGAGCTGATTATGATGGACAGGATGAGCACGACGCCTACGACCAGATCGATGACCTCCGGCCGCAGCGGCGAGAGGTGCAGGCCGCGGTACAGGATGGAGAAGGTGAACACCCCGAGGATCGTCCGGTGCGGACCGCCGCTTCCGCCCACCAGCGGAGTCCCGCCCAGGATGATGGCCACCAGCGGCCTGACCACGTTATTCATGTTGAAATCCACCGGCGCCGAACCCCCCAGGTGCTCGAAGAGGATGATGGAGCCGATCCCCGTGAAGGTCCCGCTCAGCATGAAGGCGATGATCTTGTACCGGTCCACGTTGATCCCCGCCAGCCTCACCCCCTCTTCGTTCGAGCCGATGGCGGAGAAATAGACGCCCAGGCGGGTGCGCAGCACGACGATGATGGCTACCAGGACGATGGGGATGCACAGCAGGAAAGGGGTCGGGACACGCGGGATGAGTGACGCCGTTATCCACTCGTAGCCCTTCACCGGCCGCGGGTAGCCTCCCGAAAGCATCACGGTCAGCCCCCAGTAGGTGATGAGGGTGGCCAGGGTCAGGATGAAGGAAGGTATCCTGCCTTTGGTGTGAACCACGCCGACCATAAAGCCGGTCGCCAGGCCCAGGAGCGGGAAAACCAGCAGGGACAGGGGGCCAAAGATGGGCGTGAGTATCCACAGCAGGATGCTGCCCAGCATCCAGACGCCGATGAAGGACAGGTCCATGGAGCCGAGCAGCATCACGATGGAAGGCCCGATGGAAAACAGCATGAGGGTGACGAACTGCCGAAGCGTAGCCGTGAAATTGACGGGCGAGAGAAAGCGCTTCGTGTACAGGGCCGAGAAGATGGCCACCAGCCCTACCACGATGAGAATCACCGGGTAATTCCTCGTCGCTTCCCAGGCGCCGCGCAGGCCTGCTTTCCGCTTGGTTGAATGGTTCACGTTTTCAGCACCTCGCTGAGCTGCTCCGCGCTGATGCTCTCCGTCGCCCTTCCCTGCTTCATCAATAGTATTCTGTCGCACAGCGTGGAATACTCCTTCAAGTCGTCGCTGACCAGGATCATGGACATGCCTCCCCTTTTCATCGACAGGACGGCCTGATAGATGTCCTCCCGCGAGCCGACGTCGATGCCGATGGTCGGGTCTTCCAGCAGCAGGATCACCGGGTTCTTCTCGAACCACTTGCCGACGGTGACCTTCTGCTTGCTGCCTCCGCTCAAGGAGCTGATGAGCGTGTTGACGTCCGGGGTCCGGATGCGAAGCTGTTCCACGATCCTGGCGGCCAGGGTCTTTTCGGCCTTGAAGCGCAGAAAGCGCAGGACCTTTCCCACCACCTTGCTGATGTTCAGAATCGAAATGTTCTTCGTGATCGGCCAGTCGTGAAGAAGCTCATTCGCGGTATCGCCGGAAAAATACCCGACTCCCCGCGAGAGCCTCTTGTGCGCCGGTTCATTCTGCCTGGTTTCCCGGCCCTGCAGCAGCAGCCGGCCCGAATCGTGGCTTCGCAAGCCGGCGATGGTCTTGATGATCTCGCTCTTTCCCGACCCGGCCGGACCGAACAATCCTATGCACTCCCCGCGGTGAAGGTCGAAAGAGATGTCGTAGAAGCAGCCGCGCGTCGTCAAATCCTTCGCGGACAGCACCGCTTCGCCGCCTGGGTCCACCTGCGGCCCTTTTTCGTGCGGCTGGGTCAGGAAATCCCGGCCCACGATGGCCCTGCCCAGGTCGTCCTCGGTGGCCTTCTGCACGGACATGTCGAAGTAGCCCACCTTTTTCCCGTCGCGCAGCACCACCACCTCGTCCATGTATTCCATCACCTCCTGCATGATGTGGGTCACGTACACGAAGGAGGTGTTGGTCTTCATCCGCAGGATCTCACCCAGCAGGCCGCGGCGCTCCTCGAGCGTGAGCGGCGCGGTAGGTTCGTCCAGAATGATGACCGAATCGGTCGTGTCCCTGTTCTGCTCCAGGCGTATCCTCAGGACCGCCTTGGCGATTTCCACCATCTTCTGGGTGGAGAGGGGCAGGTCGTACATGAAATCCTCGATGTCGCACTGGACGTGGAACTCTTCGAGGATCTCGCGGGCGTGCTGCTTCATCTTGCCGATTTGCAGGCCAATTCCGCCCCGGTATTTGTTTTCATTGCCGAGAAAAAGGAACTGGTACACCTTGAGGCTGGGGATGACGCCCTTCTCCTGGTACACGATGGAGATGCCCTTCCGGGCGGCTTCCTGAGGATTCCTGGGAAACGGCACGACCACGCCGTTGTGCTCCCATTCGCCTCGATCCGGCGCGTGAATGCCTACCAGGATCTTCATGAGGGTCGTCTTGCCTGCGCCGTTCTCCCCTACGACCCCGACGATCTCGTTCGGATAGACCTCCAGGCTTACATCGTCCAGGGCGCAAACGACGCCGCCGAAGGTCTTGGATACGTTCTTGACGCGCAGAATCGGGGCGCCTGTCTTATCCACCATGTCCGCCCGCCTTTTTAAGAAGGAGCGCAGCCTTCCTCCGCGAGGAGTAGGTTGCGCTCCTGTTTGTCAACCGAAGGAATGCTCCAACTCTACTGCCAGTTCGGCTCTGTCTTCAGCTCCGGCGGGAACTGCTTCGCGTACTCCTTCGCCGCCTTCAGGTCCGTCATCCAGCTGATGTCCAGGAAGTACTTGTGAAGGGCCTTGACGTGCTTGCGCACCGCCTCGACGCTGCCGCCGAACTTCTTCGTCTTGGCGATGAAGTAGTAGTCGTGAGAACCGAGGAAGGTCCCCCCGCCCGCGTGCCGGTCGTATTTCAGGCCCAGCTCCTTGCACTTCGACTGGGACAGCAGCCGGAAGTCGTAGGGGTAGTTGGGCGGAGACGCCTTCATCTGGGCGAGGATCTGCTCCATGTTCTCCTTGAGGGGACCCGTGTTGAAGCTCGGGTGCTTGTCGATGCCGGCGCTCCTTGGCCAGCTTCTCCAGCTCGCCGGGTCTCCCGTAGAGGTCCAGGGTGCCGGTCTGCAGCATCTCGTCCGGCGCGGGATACCACTCGCCCACGCACATGTCGTAGAGCATCGGGACCAGCCGTCCGCCGAAATAGGGGATGGCGAACCCGGAGGTGCACAGGAAGTTGCCCTTCATGATCTCCTGGGCGGTGGTCAACTCCATGTCCCGGGAGGCGGAGAAGGCGCCGATGTTCAGGCCCCTGTCCTTGAGCGCCTTGAGCGCGCCCATGGTCTGGCCGTCGTTGGCGCCCCACATCCCCTGATAGTCCTTGGACATCGCCAGGGAGGCTTCGGCGGCGGCCCTGCCGGGCTCGAAGCCCCACTCACCGTACTGGAACCCGGACAGCTTCATCTCGGGATATTTCTGCAGTGCCTGGTAGATGCCCAGGTTGATGTACACGGTGGAGACCGTCGCGGCGGATTTGCTGGCCTGGTGGATCAGCAGCTTGTTCTTTCCCGCTTCCTTCATTTTCTGCATGAGCAGGGTGAGGGGAATGAAGGTCTGCTCGTCGGAGAAGGGCGTGTTGTCGATGACCCAATACGGGCCGTAGTCGCCGGGCAGGATGTCGCCCGTGTAGCCGAAGTAGGTGGCGATGAAGACCTTGTTCTGGTTGGCGATATCGGCCACCTGCTTCATGACCGCCATGTTCGGAACGTTGTAGACGATGGCCTTGGCTCCGGCGGCGATCATGCTCTCGGTGAGCTCGATCCAGTCCGACTCCGTGCTGGCCACGGCGCCCCGGAACTTCAATCCCATCTGCTTGGCGGCCTGCTCGACGGCCTGGTACACCATGATGGCGTACTCCTGCCCGAGCCACCAGGTGATGCAGCCGACGGTGAAGCTTTCACCCGGGTTTGCGTTTCGATATTTTTGAGCCAGTTGTTTGGTGGATTGCCCTGCGACGAGGCCTCCGCCGAGAAGGACGAGGACCAGCAGGACAGCCAGAATGCGCAGCTTCTTGTTCATCGTTCTCCCTCCTATGTTTTCAGAACCCTGTATCGAAGAAGCGTTCCCTCCTTTCTCCGTGGATTTTTGTCAGGAATACAACAGAATATGATTCTAGATTATCATACTCCAAATGGCACCGCAAGCAAAAAATGAGGTAAGATCAGGAAGGCGAAACGATCGGAGGGGCAATTTGGAAAACCAGGGAAAGAGACTGGAAGGCAAGGTTGCCATCGTCACCGGAGGCGCTTCGGGCATCGGCGAGGCGGTCGCCAAGATCTACGCCGCCAACGCCTGCAAGGTTCTGCTCGTCGACCTGGATGAAGAAGGCCTCGGGAGGGTCGAGGCGGACATCAAGGGCGGGCATGGGGTCTGCGCGGCCAGGCGCGGGGATGTGACGGACGAAGGGCAGGTGATCGCTTTCTTTCACGATGCGCTCCAGCGTTGGGGGAAGCTGGACATCCTGGTGAACAGCGCCGGCCGCGATTCGCTGGCCCCGCCCATCGCTGAAGTGACCCTCGAGGAATGGAACAAGACCATCGGTCCGAATCTCACCGGAGTGTTCCTCTGCTGCCGGGAAGCGTTCAGGATCATGGAAAAACAGGAGAGCGGCGGGAGGATCATCAACATGGGCTCCTCCTCCGCGCGGCTGGCTTCAGGACCGGGGCATTGCCCCTACCGGGCCTCCAAGCACGGCATGATGGGCCTCAGCAAGAATATCCTCCTGGAGGGAATGAAGAAGAAAATCGGGGTGACCGTCATCAACCCGTCGCACGTGAAGACGCCGATGACCCGGATCATCGACAAAGGGCTGTATGACGGCACCCTGCCTGCCTACCTGGAGGGCTGGCTGGATGAGAAGGAAAGCAAAGAGGGGATCTATGCCAGCTGCATCGAGGTGGAGAACGTCGCCGAGCTCGCCCTCTATGTCGCGACCCGCGCCCCGGAGGTCACCATCCCGCAGATCGCTGTGTACCCCACGCACAAGGCGCATCGCTACGGCATGGAGGTTTGATGAAAGCGGCTGTCTATTATGGCGTCGGCGACATCCGCGTCGAGGAGATTCCCGTCCCGGAAATCGGTGAAAACGAATTGCTCGTCCGGGTCAAGGCCTGCGCCGTCTGCGGGACCGACAACCGCATCTACCGTCATGGGCATTTCAAGATTCCGGCGGGGGCAAAACGGATCCTGGGGCACGAGACCTGCGGTGAAATCGCCAAGGCCGGGGCCAAGGTCCGACGCTTTGCGGCAGGAGACCGGGTGGCCATCGCGCCCAACATCGGCTGCGGCTCCTGCCACATGTGCATCCAGGGATTCAACCAGCTCTGTCCGACCTATGAAGCGTTCGGCATCAGCATCGACGGGGGATTTGCCCAATACCTGCGCATCCCTGCCGGGGCCATCGGCAACGTGGTGCGGATACCCGCTCAGGTGAGCTATCGGCAGGCGGTTCTGATCGAGCCGCTTTCCTGTGTATACAATGCCTATGAGGCCCACAAGACGGTCCCCGGGGACACGGTCCTGATCATCGGCGCGGGGCCCATTGGAGCCCTGCATGCCCTGCTGAACAAGAGGGCGGGCGGGCGGGTGATCGTCGCGGACCTCTCCGCCGTTCGCCTCGCCGCGGTGAGCAAGTACGGGGTGGACTGCGTCATCCATTCTTCCGAAGTCGATCTGAAATCCGAGATCAGCAGGATCACCTCCGGCAGGGGCGCCGACGTGGTCATCACGGCCTGCTCCGTCCCGGAGATGCAGGCCCTCGCCCTGGAGCTGGCCGGCTGCCACGGGCGGGTTTCCCTGTTCGGGGGCCTGCCGCAGGGCAAAGGAGATGGTGGCCTTGAATACGAACCTCATCCATTACAAGGAGCTTTTCGTCACTGCCACGACGGGCTCGAGCATGCTGGATTTTCACAACGCCGCGAGAATACTCTCCGACGGCGGCTTCGAGATCGCCTCCCTGGTCACCCAGGTCTTCCCGGTGGAGGAGACGGTTGCCGCCTTCGAATACGCGGCGAAAGGACTGGGCCTGAAGGCCATGGTGGCCCCGGACGGACTGGAGGCCCTGGCCTGAGGCGCGGGTTCTACCGCAGCAGCTCCACGAGCTGGAAATCCTTCACCCCGGCGGCGCGCCCCTCTTCCACGTCGACGTGCATTTCCAGGGCGTACTGCTCGCTCACCCTCACCACGACCTGCTCGAAGATCAGGCCCCGCTCGCCGGGGACGCGCACCCGCACGCGCTGGCCGTCGGCCACCCCATAGTCCCGGGCGTCGCGCGGGTGCATGTGGATGTGCCGCGCGGCGGCGATCAGCCCGCTTTCCAGCACCACCTGCCCGGCGCTTCCGACCAGCGTGACCCCCGGGGTACCATCCAACCGGCCCGACTCGCGCAGCGGCGCTGCCAGTCCCAGCACCAGGGCGTTGGCCAGGGAAACCTCGACCTGGGTGCGGTCCCGCGGCGGGCCGACCACCACCGCTCCGCCCACCCTTCCCTGGGGTCCTACCACCTCGACAGTTTCATGGCAGGCGAACTGCCCGGGGATGGTCAGGTCCCGCCACTTGCTCAAGGCGTGACCCTTGCCGAAGAGCGCCTCCCGGGGGACCTCCGCACTACCCCTTCAGGGCGCCGGCCAGGAAGGCCACCATCTGCCTCCAGGCCTGTTCGGCCGCGGCGCCGTTGCGGTAGGTATTGCTCTTCACGAAGGCGTGCCCCACACCCGGGTAAAGGGTGACGGTGGAGCTGATGCCCCGGGATTTCAGCGCGTTCTCGAAGGCCCGCACCTGGGCCACCGGGATGCTCGAGTCCTGCTCCCCGTAGATGCCCAGCACCGGTCCGGAGCGGCCCATGCTGCCCAGGCCGGAGGCGTCCTGGATCGGGCCGCCGCCGTAGAAGATGACCGTGGCGGCCAGGTTGGCCTGCCGGGTGGACTGGAACATGGACTGGGTCCCGCCGAAGCAGAAGCCCACCGTGGCCACCCGGGCCGGATCGGCCAAGGGGTGGGAGCGCAGGAACTCCAGGGCCGCGTCCAGGTCCGCGGCGACCTGCTCGCGCGGCGTGCCGGTGACCTGCTTCATGGCCTGCTCCGGGGTGGTGGCCACGCTGCCGCGGAAACCGTCCGCGGCCAGCACCAGGTAGCCTTCCTTGGCCAAGGCGTCGGCCAGCAGGGTGATGTCGCGGTTCAGGCCCCACCACTCGTGGATCATCAGCACCGCGGGGTGCGCTCCGCTGCCCGGGGGCAGAGCCAGGTAGCCTTGCAGGGTGACTCCGCCGGGCCCGGGATAATTGATATAGGTCCTGCCCGGCTCCATGATGTCCTGGGCGAAGGCCAGGCCGCCGGAAAGCGCGAGCATGAACAGGGCGAGGCCCTGTGTGTAGCGTTTCATGATGCGTCCTCCTGATGGGTGGAAGATCATGAATCTGAGCAGCGGAGTCAAGTTAGGGCGGGGGGAGCTCTTCCTCGGACAGGTCCTCGGAGCTGAAGGCTTCCTCCTCCAGCGGCGCCGACGCCGCGGCCGGCACGAAGGGAACCAGGGCCGGCTCGCTTCCGGCCAGCAGGGAAGGCAGCGACAGCAGCAGCATGTCCTGCCCGAGGGGCAGGCGCAGGCGTTTCTCGACGATCGTTCCGTCGGCAAAGATTTCCAGGCGCACCCGCATGGACCGGCCTTGCACCGTGGCCTTGTCCCGGTCGCCCCGGTAAAGCTCCAGCTCCTCGCCGCCGTTCACCGACACCAACACTCCGTCCGGAGCCTCGGCTGTTTCCGTGTCCTTGTTGTCCAGCAGGACCACGTGCGCCTTGCCGCTGACGAACAGAAGGACGATGAGCCCGGCGTACACGGCCAGCAGGCCGATGCGGATGGCCAGGCGGCGGCGCCGGACCAGGCGGGAAACCGTCACCCCCCTCATGGCGCGCCTGCCTTGGCGGCGGTGCCGGCCGCGGCCGCCTGGACCGCCGCTCCGCGCAACCCCTCCCGGGCGCGCTCGGCTTCCCTGCGGGAGCGCCAGGCGTACAGCACCAGGGACAGGGCGATGACCCCGTAGCCGATGAACTGGCGGAAGTACTCTCCGATCATGGCCGAGCCGAACAGGTTCTGGCCGGCCAGCGGCGAGACCACGAACAGCGAGTGCAGCAGCACCACGCCGATGAAGACGTTGGGGATGGTGGCCTTCTTCACCGAGGCCCCCCCGACCAGGATGGCGGCCACCGCGAAGAAGCTGGTCTGGTCGTGGGCGTTGTAGGTGGCCACGTTGCCCATGTTCTGCAGGAAGATGATCTGGCCGAAGCAGGCCAGCACGGTGGAGATGATGATGGCGATGATGCGGGTCTGGTCCACCGCGATCCCGGCCATGTCGGCCACCGCCATGTCGTAGCCCACCGCCCGCATGTCCTGCCCGAGCTTGCGTCCTGCGGAACCAGATGATGAACAGGCACAGCAGGGCGATGACCAGGAAGGTGGCGATCGGCAGGGCGAAGGGGCCCAGGCTGCAGCATCAGCAGGTTGTCCAGGGACTGGCGCACCCCGTCCAGGTTCAGGGTGTTGCGGATGCCGTAGCCGCGCGACAGCAGGATGGCCGGGGAGCGTGATCGGGATCACGGAGCCCATCAGGTACAGGACCACGAACTGGTAGATGCCGTTGATGAAGAAGGCCAGGATGTAGCCGGTGACCATCTCCCGGCCCTTGGCCCGGTTCAGCACCGCGCCGCACACCCAGCCCAGCAGCAGGGAGACCGGCATGCCCAGCAGGGCGGCGAAGGCCAGGCCCTGCACGCCGGTGATGTTCCAGTTGATGGCGAAGATCAGGCCGATCTGGCCGGCCATGGCCCCCAGGGTCATGCCGAAGTTCAGGCCCATGCCCGCGTAGATCGGCAGCAGCAGGGCCAGCACCAGGAAGGAGTTGCGGCCCAGGCGGGTGATGATCTCCTGGACGATGTAGACCAGGGACAGGCCGGAGGGCTTGATGGAGGCCAGGGTGATGACCAGGAAAATGATCACGACGGCGTACTCGGTGAAGAATCTGCCCAGGGAGCTGCTCTTGCCGCTGGAGTTGCTCATGAGGCCGCCTTCGGTTTTGCGCGTCAGCGCGTACAGGATCATCCCGTTGGAAACGATGATGCGGATGATCTCGGACATGTCGGTCTGCAGGGCGGAGTTGATGACCGAGGGGGTCATGGTCAGCAGGCCCTGGAAAAGGAAGGCGCCCACCACCACGTTGAGCATGCTGGCCTTGTTGATCGAGGCCCCGCCGATCAGGATGGCCGCCACCGCCGACAGCGGCATGAACAGCGGCGCGTTGTAGAGCTGGATGAAGCCGAAGCTCTGCTGGTAGACGACGATGCCGATGGCCCCGAGCAGGGTGGAGATGATCACGGAGATGGTGCGCATCCGGTCCACGCTGATGCCGGAGGCGCGGGCGTAGTCGGGGTTGGAGCCGACCGCGGTCATGGCCGTGCCGGTCTTGGTGCGCAGGAAGAGCCAGATCAGGCCGGCGCACAAGCCCACGAAAAGCAGGAGCGCCGGTCGGGAAGCACGAAGAACTGTCCGATGCGGATGGCCAGGAAGTCGTTGAGGATCCGCAGCCAGAAGCCCTCCACCGTGATGGTGGTGCGCAGTCCCTTGCCGGCGTAGCCCCAGACCATGGTGGGGCTGGTGTACGGCAGCAGCAGCCACATGATGCACATGAACATCACCCCGGCGAAGCCCACGTACATGGCGATGGTCATCTCCTCGCCCTTGACCTTGTTCAGCAGCTTGCCGTACAGCCAGCCGAACAGCACGGCGAAGGGAGCGGCCAGGGCGATGGCCGCGAAGAAGCCCAGGAAGCCGGTCAGCCCGAACTGGATCGAAAGGGTGGCGCCGAGCAGGCCCGCGATGACCCCGATGGACAGGCCGAAGTTCAGCCCGCAGCCGGACTGGATCATGGGCACCATGGCCAGCACGAACAGGCCGTTCTGGCCGAAGCGGTTGAGCACGTCGGAGATCGAGGCGTCGATGCGCACCTGCACGAAGGGCGCGCCGACGAACAGCAGCCACCAGGAACAGGAAGATGATGACCCGCGGCCAGCCGAAGTCGCTGACGAGCTGCCGGAGATTACGCACGGGGTGCCTCCACCTTCTCGCCGGCCATGAGCAGGCCGAAGTCCGAAAGCTCGGCGTGCGGGGCCAGGATGCCGGCGATCCGGCCCTCGTCCACGATCGCGACCCGGTCGCAGATCGAGCGCAGCTCCTCCAGCTCGCTGGAGACCATGACGATGGTGGTGCCGTACTCCCGGTTGTGCGCGCAGGAGGGCGTCCAGGACCAGCTTCTTGGCGCCCACGTCGATGCCGCGGGTGGGCTCGGAGACGAACAGCAGGCGGGGCTTGACCGCGAAGGCCTTGGCCAGGCAGACCTTCTGCTGGTTGCCGCCCGAAAGCTCCTTGGCCTTCTGGCTGGGGCTCTGGCACTTGATGTCCAGCAGGCGCACGTACTCCTCGGTCAGGCTTTTCATGCCCCGCTCGTCGCGCACCTTGAGCAGGCCGCCAGAGGAGCGGGCGCAGGTACTGCCCGTGGATCTGCATGGCGGTGAAGGCGATGTTCCAGTCCAGGCCCTCGTCCAGCAGCAGGCCCACGCCGCGGCGGTCCTCGGAGACGAAGGCCATGCCCATGCCCAGCACGGCGCGCGGGGAGTCCAGGGGCACCTCCCGGCCGTGGAAGCGGATCGCTCCGCCGGCGGGGAACAGGCCCATGATCCCGTTGGGAATGCCCAGCTTGCCCTGGCCGGCCAGGCCGCCGATGCCGAAGATCTCGCCCTTGCCGCACGCTGAAGCTCACGTCCCGGACCGTCTCTCCCGGCATGTCCACCCACAGGTGCTCCACGGCGAGCAGCTCCGCGCCGAGGGACGCGGCACGGTCTCCTGCACGCGCTCGGCGCCCATTTCCCGCCCGACCATCCAGGAGGCCATGTCGCGCACCGTGACCCCGGCCGCCGGTACGTCCTTGACCGCCTGCCGTCCCGCAAGCACCACCACGCGGTCGGCCACCCTCGACGCACCTCGTGCAGGCGGTGGGAGATGAAGATGATGGCGATGCCCTGCCGGGCCAGGTTGCGCAGGGCCTGCAGGAGCACCTCGGCCTCGGTCTCGGTGAGCACCGCGGTGGGCTCGTCCAGCACCAGGATGCGGGTCTTCTCCCGGTTGATCTCCCGGGCGATCTCGGTGAACTGCTTGTGGCCGACGGGCATCTCGGACACCAGGATGTCCGGGTCCAGCTTCACCCCCAGCTTGGCGATGGCCGCCTTCGGCCTTGCGAGCGCATGGCGGCGCGGTCCAGGACGCTCATGCGGTCGCCGAACACGTCGTTCAGCAGGGTGGGCTGCATGGACTCGCGGTTGAGCAGGATGTTCTCCGTGGTGGTGAAGCCGGGGATCAGGCTGAACTCCTGGTGCACCATGCCGATGCCCGCGTCCAGGGCGTCGAAGGGGCTGGTGAAGCGCACCTCCTCCCCGTCGATGCAGACCCGGCCCTGGTAGCCGCCCGTCTCGGCGATCACCGGCATGCCGAACAGGATGCGCATCAGGGTGGTCTTGCCGGCGCCGTTCTCGCCGACCAGGCCGAGGATCTCCCCGGGCCGCAGGTCGAAGCAGACGTCGTGCAGGACGACGGTTCTCGTAGAAGTCCTTGGATACGTGCTGCGAAGGACGAGAAGACGGCGTCCTGCGCCATGGCAGCCCATGGCGGACTCGCTCGAAGAAAGGAGGGGCCGCGGGGGCCCCTCCTGACCCTCTGCGAATGCCGGATCCTTACTGCTGGAACTTGATCTGGTAGTACTTCTCGGGCACCTTCTGCGTGGTGGTGGGCAGGATAGCCCTTGCCGAAGATGTAGGTGTCCATGTAGATCAGGACCGTGGTTCTTGGCCCGCACGCCGGTGGCCATGTCGATGTAGTAGGCCCCGTTCCACTTGGCGCCCGGGGTGTACTTGCCGTAGGCGGCGAAGAGGTCCTTGCAGGCTGTCCTTCTTGGCCTTGCCGCTCGACCACGCGGATGGCGAACTCGCCCAGCCCGGCGGTGACGGTGAAGCCGTAGCTGTAAGGCCCAGGTGCCGAAGCGGCCCTTGCCGCCCTTGGCCACGACCGCCTGCTCGACCTTCTTCAGGATGGCGGGGAAGTTGCCCGTCTCCGCCGAGAGGTCGATGCCCAGCGCCCCGGGGTAGCCCATGAGCGGGGAGGGCAGGTCGGCTTCGACGAAGACGCCGCCGTAGGCCAGCAGCTGCTTGAGCAGCGGCTCGGTGTGGGCGTCGTTGGTGCAGAAGAAGGCGCGTGTCCTTGCCGTACTTCTGGATCCACTGCGGGACCTTCTCCAGGATGAACTGCTGGGCGCCGGCCACGCCGACGTCGGAGGTCGGGTCGGGAGCGGTCTCGAAGGCGAACTTCAGGCCGAGGTCCTTGCAGGCCTGCTTCCATGATCGCCCGGCGGCGGCCCAGGGTCTCGTAGGACATGTGCCGGGGGAAGGAGATGTGCACGAAGGTCTTGGCGCCCAGCTGCTTGGCGGCCCAGATGATGGTGTAGCCGCGGGAGACGAAGTCGTGGTTGACCGCCAGGTCGGCGGCGGACTGCGATGACCAGGGGATCCTCGTGCGGCTCGCCGGCGAGCAGCAGGATGTCGGGCCGCTTGGCCCGGACGCGCTTGAAGGCTTCGGTGGTGCCGGGGATGGCCTGGTTGATGACGATGGCCTTCATGAGCGGGTCGTCGGCCAGGGAGACGACGGAGGAGATGAAGGTCTCCTGCTGGGACATGAAGTCGTCGGGATAGGTGATGTGCTGGATCATCCCGCCGTCCTTGACCGACGCCGTGCTCCTTGATCAGCTGCTCGGCGCCGCGCAGGTCGTCCTCGGACTGGGAGACGGTGCCGGTGACGACGCCGATGTGATACTTGGCCTGGGCAAACGCGCTGCCTCCTGCCAATAGCAGGGCGAGCGCGACCAGAGCCACTGCGATGCGCAAGTGTCGTGCCATACAGACCTCCTGTTGATTTGGAAACGTATTATCCCCAATTATCTGCGCCGGGCATTGAAAAGTCAAGTAAACGGGCCCCTGCCCAACACTTGACAACTGTCGAGAATGGAGTCACTATTCAAATCATATTTAAAATTAGATTTGGAGGAAGGCCATGTCCAAGCAGTCCTACAATCCCTTCTTGATGGCGCAGGCCCAGTTCGACAAGGTGGCCGAGTCGCTGGCCCTGGAAGAGTCGGTCCGCGAGCTGCTGCGCTTTCCCCTGCGCGAATATCACGTCAGCATCCCGGTGCGCATGGACGACGGGAAGGTCCGCGTGTTCCGCGGCTTCCGCATCCAGCACAACGACGCCCGCGGTCCGGCCAAGGGCGGAATCCGCTTCCACCCCCAGGAGACCGTCGACATGGTGCGCGCCCTGTCCATGTGGATGACCTGGAAATGCTCGGTCGTGGACATCCCCCTGGGCGGGGGCAAGGGCGGGGTGGTGTGCGATCCCGCACAACCTGAGCCTGCGGGAGCAGGAGCAGATCTGCCGCGGCTGGATCCGCCAGCTGGTCCGCGACATGGGTCCGGTTCGCGACGTTCCGGCACCGGACGTGATGACCAACGGCCAGCACATGCTGTGGATGCTGGACGAGTACGAGACGATCCTGGGCGGACGCTATCCCGGCTTCATCACCGGCAAGCCGGTCGGCATGGGCGGCTCGCTGGGCCGCACCGAGGCCACGGGTTATCGGCCTGGTCTTCGCGCTGCGGGAAGCGCTGAAGGAGCTGGGGCTGAAGCCCGAAGCCACCACCGCCAGCGTGCAGGGTTTCGGCAACGTGGCCCGCTACGCGGTCGAGCTGTACCAGCGCCTGGGCGGCAAGGTCCTGTCCGTGGCCTGCTGGGACCAGGGCGACCAGGCCGGTTATACCTACCGGAAAAAGGGCGGGATCGACCTGGAGGAGCTGCTGGGCATCACCGACCGCTTCGGCGGGATCGACAAGGCCAAGGCCAAGGACCTGGGCTACGAGCAGCTGCCCGGCGACGCCTGGATGGAGCAGGAGGTGGACATCCTGATCCCCGCGGCGCTGGAGAACCAGCTGCACGCCGGCAACGTGGAGAAGATGTCCAGGAAGGTGAAGCTGATGGCCGAGGGGGCCAACGGGCCCACCGCGCCGGAGGCCGACCAGGTCTTTGCCAAGCGGGGGGTGTTCCTGATCCCCGACTTCCTGGCCAACGCGGGCGGGGTGACCTGCAGCTACTTCGAACAGGTGCAGTGCAACATGAACTACTTCTGGGAAAAGGACGAGGTGCTGGGCAAGCTGGACACCAAGATGACCTCGGCCTTCCTGGCCGTCTCGGAGCTGGCCGGCGCAAGAAGCTGTACATGCGCGACGCGGCCTACGTGATCGCCATCAACCGGGTGGCCCAGGCCTGCCAGGAGCGGGGGTGGGTGTAGGCGAGGGTGTGTGCAGGGCCCGCTTCCGGCTATAATGGGAGAGTGCGCGGGGCAGTGAGGTTCGACCGGAACAAGCTCGCCGCCGACTCCTCTTTCGCCTTCCTGGGAAGCGGCGAGCCGGGAGGCAAGGCCGCCGGGCTGGCCTTCCTCCAGGAGGCCCTCGGCGGCCGCTTCCCGGGCGGGAGCTTCCGGGGATTGCCCGTGGACATTCCCCGCATGACCGTGCTGCTCACGGGAGTCTTCGAGGAGTTCATCGCCGGAAATCGCCTGCGCCTGGAGGAGCTGTCCGAGCTGTCCGACGAGCAGATCGCCCGCCATTTCCAGAAGGCCGACCTTCCCGTTTTCCTGGTGGGGGACCTGCTGGCCCTGGTTTCCCAGGCGCGCGGGCCCCTGGCCGTGCGCTCCTCCAGCCTGCTGGAGGACGCGCTGTACGAGCCGTTCGCCGGGGTGTACTCCACCAAGATGGTCCCCAACAACCAGCCCGATGCGGAAGGCCGCTTCCGCAAGCTGGTGGAGGCCATCAAGTTCGTG
>CAVUYS010000005.1:0-6157 GCA_963745745.1 uncultured Spirochaetota bacterium | reverse complement strand
CCCAGGGTCACCATGTCCACGCCCAGCTCGTCGCAGGCCTTCTTGGCGCCCTGTCCCGCGAGCTCGAAGAAGATGAAGCCGGTGAACTTGGGAACGTAGTACAGCTTCTGCTTCTTCTGGGCGAACAGCGGCAGGCTTACCATGAGCGCCAGCAGCAGCGTCGCCACAACTACTCGGGTCCTTCTCATACCCTTTCCTCCTTCCCTGTCTTTGGCAGGGACGTTTTATTTAGAACTTGCAGAATACTTTTCCGCAATGTTCTTTGCGCGCGAAACGGCGGCCCCCACGGCGCCGATGCCGGCGGGGACCACGATCGAAGCGATCAGGATCAGCCCGATGACCAGGGTCTGCACGGGCCCCGGGATGTTGGCCAGGCCCATCCCGTTCTGGATGGTCCCCAGGAGCAGGATGGACAGGATCAAGCCGATCACCCGGCCCTTGCCGCCGGCCAGGCTGAAGCCGCCCAAAGCGATGCAGGCCACCACGAACAGCAGGATGCTGGCCACGTTGTCGGCGCGGGCCGACTGGTACTGCCCGATGTACACCATGGCCCCCACGCCGGCCATCAGGCCGCCGATGCCGTAGGTGCTGACGATGATCGACTTGATGCTGTGCCCGGTCAGGAAGGTGGCCTTGCGGTTGTTGCCGGTGGCGTACAGCAGGCGACCGTAGACCGTCTTGTGCACCAGCAGCCAGGCCAGGACGAACAGGAATACCAGCACCAGGAAGGACACCGGGAGGAAGCCGGCCAGCAGGGTGTCCCCGACGTAGATGTAGGACGGCTGGAAGGCGTCCACCCCGAACCCTTCGTACCCCCCGATCCACAGGGCGACGGCGCGGTACACCCCCATCATGCCCAGGGTCACCGCCATCGAGGGCAGGGAGAAGGTGACGATCAGGTAGCCGTTCAGCAATCCGGCCAGGGTGGTGATGGCGAACACGATCAGCAGCGACACCCCGAAGGGCAGGCCCATGACCGACAGGCGGGCGAAGCTGACCGTGCCCACCGCCACCAGGGCCGGAAGGGACAGGTCGATCTCGCCCACCAGGATGATCATCATGAAGCCGATGGCCAGGATGCTGGCGATGCCCATGGACTGCTGCAGCGAATACAGGATCTGGAAGGCGTTCAGGTACAGCGGGGAGAGCAGGGTGGCCGCCACCACGGCGACGACGTTGAAAACCAGGATCACGCTTTCCCAGCTGTAGGCGCCCAGGAGCTCCCGAAACCTCTGCCCGGCCATTATCGTCTCGCCCCCAGTCGTTTGCTGGACTTCAGCAGCCTGGCCACCTGTTTCAGGACGCTGGCATCCAGGATGCAGGCCCCGACGATCGCCACCCCGTACAGAAGCTGGCGGATCACCTCGTGCGTGCCGATCAGGATCAGGCCGTTGTCCATGGTGGTCAGCACGATGGCTCCCAGCGCGGCGCCAACGACATTGCCGGAGCCCCCCAGCACGCTGACCCCGCCCACGACCACCGCGCCGATCACCTGCATTTCCAACCCCTGCGCGAACCACGGCACCACGTAGGAGGAGCGGGCCGCGAACAGGAAGCCGCTCAAACCGGTCATGGCGCCGCACAGCACGTAGGCCCCCAGGATCACCCGGGACACCTTCAAGCCGTAGAAGGTGGCCGCGTCCGGGTTGGAGCCGATGGCGTAGATCTGCCGGCCGATGCGGGTATAGCGCAGGTAGATCGACACCAGCACGATGACCACGATGGTGATGATGGCCAGGTTGGAGATCCCCGGCAGCAGGTGCCCCGTGACGCTGCCGCGCACCCACTCGGCGATGTCCCGGGGCTCGATCTGATGGCCCTTGGCGTAGATCGTCACGATGCCGCGGTAGATCGACAGCCCGGCCAGGGTGACGAACACCGAAGACACCTTGCCGTAGGCCACGATCACCCCGTTGACCAGGCCGCACACCGCGCCGATGGCGATGGGCACCAGGATCAGCACCGGCCCCGCATCGGGGAAGCGCTTGATCAGGTCGAAGCCGACGAAGGCCGCCAGCGCGAGGATCGAGGCCACGGACACGTCGTAGTTGCGGGTGATGATCACCACGGCTTCCGCGCAGGCCAGGATGGCCAGGATGCAGGCGTTCAGGAAGATCGTGTTCAGGTTGGAGAGGGTGAGGAACTTCCGGGCCGCGATGGAGAACACGATCATGATCAACGCTTCGAACAGCAGCACCCCGACCACCCGGTTCTTGAGGATCACTACGCTCCAGTGGCGTTTCGGGATCTCGACCGCGCTCGTGCTCATTGTTTCGCCCATGTCACTTGCCATTCTTGCCCGTGATCGCGGCGGCCATGATTTTCTCCTGCGTGGCGTCGGCCCGGGAGTACTCGGCGACCAGGAAGCCGTCGGAGGCCACCAGCACGCGGTCGCTCATCATCAGGATTTCCGGCAGGTCGGAGGAGATCATCAGGATGCCCAGGCCCTGCGCGGCCAGCTCCTGGATCACCTTGTGCACCTGCGCCTTGGAGCCCACGTCGATGCCGTGGGTCGGCTCGTCGAAAATGAACACCTTCGGGCTCAGGGCCATCCACTTGGAGAGCACGACCTTCTGCCGGTTGCCGCCCGACAGCCCGGAGATCCGGGTCCGGGGCCCCGGGGACTTGATCTGGAACTGCCCGGTGTACTGGTCGTAGATCCGCGCCTCTTCCGGGGCGTTGACGAAACCGGCCACGGCCAGCCGCACCACCGAAGGCAGCAGCATGTTGTCGCTCACCGAAAGCTCCGCGATCAGGCCCTCGATTTCCCGGTCCTCCGGCACGTAGACGATCCCCTCGTGGATCATCTGGGCCGGATCCTTGACCCTCACCTGCTTGCCCGCGATCCAGACGCTCCCGCCGGACAGGGGGATGGCCCCGAAGATGGCCTTGGCGATTTCCGTGCGGCCCGAACCGACCAGGCCGGCCATGCCCACGATCTCGCCCGGATGGACTTCGAAGGAAACATCCGAGAACTCCCCCTGGGAGGCCAGGTGCTCGACGCGCAGCACGGCCTGGCTCTTGTCGCGCCCGGCCCCGGCGGCCTGCACGGCCTGCTTGGTGTAGAGGTCCTTGATGTCGCGGCCGACCATGTGCTGCACGATCTGCCCCTGGGCGATCTGGGACATGTCCGTGGTCACCACGTGCGCCCCGTCCCGCAGAATCGTGATCCGGTCGGCGAAGCCGAACAGCTCCTCCAGGCGGTGGGAGATGAACAGGATCGAAACACCACGGTCCTTCAGGCGCTTGACGATCTGGAACAGCTTGGCCGTTTCGTTCGGCGACAGCGAGGCGGTGGGCTCGTCCAGGAGCAGCAGCTTCTCGTTGGCGTCGAACAGGGCCCGGGCGAACTCCACGAACTGCATCTGCCCGGTGGAAAGGGACACGACCAGGGCCTTGGGGTCCAGGTCCGCCCCCAGCCAGTCCAGCACTTCCCGGGTTTTGCGGTACATGAGCTTGCGGTCGATCAGGCCCGTGCGGGTCTTGGGATGGATGCCCATGAACACGTTTTCCGCGATGTCCAGGTTGGGGAACAGCTTCGGGTCCTGGTACACCGCCAGCACCCCGCTGGCCCGGGCCTCCATCGGGTTGTGGAAGCGGATTTCCGCCCCGTCCAGCAGGATGGCCCCCCGGTCCGCCTCCTGCAGGCCGGTGATGATCTTGACCAGCGTGGACTTGCCGGCCCCGTTCTCCCCGACCAGGGCGTGGATCTGGCCGGCCTGGATGTCGAAGCTGACGTCCTTCAGCGCGTCGATCCCGCCGAAGCTCTTGCTCACGTTCCGGACCCGGACTCGGGGCTCGCTCACCTCAGCGCTCCTGTTCAAAGCTGGCCGACAGGATCAGCCGCACGTCGGCCTCCGAGAGGTTCTGCGCCTCGGGGTTGGCCAGCACCCGGCCGGCGATCGCCTCCAGGTCCTCGCGCCGCACTCCCATCTGCTTCAGGCTCACCGGGGCGCCCGCTCTGGCGCACCACGAACGGAACAGGGCGATGCCCTGGCGGGCGACCTCTTCCTCCGACTCGCTCCAGGAGCCCTGGACGTGGAACACCCGCCGGGCGAACTGGGCCAGCTTGGGGGCGTGCTTGGCGAGGTGGAAGGACATCACGCCGGGCAGCAGTCCCGAAAGGGTGGCCCCGTGGGCCAGGTCGTAGGTGGCGGAGAGCTCGTGCCCGATCTGGTGGCCGTCGTAGTAGCGCGGGCCGTAGCCCGCTCCGGCGTACCCGCTGCAGGCGATCGTGCTGCACCACATCAGCTCGCTGCGGGCCTCCAGGTCCCGGGGCTCCTCCAACACCCGCTCCGTGCTCTGCATGACGACCTTGCACAACCCCTCCACCGTCCGGTCGGACAGGGCGCTGGAGCCCTCGGCGGTAATGTAGCCTTCCAGGGCGTGGGCCATGATGTCCACGGCCCCGTACACCGTGGGCTCGCGCGGCACCTCCAGGGTGAGCTGGGGGTCCAGGATGGAAACCCGCGGGTACACGTGCTCGCTGTGCAGGGAGAACTTCTGTCCGGTCTTCTCGTTGAGGATCACCGAGTGCGGGTTGAGCTCCGAGCCGGTGGCCGCCAGGGTGACCAGGGTCACCAGCGGAATGGCCCGGCTGACCTCCCGCCTGCCCAGGAACACCTCCCAGATGTCCCCCGGGTCCAACGCGGCGGCGGCGATGGTCTTGGCCGCGTCCAGCACGCTGCCTCCGCCGACGGCCACGATCACCTCGATGCCCCGCTGCCGGCACAGCTCCGCCGCCTGCAGGCAGGGGCCCAGCCGGGGGTTGGGCTGCACGCCGGGAGACTCCAGCACCTCCACCCCCTCGCCGCGCAGGAGCCCCGCGGCCTTGTCCAGCAGCCCGCTGCGCCTGGCGCTTCCCTGCCCGCTGACCAGCAGGGCCTTTTTCCCGATGCGGGCCGTCTCCGCCCCCAGGCGCTGGGTTTCCCCCGCGCCGAAGTACAGGCGGGTCGGGATATAGGAAGCGAAGGGCTTCATGCGTTCAACTCCGGGAGGTCGAACTCCCCGAGCTCCAGCGGATACTTCCCATAGTCTTCCAGCAGGCTCATGTAATAGTCGTAGTTCTCCACGGGGACGTTGTCGGGGACGCTGTGATCCGACATTGGGATGTACCCCCCTCCCTTGGCAGCATTCAGGCGCCGCAGGACGTCCCTTTTCAGCGCTTCCCTGCTGCCCGTTAGCACGTCGCGCACGTCAATGTTTCCGATGAAGGCCAAGCGCTTTCCGAACTGCTTTTTCAGCTCCACGACGTCCAGTCCGGCCTTGACCTCCAGGGACTGGTAGGCATCGATGCCGCATTCGATCAGTTCTTCGAATATCTCCAGGGCCCGGCCGCAGCCATGGTAGATCAGTTTGATGTCCGGCTTGGCCCGCTTGAACTCCGAGCAGAGGTTTTTCAGCATCGGCTTGAAAAAATAGCGCCAAGTCTCCGGAGAGTAGAACAGGCCCTTGTCGTAAGCCACGTCCCCGCCGATGAACATCAGATCCACGCCCATCTTGATCTGGCGCAGGCCCGCCCGGATCGAAAACTCCTCCAAGCGATCGATGAAGCGTTTGACCTTGTCTCTTTCCAGCATCAGATCGACGAACAACTCCTGCATTCCGCGGATTCTCCAGGACAGCTCCTGGCCTTCCAGCACCACTCCCATGACGGGGTATTTTCCCCTGACCGCCTTTAGCTGATCCTCGAAGGATGGCTTTTCTACGTTCCCCGCCGAGGACAGGATGTTGGCGCTTGGTTCGCAATACCTGCGGTCGTCCTCGGGATCCTCCAGGACGAAATCCGCGTACTGGTCCGCGGATTTCACGCTGAAGTCCAGGTACGCGGGCATGGGGGAGTAGTCCGCCTTTTTCAGAGTGCATCCGTAGCCGCTCTTGAACAAGGTGTAATCGCTGCCGCGCTCGAGCAACTGGAACGATTCGATCCGCGGGTCCAGGTTGGGCAGGCAGAGCACCAGGTCAAGGTCGTAGTAGTCGGTGATGTTGGCGTCCTGGCCCAGGCCCTTTTCCCGCGCCCATTTGTCGATGAACTCCTGCCAATACAGGTCGAAACGCGGGATGCGGTCAGGCTCCTGAAAGGAAAGGGCCTTCTGCAGGCGCTGCAGCTTGGCCTGATACATGCTCATAGCAATACGATGGTTGAGCTACACAACAT
>CAVUYS010000004.1:0-5545 GCA_963745745.1 uncultured Spirochaetota bacterium | reverse complement strand
GAACATCGGGTCCACCCGCCGCCGCGAGCCCTCGGGGTCCGCGGGGTCCCAGACCCAGGTGTTGCTGAGGTTGCCGGCCACCAGCGCTCCGCCCTCGGCGGCGGTCTCGCCCGCCAGCCGCACCGCCCGGCGGTTGAGCTTCTCTAGATCAAGCTCCCGACCCACCACCTTGAGCTTCTCCCGGTGGGCGTAGTAGGTGAAGGCCACCATGACCTCGGAGCCGGCAAAAAGAAACTCCCGGTGCAGCTGGCGGACGGCTTCCGGATGGTCCAGCACGGCTTCGGGCACGTAAGGCCCGGCCTTCACGTACCCCCTGCGCTCCAGCTCGAACAGGTAGCCCTCCGCGCCCAGGACCGGGCCGTCCTGCAAGCGCTCCAGGATCCCCTTCTTTTGCATGTTAGTCCCGCTTTTTCGGCGCGGCCTTGCGCTCGACCTGCTCCTCCAGCAGGAAGCGCAGCACGGTATCGCCGGCCACGATGCGGTCCCCGTAGTGCAGCCGTTCGGGGGCCTGGATCTGCCTGGCGTTGAGGAAGGTGGCGTTCTTGGAGCCCAGGTCCTCCAGCAGGCACTCCCCATCGGCGTCCCGGGCGACCTGGAAGTGCCGCCGGCTCAACAGCGGATCGTGGATCACGAAATCGCACTCCGTCTGGCGGCCGACCACCAGCGGGGCATCGGGAATTACGCAGGACTGCCCGAACTGGTTGCGGGAGACGACCACCAGCAGGCCGCCGCGGCCCAGCCTGCCGGCGGACTTGAGCTTCCCGACCCCCGCTTCGGTGAGGGTATTGGGGGATGAGGGTTCGTCCATGTTGCGGCATTATGCCGGATTTCGGCTTCCGCTTCCAGCCCGCCTTCACACCGCGATGGGCGCGGCGATATGGGGGTGCGGGTCGTAGCCGCTCACCTGCACGTCCTGGTAGCCAAAAGCAAACAGGGAGCGCACCGCCGGATTGAGGTCCAGACGAGGCAGGGCCCGGGGCGCGCGCCGCAGCTGCAGGGCGGCCTGCTCCAGGTGATTGAGGTACAGATGGGCGTCCCCCAGGGTGTGCACGAAGTCCCCGGGGGCCAGGCCGCTCACCTGGGCGACCATGGCCAGCAGCAGGGCGTAGGAGGCGATGTTGAAGGGCACCCCCAGGAACACGTCGGCGCTGCGCTGGTAGAGCTGGCAGGAGAGCCTGCCCCCGCTCACGTGGAACTGGAACAGGCAGTGGCAGGGCGGGAGGGCCATGGCCGGGATGTCGGCCGGATTCCAGGAGCTGACCACCAGCCGGCGGCTGCGCGGGTTGCGGGACAGCTCCTCCAGCACCCCGCCCAGCTGGTCGATGCTCCGACCGTCCGGGGCGGCCCAGGCCCGCCACTGCCTGCCGTAGACCGGCCCCAGCTCCCCGTCCGGCCCCGCCCAGGCGTCCCAGATCCGCACCCCGTTCTCGCGCAGATAGCCTACGTTGGTGTCCCCCTTCAGGAACCACAGCAGCTCGTGCACGATCGAGCGCAGGTGCAGCTTCTTGGTGGTGAGCAGGGGAAAGCCCTCAGCCAGATCGAAGCGCATCTGCCAGCCGAACAGGCTGCGGGTCCCCACCCCGGTGCGGTCGCTGCGGTCCGCGCCCCGCTCCAGCACCGCCCGCAGCAGCTCCAGGTACTGTTTCATGTTCCTGGCGCGAATATACCGCATCCGGCCGCTTGCCGGCGAGCGGCTCCTGGAGGTAGCTTGTCGGTAGACGGGCAGGGCGCCGATTTCGGGCCCAGCCTGCGGCTGCCTCCGTTGGGAGGAGCCGGACAACCGTTTCGAGGAGGTCGGCAATGACCGGCAAATCCTTCACTTTCGATCTGGGCCGCATCATGGACGAGGCCTTCGCCTGGGCCCAGGAGTTCGGGGAGCGTTTCCAGGAAGGGCTGCAGTTTCCCGAGGAGCTGCGAGAGAAGCTCCGGGAGCGCTTCAAGAGCTACGAGGACCTGTACCCGCACTACCCCTATCCCCCGGCCAACATCTACCTGACCCGGGACAGGAGCCTGGTCTTCGAGCTGGCCCTGGCCGGATTCGAGGAAGCGGGCATCAGCCTGGAGTTCCGCGGCGATTACCTGTACTTTTCGGCCCTCGCGCCGCAGGAAGGGGCCGCCGTCCCCCAGGGGGCCGAGCCCGGGGAAGGCGTGCAGTTCTTCAAGCGCCGGCTGCGCCTGAAGAGCATCGAGGAGCAGCGCTACTACGTGCCCGCGGACAAGTTCGAGCAGTCCAAGGTGCAGGCCCGCTTTCGCAGCGGCCTGCTGCGCGTGACGGTGCCCGCCCGCCAGGGGGGCAGCAGCCCCCGGGCTTCAAGGTCCACATCGTGAGCGAGGAGTGACAGATCGCCCGCCCCCCGGTGTTGGATCATTGAAACACAAGGGGGGATGAGCGATGAATCTGAAACGTATTCTGGCATTGGGCCTGATCCTGGGCGCGGCCCTGTCCGCCGTCCACGCGGACGGCGGGGGCGGGTTTTTCTACGGCCTGCAGACCACCGAGTACCCGTTCCTGAAGGGCTACCCGGTCCGCAACAACTCAGCAGGCCTGATGTACACCGGCGGCTACGGCTACGGGGTGTCCGGGCACCAGATCAACGGCGGCTTCGGCGTGGGCCTGTCGGACTTCCAGAGCGAAACCGGCATCGCCGGCGGCTACGGCGGGGTCATCCACGGGGCGCGCGGCAAGGTGGGTCCGGTCAACCTGATGATCACCAGCTGGACCGGGATCGGCGGCATCAAGTTCACCCAGGCGCAGAGCGGCGACAGCCTGAGCTACCTGATCGTGACCGAGGAGATCGACCTGGAAATCGGCCTGGCCGTGCTGCCCTGGTTCATGCCGGTGTTCTACGCCGGCTACCAGGTCATGGGCAACGTGGCGCCGGGCCGGCCCTTTTCGGACTTCTTTTCCTACACTCCGGTCATCGGGGTGCGCTTTGCCTTCGGCAAGTTCTGAAAGCGCATCCCCGATCCCAGCACCCCGCCCCCCCGGGCGGGGTTTTATTTTCTCGACAATTCCCGGCCCGGCTGCTATAGTCGGTGCCGGGGGGACTGCCGATGAACTTCTCCTGGTCCATTTTCGTCGATCTGGGGCTCATCGCCGCGGCTTTGCTCGTGGCCACCTACATCCGGGCCAAGGTGCCTTTCTTCCAGCGCTTTCTCATTCCCAACGCCCTTACCGCCGGATTCATCCTTCTGCCGCTGTACAACTGGGTGCTGCCCCTGCTGGGCTGGACCAATGCCGGCCTGGGCAACCTGGTGTTCCACCTGCTGAACATCTCCTTCGTCTCCATGAGCCTGCGCGAGGGTTCGGCCAAGGGAGCCGGGCGGCGCATCTTCTCCTCGGCGGTCATGACCATCACCCAATACACCTTCCAGGCCATCCTGGGCTTCGCCCTGACCTTCCTGTTCATCGCCACCATCATGCCGAGGCTCTTCCCCAGCTTCGGCTTCCTGCTGGCCCTGGGCTACGGCCTGGGCCCGGGCCAGGCCTACGCCATCGGGCACGGCTGGGAGGCCATGGGCTTCGTGGGGGGCGGCAACCTGGGACTGGTGTTCGCGGCCCTGGGATACCTGTGGGGCTGCTTCGGGGGGATCTACCTGATCTGGCTGGCGCGCAAGCGCGGCTGGATGGACGTGAAGAAGATCGACTCCATCAACCAGAAGCGCATCCGCATCGGAGTGTACGGCCCCAGTGAGAAGAAGCCGGTGGGCAGCTCGCTGACCACCGAGACCGAGGCCATCGACACCATGTCCTTCAACCTGGCGGTGATCCTGGGGGTCTACCTGCTGGCCTTCCTGCTGCTGAAGGGGGTATCGGCTCTTCTGCACCTGGCCGGACCGACCGGCGACCAGCTGGCCAGCAACCTTTGGGGCATCGCCTTCATCTTCGCCGCCCTGGTGGCCCTGATCGTGAAGAAGCTCATGCAGACCTTCAAAGTGAGCCACTCCATGGACAGCGGCAGCCTGACCCGGATCGCCGGCGCCTCCGTGGACCTGATGGTCACGGCGGCCGTGGCGGCCATTGCCATCGTCACCCTGAAGGCCTACTGGCTGCCGGTCCTCACCGTGGCCATCATCGGCGGCCTGGTCACCACGGTGAGCGTGATCTGGACCTGCTCGCGGGTGTTCCGCGACCACAAGTTCGACTGGACGCTGATGCTCTACGGGAACATGACCGGCACCCTGTCCACCGGCCTGGCCTTCCTGCGCATCCTCGATCCGGACTTCGAGTCCCCCGTGGCCACCGACTACATGTACTCCACGGGCATCACCTTCGTGCTGTGCGTCCCGTACATCCTGATGCTCAACCTGCCGGGCTACTGGTACCAGAACGGCAACCCGCTGTACCTCTGGCTCACCCTGGCAGGCCTGGGGGCCTACCTGCTGTTCTGCGCCATCAGCTACATGGCGCTGGCGGGCAAGCGGAGGTTCAAGAGCTTCTTCTCGATCTGGCTGAAGGGATAGGAGGCGCTCAGGAGCTCTTCAACACGACCTTCAGCGTCTTGCCGGCGCCCCGGAGGAGGACCTTCTCCTCCCGCGCCAGCCAGCCGACGGCCTGGTGCAGCAGGTCCGCGCCCAGTCCGGTGCGGGTCTTCAGCTGGGTCGGGCTCAAGCCCTCCTCCGCACCTTCCAGGGTTCTCCACACCAGCCCGGCCGCGTCCCCGATCCTTCCCGTTTGTTCGTCCATGACCTCATTATAACGCTTTTTCGGCCCGGTGCCTGTGCCGCCAGCCGCGGCGCCGGGGGAGGCCGGCAGCGGCCGGTTCCTGCGCCGCATCGTCCAGCCGCACGTAGATCGCGGAAGCCAGCTCGGCGTCCACGGCGAACTGCGAGAAACCGGCCTGAAAAACCCTGGCCGCGGAGCGCTCCAACAGGCGCACGGGCGTTCCCGGCAGCAGGCCCAGGGCCACCAGTTTCTGCATTTGCCGAGGATCCTCCGCCTGCAGGTAGGCGATCCTGCCGCCCTGCCCCGGACGCAGGCCCTCCAGGCTGCAGACCAGCCGCAGGTCGCCGGCCCGCCCGGTCGCGCCGCAGCAGGGTCCGGGGGGGATGGGCTGCCCGTGGGGGCAGCGCTGGGGATGGCCCAGCAGCGCGCAGACCCTCTCCTCGATCCCGCGGGCCAGCAGGTGCTCGAAGCGGCAGGCCGGATCCTCAAGTTGGGTCAGGGGCACGTCCAGCACGTCGGCCAGCAGGCGCTCGGCCAGGCGATGCCGCCGCACGGTGCCGCGGGCTTCCGCCTCGCCCGCTTCGGCCAGCAGGAGCAGCGACCCCTGCCGGCGGACCAGGCCCGGCTCCTCGAGCTCCGCCAGGGTGCCGTCCCGGTCGAAGCCCTCAGAGCGGTTAGGGCCAGGCCTTCCCGGCCCTCCTCGCGGGTGGCTCTCCACAGCTCTTCCAGGATTTCCTCGGCCCGGCTACTCAGCTCCATGGACAGGTTCCTTTCTATTGACCCGCAGCCAGCGCGGCGGCAGCGGCGTTTGGTAGCCGCAGCGCGGGCAGCAGGCGATACGGCGCCCGCAGGCCAGCCGCCGCAGAGGGCAGGGGGCAG
>CAVUYS010000003.1:0-57175 GCA_963745745.1 uncultured Spirochaetota bacterium | reverse complement strand
CGGATCACGCGGGCAAAAGCTTCAGCCTGCCCCCAGGACGCGCCCTCGTTGGGTTCACCCGGAACATCGACAGCTGTCGAGGATCGACACGCCACCGAAAAGCACCCCTCCGCCGCCTGGCGCAAGGCCCAGCTGGTCCGGGACCTGGAGGAGAGCCTGCGGCAGCTGCGCCTGACCCAGGAGCAGCTCCTGCAGTCGCAGAAGATGGAGGCGGTGGGCAGGCTGGCCGGAGGGGTGGCGCACGATTTCAACAACCAGCTCACGGCCATCCTCGGCTACGCGGAGATCCTGCTCATGGACTGCCCGCCCGTCGATTCCCGGCGCGCGGGGCTGGAGGAAATCGTGAAGGCCGCCCGCCGGGCGGCCGACCTGACCCGGCAGCTGCTGGCCTTCAGCCGCAAACAGGTCCTGCAGCCCCGGGTGGTGGACCTGAACGGCCTGATCGAGGACATGCGCGGCATGCTGCGGCCTCTGCTCGGGGAGGACGTGCGCCTGGAAACCAGCTTCGAGCCGGCCCCCTTGCGCGTGCGCGCCGACCCGACCCAGATCCAGCAGGTGATCGTGAACCTGGCCGTGAACTCGCGGGACGCGATGCCTTCCGGGGGGACCATCCACCTGGCCACCTCCTCCCTGCGGGTCGAAGCCGGCCAGTCCGGCAGCGGCAGGCCGCTGCCCGCCGCGCGCCCCGGCGGCCCCCCCGGCGGCCTGCCGCCGCCGGAGCTGACCGGGCTGCCGGCCGGACAGTACTGCCTGCTGTCGGTGCAGGACAACGGGACGGGCATGGACCGGGAGACCCTGAGCCGGCTGTACGAGCCGTTCTTCACCACCAAGGCCCAGGGCAAGGGCACCGGCCTGGGCCTGTCCACCGTCTACGGGATCGTGACCCAGAGCGGCGGTCAGATCTTCTGCTCCAGCCAGCCGGGCGAGGGGACCATCTTCACCATCTGCCTGCCCAGGGACGGCTCCGAAGAAAAGAGCAACGGCCGGTCCGGGCCCGCCCTGCCGGTGGCCGGCGGCACGGAAACCATCCTGGTGGTGGAGGACGAAGAGGCCGTGCGCGAGCTGGTGCGGCGCACGCTGGCCTCGGCGGGCTACGCGGTGCAAACGGTGAGCACCGGCGCCGAGGGCCTGCGCCTGCTGCAAGCGGGCCGTCAGGCGTTCCGGCTGGTGCTCACCGACCTGCTGCTGCCCGGGGGCCTGAGCGGCCTGGACCTGGCCATGTGGGTGCTCACCGCCGGCCAGGGACCGCGCCTGCTGTGCGTCTCCGGATACTCGGAGCAGCTGTCGGCGGAGGCCATGAGCGCTCTTCCGCCGGGAAGCTTTTTACAGAAGCCCTTCAGCCCCTCGGAGCTGCTGCGCCGCGTGCGAGCGGTCCTGGATGCGGTGTAGCCGGCGCCGGCTGGCCTGTTCTTCCTGGCCCTGCTCCCGGGCCTGGCCGCCGGCCAGGCGGGGGCCCCCTCTCCGGCCGGCGCCGCCGTCGAGGCCTACTATCGCGGGGACCTGGAGTCCAGCGCGCGATCCTACCGTGAAATCCTGAAGGAAAACCCCTGGGACCTGGGAGCCCGGCGCAACCTCGTCCGCCTGCTGAGGGAAGGCGGTCAGCCGGGCGAGGCGCTGGGCCACCTGGAGCTCCTGCTCCTCCTGCGTCCGCAGGAGCCCTCGCTGCGCCTGGCGGCCGCCGAGTCCGCGCTCCTGGCCGGCGAGCCGGAGCGGGGCCTGGGCTATCTGCGGACCCTGGAGCCGTCGGCCGAAGCCGGCTACCTGACCGGGCTGGCCCTGCTGGACCTGGAGCGCCGGACGGAGGCGGCGGCGGCCCTGCAGCAGGCCGTGGAGCGGCAGGCCTTCCAGCCGCTGGCCTGGTACCGGCTGGGGCTGACCCGCTACGAGCTGGGGGAGCTGGAGTGGGCGGAGGAGTGCCTGCGCACCGCGTTGTCCCAGGAGCCCAATCTGACCGGCTGCTACCTCCCCCTGGCCCGCATCTACCTGGCCCAGGGGCAGCTGGAGAAGGCCTACGGGCTGGCCCGCCGGGCGCAGGCCAGCCTGCCGGACAGCGAACCCATCCGGGACCTCCTCCGGGAGCTGGAGGAGCGGCACCCTTCCCTGCCGGAAGGCGCTCGCCGGCAGCAGGAGGAGCGGCGGCAGGCCGCCGCGCCCCGCCAGGCGGAGGGGCGCCCGCAGGACGCGGCCGGCCTGCCCGTGATCCGCATCGGCTTGAGCGAGCAGGTCCGCGAGCTGCACCTGAAGACCGGGGGCGGCTTCACGGTTGCAGCCGCGGAAGGCGGGGAGACCCTCCATGGAGGACCGCCCGGGCCAGGTCCTGGTCGCCCGCCTGGGCGATGCGCAGGTGGAGCTGGCCGATCCCTCCGGGCAGGTCCTGCTGCGCTCCACCGGGCCCCTGCGCCTGAGCTACGCCGATCCGGCGGACACCACCATCCTCTTCGACGTGCAGTACGGACAGGGCAGCTTCTGGGCCGGAAACGAGGACCGCCTGTACCGCGGGGCCATCGAGCTGGACCCCCGGGCGGAGGGGCTGACCGTGGTGAATCTGTTGAGCGTCGAGGAGTACCTGTACTCCGTGCTGCCTTCCGAGATGCCCTCGCACTGGCCGCAGGCCTGCCTGCAGGCCCAGGCGGTGGCCGCCCGCAGCTACACCCTGGCCAACCTCGGCCGCTTCGCGGCCCGGGGTTTCGACCTGCTGGGCAGCGTGGCCTCCGCGGCCTACCGCGGAGCTGGCGCCGAAACCCCCGCGGTGCGCGAGGCGGTGGACGCCACCCGCGGCCTGGTCCTGATGGCAGGAGGGAAAGCCCCTGTCGGCCTTCTACTCGGCCAACTGCGGCGGCCACACGGATACCACGCTGACCGCCTGGGGCTTCCCCTCCGCCCTGCCGGCGGCGCCTGACCCGCTGCAGGAGCCGCGCCCCGCCCCCCTGGATCCGGAGGGGCTGGCCCGCTGGCTGTCCGGCCGCCCGGCCGCCTACTGCTCCCACCCCTCCTACTCCGCCCGCAGCGCCTATCGCTGGCAGCTCTGGGTGCCGCGCCGGGAGATCGAGCGCCGGCTGGAGGACCCCGGACTGGGCAGCATCCTGGCCATCGTCCCCGGCGGGCGCGGCCTGAGCGGCCGGGCCGCGGAAGCTCGCATCCGGGGCACCACCGGAGAGCTCACCGTGCGCCGGGACGCCTTGCGCTGGGCCCTGGGGGGCCTGCGCAGCAACCTGTTCGTGGTGGAGCCCAAGCTGGGCCGCGACGGGCTTCCGGAGTATTTCCTGTTCACGGGCGGCGGCTGGGGCCACGGGGTGGGGCTGTGCCAGAGCGGCGCCGCCGCCATGGCCGCCGTCGGGTACAGCGCCGGGGAGATCCTGGCCCGCTACTACGGCGGCGCGCCCGCTCCAGCGGGCCTACTGAGGGCTAATGCCCTCAGCACGCTACTGCGTACTGACTACCGTCGCACGCTATCGCGTACTAAGCGGACGGCAGGCCTATTTGCCGGTCTCGCGCCGGATCAGTGCGGCCAGCCGGCGGATGCCCTCGCGGATCTCCTCTTCCGATGGGAAGGAGAAGTTCAGGCGCAGGGTGCTGTGCCCGCCGCCGTTGGGATAGAAGGCCGAGCCGACCACGTAGGCCACGTTGGCCTCCAGGGCCTCCATGAACAGACGGTCCGCGTCCAGCGGCTCCGGCAGGATCAGCCAGAGGAACATGCCCCCTTCCGGCACGGTCCAGCACAGGCCGGGCGGGCGCGGCATCTCGCTCTCCAGCGCCTCCAGCATGGCCCCCGCCTTGCGGGCGTAGGCCTGCCGGTTGCGCCGGATGGCGCCCTCCAGCTCGCCGGACTTGAGGAACTCGGCGGCAATGGACTGGGCCAGCGAGGAGGTGCACAGGTCCACGGCCTGCTTGGCCTGCACGAACTTGTCGATCACCGCCGCATCGGCCGTAACCCAGCCCAGGCGCAGCCCGGGGGAGAGGATCTTGGAGAAGGTGTACAGTCCGATGACCCGCCGCCCCCCGTCCCCCGACTCCCGCTCCAGGGCGGAGAGCATGGGCAGGTCCTCCCCGGCGAAGCGCAGCCATTTGTAGGGCACGTCCTCCACGATCAGCAGGTCGTACTCCTCGGCCACCTCCAGCAGCTCGCGGCGCCTGGCCAGGGACAGGGTGACCCCGGTGGGGTTCTGGAAATCGGGGATGGTGTAGAGGAACTTGGGCATGTTCTGGAAGTACTCCTCCCCGCTGCCGGCCGAGGATTTGCACTCCTTCAGCTCCCGGGCCAGCAGGTCGGTCCGCAAGCCCTCCTCGTCCATCTCCACCGGCAGGAAACGCACCCCGTAGCTGCGGAAGGCGGACAGGGCCCCCAGGTAGCTGGGGTTCTCGGTGATCACCGTGTCGCCGCGGTCCAGGAAGATCTTGCCCACCAGGTCCAGGGACTGCTGCGAGGCGCTGGTCACGATCAGCTCCTCGCGGCCCACCGCCAGGCCGTGGCGCGAAAGAAACCCGACCAGCAGGTCCCTCAGCTCCGGCAGGCCTTCCGTGGCGCTGTATTGCAGGGCCACGTGCGGGCTCTCGGAGAGGACGCGGGCGCAGATGTCCCGGATGCCCTCCACGGGAAAGCTGCCGGGGTAGGGCAGCCCGCCGGCGAAGGAGATGAGCCCCGGGCGGTTGGTGAGCTTGAGCAGCTCGCGGATGACCGAGCGGCTCATGCGCTTGGCGGCGATGGAGAAGCGGCCCTTCATCTCCATGAGCGGCTTACCGGCCGGCCAGCAGCTGGACGAAGGCCCGGGCGTACTGCGGCAGGTCCGGCGGGCGCCGGCTGGAGACCAGGTTGCCGTCCACCACCACCGCCTCGTCCACCCAGTCGGCTCCGGCGTTGGCGAGGTCGTCGCGGATGGCTCCCACGCTGGTCACCCGCCGTCCTTTCAGGATGCCGGCCGAGACCAGCACCCAGCCGGCGTGGCAGATCTGGCCGATGGGCTTGCCCGCCTGGTCCATGGCCCGCACCAGGGCCAGGCACTCGGGAAAGCGGCGCAGCTTGTCCGGAGCCCAGCCGCCGGGCACCAGCAGCCCGTCGTAGTCGGAGGCCCTCACCTCCGAGAAGCCGAAATCGGCCACGGCCGGCACCCCGTGCTTGCCCTTGTACGTCACTCCTCTGGCTTCGCCGACCAGGTGCACGGTGATCCCCTCCTCCTGCAGGCGCAGGGTGGGATACCACAGCTCCAGGTCCTCGAAGGCATCGTGGATCAGGTTGATGATCTTGCAGCGCTTCAGGTCCATGCCCGCAGTGTAGCCCCGGCGGTGCGCCGGGTGCAACCGCCGCGGCACGGCTCAGAGCGATTAGCTACATTCCGGTGGGAAGGCTGGCAGGCTCTATACAGGAATGTAGGAAGCTGTCCCGCCGGCGACGGCGGACGGGACGCGAACGAGTGGAGACTTCTTCTGTTCCCACAAGCAATTAGCCGCCTTCTTTTGCTGGGCTTTCCAGCTGGCACGCGGCTTGCAATGAGTGAGCATCGGAGGAGGCTACATGGAACCAGCCGCGCTGCGCGTCATGCTCGATACTTTCTGGGTGCTGCTCACCGGGTTCCTGGTGTTCTTCATGAACCTCGGCTTCGCCATGGTGGAGTCCGGCCTGTGCCGGGTGAAGAACACCGTGAACATCCTGGCCAAGAACTTCATCGTCTTCGCCGTCTCCTCCCTGGCCTATTACTGTTCTGGGCTTCGGGCTCATGTTCGGCGACGGCAACGCGCTGTTCGGCACCGCAGGGCCTGCTGGCCGTGGTCGGGCCGGACAACAGCCCGGCCACGGGCGACGCCTACCGCGGCGTCTACTCCGCCCTGACCTGGACGGGCGTGCCGCTCTGGGCCAAGTTCTTCTTCCAGCTGGTCTTCTGCGGCACGGCGGCCACGATCGTCTCGGGCGCGGTGGCCGAGCGCATCAAGTTCGCCTCCTTCATCGTCTTCTCCTTCCTGATCTGCGACGCTGATCTACCCGGTCGCCGGCCACTGGATCTGGGGCGGCGGCTGGCTGGCGCAGCTGGGCATGCTCGACTTCGCCGGCTCCACCGTGGTGCACTCGGTCGGCGGCTGGGCGGCGCTGGCGGGCGTCCTGCTGCTCGGCCCGCGCATCGGCAAGTACCGGGCCGGACGGGAAGGCCAAGCCCATCTCCGGGCACAACCTGAGCCTGGCCACCCTCGGCGTGTTCGTGCTCTGGTTCGGCTGGTTCGGCTTCAATCCCGGCTCCACGATGGCCGCTGAACGCCCCCGCCATCGCCCACATCGCGGTGACCACCAACATGCCGCCGCCGCGGCCGCGACCATCGCGCCACGCTGGCCGCCTGGCTGCTGCTCGGCAAGCCCGACCTGTCCATGATCCTGAACGGCTGCCTGGCCGGCCTGGTGGCCATCACCGCGCCCTGCGCCTTCGTGAGCGTGCCCTCCTCCCTGGCCATCGGGGCCGATCGCCGGGCCTGCTGGTGGTGCTGGCCGTGCTGGTGCTTCGACCGGCTGCGCATCGACGATCCGGTGGGCGCCCTGTCCGTGCACCTCGTGCAACGGCGTGTTCGGCACCCTGGCCGTCGGCCTGTTCGCCGAAAAGCGGATCGCCGCCGCCATCGGCACCGACGCGGCCGGCCTGGCCGACGGCCTGTTCTTCGGCGGCGGCCTCCGCGCAGCTCGGGGCGCAGGCCCTCGGCGCGGCGGCCGTGGCCGGCTTCGTGTTCTCGGCTTCCCTGGCCCTCTGGGCCCTGATCCGGGCGGTCATGGGGCTGCGCGTGTCCCGCGACGAGGAGATGCATGGGACTGGACATCGGCGAGCACGGGATGGAGGCCTACTCCGGCTTCCAGACCTTCACCAACACCTGAAGGAGGGGCGCATCATGAAGCTGGTCATCGCCTACATCCAGCCGCACAAGCTGCCTGACGTGAAGCAGGAGCTGTACCGGCGCGAGATCTACAAGCTCTCCGTGACCAACGCCCTGGGCTGCGGGCAGCAGAAGGGCTACCACGAGTCCTACCGCGGGGTGGACGAGGAGGTGAACCTGCTGAAGAAGGTCCGTCTGGAGATCGCCGTGAACGACGCCTACGTGCAGCCCACCATCGAGGGGATCATCCGGGGCGCCCGCACGGGGGAGATCGGGGACGGCAAGATCTTCATCCTGCCCCTGGAGGAGTGCATCCGCATCCGCACGGGGGACACCGGCGGCCCGGCCATCGGCTGAGGGGCCCGTCACAAGGCACGGCCGGCGTCGATCAGCCTCCTGGCGGCCTCAGCCACGCCGGCGCCCGGGTTGTCGGGCGCAGCCCCGTACATCCGCGCGGCCAGGTAGGCCCCGTCCATCAGCAGCAGCAGGCCGTCGGCCAGCGCCTGCGGCCGGCGCGCGCCCGCATCCTGCGGCCAGCTTCCTGAAGCGGGCCCGCACCGCGCGCTTGTGCTCCAGCGCCACCCGGTGCCCCGGGTGGGCGGCCAGGGGATACTCGCTGGCCATATTGAGGAAGGGGCAGCCGTAGCAGGTTGGGCTGGTGACGTAGCCCTGCAGCGACCGAAAGAAGGCCAACAGCTTGGCCCTGGCGCCGGCAGCCTTCCCGGTGCTCTGTTCGAAGTAGTCCCAGAAGTCCCGGTCGCTTTGCCTCAAGAAGGCCACGATAAGCTCGTCCTTGGAGGGATAGTGGCGGTACAGGGTCATCTTGCCGATGCCCGATTCCGAGGCAATGGAGTCCACGCCCACCGCCCGATAGCCGCGCTGGTAGAACAGGCGGGCCGCGGTCTGGAAGAGCCTCTGCTTGGGCTGCGCGACTTCATGTCGATTCCCTTGACCCGATACAGTCTGTATCGACGCTTTTGGCGAACGAAAAGCAACGAAAGGGGGGACGAATGGAGATGACCATGAACCTGGGCAGAAGCGGCCTGCGTGTTTCCCGCCTGGGCGTGGGGGCGATGACCTGGGGCGACGCCCGGGGGCTGGCCCGCTGGCACCCGGCCAAGCTGGCCTACGGCGGCGCGCACGGCCTGGCGGAGGAGAGAAAGGCCTTGGAGGTCAGCCTGGGAGCGGGGGTGACGCTGTTCGACACGGCCGCGATGTACAGCGGCGGGGCTTCCGAGCGGCGGCTGGGCGAGCTCGCCCACGGCAAGCAGGTCATGATCGCCACCAAGTTCCCGCCCGGCTTTTCAGCCCGAGCGAGGGACCTGCCGCGAGCCCTGGAGGACAGCCTGGCCCGGCTCGGGCGCCGAACGGTGGAGCTGTACCAGCACCACTTCCCCGCCAGGAGCGTGTCCATCCCGGAGCTGATGGGGCTGATGGCGGACGCGGTCGAGGCGGGCAAGGTCAAGGCCGTGGGGGTGAGCAACTATTCGGCGGAGCAGATGCGCCTGGCCCACGCCGCCCTCGCCGAGCGCGGCATCCCGCTGGCCTCCAACCAGGTGGAGTATTCGCTCCTGCACCGCCAGCCGGAGACCAACGGCGTCCTGGAGGCCTGCCGCGAGCTGGGGGTCACCCTGATCGCCTACCAGCCGCTGGCCAGCGGGGCGCTCACCGGCAAGTACGCGCCGGGAGCCAGGGTGCGCGGGCTGCGGCGGTTCATGATGAGCCAGTTTCGGGGCAAAGGCCTGGAGACGGTCGCGCCGGTGGTGGCGCTGCTGCGGGAGATCGGCGGGCGCTATTCGAAAACCCCGGCCCAGGTAGCCCTGCGCTGGCTGCTCGAAAAGGAGAACGTCCTGCCCATCCCCGGCGCCAAGAACGGCCTGCAGGCCGCCGAGAACGCGGGTGCCCTCGGTTTCTCGCTGGCTCCGGCGGAGGTGGAGGCGCTGGATCAGGCCACGCTGGCCTGGCGGAGGTGAGCAGTTCCACCGGGCCGCGCTACAGGCGCTTGAGCAGATCCACCGTGCGGCCGAAGCGGCTGTCGTTTTCGGCTCCCGTCCGGTGGTATCCCAGCCGCTCGTAAAAGCCGACGGCGGTCAGGCTGGCCGAGACCCGCAGTTCCTTGATCCCCCGTTTCCGGGCCAGGTCCTCGGCGAAATGCAGAAAGGTCCGTCCCACCCCGTGCCCCTGGCGGTCCGGGGCCACGAAGAAGGTGTACACCTCCGCCGCTTCCAGGCCCAGCACCCCTGACAGTCGACCTTCCTCCTCGCCTACGAACATCTCCCGTCGCCTGGCCAGGGCGCCAACGGCTTCGGTCGAGAAGGTGGGCATCAGGGCCTGGATGGTCTCCAGGTCGTAGTCAGGCAAGTTGGTCAGGAGCAAGGTGTTGCGTATCAGGGCGCTGACCTGGGGAATATCCGCAGCCCGCAGAGGGCGGATGCTCAGGGGAGCGTCGTGGTTGACCACGGTTTGCCGGCTCCCTACTCTTTGGTCTTGTCCGGGAAGGGGCACAGCGCGCGCACCGGGCACTCGGGGCAGCGCGGCTTTCTCGCGGCGCACACCCGCCGCCCGTGCTCCCCGACGACCCAGGTGAAGCGGGTCTGCCGGGCCTGCCGGCACCAGGGCCCGCAGCTGGGCCTCGACCCGGTCGGGGTCCGGCGCGTCGGCCAGGCCCAGGCGGGCGCTCACCCGCTTCAGGTGCGTGTCCACGACGATGGCCGGCTGACCGAAGCAGGCGCCCAGCAGCACGTTGGCCGTCTTCCGCCCCACGCCGGGGATGCTGACCAGCTCCTCGATGCTCCGGGGCACCTGTCCGCCGAAGCGCTCCACCAGGGCCCGGGCCATGCCCAGCAGGCTTTTGGCCTTGTTGCGGTAGAAGCCCGTGGAGCGCATCGATCTGCTCCAGCTCCCCCTGCTCCGCGCGGGCCAGGCTGGCGGGGTCGGGGAAGCGGGCGAACAGGGCCGGGGTGACCTGGTTCACCCGCTCATCCGTGCACTGGGCCGCCAGGATCGTGGCCGCCAGGAGCTGGAAGGCATTGCGGAAGTCCAGGTGCACGCCCGCCTGCGGGTAGGCTTCCGTCAGGATGTCCAGGATCTTAGCGGCGCGCTTTTTTTCTGCGAGCGGTGAACCAGGCATCGGCTTCCTCCGCGGTCAGGGTGTTCAGGACCTGGCCTGCTTCCAGCCAGGCCTTGCGGGCGAACAGCAGCCCGTAGCGCAGGTAGTCCAGCTCCGCCGGGGCGTGGGCGTCCGGGCACAGGGCGATGCGCACGCCCCGGCGGGCGGCCCTCTGCAGCACCGGCCAGTCCGGGTCCAGGCGGGCCGGGTGGCAGTTGAGCTCCAGCACCGCGCCCTGTGCGGCCAGGGCGGCCAGCAGCCGGTCCTCGTCGTAGGGGTAGCCTTCGCGGGACAGCAGCAGCGCCCCGCTCACGTGCCCGAGGATGCTCAAGGCCGGCTGGGCCACGGCGGCCAGCAGGCGCCCGGTGGCCTGCTCCCGGCTCATGCCCAGGTTGGCGTGCACCGAGCCGATCACGAAGTCCAGGCCCTCCAGCACCTCCGCAGGGTAGTCCAGGGCCCCGTCCACGAGAATGTCGGATTCCACCCCGCAGAAGATCCGGAAAGGGGCCAGGCGCCGGTTGAGCTTTTCGACTTCGGCGCGCTGCCCGGCCAGCTGCTGCGCGGACAGCCCCTGGGCGTAAACGGCCGAGCGGGAGTGGTCGCTCAGGGCCAGCCAGCCGTAGCCCAGGCGCCGGCATTCCAGGGCCAGCTCCTCGATCGAGGCCTGGCCGTCGGACCAGCGCGAGTGCACGTGGATCATGCCCCGCAGGTCCGCGCGCTCCACCAGGCGGGGCAGGCGGCCGGCTTCCGCCGCCTCCAGCTCCTCCCCCCCTTCGCGCAGCTCCGGCGGGATCCAGGGCAGGCCCACGGCGCGGTACACCGCCTCCTCGTCCGCCAGGCTCAGGGCCCGCTCGCCGCGGAACACCCCGTACTCGTTCATCTTCAGGCCCAGGCCCTTGGCCCGCCCGCGCAGCAGGGTGTTGTGCTCCCGGGAGCCGGTGAAGTGCTGCAGCGCCGCGCCTTCCGACTCCGCAGGGACCAGGCGGAAGTCGATGGCCAGTCCCTTGCGCCGGATGGAGACCTTGGTGTCCCCTTCGGCGCTCACCCCGTCGGCGGAGTCGGCCAGCCCCAGCAGCGCCGCCTTCAGCTTGTCGGCGGGCACCCGCGCCTTGGGGATGGCCAGGATGTCGATGTCTTTCAGCAACGCGTTTGCCCCGCCGCAGGCTGCCCGCCCGGTGCAGGCTCCGGAAGAGCCCCCCAGCCTCCAGCCCGGCGATCGCCTCCGCGGCGATGGCTTCCGCTTCCGCGTACAGGAACAGGCCCCGGAAGCGTTTCTTGAAATCGATGGCCTTGAGGATCTTCTCCTGCGACTTGACCCCGAAGCCTTCCAGGGACAGCAGGCGGTTCTCGCGGCAGGCATACTCCAGCTCGCCCAGGCTGGCGATGCCCAGCTTCTGCCAGAGCTGGCGCACCCGCTTGGGCCCCAGCCCGGGCAGCTCCAGGACCTCCTCCAGGCCCGGCGGGAAGGAGGCCTTCAGGGCCTCCAGCGCCGAGGATTTCCCCGCGCCCACCAGCTCCCGGATCACCTCGGCGATGGAGGAGCCGATGCCCTGGATCCCGGCCAGGCGATCCTCGGCGGCCAGGGTCTCCAGGCTCTCCGGGTGGCGTTCCACGACGCGGGCCGCGCGCTGGAAGGCCAGGGCCTTGTAGGGATTCTCCCCCTTCAGCTCGCGGTACACCGCGATGCGGGCCAGGACCGCGGCGATCTCCTGGTTGGTCACGCTTCCTTCAGCCCCTTTCCTCGCCCAGCAGCGTGGCCACCACTCGCCGGGGGCCGCCGTGCTGCCGGTGCTCGCCCAGGTAGATGCCCTGCCAGGTGCCCAGCGCCAGGCGCCCGTCGGCGATGGGGATGAGCAGGCCGGCGCCGAACAGGCTGGACTTCAGATGGGCGGGCAGGTCGTCGGGCCCTTCCAGGGTATGGCGGTAGTGCGGGGCACCATCAGGGGCCAGGCGCCTGGCCTGCGTCTCGAAGTCCTCGCGCACCGCCGGGTCGCTGTTCTCGTTCAGGGTGAGCGAGGCGCTGGAATGCTGCAGGAAAAGGTGGCAAAGCCCGCTGCGGATGTCCTCCAGGCCTCCGAGAGCCTCCTGCACTTCACCGGTCACCAGGTGGAAGCCGCGCGGCCTGGTCCGGAGCGAAAAGCGGAGCTGGCGCAGGATCATGGGGAGAGCTCCGCCGCGGCGATCACCCCCGCAGGCCAAGCAGCAGGCGGTTGACCCGGGTGTCCAGCCGGGCGATGCGCACCGCCTGGGCGTTGAGCTTCTGGTAGTCGGGCCGCTCGGCCAGGACCCGGCGCCAGTCCCCGCGGGCCAGCAGGTCGGCCAGGCCGGGCAGCTCGCCCCAGATGGCCTGCTGCATCGCCGTCAGCTCCGCGGTCGGCGGAGAGCTCCGCCGCCTTGGCTTCCGCCAGGCGGAAGTTCTCCACGTTCAGGCGGATGAAGTCCATGCGGATTTCCCGGGCCTGCTCCGCTCCCGGGGCGGTGTCCGTGCGCAGCACGTGGTTGTCGAACTCGAAGTGGCCCTGCCAGCCCATGCGCTCCAGCATCCACAGCACCCCTACCAGCTCCTTGACCCCGCTCATGCCGATCATGGTCGGGTTGTCGTTGTCGAACTGGCCGGGCTTCTGGTTGCCCAGGTGCACGAAGTTGAGCTTGCCCCGGGCCACCGCCAGGGCCAGGGCCACGAAGGGGGACAGGTTGGTCATGGCCTCGTGCTGCAGGATCTCCGGGTTCACCCCCCAGAAGTCCGGCTCCTCCAGGGCATCGGTCAGCGCCAGGGCGTGGCCGGTGGTGGGCAGGAGCATCTCCCCGCGCGGCTCGTTGGGCTTGCTCTCGATGGAGCCCTTGCGGATGGACAGCTTGTTGTCCCGGATGTAGCGGCGGGCCAGGTTCAGGCCCTCCAGCAGGTAGCGGTAGGCGTTCTCCCAGGGCAGGGCGAACTGGGTCTCGAAGCCGTCGCGGGCCACCCAGTAGGTCAGGTACTCGGCCCCGAAGAAGTGGCCGATGCGGATGGCCCTCAGCACCTTCTGCGCCGCCAGCAGGCGGATGCCGGGATTGGGGTTGGCCAGGCCGCCGCCGCGGAACACCGGGTTGCCGTGCAGGTCGCAGGTGATCATGGCCATCCGCAGGCCCGCGGCCTGCAGGCGCCGGCGTATCTCCTGCAGGGTGCGGGAGGTCTGGCTGGCCGGATCCTGGTCGTCCTCCGGGTTGGCCGGATCCCAGGGCACCAGGTTGTCGTCGTGGCTGGCGGTGAGCTCGATGAGCCCTTCCTTTTTCGCCGCGCACAACAGGTCGCAGACCTCCAGGGAATCGAGGCGGTCCAGAATCGAGGGCCCGAAGGGGTCCCCCACGGGGTTGCCCACACACCAGAAGGGCATGGACAGGACGCGTTGCGGCATGGCTCTTCCCCCTCGTCGAGCTGCGCTTCAGGCGTACTTGCGGTTGATCAACCAGAGGGCCAGCAGCACGATCAGGTCGGCGGCCAGGCGATTGAGCCAGACCAGAAAATTCGGCTCGAAGATGTCGCGGGCGAAAAGGTTCACCACGATCAACACCGCCCAGAGGATGGCGATCACCAGGGTGACCGCGGACACCAGGCCGCTGCGCATGCTCGCGAACAGGGCGAACAGCACAATCACCCCGCCGGCCAATTCCACGATGGCCACGATCAGGTTGATGGGATTGTTGCCCCCCCCGAAGGCCCGGTTCAGGCCGCGCCCGAACTGCGCCCAATTCGAGTCCCAGTAGATGATCCCGAGCAGGCCGAGGGTGATCAGATAGGCGGCCACTACGATCTGCATGAGGAACAGCGCGCCCGCCAGGTCGAAAACATTTCTCCTTGCCATGTTGACTCCCTTCATTTGGATTCTTGCCAGAAACTACTACGGCCGCAAGTGGCGGTCAAGGACACAGCGGCCTAGAACAGGCTGAGCTGGCGCTCCCCGCCGAACAGGGTCTCCAGGTCCGTGCCCAGGGTCTCCGTGAAGGCGGAAGCGATGGGCTTGAGCTGCTTGTCCACGTAGTGCCCGTAGTCGATGGGGGCGGCGAGCCGGCCGGCGGGCTGCGGGCCGGCCACCGTGATCAGGTAGCGGATCAGCCCGCGCCGCTCGCCGGGCTCCAGCAGCTCGGCGGCCTTCACGTGCGGCGGGGTGTTGCGCGTGTAGTCGGCCACGGGCTTGCGCAGCGCCTTGCGGTACACCAGTTGCCCGTCCAGCCGGCCGGCGGCGAGGTCGCGCAGCACCGAGGCGATGTACTCCCGGAAGGCGGCCGGAGCTTCCCGGCGGAACAGCAGCTCCAGGAGGCTGAGCTGGAACTCGTGGGCCAGGTCGGTCCAGTCGCGCCGCACCGCTTCCAGGCCCTTGATCTCGATGCGCTCCCGGTAGGAGGCCACTTTGTGAGCGTCGGCGGCGCTTCCCGGCGACGCGGCAAGCAGGCCGGCGTAGCTCTTGGCCCGCCCCTTGGCCCCCAGCTCCTCGCCGCGCATAGGCGGCAGGAAGAAGCGCTCGTAGACCTTCTCGAACTCCAGCAGCAGGCGCGACTGCACCCGCCAGCGCCCGTCCAGGTAGCGGGCCAGCTCCGCGTTCACCTCGGCCGCCAGCTCCTCCCCGGAAGCCTCCGGCGCCAGCACGAACAACGAATCGGTGTCCCCGTAGAGCACCTGGCGGCCGGCGGCCTCCAGGTAGTCGCGGCACCAGGTCAGGATGTGCTGCCCGAAGCTGGTGATGGCCCCGGCCAGCTGGGAGCCGGCGAAGCGGCAGCCGGCCGCCCCCAGGACCCCGTAGAAGGAGTTCATGATGATCTTGTAAACGAAGCTGGCCACCTCATCGCCGCGCTCCCTGGCCTGCCGGCGGCTTTCGAAAAAGCGGTCCAGCAGCGCGGGCAGGATGGCCGGTTCGCGGCGGAAGCGGGCTCCGTTGGGCGCTTCGATCAGGTCTAGCCCGGTAGGGTTTAACCCGGTAGGGTCCTGCCCCGGGTGGTCCTGCCCGGGTCGCACGTAGCTCAGCGGGTCGATGTTGAAGCTGCGCATGATCGTCGGATACAGGCTCTGGAAATCGAACAGCAGCACCCGGTCGTACACCCCGGGCCGCGGGGCGAGGATGCCGCCGCCCGGGGCCCCTTCCAGCGGCAGCGGGTCCACTCCGGCGGTGGGCGCGGCCACCCCCCGTTCGTGCATGGCCTCGATGTACAGGTGCTCGAAGGCGGGGATGGAGGTCCAGGCCAGGTCCGGGGCCACCCCGGTGAGCTGGCAGCGCCGCAGGGTGAGGTCGATCAGCCCGGTCCGCTCGAAGATCTCCTGCACCAGGCGCGCGTCCTGCAGGCAGTAGCGGCAGAACTCCTCGGGGTCCTCCCGGGCCAGGCGGGTGATGGCCGCCAGGCGCCCCTCGCCTTCCAGGAGCACCAGGCGCTTGCCGTGACCCAGCACGGCCTCGGCCACGGTCTCCAGGGTGTAGTCCTCGTAGCGCTCGGGAGCCGCGCGCACGATGCGTACGGCGTCCCAGACCTGCCTTCCGGGCACCACCGCCCGGCTGGCCCGGCCGCCGGTGGCCGGCAGGTAGGCGGCCTCCTCGTCGGAGCGCCCCAGGCGGAAGGCCAGTCCGTGGGCGCGGAAGCGCTCCGCCAGGGCGCGCAGGTCGAAGTCCACCACGTTCCAGCCGGTGAGCACGTCGGGATCCAGCTCGCGCAGGCGGCGGGCGAAGGCCGCCAACAGCTCCGGCTCGGAGGCGAACACCCGGATCGCGGGGTCCTTGCTCTGCCCCGGGGCGAGGCGGCCCCCGGCGTACAGCACCTCCTCCCGGTCCTCGCGGAAGGGATCCCGATGGGCCAGGCCGACGGCCAGCACGGTGCCCTGGCCGACGTCCGTCTCGATGTCGATGGAAAGCACGGAGAGGGCCGGCCGCCAGTCGGAGGGCTCCACCTCCGGGTCCAGGAACACCAGGTCCACGTGGCGGCCCGGGCGGTGCGGGCCGCGCAGGCGCAGGCAGGAGTGGATGCGCCTTTCGATGCGGAACTGGTCGGCCACCCGCAGGTCGGCCTCGTAGGTGCGCAGGCCCGCCGAGGCCAGCGCCTCGCGCGCCTTCTGCCTGGCATCCGCGGTGGGGAAGGAGGCCCGCAGGCACGGTTCCCCGTCCATGGTGGACAGCCCGGCCTCGCCCCATTCCGCTCCCTCCGCCAGCCGGCGGGCGGCCTCCCCTTCCGAACGCCGCACGCAGAACCAGGGACGGTGCCGGCCCTCCATCGCCGCGAAAGTGCGCCCGTCGCTCAGCCTGCCCACCAGGTACAGCAGGGTGCGCCCTGCGCGGGTTCGGGTCCAGGCATGAACCAGGAATCCTTCCATAAGAGCTCTTACTCAGGATATCCTGTTCCCGCTCTCCGGCAAAGAGCAGTTTTTCGGAGAAGGAACCGGACGCCTGGCCCACCTTGCACAAGCGGGTGGCCCGGGCTACCATCAGCGCAAAGGAATACCGCAGGTGCGACTCGGCGAGCTGATCCGCGATCTGGACGTCCTGGAGCTCCACGCCCCCACCGATCCGCCGATTCTCGGCCTGGCCTACGATTCCCGGGAGGTCCGGCCGGGGTGGCTGTTCGCGGCCCTGGAGGGACAGCACACGGACGGGCACCGCTACATCCCCCAGGCCGTGGAGCGCGGCGCGGCCGCGGTGCTGCACTGCACGCCCGCTGCCGGCCGGCCCGGCGGGTGCGCTCGGTCCCGCGGTGGCCTTCCTGCGCGTGGCCGACTCCCGCCGCGCCCTGAGCGCCCTGTCCGATGCGTTCTACGGGCGGCCTTCCCTGCGCCTGGAGGTGATCGGGGTGACCGGCACCGACGGGAAGAGCACCACCGTCTTCCTGATCCACCAGCTGCTGGCGGCCCTGGGCCGGGCCAGCGGCTTCCTGTCCACCGTGAGCTTCCAGGCCGGAGGCGAGCTGCGTCCCAACTCCCTGCGGCAGTCCACCCCCGAAGCCCCCGAAGTGCACGCCCTGCTGGCCGAGATGGTCGCAGCGGGCCTGCGCTACGCGGTGCTGGAGTCGACCTCCCACGGGCTGTCCGAGCGCACCAGCCGCCTGGCCCACGTGCGCTTCCAGGCCGCGGTCTGCACGAACGTCACCCACGAGCACCTGGAGTTCCACGGCACCTTCGAGCAATACCGCTCCGACAAGGCCAACCTGTTCCGGGCCCTGGACCGGGAGGAGGCGGAGCCCCGCGCGAGCCGCCGCTTCGGGGTGGCCAACGCGGAGGACCCCAGCCACTCCTACCTGGCCGCCCAGACCCGCCGGACGGTGCACCTGTACGGTCTGCGCGCGCAGGGGGCCGAGCTTTCCGCGCAGGACTTCCAGGGGGACCTGGAGGGCAGCCGCTTCACCCTGCGCTGGCCCGAGGGGCAGGCCGCGGCCGCCCTGGCGCTGCCGGGACTGCACAACGTGGAGAACCTGCTGGCCGCCTGCCTGACAGTGCACCGCCTGCTGGGCGTGCCTTACGAAGAGCTGCTGCCCCTGCTGCCGGGCCTGCGGGGAGTGCCCGGGCGCCTGCAGGCGGTGCGCGCCGGCCAGCCCTTCCGGGTGATCGTGGATTACGCCCACACCCCCGAGGCCTTCTCCCGGGTGCTGCCCTTGGCCCGCGCCCTGACTCCCGGAAGGCTGATCGCCGTGTTCGGTTCCGCCGGGGAGCGGGACACGGCCAAGCGCCCGCTGCAGGGGGAGGTAGCCTGCCGGCACTGCGACCTGCTGGTGCTGGCCGACGAGGATCCGCGCGGGGAAGACCCGCGGGCCATCCTCCGCGAGATCGCCGCCGGCTGCCGGCTTCGCCCAGGGCAGGAACTGCTCCTGGAGCCCGACCGGCGCAAGGCGATCCACGAGGCCATGCGGCGGGCCGGCCCGGGGGACACCGTGCTGCTTCTGGGCAAGGGCCATGAAGGAAGCATCCTTTACTCGCGGGGCACGCTGCCCTGGAACGAAGCGGAGGTGGCCCGGGAGGCGCTGCGGGCCCTGGGGTACGGATCGTGAGCACCGGCGCCGGACGCCGTGGACTGCTCGTGGTCTGCCTGGCCGCGGCCGGCTTGTTCTCCGCTGCATCGGCCCCCGCGCAGCCCATTGCCATCACCGCCCTGCGGGTCACCGGCTCGGAGAACCTGGGGCCCGGCGGGCCGCCCGCCGACCCCTGGCTGGGCCGGCTCCTGGAGACCTGGAAGGAGGGCTACGGCGGCGGCCTGAGCGACGCCCGCGGCGGGAGTCCGGCCGGAGCCCTGGCGGCGGAAATCGAGGTGGGCATCACCGCCGCCGGCTTCCGCACCCGGGTCGCCCTGGCCTCCTCCAACCGGAAGCTGGAGGCGCGGGCTTCCATCCACGGCCATCAGGAATCCGCCCTGCTCACCGCCCTGGCCGGGGACCTGTTTTTCCTCCGGGCCCAGGCTGGCGGCTTCGAGCTGCAGCCCGCCCGCCCCGCGCCGCCCCTGGGGGCCTGGCTGGCCCTGGACAGCCTGATGCTCCTTCCGGGCTGGCGGACCGGGGCCAGTGAGCCGCTGGACTGCGCGGCCTCGCCCGAAGGGCCCGTCCTGTTGTTCTCCGACCGTCTGCTGGGGCTGGGTCAGAACCTGGACATCGCCGCGGTCACCGCCGAGGACCTGCTGCTGCGCCCGCCCTACCCGCAGGGATTCCGCCCGGACCGCCTGTGGCTGGATCCACTGGGCCGGCCCGTGCTGTTCAGCGCGGCCACGGGCGAGACCTTGAGCTACGTCGAGGGGCTGCCGCCCGAGCGCCGCCAGACCGGCCTGCGCCAGCCGGTGCACGCGGCCCTCCTGCCCAGGGGCGGCCTGGCCGCGGTGGCCTCCGGGCGCATCACCCGGGCTCTGCGGCGCGACGGGATCATCCGCCGCGAGCAGCTCTCCCTGCCCGGCGGCTTCTACGGCGCCGTGGAAGGGGACGCGGAAGGACGCCTCTGGGTGCTGGACCTCGTGGAACGAAGGATCCGCATCCTGGACGGGAGGGGCGAGGAAGTGCGTTCCCTCAAGCCCGCGCTGGACCCTTCCCGCCAGCCCTTCCCCCAGGTGTTCCTGCCGCTCTCCGACGGCGGCCTGCTGCTGGGCGGCGCGGGCGAGCTGTGGCGTTTCGACCGGTGGGGAGTCCCGCAGTGGCGGATGCAGAGCGTGTTCACGGGCGTGCGGGAGGCGCTGCCCGCCTACTATCGCGTGGCCGCGGCGCAGCGGCAGCCGGAGCCGGAATCCGGGGTGCCGGGGCCGTCCGGCTATACCCTGTACCTGCTGGATCCGCTGGGCCGCCGGTTGTTTCGCTTCGACGATGCGGAAACCGGCGGCACCGGCGACACCCCGCTCGATGCGGCATCGCAGCTGCCGGCGCTGGTGGCTCTCCTGCAGACCGGCGAGGCTTCCGGCGGCCAGCTGGCCCAGTACGCCCTGGACCAGGGCCTGCCCCTGCTGGCCCATACCTTCCTGCTGGCTTCCATGCCCGAGACCGTCTCGGTGGCCCGCCTGGCCCGCCTGGCCAAGGCGCGCCTGCAGCGCGGGCTGGTGGAGCTGGCCGACCGGGCCGAGACCCAGCTGCGGCTTCCGGAGGCGGAAGCCGCGCTGCGGGAAGCCGCCCGCCTGACCGGAGAGCTGCGCGCGGTGGACCCCGTGGAGCCCTCCTATGCCCGCGACCTGCCCGGGCTGGTGGCCCGGCGCGCCCGCCTGCGTGAGGAGCTGCTGGAGCCCGGGGAGCAGGGCCTGGAAGCGGCGCTGGAGGCCGCGGAGGCGGGGCGGCCGATCCTGTCGCTGCGCAACACCTCGATCTTCCCGGCGGAGGCCGTGAGCGTGCAGCTGCGCTGGGCCGGCTTCCCGCCCGGCGCCGGAGTCGAATCGATGCAGCCCATCCGCTCCGCCTATACCGTGCGACTCCCGCTGCCCTTCCCGCCGAGCCTGGTGGGATACGAGGAGGAGCTGACCCTCTGCCTCTCCGTGCTGGCCAGCTGGCGGCAGGAGGGGCAGCGGGAGCGGCGATTCCTGCAAGCCGCCTACGCATTGCCAGCCAGGTAGCCTCGCCAAGTCCGGCCGGATGCGCTACACTCGCTACCCATGAGCGCCAAGCCGCTGACCGTCTGCCTGCTGTTCGGAGGACGCTCGGGGGAGCATGAGGTGTCCCTGCGCTCCGCCGCCTCCGTTTCCCGCAACCTGGACCCCGCCCGCTACCGGCAGGTCCTGATCGGCATCGACCAGGCGGGGGTGTGGCACCTGCAGGCGCGCGGAAGCTTCCGGCAGGAAAGCTACGGGGAGCGTCTGGAGCTGGTGCCCGCGAAGCGCCCTGTCAGCGTGGTGCCCGGTGGGGGGCTGGCCGCCGGCGGCGGCCGCATCGCCGCGGACGTGGTGTTTCCCGTGCTGCACGGCACCTTCGGGGAGGACGGCACCGTCCAGGGGCTTCTGGAGGTGGCCGGCCTGCCCTACGTGGGCGCCGGCGTGCTGGCCAGCTCGCTGGCCATGGACAAGGACAAGACCAAGGAGGTCTGGCGGCAGGCCGGCCTGCCCGTGGTGGAATCCCTGACGCTGCGCGACGCCTCCGCCGCCAGCGTGGAGGCCGCGCGGGCCGCCTTCCCGCTGCCGGTTTTCGTCAAGCCCTCCGCGGCCGGCTCCTCGGTGGGCATCCGCAAGGTGAGCGCCCCCGCCGAGCTGGGCCCCGCCCTGGCCGAGGCGCTGCGCTACGACACCAAGGCCCTGGTCGAGCCGGCGGTGGACGCCCGCGAGATCGAGTGCTCCGTCCTGGGCAACGAGGAGCCCCAGGCCTTCCCGCCGGGGGAGGTCGTGCCGCGGCACGAGTTCTATTCCTACGAGGCCAAGTACCTGGACCCCCAGGGAGCGGAGCTGCACCTGCCGGCGGAGCTGCCGGTGGCCACGCGCGACGAGGTGATGCGCCTGGCCGTGGCCGCCTTCCGCGCCGTGGAGTGCAGCGGCATGGCCCGGGTGGACTTCTTCGTGGAGAAGGGCGGCGGGCGGATCTGGATCAACGAGATCAACACCCTGCCGGGCTTCACCAACATCAGCATGTACCCGAAGATGTGCGAGGTGGGCGGCCTGGCCTACCCGCGCCTGCTGGACCGCCTGCTCGAGCTGGCCCTGGAGCGGCACCGCCGCCGCGCCGGGCTGCTGTTCTCCCGCGAGTAGCGCGGGGACGGCGCGGGCCCGGGCGCTACGGGGTCGGTTTCCGGGGCCGGCCCGAGACGGCGCCGAGCACCGGGTGCAGGCTCAGGTCCGGTGAGTAGCGGCTGGCGGGCACCTGGCGCCCCAGCGCCTCGGCCATGGCCCGCACGTGGTGCGGGCCCGCCCCGCAGCAGATCCCGATGTAGTCCACCCCCAGCTTCCTGGCGGCCACGGCGAACTCGGCCATCTCGAAGCGGGTGTGCACGAAGGGGTCCAGGCCGAGGGGGAAGGCGCAGGGGCAGCCGGGCTCGCGCAGCTTCTGGAAGATCGGCTGCTCGGCCGTGGTGCGGTAGGGCACGGGCTGGGCCGCCACGCGGCAGCGCACCGCCGCCCGGATCGTCTCCATCAGGCCCAGCAGGGTGGCCGGGCCCCGGGCGCAGTTCAGGCCCACGATCGCCGCCCCCTCCTGCTCCAGGATGCGGCAGGCCTCGGCCCAGGCTGTACCCGTCGGTGCTCTTCTCCTCCAGGGCGATGAAGGTCACCATCGCCGGCAGCCCGCAGGCGCGGATCGCCTTCAGGGCGGCCAGGGCTTCGCCCAGGCAGTCGTAGGTCTCGGCGATGAAGAAGTCCACCCCCTCCTCCACGGCCCAGCGCACCTGCTCCTCGAACATCGGGTCCACCCGCCGCCGCGAGCCCTCGGGGTCCGCGGGGTCCCAGACCCAGGTGTTGCTGAGGTTGCCGGCCACCAGCGCTCCGCCCTCGGCGGCGGTCTCGGCCGCCAGCCGCACCGCCCGGCGGTTGAGCTGCTCCAAGTCCAGCTCCCGGCCCACGACCTTGAGCTTCTCCCGGTGGGCGTAATAGGTGAAGGCCACCATGACCTCGGAGCCGGCAAAAAGAAACTCCCGGTGCAGCTGGCGGACGGCTTCCGGGTGGTCCAGCACGGCCTCGGGCACGTAGGGCCCGGCCTTCACGTACCCCCTGCGCTCCAGCTCGAACAGGTAGCCCTCCGCGCCCAGGACCGGGCCGTCCTCCAACCGCTCCAGGATCCCCTTCTTCTCCATGTTATTCCCGCTTTTTCGGCCCGGCCTTGCGCTCGACCTGCTCCTCCAGCAGGAAGCGCAGCACCGTATCGCCGGCCACGATGCGGTCCCCGTAGTGCAGCCGTTCCGGGGCCTGGACCTGCCTGGCGTTGAGGAAGGTGGCGTTCTTGGAGCCCAGGTCCTCCAGCAGGTACTCCCCATCGGCGTCCCGGGTGACCTGGAAGTGCCGCCGGCTCAACAGCGGATCGTGGATCACCAAATCGCAGTCCGTCTGGCGGCCGACCACCAGCGGGGTATCGGGCATGACGCAGGACTGCCCGAACTGGTTGCGGGAGACCACCACCAGCAGGCCGCTGCGGCCCAGCCTGCCGGCGGACTTGAGCTTCCCGACCCCCGCTTCGGTGAGGGTATTGGGGGATGTGGGTTCGTCCATGTTGCGGCATTATGCCGGATTTCGGCTTCCGCTTCCAGCCCGCCTTCACACCGCGATGGGCGCGGCGATATGGGGGTGCGGGTCGTAGCCGCTGACCTGCACGTCCTGGTAGCCGAAAGTCAAACAGGGAGCGCACCGCCGGATTGAGGGCCAGGCGAGGCAGGGCCCGGGGCGCGCGCCCCAGCTGCAGGGCGGCCTGCTCCAGGTGATTGAGGTACAGGTGGGCGTCGCCCAGGGTGTGCACGAAGTCCCCCGGGGCCAGGCCGCTCACCTGGGCGACCATGGCCAGCAGCAGGGCGTAGGAGGCGATGTTGAAGGGCACCCCCAGGAACACGTCGGCGCTGCGCTGGTAGAGCTGGCAGGAGAGCCTGCCCCCGCTCACGTGGAACTGGAACAGGCAGTGGCAGGGCGGAAGGGCCATGTCCGGGATGTCGGCCGGATTCCAGGAGCTGACCACCAGCCGGCGGCTGTGCGGGTTGCGGGACAGCTCCTCCAGCACCCCGCCCAGCTGGTCGATGCTCCGCCCGTCCGGGGCAGCCCAGGCCCGCCACTGCCTGCCGTAGACCGGCCCCAGCTCCCCGTCCGGTCCCGCCCAGGCGTCCCAGATCCGCACCCCGTTCTCGCGCAGGTAGCCTACGTTGGTGTCCCCCTTCAGGAACCACAGCAGCTCGTGCACGATCGAGCGCAGGTGCAGCTTCTTGGTGGTGAGCAGGGGAAAGCCCTCGGCCAGATCGAAGCGCATCTGCCAGCCGAACAGGCTGCGGGTGCCCACCCCGGTGCGGTCGCTGCGGTCCGCGCCCCGCTCCAGCACCGCCCGCAGCAGCTCCAGGTACTGTTTCATGCTTCCTCGGCGAATATACCGCCTCCGGCCGCTTGCCGGCGAGAGCTTCCCGGAGGTAGCTTATGGGCGAACGGGCAGGGCGCCGATTTCGGGCCCAGCCTGCGGCTGCCTCCGTCGGGAGGAGCCGGACATTCCCTTCGAGGAGGTCGGCAATGACCGGCAAATCCTTCACTTTCGATCTGGGCCGCATCATGGACGAGGCCTTCGCCTGGGCCCAGGAGTTCGGGGAGCGTTTCCAGGAAGGCCTGGCGGTTTCCCGAGGAGCTGCGCGAGAAGCTCCAGGAGCGCTTCAAGAGCTACGAGGACCTGTACCCGCACTACCCCTATCCCCCGGCCAACATCTACCTGACCCGGGACAGGAGCCTGGTCTTCGAGCTGGCCCTGGCCGGATTCGAGGAGGCGGGCATCAGCCTGGAGTTCCGCGGCGATTACCTGTACTTTTCGGCCCGCGCGCCGCAGGAGAGGCTGCCGCCCCCCAAGGGGCCGAGCCCGGGGAAGGCGTGCAGTTCTTCAAGCGCCGGCTGCGCCTGAAGAGCATCGAGGAGCAGCGCTACTACGTGCCCGCGGACAAGTTCGAGCAGGCCAAGGTGCAGGCCCGCTTTCGGGGCGGCCTGCTGCGCGTGACGGTGCCCGCCCGCCAGGAGGGCCAGCAGCCCCCGGGCTTCAAGGTCCACATCGTCAGCGAGGAGGCTCCCGGGGCCTAGCCGCTACCCGGTGACAGATCGCCCGCCCTGCGGTGTTGGATCAATGAAACTGCAAAGGGGGGCGAATAATGAACCTGAAGCGCATTCTGGCATTGAGCCTTGTCCTGGGCGCGGCCCTGTCCGCCGTCCACGCGGACGGCGGGGGCGGGTTTTTCTACGGCCTGCAGACCACCGAGTACCCTTTCCTTCAGGGCTACCCGGTCCGCAACAACTCGCTGGGCCTGATGTACACCGGCGGCTACGGCTACGGGGTGTCCGGGCACGAGATCAACGGCGGCTTCGGCGTGGGCCTGTCGGACTTCCAGAGCGAAACCGGCATCGCCGGCGGCTACGGCGGAGTCATCCACGGGGCGCGCGGCAAGGTGGGGCCGGTCAACCTGATGATCACCAGCTGGACCGGGATCGGCGGCATCAAGTTCACCCAGGCGGAGAGCGGCGACAGCCTGAGCTACCTGATCGTGACCGAGGAGATCGACCTGGAAATCGGCCTGGCCGTGCTGCCCTGGTTCATGCCGGTGTTCTACGCCGGCTACCAGGTCATGGGCAACGTGGCGCCGGGCCGGCCCTTCTCGGACTTCTTTTCCTACACTCCGGTCATCGGGGTGCGCTTCGCCTTCGGCAAGTTCTGAAAGCACTCCCGCCTCGACCAGGACCCCGCCCGCCCGGGCGGGGTTTTATTTTCTCGACAATTCCCGGTCCGGCTGCTATAGTCGGTGCCGGGGGGACTGCCGATGAACTTCTCCTGGTCCATTTTCGTCGATCTGGGACTCATCGCCGCGGCTTTGCTCGTGGCCACCTACATCAGGGCCAAGGTGCCCTTCTTCCAGCGCTTTCTCATCCCCAACGCCCTTACCGCCGGATTCATCCTGCTTCCGCTGTACAACTGGGTGCTGCCCCTGCTGGGCTGGACCAGCACCGGCCTGGGCAACCTGGTGTTCCATCTGCTGAACATCTCCTTCGTCTCCATGAGCCTGCGGGAGGGATCGGCCAAGGGAGCCGGGCGGCGCATCTTCTCCTCGGCGGTCATGACCATCACCCAGTACACCTTCCAGGCCATCCTGGGCTTCGCCCTGACCTTCCTGTTCATCGCCACCATCATGCCGAGGCTGTTCCCCAGCTTCGGCTTTCTGCTGGCCCTGGGCTACGGCCTGGGCCCGGGCCAGGCCTACGCCATCGGGCACGGCTGGGAGGCCATGGGCTTCGTGGGGGGCGGCAACCTGGGACTGGTGTTCGCCGCCCTGGGCTACCTGTGGGGCTGCTTCGGGGGGATCTACCTGATCTGGCTGGCGCGCAAGCGCGGCTGGATGGACGTGAAGAAGATCGACTCCATCAACCAGAAGCGCATCCGCATCGGGGTGTACGGCCCCTGCGAGAAGAAGCCGGTGGGCAGCTCGCTCACCACCGAAACCGAGGCCATCGACACCATGTCCTTCAACCTGGCGGTGATCCTGGGGGTGTACCTGCTGGCCTTCCTGCTGCTGAAGGGCGTATCGGCTCTTCTGCACCTGGCCGGCCCGACCGGCGACCAGCTGGCCAGCAACCTTTGGGGCATCGCCTTCATCTTCGCCGCCCTGGTGGCGCTGATCGTGAAGAAGCTCATGCAGATCTTCAAGGTGAGCCACTGCCATGGACAGCGGCAGCCTGACCCGGATCGCCGGCGCCTCCGTGGACCTGATGGTCACGGCGGCCGTGGCGGCCATTGCCATCGTCACCCTGAAAGCCTATTGGCTGCCGGTGCTCACCGTGGCCATCATCGGCGGCCTGGTCACCACGGTGAGCGTGATCTGGACCTGCTCGCCGGGTGTTCCGCGACCACAAGTTCGACTGGACGCTGATGCTCTACGGGAACATGACCGGCACCCTGTCCACGGGCCTGGCCTTCCTGCGCATCCTGGACCCGGACTTCGAGTCCCCCGTGGCCACCGACTACATGTACTCCACGGGCATCACCTTCGTGCTGTGCGTCCCCTACATCCTGATGCTCAACCTGCCGGGCTACTGGTACCAGAACGGCAATCCGCTGTACCTCTGGCTGACCCTGGGAGGCCTGGGGGCCTACCTGCTGTTCTGCGCCATCAGCTACGTGGCGCTGGCCGGCAAGCGGAGCTTCAAGAACTTCTTCTCGATCTGGCTGAAGGGATAGGAGGCGCTCAGGGCTGCTTGAGCAGGACCTTCAGCGTCTTGCCGGCGCCCCGGAGGAGGATCTTCTCCTCCCGCGCCAGCCAGCCGACGGCCTGGTGCAGAAGGTCCGCGCCCAGTCCGGTGCGGGTTTTCAGCTGTGTCGGGCTCAAGCCCTCTTCCTGCCCTTCGAGGGTCCTCCACACCAGCCCGGCCGCGTCCCCGATCCTGCCCGTTTGTTCGTCCATGGCTTCATTATAACGCTTTTTCGCCGCCTCGGCCTCGCCGGTCGCGCCAGGCTCCCCGCCGGCCGGCGCCCCGCCCGGCAGCGCCCCGGCCTCCTCCTGCCCCCGCGCCGCGTCGTCCAGCCGCACGTAAATCGCGGAAGCCAGCTCGGCGTCCACGGCGAACTGCGAGAAGCCGGCCTGGAAAACCCTGGCCGCGGAGCGCTCCAACAGGCGCACGGGCGTTCCCGGCAGCAGGCCCAGGGCCACCAGCTTCTGCATTTGCCGCGGATCCTCCGCCTGCAGGTAGGCGATCCTCCCGCCCTGCCCGGGACGCAGGCCCTCCAGGCTGCAGACCAGCCGCAGGTCGCCGGCCCGCCCGGTCGCGCCGCAGCAGGGTCCGGGGGGGATGGGCTGCCCGTGCGGGCAGCGCTGGGGATGGCCCAGCAGGGCGCAGACCCTCTCCTCGATCCCGCGGGCCAGCAGGTGCTCGAAGCGGCAGGCCGGATCCTCCAGTTGGGTCAGGGGCACGTCCAGCACGTCGGCCAGCAGGCGTTCGGCCAGGCGGTGCCGCCGCACGGTGCCGCGGGCTTCCGCCTCGCCCGCTTCGGCCAGCAGGAGCAGCGGCCCCTGCCGGCGGACCAGGCCCGGCTCCTCGAGCTCCGCCAGGGTGCCGTCCCGGTCGAAGCCGTCCAGATCGGCCAGGGCCAGGCCTTCCCTGCCCTCCTCGCGCATGGCTCTCCACAGCTCTTCCAGGATTTCCTCGGCCCGGTTACTCAGCTCCATGGACAGGTTCCTTTCTATTGACCCGCAGCCAGCGCGGCGGCAGCGGCGTCTGGTAGCCGCAGCGCGGGCAGCAGGCGATGCGGCGGCCGCAGGCCAGCCGGCGCAGAGGGCAGGGGGCGCAGGACCCAGGCGCCGGCGCCAGCGGCGCTCGCGGTGCCGGCGCGGGCTGCGGGTCGAACTCCAGGCCGCAGAAGGGGCAGGTCACAGCGCCCAGCCCAGGGCGGACAGGGCCCAATTCAGCAGGAAGCCCGTCCCGAAGGAGAACGGCAGGATGAAAGCGGCGATGCCCAGCGCCGTTTTCCAGCCCCTCTCCTTGAGCATGACCGCGAACTGGGCCACGCAGGGGATGAACAGGGTCAGGGTGACGGCCGCCACCAGCATCTGCCGTCCCGACAGCAGGCCGGCGGCCTGCAGGTCGTAGAGCCCGGCCGCCCCGTAGTCCCTGCGGAAAAAGCCGAACAGGAACACCGAGGCCGCCTCCGCCGGCAGCCCCAGGACCCGCATCACCGGGTGCAGGAGGCGGATCAGCAGCTGGAAGAAGCCCGTGACCCGCCCCAGCCAGATCAGCAGGCTGGCCCCCAGGAAGAAGGGCAGCACCTCCAGCAGGTACCACTGCATGCGGGTGTAGGTCTTCACCAGCACGTTGCCCAGGCGGGGCAGGCGCAGGGGCGGCAGCTCCATGTAGAAGCTGGGCCTCTCGCCGGGCAGCAGGCGCGCCCCGAGCACGCCGACCAGCAGCAGGATGCCGATGATGACCGCGAACCACAGCAGCAGGCTCAGGGGAGCTTGCGAAAGGATGGCCAGGATCACCCCCAGCTGGGCCGAGCAGGGAATGGCCAGGGCCAGCAGCAGGGTGGCCAGCACGCGCTCGCGCCGGGTTTCCAGGGTGCGGGTGACGATGGTGGCCATGGTGTCGCAGCCCAGCCCCAGCACCAGGGGGATCACCGCCCTGCCGTTCAGGCCGATGGTCTTGAACACCCGGTCCACCAGCAGGGCCAGGCGGGGGAAGTAGCCGGTGTCCTCCATGATCGAGAAGGCCAGGAAGAAGGTGCCCACGATGGGCAGCACGATGGCCACGGCGTAGCGCAGGCCCAGGGTGAACACCCCGTAGTCCCCCACGACCAGGTCGCGCACCAGCGGCCAGGGCACCCAGCGCTGAAAGAGGCCCGTCAGCCAGGGGGAGAGCCAGCCCGCGAACACCCTTTCCTCCAGCAGGCCGACCAGGGTGCCGGCGCCGAACACGCCCACGAACTGGTACAGCCCGAAGTACAGGACCGCCAGCAGGATGGGCACGCCGGTGAGCGGGCGCACCAGGAGGCGGCTCAGGCCTTCGGCGAAGCTCTTCCTCGCGCCCCCGACCGGGCGCAGCACCGCCTGGGCCAGGCGGCGGGCCCTGGCCAGGCGGCTGGCGGCGATGCGGAAGTTCAGGGGCCGGGCCGAGGCCGCGGCGGCAGCCCGCACGGCGGCCTCGATGCCGGCCAGGGCCTGCGGGTCGCGCTGCCGGACCAGCTCCCGGACCTCGTCGTCGCCCTGCAGCAGCAGCAGAGCCAGGGAGCGGGTGGTAATCGGATAGCTGCCGCGGAGCAGGGCCTGGATGTCCCGCACGGCGGCCTCCACTGACGGGTCATAGCGGACGGGCGCCGCCGCGGCGCGGGGGATGCCCCGGCTCAGGCGGCCCTTCAGCTCCTCGATGCCGCGCCCGCTCACGGCGGCCGTGCCCGCCACCGGCGCTCCCAGCAGGGACTCCAGCTGCTCCAGGCGCACCTCCAGGCCCAGGGCCTCCGCCTCGTCCAGGATGTTGGCCACCAGCACGACCGGCAGCCCCGCCTCCAGCAGCTGCAGGGTCAGCGGGAGCAGGCGCTCCAGGTTCTTGGCGTCCGCCACGTTCACCACCGCCTGCGGCGATTCGTCGAACAACAGCCGCCGGGCGACCCTCTCCTCCTCCGTGGTCGGCAGAAGGGAATACAGGCCCGGGGTGTCCACGATTTCCAGCCCCAGGGCCTGGCAGCGTCCCCGGGCCACCTCCACGGTGGTGCCCGGATAGTTGGAGACGGTGACGTAGGCGCCCGTCAGGCGGTTGAACAGGGCGCTCTTGCCGACGTTGGGGCTGCCCACCAGGGCGGCGATCGCGGTGCCTGCGCCGTGGCGGCGGCCGCGGGCATCGGAGAAGAATGGCAGCTCACGGGGCATTCCTGCGCCCGCAGGCCCGGCAGTAGCCGTACAGCTCCAGCCGGTGCGACAGGGCGGCGAAGCCGTGCCGGCGGGCCACCCGCTCCTGCAGCTGCTCGATCGCCGGTTCCTCGAACTCCTGCACCTTCCCGCAGGCCAGGCACACCAGGTGGTCGTGGTGGCGGCCCTCCGCCTGCTCGTAGCGGTGGCGCCGCTCGCCGAACTGGCTTTCGGCCACCAGGCCGTGCTCCCGCAGCATCTGCAGCGTCCGGTACACGGTGGCCAGGCCCACCCTCTGCCTGGAGGCCGAAAGGCGCCGGTGCAGCTCCTCGGCGTCGATGTGCTTGCCCGCGCTCGATCACGGCGCGCAGCACCTGCTCCCGCTGGGTGGTGAAGACGATCCCTTTTTCCCGGAACAGCCGGCGGATGCTGCGGCTCTCGCTCGGCTCATGCCCCTCCCCTGTCCGCCCCTCCGCCGCCCGCTGCCCTGGTCATGCCCGGCCACCTCCCCGCTGCCTGAGAATGATTCTCACTCTCTATTGTACCTGCATTCGCGATTCTGTCAAGGGCCGGAGCGCGGCGTAGTGGCGAGGCCGGGGGCAGCGGCCTCAGCGGCGCAGGGGCAGGCCCCAGGCGGTGCGCCGGAAGACCAGCAGGAGCAGCCAGCCGGCCAGCGCCGGCAGGGCGAACAGGCGCATGGCCGTCTCCAGGCCCAGGTGGTCGGCCAGCAGGCCGAACAGCGCCGGGCTCAAGGCCCCGATCAGCGAGATGACGGCCAGCAGCAGGCCGAAGACCGCTCCGCTGCCGGCGCGCGAGCCCAGCGCCGAGAGCACCAGGTTCTGGGCGGGGCTGCAGCCGGCGTTGAAGGCGCCGAACAGGAACAGCACCGGCAGGATGGCCCAGAACGGCAGGCGCAGGCTGAACACGAACACCAGCGGGGCCAGCGCGCCGGAGGCCAGGAGCAGCACGGTCAGGGGCGGGCCCCGGTCGGCGACCGCCCCCCACAGGACCACCGCCGCGCCGCCGGCGAACACGCAAGCCGGAGACGTAGGCCGCCAGGCTGGGCGGAAGCTGCCGGCCCATGGCCAGATAGGTGGGCAGGAAATTGGTCACCGCCGTGGTGGTGAGGAAGCGCAGGCCGCTGGCCACCAGGAAGAACACCAGTCCCGCGCCGGCTCCGCGCGCGCCCCGCTCGGGGCCGGCTCCGGCGGCTCCAGCCGCGAGCCGCGGCCGTCCCGCCCGCGCGGGCCGCGGCTGGAGCCGGGCGCAGGAACAGGATCCCCATGGCCAGCCCCGGGACTCCGACCGCGGCCAGCACGCCGCGCCAGCCCATCCAGGACAGCAGGAGGCCGCCGGCCAGGTACATGGCCAGGATGGCCAGGCCGCCGTACAGCTCGAAGGAGCCAAACGCCCTGCCCGGCCGCACCGGCTCCAGCCGGGCGATGAGCGAGTAGATCACCGGGTGGAAGGTCGCCGCGCCCACCGCCGCCGCGGCCAGGGAGGAGAGCACGCCCGCCCGGGCGGGGCTCAAGCCCGCGCCCAGGAAGCCCGTGGAGGCCAGCAGGAATCCGCCGCCGATCAGGATCCAGGGGGAAAAGCGATCGGAGCCCCGGCCGAAGAGGTAGGAGAAGATGGCCACGATGCCCAGGTAGGAGGCCAGCACCAGCCCGGCCAGCCGGTAGGAGAGGGCGTACTCCTTCAGGAGCAGAGGCAGCACCATGGGCAGCACGAAAAAGTACAGGTCGTTGACCCCGTGCCCCAGGGAGCTCAGGAAGCCGAAAGAGGAGAGCCGGCGGCCCATGTCCGCCACTGTTCCACGGCGGCCCGCAGGTGGTCAAGAAGCCTGCCGAATTCCGCTATACTGCCCAAGCGAGGGGTAGCAGGATGATCGATCTGGTTCAAGGCGCTTCATCCGGTGTGGCAGGCCCTGCTGGCCACCACCTTCACCTGGCTGGTCACGGCCCTGGGCGCCGGGCTGGTGTTCTTCTTCAAGTCCATCAACCGCCGCGTCCTGGACGGAATGCTGGGCTTCGCCGCCGGGGTGATGATCGCCGCCAGCTACTGGTCCCTGCTGGCCCCGGCCATCGAGATGGCCGAACTGGCCGGCATGCGGCCCTGGATCCCGGCGGCCGGGGGCTTCCTGGCCGGCGGGCTCTTCCTCTGGGGAGTGGACAAGCTGCTGCCGCACCTGCACCTGGGCCTGCCGGTGAGCGAGGCCGAGGGACTGCCCACCACCTGGCGGCGCAGCGTGCTGCTGGTGCTGGCCATCACCCTGCACAACATCCCGGAGGGCCTGGCCGTGGGCGTGGCCTTCGGCGCCCTGAAGTACGGCCTGTCCTCGGCCAACCTGGCCGGAGCCGTGGCCCTGGCGGTGGGCATCGGCATCCAGAACTTTCCGGAGGGCACCGCGGTGTCGGTGCCGCTGCGCCGGGAGGGCGTGTCCCGGCTGAAGAGCTTCTGGTACGGGCAGCTTTCCGCGGTGGTGGAGCCGGTGGCCGGCGTGCTGGGCGCCGCCCTGGTGATCCTCATGAAGCCGATCCTTCCTTTCGCCCTGGCCTTCGCCGCCGGGGCCATGATCTTCGTGGTGGTCGAACAGCTGATCCCCGAGAGCCAGCAGCAGACCAACACCGACGTGGCCACCGGCGGGGCCATGCTGGGCTTCGCCGTGATGATGATGCTGGACGTGGCCCTGGGCTAAGGAGGCTCGCGAGGTTCATGTTTCTCAACGCCAAGCTGATCGTTTCCACCTTCGTGATGATCTTCCTGGCCGAGCTGGGCGACAAGACCCAGATCTCCACCTTCGCCCTGGCCAGCAACAGCCGCTCCATGCTCTCGGTGTTCCTGGGGGCCTCCGGGGCCCTGGTGCTGACCACCCTGATCGCCGTGGTGCTGGGCGGGGTGATCGGCCGCTTCGTGCCCGAGAAGCTGATCAAGATCGTGTCCGCGGCGGTCTTCATCGGCTTCGGGGTGCTGACCCTGGTCGAGGCCTTTCGCAAGTAGGGCCATGGGCATCATCGACTTCTTCCGCCGCATTGCCCTACGCCTGATCCTGCGCAACGCCCTGGCCCTGGAGGAGGAGATCTACGGCCACTTCCTGGACCTGCCCGAGGTGCTGGCCGGCCTGGAGCTTCCCGCCCCCCTGCAGGCCATGGTGGAGGAGGAGCGCGAGCACCGCCGCCTGCTCACCCGGATGATCGAGGGACGCCTGGACCACGGCGAAATCGAAAAAGCCCTGGAGGCCCGGCACGTCCACGACCTGGACAAGGTCCGGCCGCTGGAAGCCCGGTACGCCCCGATCCGGGAAAAGCTCCGGCACATCTATGGACACGAGCGGGCGGTGTACGAGTTCTTCCGCAGCCTGTACGAGAAAAGCTCGCTGCCCTTCGTGAGGCGCGCCTTCCAGTTTCTCACCCAGCAGGAAGAGATGCACGTGCGCCTGCTGGAGCGCCTGTTGGGGGACGGCTGATGGACCGCCAGGGGGCCGACCTGTCCTTCCCGCCCGTCATCCTGGCCCTGCCCGACTGGATCCTGGAGTGCTGCGGCGATCCCGCGCGAAGCTTCCCGGAGGCGGACCAGCGCCTGCGCCTGGCGGTGGAGCTGGCCCGGCGCAACGTGGAGCGCGACACGGGAGGGCCCTTCGGGGCCGCGATCTTCGACCTGGCCACCTTCCGTCTGGTGGCCGCGGGGGTGAACCGGGTCATCCCCGAGTCCTGCTCCGTGGCCCACGCCGAGACCATGGCCATCATGCTGGCCCAGAAGCGCCTGGGCACCTTCGACCTGCGCTCCGCGGGGGACTTCGAGCTGGCCACCAGCGCCGAGCCCTGCGCCATGTGCTATGGGGCCCTGCCCTGGTCGGGCATCCGGCGCCTGGTCTACGGCGCCACCCGGGAGGACGTGCAGGCGATCGGCTTCGACGAAGGGGACAAGCCGCCGGACTGGGCCCGCGCCCTGGAAGCCCGCGGGATCGAGGTGGTCCACGCCCTGCTGCGCGTGGAGGCCCGCGACGCCCTGGAGTGCTACCGCAGCCGCAACGGAAACATTTACTGAAAGTCAGTCCCCGAGACGGACGAGCCTGCCGGAGCTGGTGACCTCCGCGTTCACCTGCGGGGGATTTCCGTAGTAGCGCACTCCTCCGCTGCTGGTGACGCTGGCCTCCAGGCCGTCGGAAACGCGCAGGGTGGCTGAGCCCGAGCTGGAAACCCTGACCTTGGCCGTCCGGCTTTCCAGGCTCCCGGCCGAGTAGCTGCCGGAGCTGCTCAGGCGCACCTCCTGCCGCTCCACGCTGCCCGAAAGCTTGAGCGATCCGGAGGAGGTGATCTGGACCTCCAGCGAGCCGGCGGACAGCGCATCAATGGCCACGCTTCCGGAGGAGCTGATCTGGATGCGCAGGGAGTCCGCGCTCAGCTCCTTGGCCGCGACGCTGCCCGAGCTGTGCGTCTCGATGGCGGTGAGCTTCCTCATCGTCAACCGGAATACCGGCTGCCGCAGGGAGAAGACCGGCCCGCCTTCCTTCCAGCCGATGAAGAGCGTGCTGCCGCGCACCTCGGTCAGGATCCTGGCCAGCTCCCCCTCCCTGGCCGTGATTTCCAGGGCTTCCCGATCTCCCTGGGTGATGATGAGCTGCCCCGCGGTGCCGAAGCTGACGCTGTCGAACCCGCTGAGCTCGCGAACCTCCCCGGTCTCCCTGGCCCCGAAGGCGCAGGCCGGAAGTCCGGCCAGGACGAGGAGCGCCAATGCGCTGTGGATCGTGATGAAGAACCTGCTCTTGCTGATCATATCGCTCCTTTCATGGTGCCTACCCTTCAGCCACCAACTCTTCGTAAGCCAGGCCGGCGAAGGCCAGGGGAGGCCCCTGCGCCTGCCGCCGCTCCAGGAAAGCCCGCGGGTCCGTGGGCAGGGGCTCCAGGACGGCCGGCTGCTCCGCGGGCCCCACCCCCAGGTAATCGGCGTGCTCCTCCCCGGTCAGGGGCAGGCCCAGCGCGTCCACCAGCACCACGGTGCGGTTGCCTCCCAGCCCCTTGGCCAGGTAGAGCATCCGGTCGGCCCGCCGGAACAGGGACTGCTCGTTGGGGCAGGGCCGCGGGTGGGCCCGTCCCAGACCCTGGGCCACCCCGATGGACAGCGTGCCCACCGGGACCGCGCTCCCGCTCAGGCCGGCCTGGCGCTGGGCGAGGTCGCTCAACCGGGAAGCGATGGGACCGGCCTTGAACTCCTCGAAAGTGCTGCGGATGCGGGCGGCCAGGCGCGCTCCCGCGTCCGCCCCGCCCCGCAGCACCACGAGCAGCTCGTCCCCGCCGAAGCGGGTGGCCGGGTCCTCCTCCCGGCAGCAGGAGAGCACGGCCCGGCCGGCCAGGGACAACAGGGTGTCCCCGAAATCGTGCCCGAGGGAGTCGTTGACCACCTTGAAGCGGTCCAGGTCCGCCAGCAGCAGGGCCAGCTCCCGGCCCGCCAGCTTCTCCTGCCGGAACAGGATCGGGGCCAGGCGCAGGTACTCGTTCTTGCTGTGCAGGCCGGTCAGGTTGTCGACCTGCTCGAAGTCGCGCCGCAGCTGCACGCGCAGCGGGGAGCGGTCCTGCTGGATCTCGGCGCGGATGGCCTTGTCCGTCTCGCCGGCCAGCAGCACCCGCCCGCCCAGTCCCCGCAGCGGGGAGGACTCGTGGTTGAGCAGGAAGTCCAGCAGGTCGGCCGTGCCGTACAGGATCTCCAGGAAAAGGCGGTTGGCCTCGGCCTGCGGCTCCACCAGCAGGCGCTCGCTGGCCGGCACGGCCTCGATCCAGCTGGCGATCTGGTTGAGCAGCGCCACCGGCGGGGCCTGCACCAGATCCTCCGCCCTCAGGCGATGCAGGGGAATGGGGCTCAAGGCCCCCAGCTGCCGCCGTTCGGGCACCAGCTTGGACAGCAGCTCGCACAGCTCCCGGCTCACGGCATAAAGGGGCGGAACCCGGAACAGCTCCTCCCGGTCGATCTGCAGCGCCACCTGCCCGTAGCCCCGCACCAGGTGGTTGCGCAGCTGGTTCACCATCTCCACGCTCTTGCGGCCCGCCGGCGTAGCCAGGTAGCGGTGGGCCGTCTCCGGAGGCAGGGCGGAGAGCTGCCGGTCCAGATCGGCAAGCTCCTTGAGGTAGCGCAGTAGCAGGACCTCGCGCAGCAGCGCCCACTGGGCGCGCAGGTCCAGCAGGCGCTGCGGCACCGGGGCCCCGCCGAGAGCCAGCGGATCCACCAGCCGCCCCACCGCGTCCGCATTCAGGCTGTCCAGCATCTGGGCCACGATCTCGTGCAGGACCAGCACCGCACCCACCGGATCCTGCCAGGACAGCGCGCCCAGCAGGTCGCTGAAGCCCTGACGGCGGTGGTAGGAAGGTCCGCGGGGGGCGGGGGGAGAGAAGATCTTCAGCTGGAACCAGGGAAGCACCGAATAGTCCTGATCGGCGATGCGCTCCAGGCGGCAGCCCGGGAAGGCCTGCAGGAGGATGGTCAGGATGCCGCGGAACTCCTCGGCCAGGTTGACCGGCTCCGGGGCGGCCTCGCTGGCGGACAGGCTGCGGAGGCGGCGGGGGGGCCAGCGCCGGGCGCTCCAGGGACAGGATCTCCCGCGGGTCCAGGTCCACGAAGCGCAGCACCTGGGGCAGGATCGCCGGCAGCTCCTCTTCGCGCCGGTAGACGCGCACCATCTTCAGCAGCGCGGGGTACAGCTCGTGGGCGAACCACTTCAGGCGTGCCCAGCAGGCCAGGAACTCCTCCACCAGGCGGTCGACCCGCAGGCTGATGCGGGCCAGGTCCTCCTCGCCGGGGAAGATGCGCCGGTACTGGGCCTTGATCAGGGCGCCGATCCCCTCCAGGGTTTCGCGCACGGCCTCGACGGGCGCGGCGGTGAACAGCGAGCTGCGCTGGACGGCCCGGACCAGGTGCTGCAGCTCCAGCACGTCCACCGCCCGCCCCGTGGTTACGGCCGCTTTCAGGCCGTCCAGCGCTTCCAGGACGCTGGTGGGCAGGTGCTGGAAGGAGCCGAGCAGTTTCAGCCCCTGCGGCTCCCAGACGCTCAAGTCGCGCTTCAGTTCCCCGGCCAGGTTGTAGCGTCGGTCGGTCTCCCGGCGCAGGAAGGAGCCTCCCTTCAGCAGGGTTTCGGCCGCCCGGGCCAGCTCCAGCAGGGTGCGGCTCAGGCTGTAGCCCGAGGGGTCACCCCGTTCGGCGCTGTCCTGCACCAGGGTTTTCAGGAAACGGCGGCTGACCCGGTCCCGGGCGGGATTGAGGAAGGACAGGGCGCTGGACAGCAGCTCCGCCAGGCTGCAGATCTCATATCCCTCGGAGTAGGCGTAGCCGTCGATGCGCAGGCGCAAGGCGTAGGTCGGGCGCCGCCGCAGGGGCAGGCTCACCCGCGATCCGCTCGCGGGCAGGTCGTGCAGTTCCTCCGCGGCAGTCTCAGGGCGTTGGGCGCCCGCCTCCCCGGTCGTGCGGATGGCCTGCGCCGCGCGGCGCAGAGCCTCGGCCAGTTTCCTGCGCTCCTCCTCGGGCAGGTGATCGTACTTGCCCATGGGCTGCCCGCAATTATATCCCGGCTCAGGGCAAAAGTCCCGCGTTGCCGCGGGTGATCTTCAGATCGAAGCGCTGCATCGGCGTGCCGCACCAGGCGCGGCAGGCGCCCCGCCAGGCCGACCTTCCCGCCCTTCACCAGCAGCAGGCCGGCCACGCCGGGCAGGCCGGCCACCCGCTCCAGCGCGCCGGGAAGGTCGGACTCCCGGCGGACCAGGTTGCCGGCCAGGGTGGCGGCCGCATCCGCCAGGGCGGCGTCGCGGGCCACCACGGTGGCCAGGTCGCAGTCCCCGAAGCTGAAGGAATGCCCCAGGCGACCGGAGGAGGAGCACACCGCCAGCGGCATCTCCGCGGGCTGGATCTCCAGGGCCAGCCTGCCGGACAGGGCGCCGGGACCGGCGTACAGGGCGACCAGCACCGCAACCGGTGAGTCCAGGTAGATATCGCCTCCATTTTCGATGATCGCCTCCCCGGCCCCTGCCGCCAGGGCGGCTTCCGCGGCCAGTTGGGCCATGGCTCCTGCCACGGCGGCCATGGGCCCCACGCCGGTGACGGCCGCGGCAGCCTGCATGCGCACCGCCACCTCCGGGGCCCCGGGCAGCAGGTCCAGGGGAGCCAGGGAGGTGCGGAACTCCGGCTGGCGGCGCAGGTACTGCTCGAGGAGGTTGCGCTGGCGGCGGATCTCGCGGGTGGCGAGGCCGAAAAGCGGGCAGGCGATGCGGAAGCTGGCGCCTTTGAAGGCGAAGCTCCGGTAGCTGCGCTCCGGGGCCGGGCTCACGGGATCAGCGCAGGCTCAACTGGCGGATGCCGGCCGCGTCGCACAGGGGCTCCAGTTCCGCCAGGCGATGCCCGTGCACCACGATCCAATGCTGGCTCACCCCGCTTTCCACGGCCCGGCGGAAGAACTCGGCCACCGGCACCTTCAGGGCGCACAGCAGGTGGCTGTTGCCGTCCATCTTCGGAGCACCCTTCAGGGACTCCCCCTCCAGGCCCACCCACTTCAGGCGCTCCCCGTCCCAGACCGAGTTCACCAGGGTGACCGGCCCCGGGCGGTACTTGAAGAAGCTCACCGCCCCGCTGAAGCGGTCGGTGTTCTCGTACTCCACGTCGGGAACGATCTCCACGGGATGGGCGGGGTCCGCATTGGCCGCGTCGTGGTAGCCGGCGTGCCCCAGCAGGAGGGTGTCGTGGCGGTAGTCGGCCCCGAACACCTCGGTGTAGAAGGGCCGCTCGCCGGTGGCCAGGCGCAGGGCCTGCATGGCCAGGCCGGCGGCCACGTCCGCTTCCATGCAGACCACGGTCGCTTGCGAAAGGGCCGGGTTGCAAAGGCAGGGGCGCAGCCCGAAGCTGGAGTGCATCTCCGGGATCACGTCGTTGATGGCCAGCACCGCCAGGCCTGCCGACACCTTCTGCAGGGCCAGGGCGTAGCGCAGGCCCTCTTCCAGGTTGCGCGGATCCACGCGGATGCGCGCGCCCCCCTGCTCCAGGGCCCGCCGCAGGCCGTCCAGCTCCCCGGCGTCGACCCCCGCCGCCTCGCGCCGCACGCGCTCCAGCTCCAGGTAGACCAGCTCCACCCCGTACAGCCGGCGCAGCTCGAACTCGTCCACGTAGGTGGTGGACATCTGATCGCAGCGGAAGGGCAGCACCCCGACGCGCAGGCCGTTCAAACGCCGGGCCACCGCCATGGCCCTGGCCCAGCCGCCGATCCTGCGGTAGGTCAGCTCCTCGCCCACCGGGCCGGCCACCGCGCGGAACCAGCGGCGCTCCCGCTTCAACATTCCGGAGAGCTGCAGGGTGCACACCGCCCCCGAGCCCTGGATCATGCGCTGGAAGGGCAGGAAGCGCGGCAGCGAGGCTTCCGGGGAGGAGGTCCACAGCAGCAGCGGCAGGGAGGGCAGCTCCCTCAGGGCGGCGCGCACGATCTGGTCCTCGCACCACATCAAAGGCGAAACCAGCAGGCCGTCCAGGTCCTCCCCGGCCAGGCGCCGCGCGGCCTGGCGCGCCTCCTCCTCCGAGAACAGCACCCCCGAGAAGACCGGCTGGCAGTAGGGGTCCAGCTCGGCGGCCACCCGGCGCGCCACCGCCTCCACCCGGGCCGTGGTGTCGGAGGTCGGGTCCTGCAGGCCCACCTCGCGGAACCAGCCGGAGGTGAAGAACAGCAGGCCCAGGCGCGGGCGGACCGGAAAGGAAGGGGATTGGCTCATGGCCTGCTTTCAGAAGATCGAAGAACAGGCCCCATAGGGGCAGTTCTCCAGGCAGCTCAGGCACTCCACGCACAGCTCCCCGGCAAAGGCCACCTCCATGGTCGCCCGCTCGGCCACGTGCAGCGCCTTGGTCGGGCAGTGCGGGATGCAGTTGGTGCACATCGTGCAGCGCTCCCGGTCCCAGCGCACGCCCTTCTGCGCCTCGTCGACCTGCACGTTCAGGGTGCGCACGAACTCCACGCCCCGGGCGATGTTCTGCTCGCTGCCCGTCACGTCCAGGACCAGGTAGCCGTACTCCTCGGGAGTCACCTTGGCGCGGAAGATGTTGATCACCAGGTCGTAGTCCTTGACCAGATGGTAGACGATGGGCTTCTCGGTCTCGCTCCTGGGGAAATACAGCAGGAGGCGTCGGGTGCTCACCGGCGGCCCTCCTGGATCTTCATCCCCTGAAAGCCCTGCTGGACCGGCAGGGCGGCCAGCGGCCGGGACAGCAGGAAGTCGCCGCGGCGGATCTCGTCGGCCAGCAGGTCGGCGATCTCGCGGGCCATGGCGTAGGAGGACATCCCGCTTGACTCCACGGTCCTGCCCAGCAGGGTCACCTCGCCGCGCTTCAGCTCCTCGTAGCTCAGGCGGGCCAGCACCTTCCCGGTGCGGTTGGGGTAGTCGCCGGAGTAGTCGATCACCGGGGCCAGGATGTCCCGGTCGCGCACGGTGGTGGCCTTGAGGATCTGCGGCATCCAGGATCGGGATCGGGATGCCCACCCCCAGGGCCAGGGAAACCCCGTAGCCGCGCAGGCTGGCGCCGCGCACGAAGCGGGGATGCATCTTCTTCATGTCCGCGGTCAGGGCCAGCGTGCCGGCCCCCTCGGTGGGCACGTCGTTGGGCCCGCGCTCGCAGCTGGGGGCGTGCTGGGTGCCCTCGGCGTACACGTGCCCCTGGGCCCCGGCCAGCCAGACCTTCGTGCCGATGCCGATGGTCCGGTACAGCGGGTCGTTCAGCAGCGGCGAGAGCTGCCCCGCCGAGCAGTAGCTCAGGTTGGCCATCTTCGGCTTGAGGCAGCCCAGGTAGGTGTAGATCGGCCGCTCCGAGCCGTTGACGGCCACGTTGTAGTTCTGGTAGCAGTTGCGCGGGTTGACCATGATGGCCTGGTTCAGGTCCTTGATGCTGAAGGTGGTGCGCACCTCCCGCCGCGGGTAGTCGTCCGTGCCGTAGGACAGGCCGTGCAGCTCCAGGGTCTGGCCGGCCACCAGCTTCTCGATCACGTGCCCGCCGCCGTAGCGGAACTCCCCCGGGTAATAGGTGTTGGCCGGGTCGCCTTGGCGCAGCTCCGTGGCTCCCAGGTAGGCGTCCACCGCGGCCACTCCGGAGTAGGCCGGCACTCCGTCGATCCAGGTCTGGGTGATGCGCATGCGCGGCCGGCTGTGCCCGAAGTTCAGGAAGCAGCCCGAGGAGCACATGGCCCCGAAGGTGGCCGTGGTGACCACGTCCACCTCCCGCGCGGCCTCCTCCAGGCCCTTGCGCTCCACGTAGTCGATGATCTCCTCCGCGGTCAGGACCACGGCCTTGCCGCTCTCGATCCTGGCGTTGATCTGCTCGTAGCTCTTCATCGCCAGGCTTGAGGATAGCAGGGAAGCGGGCCGCAGGCAATCCTATGGCGGGCCGCCCGGGCGCAGGTGCAGCTCCAGAAGGTCCCGGTCCTGGAGCACCTCGCCGCGGGAAACGGTGAGCGGGCCCGCCGGGCCGCGCCACAGCCGGGCGAAGGCCAGACGTTCGGCGAAGTCCTTGTGGATGCGTCCGCACAGCTCCCCCACGGTCTGCCCGGCAAACAGGGTGTAGGGCTTCTGCAGGGAGGCTTTCTCCCCGGGATGCTTGGTGTACACGCGCACGATCCGCAGCCACGAGAACAGCTCCGCGGCCAGCCCGGCCAGGCCGCGGCCGTCCAGACAGGACACCGGCAGCACCTCCAGCTCCCTGCCCGCCAGCTCGCCCAGCAGTTGCAGGCGCTGCGCCGCGGCCGGGGCATCAAGCTTGTTGGCCAGGATGCGCGCCCGCACCCGCTCACCGTCCTCCAGCGTCCCTCGCTCGCGGGCGAAGCCGACCTTCCGCAGCCGGAAGGCGCGCAGCACCGCTTCCAGGTCCTCCAGCAGGGAGTCCGCGCTCAGGTCCGCCACCAGGAGCACCGCGTCCGCGCCGCGCACCACGCCCAGCAAGTGCAGGGGCATGAACTCCGCGGTCACCGCGGGGGAGTCCAGCAGCTGGATCTGGATGTCCTGGAAGTCCATCATTCCGGGCAGCAGGTGCTGGGTGGTGAACGGGTACTCGGCGACCTCGGGGCTGGCGCGGGTCAGGGCCCGCAGCAGGGAGGACTTGCCGCCGTTGGGCGGGCCGACCAGCACGACCTGGGCCGCCCCTTCCCGTTCGAAGTCCAGGCCCCCTCCCCTGCCGGCCTTCCTGCCGCCGGCTTCCTGCTCCTCCTTGAGCCTGGCCAGGCGGCGCTTCAGGTCGGCGAACAGGTGGTCCGTGCCCTTGTGCTTGGGAAGGAGGGCGATCATGTCCTCCAGGCGGGAAACCTTCTCCTCCGGGGACCGGGCCGCCCGGAAGGCCTCCTCCGCCCTCCGGTATTCCGGCGTGACGTTGGTCGGCATGCCGGGGCAATTATAGCGCCGGATCGGCAGGACCGCGACTACCCGCTCGCCACCGCCTCGGCGCCTGCCTCCTCCTCGCAGCCGCTGCAGTAGATCTCCTGCTGCCACAGCGGATCCAGCAGCCTGCCGACCTCCTCGTTGTACTCCACCATCCGCCGGTGGTACTCCGGGTCGGCCAGGGCTCGGGCCGCTTCCTCGTCCATGGGCCTGGCCCCGAACTCCTTCACCGTCTGATGGGCAAAGGCGTGGTGGTCGCGCATGGGGCAGGGCCTGAACAGGTTGTTCACCTTCCCCTGATCCCTCAGGTAGCCGGCCTGCCACTCGCGAATTCTGCGGAAATAGGGCAGCTCCAGCACGTCGTTCAAACCGCGTCCGTCCCGGTACACCTCGCTGATGTTCTCCAGATAGTACGGGAAGAAGACACAGGGAGCGATGTTGCCGTTCCAGTCGATGTAGAAGTAGCCCCCGGACCGGCCGGCGGAGATGCAGCCCAGCGACAGGGGCCCGCCGTTCCAGAAATCGATCAGAAACAGCTCCTGGTCGAAAACCAGCCGCAGCTCCTTCTCCAGCATCCACCTCCGCTGCTCCGCGGTGACCATCAGGTCCACGGCGAAGGAACGGCCGATGGGCATGTACTGGAACAGCCAGCCGTAGATCGCGCCCTGCTGGCGGAAATAGTAGTCCATGAATTCGTCGGCCAGCACCGTCTGGGCATTGTGGCGGGTGGCCGTGACCGACACGCCGAACGGCACTCCGGCCTCGCGCAGGTTCTCCATGGCCTGCTGAACCTTGCGGAACACCCCCGCGCCGCGCCGCTCGTCGGTCTCCTTCTCCCAGCCCTCCACGGAGATGGCAGGGGTGACATTGCCCAGCCTGGCCATCCGGCGGGCAGCCTCCCGGTCGATGAGCGTGGAGTTGGTATACATCATGAAGTACTGGTCCTGGTTTTCCTCCAGGACATCGAACAGGCTCCTGCCCTCGCTGCGATACATCAGCGGTTCCCCGCCGGAGATGACCGTGAAGCGCGATCCCCATTCCCGTTTCTTGTCCCGCAGGATGCGGTTGAAGGTGGCGTACGGCAGGGTGTTGCCGTTCTCCGCCGAGCTGCTCGCGTAGCAGCCCTTGCACTTCAGGTTGCAGCGCTTGGTCGGGCTGATGGTCAGGAAGGTCGGAGGATCGTAGCCGTGCGTCTCCCGGAAGGGCTTCTGCCGCTCCGTCTCCCCGATCACCAGGCCGCCGATGAAGTTCTTGACGATGGCCCGCCGGACCCCCGGCGCGATCCGCCCGTCGGCCAGGGCGCGGTCCACGGAATGCAGCAGGTTGCCCAGCGCCTTGCAGCGGATCTCCTGGATGCGCTCCGGCAGGCGGTCCGCGTTCTGGACCACGTATTGCTGGTAGAGCTGCTGCTCCCCCCGGGCCAGCGCCCATCTGCGAAACAGCGGGGAGCGCACCATCCTGTCCAGCGCACCGCTGGACAGCTTCGACCACAGCGTGCTGAATTGCAGGCCCATGGCTTCGACCCTCCTGGTAATAAGAGGTGCTACCCGGGTGTCAATGCATAGGCTGTCTATGTATATTGTGGGTCACTCCCGGAAAAAAAGCAAGGGGCAGGCGTCAGCTGCGTACGGCTGCGCCTGCCCCGCTCCCGGATCGGGCTACCGCAGCTTGCGCTCCAGCTGGGTCGCCGACGATCTCGGCCACCTTCCGGTCGAAGCTGTCGCCCGCACCGGCCAGCTTCTGCTGCTCCTGCAGCAGGAAGGCGGCGCGGCGCTGGGACAGCTCGGACAGCTGCAGGTTGAGCGCCTCCCGCGCGGCCCGCTGTCCGGCCAGGTAGGCCTTCTGCTCCTCCAGGCTCAGGCCCTGCATCTGCGGGGGCAGCTCTTCCTTCTTGATCCTGGCCAGGTCCACCCCCCCGGCCTGCAGGTCCTCCACCAGGTCCCCGCCGCCCTGGATGGCCTTGCCGCCGGTGGCCAGGTTGAAGGCCGCCCGGTCGGCCGCCACCGCCGCGGGGGCTTCGGCCGCCGCCCGGGTCTTGGCCTCGGCCTCGGCCCGGCGCTCCCGGGCCCCCCAGGCCACCACGGTCCGGCTCACCTCCGCGGACAGGCGGGCGATCTCCCCGTCATAGGGGGTGGGCACCGCCTGCATGTTGCCGCTCTGCTCCAGGGCCACGTAGGCGCCTTCGGCCAGGCGGGCGATGTCCTTCCACACCCGCGTGGTCTCCGGCACCCCGCCGCACTGGACCGTGTTGACGATCAGGCCGCGGGCCGCCGCCGCCCGGCAGGTCTCCGGGTACTGCACCTCGCCGCGGTAGTCCATGTGCGGCGGGTAGTCGCCGACCAGGAACACGATCTTCAGGACCTCCGGGTCCGCGGACCAGCCCAGGCGGATGCACGGCCTCGTACAGGGCCTGGTTCACGCTCTCCTGGTCGTCCCCGCCCCCGTCGGCGTGGATGTCCTGCAGGTTGGCGAACACCGCGTCGATGTCCGCGGTCAGGTCGTGCAGCCGGGTCACGTACTCGTCCCCCCGGTCCCGGTAGGTGACCAGGCCGATGCGCACCTCCGGCGCCGGCCGGCCGGCGGCCGGGCGGCGGGCGACCAGCGAGTTGGCGATGGACCAGATCTTCTGCTTGGCCCCCTCGATCAGCCCGCCCATGGAGCCCGTGGAATCCAGCACGAAGGCCACCTCCACCCGCGGGCGCGCCCCCGGCGCGGCGGGCAGCCCCGGCTCGGCCGCGGCCGCAGCCAATACCAGCGCCGCGGCGCTCAGCATCGCATCGATAGCTTGTCTTCATCTTCATCCTCCTCATTCGTCCCGAATCTGAATCAGCGTGTCGTCCACGACGACGTCCAGGTTGTTGCCCAGCGCCAGGTACGCGGCCAGCTCCCGGTTCCCGCGCAGCAGCGCGAAGTACTCCTCCCCGCCGAAGGCCACCTGCCGGCGCTTGAGCGCCGTGCGTGCCTGGGCCGCGGCGTCGGTCCACACGGCCCCGTTCTGGAAGAAGGCGCGGCCGCCGACCACCTTCACCGCCAGGGCGTAGTTGCGGGCCTGCCAGTCCTTGTAGCCCTGCGCCGGCCCCGCGGCCCGGCCGGACTTCTCCAGGCCCCCGGCCTCCTGCAGCGCCTCCGCGTTCCGGCTGTTCTTCAGGCCCTGCACGGACTGGGCGTTGGCCACGGCCTCCGCGCCCGTGCGGCGTTCCGGTGCCTTGGCCTCGGCGCGCACCGAATCCAGCTTGCCGCGGGCCGCCCCGGATACCTCCCGGTCCTGCTCCAAATCCCGGAAGCTGCGCAGCTCCGGGGCCACCCCCCGGCGGGCTTCGTCCTCCAGGACCAGGTAGGCCGTATAGGGAGTGACGATGCCGTGCTCCCGGGCCAGGGCCACCACCTCATCGCGCAGCTCCGCGGACTCCCCGCGCAGGCGGATCTCGTCCAGCAGGCAGCCCACGCGCCGGGCGGCCCACAACCGCGGGAGCCAATCCTGCTCCCCCGCGGCGGCGGGAAAGTCCACCTCGGCCGAGAACTCGACCTTCCGCCCGCCGCAGGTGCCGGTGATGCGGGCCTCCGCCGCCCCGGAGCCGGAGTAGCGCCCGAACACCGCCAGCACCTCCCCGTTGAAAAGGTCCGGAAGCGCGGTGGGCTCCAGCCCGCTCACCCGCACCTTCGGATTGGAGAAGGAAAGGGCCAGGTCGGCCAACACCGGATCGCGGATCTTCGAGTAGAAGGAGCTCAACACCAGCTCCAGGTCCTCGCCGGGCAGCACGTACCGGCTCAGGGCCCGGGAGTCTTCGGCGATGCGGTCCAGCAGGTGGGTGTTCACGTCCGTGCCGATCCCGAAGCAGAAGATCCGCGTCCCCTCCCCCGCTTGCAGGATGCCCGGCACCAGGGCCTCCTCCCGCGTTTCGCCGACGGTCGGCAGGCCGTCGGTCAGGAACACCACCAGGTACGGGCGCCCGGACCGCCCGCCCGCTCCTCCCCGCCCGCCCGCAGCGCAGGGCCGCGGCCAGCGCGTCGCCGATGGCCGTCCCGCCGAGGGGCTTGAGGCCGGACACGAAGTCCTGGGCCCGCCGCACAGCCGCCGGCCCGGCCAGGGCCAGCTCGCCGAACAGGGCCTCCGCCTCGGTGGCGAAGCGGATGACCTCGAAGCGGTCGCCGGCGTTCAGGTTGTCCAGGCAGAAGGCCAGGGCCCGCCGGGCCTGCTCCAGCTTGCCGCCGGCCATGGAGCCGGAGGTGTCCACCACGAAGCAGATGTCCTTGGGCTGCACCTGCCCGGGGCTCAGGCCCGGGGAGGCCAGCAGCAGGAAGTAGCCCTCCTCGCCGGCCCGGCGGGAAGAGAGCAGGTTGATGCCCAGCGGGTCGCTCTGGCGGGAAAACACCAGCTTGAAGTCGGTGTCGGGCCAGACCCGGCGCGCCTCCCAGCCCACCACGGCGCGGCGCTCCCCGTCACGGCGGATCTCCACCTCGTGTGTCGGGCAGTAGAGGCTCTTCAGCGGCAGCCGGCCCTCGATGTTCACGCTGATCGAGACCTGCTCCAGGGGGGCGGAGCTGAACTTCTCGGTGTTGAGCGGGTACACGTACTCGCTCAGGCCGGAATCGCTTTTCAGCAGCTGGGTGTAGCGCAGCCGCACGAGCTTGCCCGCCCGCGGCTCGATCGGGAAGATCCGCAGCCGGAAGGCCCCCCGACCCACGTACTCCAGCAGGGCCGGGTCCCTGGACTTGCGCACGATCTCCTCGTAGATGGCCCGGGCCTTGTCGGCCGGCAGCAGCTCCGCCTCGCTCATCTTGCCGTCGATCTCCATGGCCAGGCGGTCGATGACCGCGCCGGAGGGCAGCGGGAACAGGTAGGTGCCCTCCAGCACCGCTGTGGTTGGGATTGAAGAACTCCTGCTCCACGGTGGTGGTGGCCGCCAGCTCGCGGATCTCCACGCTCACCTGGTGGCGGCGCACCTCCAGCGGCGCGAAGCGGAAGTGCCCGGCCGGTCCGGGCGGCGGATCGGAAATCACGATCAGCCCGTCCGCCCGCAGGGCGGCGGGGGCGGCCAGCGCTCCGGCCAGCAGCGCGGCGGCCAGCAGGCTCCGTCTCGGAATCCTCTGTTTGTTCATGCCCCGAGTGTGGCGCGCCGGGCCCGCGCGTTTGTCAGAGGCGGGAAAAGAGAATGTAAAAAGAGTGTAAAGCCGCGGGAGAGCTATGCAGGGGGCTTAGGCGGGGGCCTCAGGCGCCCTCGGCCTCTTCGGGCTCTTCCTGTGCTCCCCTGGCCGCACGCTCGGCTTTGAGCTTTTCGGCGATCTGCTTGCGCAGCACGTTCTTGATGACCTTGCCGGTGGGCGTGCGGGGCAGGCCCTGGATGATCTCCACCCGGTCCGGCCACTTGTAGCGGGCCACCTTGTTCGCTTCCATCAGCTCCCAGACCTCCTTCTTGGTCAGGGGCTCGGCGCCTTCCTTCAGCTCGATGTAGGCACAGACCCGCTCGCCCTGGACCGGCGCCGGCATGCCCACCACCGCGGCGTGGAGCACCTTGGGGTGCCGGTAGAGCACGCTCTCCACGTCCTCGGCGCTGATGTTCATCCCCGAGCGGATGATGATGTCGGCGATGCGGCTGACGAAGTGATAGTAGCCGTTCTCGTCCAGATAGGCGCCGTCGCCGGTGTGGTAGAAACCCTCCTCGTCCCACTTCTTCCGGTTCAAGTCCGGGCGCTTGTAGTAGCCGGCCATGATGAACGGGGCTTTCTGGCAGAACTCACCGATCTCCCCCACCCCCAGGCGCCGGCCATCCTTGTCGATGATCTTGATTTCGCTGTGCAGCTGCCGGGTGCCCATGGTGGTGGAGACCAGCTCCGGCGCCATGCCCAGTTCGGTGACGTTCAGGTAGCCCTCGTTGGAGCCGAAGCCGTTCCAGAGCAGGCAGCCGTAGGTCTTCATCATCTTCTCGATCACCGCCACCGGGCAGGGCGCCCCGCCGCTGGCCACCGCCCGCAGGGAGGACAGGTCGTGCTCGGCGAGCTTCGGGTAGTTCAGCAGGGCGATGTGCATGGCCGGCACTCCCGCGTAGAGGGTGGCCTTCTCCCGGGCGATGGCCTGGGCCATGGTGGCCGGGTTGAAGCCGTCCAGCAGGATCAGCGTGCCCCCCAGCATGGCCATGGACAGGATGCCGATGCACTGGCCGAAGAGGTTGAACCAGGGCAGCGCCATGACCACCCGGTCGTTGACGTTCTGCATGAGGTGGTGGAAGAAGCCCGAGCGCTCGAAGCTCTTCCATTGGTTGTGGGTCCGGGGGCAGCCCTTGGGCTGGGCCTCGGTGCCGGAGGTGTAGCACATGGTCAGCACGAGGTTGGCGTCGACCTTGCAGTTGTGGTCCAGATAGTCCTCGGGGTACTGCTCCTCGATGGGATTGTCCCAGCGCTCGCTCAGGGAGACGGTCCCTTCGGCCGGTTCACCCAGGAGCAGGATCTGGCGGAGGTGGGGATGCCTGGCCTGCAGGCTGCGGGCCAGGGCCAGGTGGTCGAAGCCCCCCAGCTCCCTCACCGTGATCAGCGCCGCGGCCTCGGTCTGGCTCACCACGTAGTCCAGCTCATGCTCCCGCCAGGGCATTGGCAGGGGCACGACGCAGGCGCCGATGCGGGCCAGCGCGAACTCCAGGACCACCGCCTCCACGGAGTTGGGGATCTGGGCGATCACCAGATCGCCGCGGCCCAGGCCCAGGTCCAGGAAGTGCAGGGCCAGGCGATCCATCATCAGCCGGTACTGGGACCAGGTCAGCCGCTTCCGGGGGTCGACCAGCGCCACCTTGTCCGGGAGGGCCGCGCCCCAGCGCTTGATGTAGTCGCAGAGGGTCCAGCGGTCCCAGAAGCCCAGGCGGGTGTACTCCTCGATCTGGGCCTGGCTCACATTGCTCTGGATCTCCATTCCCCACCTCCGGTATGACGAACACGACCCGGGGAGGACCCCCGAGGTTGCTATTGCGGCCGCCGGGCTCCCGGGATCGAGCCGATCAGGGCCCGGGTGTACTCGTGCCGCGGGCGGCGGTAGATCTCTTCCGCGGGGGCCTGCTCGACCACGGAGCCCCGGTACATGACGGCCACCCGGTTGGACATGTGGCGCACCACCGAGAGATCGTGGGAAACGAAGATCATCGCCAGGCCGTGCTCCTGCTGTAAGTCGAGGAGCAGGTTCAGGATCTGGGCCTGGATCGAGACGTCCAGGGCGCTCACCGGCTCGTCGCAGACCAGCAGGGCGGGCTTGAGCACCAGCGCCCGGGCGATGGCGATACGCTGGCGCTGGCCTCCGGAAAACTCGTGGGGATAGCGCCGGGCATCGGTTTGGGCCAGGCCCACTTCGCCCAGGGCCCGCCGCACGACGGCCAGCCGCTCCGCGGCCGGAAGCCTGGCGCGGATGACCAGGGGCTCCTCGACGATGGAGCCCACCGGCAGGCGGGGATTCAGCGAATCCGCCGGATCCTGGAAGATCATCTGCACCCCCCGGCGCAGCTCGCCGAGCCTGGACTCCGGCAGGGTGCCGACCTCCGTTCCCCGGAAAAGGATCTGCCCGGAGCTCGGGCGGTAGAGGCGCAGGATGCAGCGGCACAGGGTGCTTTTCCCGCAGCCCGTCTCCCCCGCGATCCCGAGGGTTTCCCCCGGGGCCACGGACAGGCTCACCTCGCGCAGGGCCTGCACCAGCACGCGGCCGCTGAACCGGGCCTGGGCGAAGCGCATGGACAATTGCCTTGTCTCCAGCAGGGCATTCACGGGGCCGTCGCTCATGCGCCCCCCTCGCCCTCGCCCGTCTCGCCCGCCTTGAGGCAGCGCGCCTGGCGGTCGCCGAACCGGCGCAGGGGGATGGGCGCGGCGCGGCAGCCGGCATCCGCCAGAGGACAGCGCTCGGCGAAACGGCAGTGGGCGGGAAAGCTCCGGGGTGGAGGCACCGTGCCGGGGATCGAGGGCAGCCGGGTCCGCGGCAGGGAGTCCAGCCGGGGGGCGCATTGCAGGAGGCCGCGCGTGTACGGGTGCAGCGGGGCTTCCAGGACCTCCCGGACCGGGCCCTGCTCCACCACCTGGCCGGCGTACATGACCGCCACCTGATCCGCGATCTCCGCCACGACCGCCGTGTCGTGGGTGATGTACAGCAGGCCCATGCCGTGCTCCTGCCGCAGCCGCTTCAGCAGGGCCAGGATCTGGGCCTGCACCGTCACGTCCAGGGCCGTGGTCGGCTCATCGGCGATCAGCAGGCGCGGCCTGCCGGCCAGGGCCATGGCCAGCATCACCCGCTGGCGCATCCCTCCGGAAAGCTGAAAGGGGTAGCTGGCCGCCCGGCGCTCCAGGTCGGGCAGCTCCACTTCCTCCAGCAGGCGCAGGGCTTCGGCCCGCCGCCCGCGGGGCCGGACGTCGGGGCGGTGCAGCTTGAGCACTTCCTCCACCTGGGCAAGGGCCGTATGCACCGGATTCAGGCAGGTCAGCGGCTCCTGGAAGACCATGGCCACCTCGCCGCCGCGGATGCCGTACATGGCCTCCGCCGGCAGGCTCAGCAGCTCCCTGCCCCGCAGGCGGACCGAGCCCGCCGTGACCCGGCCGGCCGGATGGGGCAGCAGGCGCATCACGGCCCCCGCGGTGACGCTCTTGCCGCAGCCGGATTCCCCGACCAGGGCGAGGGTCTGCCCCTCGGCGATGCGGAAGGACACGTCCTCCGTGACCGGGACGATCCCCTCCTCCCCGGCGAAAGCGATCGAAAGACCCTCGACTTCCAGCAGCACCTCGCCTCCCTATTGCTTGTGCGTCTGGTCCCGGAACACGCGCGGCGGATAGGCCTTGTTGCCGCGCTGGGCCTCCAGCACCTCCCTGCGGATCTCGGCGTCCACCCAGAAATAGCCGACGTAGCCGGTGGTGCTGGAAAGCGGATCGTAGAAATCGTCGTGGTACTTCTGGGACAGCCAGGAGGGGAAGCGGATCCACTTCCAGGCCGCCCCCCGGAAGAAGGGGACGTAGTAGCTGGGGATCACCAGGGCCGCCTCGTCGACCTTGCGCTGGATCTGGCGGTCCAGCTGGGCCTTGCGGCCGAGGTCCCCCTCGGCGCGGAAGGCGTCCAGGAGCCGGTCCATCTCCGCGTCCGCGTAGCCCCAGAAGTTGTTGGTCTGGGTGTCCTCGCGCGTTGGCGGAGTGGAAGTACTCCCAGTAGTCGTCGTACAGGTTGGTGGACATCCCGCCCCACCAGGCCTGGAATTTCTTCTCCCGCACCGCGGTGAAGGAGCCCTGCTGCATGAGCTTGAGCTGGATCTCCAGCCCCGCCTTCTTGGCCTCCTCCTTGAGCACGGACAGCCGCTCGGTGTGGTTGGGGGACTGGTACAGCAGCTCGAAGGACAGGCGCTGGCCCCGGGGGTTGGCCCGGATCCCGTCAGAGCCGAAGCGCGAGTAGCCGGCCGCCTCGAACAGCTCGCCGGCCCGGCGCGGGTCGAAAGCGGGCTTGCGGATGGAATCCTCGTCGAAGCTGATGCCGGCGAACACGTGGGCCAGCCCGATGTTGTGCAGCCGGCTGTACTCCCCGCGCAGGGCGGTGTCGATCATCTTCTGGATGTTGACGGCGTAATACAGGCCCCGGCGGACATTCAGGTCGGCGAACAGGGGGTCGCGCACGTTCAGCACGATTCCCGTGACGCCGGTGAGCGGCACGTAGTAGTTGAACTGCCGGTCGACCTAACCCTTCTTCACCGGGTCGCGGTTTTCCGCGTCGGCCCACTCCTGGGGAATGATCAGGGGGTAGGTGTCGATCTGCCCGTTGTAGAAGTAGTTGCGGACGATGTCGTTTCCTCCGGTGATGACCCGGTACTCGATGGTGTCCACGTTGAAACGGTACTTGTTGTAGTCGTACTGGTGTCCCCACCAGTCCTTCACCTTCTTGAAGGTGAGCGACTCCCCCTTCTTGAAGGCGGCCAGCTGGTAGGGTCCGGCGGTCGGCTCGGCCGACCACTGGTAGGCCTCCACGTAGTCCTTCGGGATCGCCCCGCCGTAGAAAGCCCGGGGACGCGGAGCCAGGCTGGCGTAGTACAGCAGGTCGTCCCGGGCCCTGGGCACGTTGAGCTGCACGGCGATGAGATGCGTCCCCGTAGACCTTCAGGTCCACGATCTGGTCGGTGTAGAACTCGTTGTACCAGGGGTCCTGGATGTCGGGACTGCGCATCATCTGGATCATGAAGGTGTAGTCGGCCGAGGTGACCGGGCTGCCGTCGCTCCAGCGGGCCTTCTCGTTGAGCTTGAAGTAGACGGTCCTCCCGTCCGCGCCGAAGGCCCAGTGCGTGGCCAGGGCGGGCAGCCACTGCTTGGTCTCGGCGTTGATCTCCACCAGGCCCGGGCTGGTGGTGAAGAAGGAGCGATAGGCGTGGTTGGCGTTCGGGCCCACGGTGCGGAAGGTGTCGGGGAACTCGGCGATGTATCCGCGGAAGGTCCCGCCCTGCTTGGCGCGGGTGGAGCCGAACACCCCGGGCCGGCTGGTGTACCAGGTGAGCTTCTCCGGCAGCCCCGCGACCGCCAGGCCGCGGTCCTCCACCACGGGACTGGAGAAATCAGGGCGCTTTTCCGCCGCCATGGTCCGCTCGTCGGCTTCGACGGCCTTCGAGGAATAGGTCTGGGCCCCCAGGGACAGTTCCCCCGAGAAACCACAGCGCGGCGAGCAGGGTTGCGCGCAAGATGCCGTTCATGTCTTTGTCCTCCCAGCCTCTAATCTACTGATAATAGGCGTAGCGTTTGGGGTCAAAAGCCTCGCGCAGCCCCTCTCCCACAAAGGCGATGAGCACCAGCACCAGGGTCAGCGCGCCGGTCACCGAGAGGATGATCCAGGGGGAGCTCTGGTACACCGAAATCCCCTGCCCGATCAGCTCGCCCCAGCTCGGGGTGGGCGGCCGCAGGCCGAAGCCCAGGTAGTCCAGGGCGGTCAGGGCGCTGATCCCCCCCGCCACGGCGAAGGGCAGGCTGGTCAGCACCACCACCAGCACGTTGGGCAGGATGTGCACGGTCACGATCCGCCACCTGCTGGCGCCCATGGTCCGGGCGGCCAGCACGTAGTCCCGCTCCCGCTCCCGATAGGCCATGGCGCGCACGGTCCAGGTGCGCGAGGTCCAGCCGAAAAGCACGAAGATGCCCAGGAACAGGAAGAAATCCGGGCCGGAAGACCGAAACCACGATCATGACCACGTACAGGAAGGGGATCTGCTCCCAGATCTCGATCAGCCGCTGGACCACCAGGTCGAAGGCCCCGCCCACGTACCCCATCAGCATCCCCAGGAGCGTCCCCGCCAGGAAGGTCACCAGGACGAAACCGAGGCTGAACAGGATGGCGATGCGGAAGCCGTACAGCAGGCGGGCCAGGACATCGCGCCCGATGCGGTCGGTGCCCAGAAAATGGCGGTCCGCCGCCGAGGGCGGGTACGGCGGGTAGGTCCCTTCCCGGAAATCCTGCTCGTAGGGGTTGTAGGGCACGGGCGGCAGGAGCACCCAGCCTCCCCCCTCGCGGGCCAGCTTGGCCGCCAGCTCGCGGTAGTTGGCCTCGTAGTGGTAGGGCAGGCCGAACTCGTCGCCGAAGCGGACCCGGCCGTAGGTCGGCAGGTACAGCCTGCCCTGGTACCACACGGCCAGGGCCCGGGAGTTCACCAGCAGCTCGGCCGCCAGGGAAAGCCCCATGAGCACCACCAGGATCCACAGGGAAATCCAGGCCCGCCGGATGGAGCGGAAGCGCCGGAAGCGCTGCAGGGTCAGGGGATCCAGGCGCAGGATCATGCCGCGGCCCCGAAGCGGATGCGCGGGATCCACCAGGGCGACGAAGAAGTCGCCCAGGACGTTGCCGATCAGGGAGGCGAAGGAGCCGATGGCCAGCACCCCCAGGACCACGGGGTAGTCGTGGTCCATGAGGGCCTGGTAGCCCAGCAGGCCCATGCCCCGGATGTTGAAGATGTTCTCGATCAGGAAGGACCCCGCCAGGAAGACCGAGACGATGCCGCCGAAGCCCGAGGCCACGGGAATCAGGCTGTTGCGCAGGGCGTGCCGCCACATGGCCGAGCGGAAGGCCAGGCCCTTGGCCACGGCCGTGCGCACGTAGTCCGCGGCCATCTGCTCCATCAGGTTGTTCTTCACCGTCATGGTCAGCATGGCGAAGTCCCCGATGATGTAGGCGCACAGGGGCAGGAGCAGGTGCCGCAGGCGGTCCAGGATCCTGCTCCCGAGCCCCAGCTCGGCGTAGAAGGGGGACTGGATCCCGCCCAGGGGCAGCCAGCCCAGGTTGAAGGAGAACAGCGACAGCAGCAGGATCCCGACCACGTAGCCGGGCAGGGCGTAGCCGACGAAGACCGCCGTGGAGCTCAGGTTGTCGAACAGCTGCCGGTGCCGCAGCGCCTTGGCGATGCCCAGCGGGATGGACACCAGGTAGGCCGCCACCAGGGAGATGAGCCCGAAGTACAGGGAAACCGGCACCCGCTCCAGGATCACCGGCAGCACCGGATCCCCGTAGCGCGTGGACCTTCCCAGGTCCAGGTGCAGGAGCTTCCACAGCCAGGACAGGTAGGCCGGGACCAGGGGCTTGTCCAGGCCGTAAAAGGCCCGCAGGCCGGCCAGCTGGTCGTCGCTCAGGCTCTGGGCGCTCGGCCGGCCTTCCGGGCGCCCGCCCTCGCCCCCCGCGAAGATGCGCTCGTTGATGGCCTGCTCCAGCGGGCCGCCGGGCACGATGCGCGTGATCAGGAAAAGCACCATGGTGATGCCCAGGAAGGTCGGCAGGATCAGGGCCAGTCGCCTGGCGAAATAGGCCAGCACGAGGAAGAACCTACCACGAACCGTCCGCGCGCGGTGATATACTTTGCGCCACGAAGCCAGCCATCCTGCTGCTGCGCCACGGGCATTCCGAGGCCGACGACCGCCTGCCGGACCTCGAGCGCCCGCTTTCCGCGCGGGCCGGCGGGACGCCAAGGCCTGGGGGGCCTGCTCCGCGCGCTGGGCCTGAAGCCCGACCTGGTGGTGAGCTCCACCGCCCGGCGGGCCCTGGAAACCGCGGAACTGGCGGCGCGCGGCGGCTGCGGTTCGTCGGAAAGTCCGGGACGAGCCCCGCCTGTACGAGGCGGAGGCGGAGCAGTACCTCCAGGTGCTACGCAGCCTGCCGGCCCGCTCCCGGTGCGTCCTGCTGGTAGGGCACAACCCGGCCATCCGGCAGGCGGCCGCCGCCCTGCTGGGCTGTCCCGCGGAGGGCCTACGCTTCGTTCCGGCGGCACTGGCCTGCCTGGAGGCGTCCGCGGAGAACTGGGCAGCGCTCCGGCCCGGGTCCATCGCGATCCAATGGCTGGCCAGCCCGGAGATTTTCGGCGCTTTTCGCTAAGGCCTGGGGCCTTAGGCGATATTGTTCCGCTTGCAGGGAAGCGAGGCACCATGGAACACACTGCTTCCAGGCAGCGCCTCTACGCCGCCCTCCTGGGCGCGGGCGCCTGCATTCTGCTTTTCCGCACCACCCTGATGATCGCCCAGGGCCACCTGGGCATCCTCCTGGCCTGGGTGGCCGGCCTGCTCCTCGTCGAGCTGGCCCTCGACCTCGGCTGCCTGCTCGGCTCCATCCGCTGGTTGGTCGCCGGCGACGAGGCGCGGGCCCGCCTCCCCCTGCGTCTGGGCGCGGCGGCGACCATCCTGCACGCCGTCCGCGTGCTGATCTACGCGCTGGGCCGGACCGCACCCCTGTTGAACTTCGACGTGCGGCCGGAGCTGCGCGGCGTCATCGGCGACCAGGGAGGCTGGTTCTGGGTGATCTTCGCCTCCGTCCTGTCCATCCTGGGCCTGATCGGCGTGCTCGTGATCTGGCTGCTCAGGAGACGGCGGCGGTAGGGGGAGCGAGCCCGTGAAGGTCCTGGCCCGGCTGCCCTGGAGCCGCCGGCTGCAGCGCCCGCCGTCGATTTTCACCCCCGCCGATCGACTAGCCGGCAGAGGTGAAAAACATGGAAACACTCACGAAACCTTCTCCCAGCGCCCGGGCGGTCACGGTCCTCGGCGCAGCGGCGGCCCGCTTCTGCCTGGCCTGCGCGGCCGCGGCAGTAGCCCTGCTGGCTATCCTGCACCTGCTCAGGCCGGACCTGGACCCCTCCTGGCGGATGATCAGTGAATACGCCCTGGGGGACCACGGCTGGCTGATGAGGATCGCCTTCCTGGCCTGGGGCCTGAGCTCCATCGGCCTGTTCGCCGCCCTCCGCAGGCAGCCGCGAAACCTGGTCGGCCGCATCGGGCTGGGCTTTCTGCTGCTGGGAGCGGCCGGCCCCCTGCTGGCCGGGCTTTTCCCCATGGAACCCTTGGGTACGCCCGCGGAAGCCGCGACGGTCAGCGGGAACATCCACAGCCTGGGGGCGGTGCTCGGCGACGCCCTTCCGGTCGCGGCCACCCTCCTGACCATCGGCCTGCTCCGGGGGAATCCCGGCTGGAAAGCGACGCGGGGGGCGCTGGTCGGGGCGACCATCCTGGCCTGGGCCGGTTTCCTGGTCCTGGGCGTGTCCATGGCCATCCTGCTTCCGCGCCACGGCGGCCAGCTCGGACCGGAGGTCCTGGTGGGCTGGCAGAGCCGCTTCACGATGGTGGCCTACCTGGCCTGGCCGGCGGCGGCTGCCTGGTGCGCCCTCCGGCGGCGCTCAAGCCCCGATGCGCTGCTCGCTTGAGGGATCGAAGAGCAGGGCCTTGGACATGTCCACCATCAGCTTCATGTTCTGACCCGGGGGCCGGGCGGCCTTGGGGTTTACGCGGCAGGTCACCTCGCGCCCATTGATGCTGACGAACACCAGGGTGTCCGGGCCCGTGGGCTCCAGAACCCGCACCTGGCATTCGATCTCGTGGATCTCGGGGTTGCCTTCCTGCTCGTGGAAGCCGGCGGCGATCTGCTCGGGCCGCACGCCCAGGATCACCTCACGCCCGATCCAGGGCTGGAACCCGGACTTCTGCGCCGGAACCGGCAGGAAGAAGCTCTTCCCGGCCCCCGTTTCCAGCACGGCCCCGGGGCTGCCGCCCTGTTCGGCCAGGCGGCAGGGGATGAAGTTCATCGACGGGGAGCCGATGAAGCCGGCCACGAACAGGTTGGCCGGGTTGTCGTACACCTGCTGGGGGGTGTCGAACTGGTGGATCAGCCCGTCCTTCATGACGGCGATGCGGTCGGCCAGGGTCAAGGCCTCGATCTGGTCGTGGGTGACGTACACGATCGTGGTCTTGATGCGCTGGTGCAGCAGCTTGATCTCCGTGCGCATCTCCACGCGCAGCTTGGCATCCAGGTTGGACAGCGGCTCGTCGAACAGGAAGATCGCCGGGTCCCGGGCCAGGGCCCGGCCCATGGCCACCCGCTGCCGCTGCCCGCCGGAGAGCTGGCGCGGCCGGCGCTCCAGCAGCTCCTCGATCTGCAGCATCTCGGCCACCCGCTCGACGGTCTGCCGG
>CAVUYS010000002.1:0-58262 GCA_963745745.1 uncultured Spirochaetota bacterium | reverse complement strand
CGACTGGCAATATCACCAGGACAAGAATCAGAATCAGTTTCCTCATCTCAGCCTCCCATGCTTCTGTATTACCGATTCATCCCGCGAATCGGCATCTTATCCAAGCAAACGCCATGCCATAAGATGAAAAGGACAACGAAATACTCTATTTATATATCTCATAAGGAAATAGACATGTTGCAAATTGTGCTATATAGGCGACTTACAGCTGAGTTGTTTACATTTTTGTACACCAACAGCCTGTCGTGCGATACCAGTGGACAGGCTCGGAAGCCGGCGGAACCTGCACTACGAAGGCGCCGTGCGTATCGAGCGGCCGTCTTCCTATTACCCAGCGGGCTGACCTCTCAGGAATCGTCCGGCGGTTTCTCTCCGTGAGCAGGACGCGCCGGAGGCGGTACCATACCCCCTTGGCGGAGTTGCGCTGCCGGTACTCCCATCCCCGGATCACGCCTGCCTCGCGGATACGCTGCAGGCGCCTCTGCAGGGCGGAGGTCATCGGGCCGGCCCCATCGTTTCCAGCCGGGCCAGCAACCGGGCAAGAAGCGGGCGGTGCGGCGTCGGATCCTGCATCGTGGGGCGCAAGCAGCGAATGCAGGCTCAGGGCGGAGCGCACCGCATACTGCTGTTCCTCGGGCAGGCCCCGGTAAAGCACCTCCAGCTCCCGGACATCGGGAGGCTCGCAAACCAGGAGCAGCGCCAAGGCCACCAACAGGTCGCGCTCGCCCTTCTCTCCCCTGCGGTCCGTGACGAGCTTCTCCAACAGCAAGCCCGCCGGCCGGGGCAGGGGCACCTCCAGGCCTTCAATGCGCAGCGGTTTTCCCGGGCTGAGCAGCGAAAGCTGGGCGAACATTATCAGGGGCAACTCATCATCCTCAAGCAGATAGGTTTCGCCGGCACGCTCGCTGTGCTTATCCATGCCGATGAAGTTAACCTCCATGAGGTCGGGGGACAGGGGAAGCCAGACGGAAGGATCTTCCCCGGAACGCTCCAAACCCTCCTCCGTTCGCCGTTGCCGGCGATGTCCGCGGGTGCCGAGGAATTGCTACATTACCTTATGGGCAAAAAGTAAATCGCCGCCGGTGTGGTGCATGATAACGCCACTAGCGCGCGATGAGTGGATTAACCGGAGACCCGGAGCCACCGGATCGAGAGAACGCGTACGGAACTCATCGAAGGAAAGCGTAGACCTTGTTGTGGGAAACGAAGGAGATCTAGCGATGCGCAAGCTGGTTGTGGTCGAGTGGATGAGTCTCGATGGTGTTGTGCAGGCGCCCGCGTACGCCGATGAGGACACGAGCGGCGGGTTCAAACATGGGGGGTGGCACCTGCGGTACTTTGAGGAAAGCTCGATGAAGTGGGTCGTCGAGAACGTGAGCCGGGCGGGTGGCTATCTGCTCGGGCGCCGGACGTACGAAGTGTTCGCGGCCCACTGGCCGAAGGCATCCCCGGAGGAGCAGGCGCTCGCCCGGCCTTTGAACACGAAACCGAAGCACGTCGCTTCGAGAACTCTGAGCGAGCCGCTCACCTGGGAGAACTCGACGTTGCTCAAAGGCGGCGTCGCCGAATCCGTGGCCAAGCTGAAACGCGAAGGCGGCGGTGATCTGCTCCTTATCGGCAGCACGGAGCTCGTGGCCGCGCTCCTTGCGCACGATCTTGTCGATGAGCTCCGGCTGATGATCGATCCGGTCATTCTCGGCGGCGGCAAGCGCTTCTTTAGGGACGACGGCGCGTGCCACCGTTTTGCACTCGCGACGAGCGAGACGACGCCAACTGGCGCGATCCTGGCCACGTACGTCCGATCCAATTCGGACGCCACAGTTGCGCCGCCCTTGCCTCGACCGCCGGAAGCTCGTCAGTGAAGAAGGGCACCCAGGCGAGGGCTTCGTAGGCAAGGCCCTCAGGGGTGGCTGGTGAACCAGACCACCGCGGCCGCGATCAGGAAGCAGAAGCGCTCCAGGCGGGCCAGGCGCGGGTCGGCGATGGCCTCGGCCAGGGTGGCGGCCAGGTCCACGCCGGAAACCACCACCGGCAGGTGGGTGAGCAGCTCCGCCGCCAGGCTGGCGAAATAGGCCTTGTCCGACAGGGGGAAGCGCCCCAGCAGCTCCTCCAGCAGGGAGCGGGGGATGCGCGAGGATTCCGGCTCCTCGGCCCGCTCGCGCAGCAGCGACAGGCCGATGCTGCCCTTTTCCAGAAACTCCGAATAGGTGGAGTAGAACCAGTCCCCCATGCCCAGGACTCCGGCCAGGGCCAGGAGCAGCTCGTCGCGCAGGAAGGGCGGGTTCTTCCGGCGCAGGCGTTCCAGCAGCACGGGCACCGAGCCCGGGTCCCGCAGGACCTCCAGGGCGGAGGCGGCGTGGATGGACAGGTGCGGGTTGGCCGACTGGCGCAGGGCCTCGCGGATGGCGGGCAGGCTTTCCCGGTCGTCCAGGCGGGCCAGGGCGGTGATGGCGGCGCTGGCCAGGATGTAATCGCGGGACTGCAGGGCCCGGCGCAGCGCCGGCACGCCCTGGGCCACGCGGCGCATGCCCAGGATCTCCGCCGCCTGGGCGGCCGTGGTGAAGGCGTGGTTCTTGACCTCCGACACCAGGGCCTGCACTACGACCTCTTCCACCGGCAGGGTGGCCAGGGCCTGCAGGGCCTCGGCGCGCACGCTGAAGCGAGGGGAGCGCAGGCGGGAGAGCACCTCCTCCACGGACAGGCTGGAAGGGGAGCCGGCCAGGGCCCGCAGGGTGTCCTTCTCCTCGGCCAGGGTGCGGGTACGCCCCAGGCGGTGGAGCAGGCCGATGGCCCGCAGGTCGCGCGGGGAGATGATCATGCCCAGGGCGTCGCCCAGCGGGTAGGCCCCCAGGTTCTCCAGCCGGGTGATGAAGCCCAGCAGCACCAGGAAGATGCCTACACACAGCCCGAAGTACAGGCGGAAGGCATTCGCCGGGGCGAAACGGGCGCCCAGGGCGTCCAGCAGCGCCCCGCCGGCCAGGGAGCCGATACCCCCGGCCACCCCGAGGGTCATGTAGTAGACCACCCCCAGGTTGAGCCTCTCCTCGCGCCGGATGGCGGCCAGGAAATAGGTCTGGCTGGCGTTGAGCATGCCGAACTGGCCCATGTTGTTGAACAGGAACAGGGCCGCGGCGAACAGCCAGAGCCCCACCCCCGAGGCCAGTGGCGGGGAAAGCACGATGGCCAGCAGGGTGAGGGTGAGGATGGAGGTGAACACGAAGTACAGCGGCTTGGCCCCCACCCGGTCGATCAGGAAGCCGCTGGCCAGGGCCATCAGCAGGGCGCCCACGCTGCCGACCACGGTCAGGTAGATGACCTGGCTGTCGGGGAGGGAGTAGACCTGCTTCACGAACACGACCAGGAAGGGCACCGCCATGTAGATGGCCAGGGTGGAAAAGAAATACAGGAGAATGAAGCGGCGGAAGGTCCGCTGCCGAAAGCTCTCCGCCAGGCCGTGGATCAGCTTCTCGCCCGGGCCCGAGGGCCGGGGGGGCTCGGGGAAGGTGAAGACCAGGCGCGCTCCCCACAGCCCCGCGGCGACTCCCAGCACGATGAAGGCGTTGTACACCGCCATGGAGGACCGCCAGCCCAGGACCAGGGCCATGGCCACGCCCAGGCCCACGGTGACCGCGTGCTGGATGGCCTGGTTCTGGGCCAGGAAGGCGCCCCGGTCGCGCTCCGAGGCGATCTCCCCCAGGATGGGGTTGTAGCCGGTCATGGCCACGCCCCGGGCGGCGTTGGAGGCCAGCACGCTGGCCAGCACCAGGCCGTAGGCCACGGCCGGCAGCCCGGCGGAGGCGGCCAGGGGGGCCAGCAGCATGGGCAGCATGCACAGGTAGCGCAGCACCCAGAACCAGCCCATGAGCCGGGTCATTCCCCAGTGCGGCGCCAATTGCCGGCCCAGGAGCATGGTCAGGTAGGCGATGTACATGAAGGAGGACAGCAGCCCGACCAGGAAGCTGCCGCCCCCGAGGTGCAGGACGTACAGGGTGATGATGTTGCCGCTCAGCAGGGTGAAGGACACCACATTCAGGACGGCGAACAGGGAGAAGCGGGCGCGCACCCGCCCCAGTTCCCCGGGACTGAGCTCCGGCATGGCGGAAACCATGGTAATACGGGCCGTGCGTCACCGGCAAGCGCGGATCGGGAAAAGGCGGGTTGGGCAAAGGCGCGTTGCAGGGCCGCGCGAGGGTGGTATATCCTGTGCCCGTATGGACAGATCCGAGGTCGAGAGCCGGGTGCGGGCCGCCATCGGCAGGGTGCTGCACCTGAGCGCCGGGGAGATCACTCCGGAGGCCAACTTCATCTTCGATTTGGGCGCCGATTCCATGCAGAGCCTGCAGCTGGTGGCCGCTTTCGAGGAGGAGTTCGGCGTGGAGCTGGACCAGGAGGCGGCCCTGGGCGTTCAGACGGTGACCGGCGCCGTGGATTTCCTGAAGGCGCGATTGCCGGAATGAGCCCGGCGACCGCCGATCCCCTGCGGGCGCTTTTCGCTCCCGCTTCCGTGGCGGTGGTGGGGGCCACCCGCCAGCCGGGCACGGTGCCCTATGACCTGTTTCATAACCTGCGGCGGGACGGTTTCCGGGGCCCCGTGTACCCGGTCAGCCCGCGGGGGGGCGACATCGATGGGGTGCCCGCCTTCAAGTACGTGGTGGACATCCAGGATCCCGTCGACCTGGCGGTCATCGTCTTTCCCAGCTCGGTCTGCGACCTGGCCCTGGAGCAGTGCGGGCAAAAGGGCATTCCCGCGGCGATCGTCATCTCCGCAGGCTTTCGGGAGACCGGTCCGGCGGGGGCCCAGCGGGAGGCCCGGCTGCGGGAGATCGCCGGGCGCTATGGCCTGCTCCTGGTGGGCCCCAACTGCCTGGGGCTGATCAACACCGCTCCGGAGGTTTCCCTCAACGCCTCCTTCGCCCGCCGCCCGCCCGAGGCCGGCTCCATCGCCCTGGTCTCCCAGAGCGGCGCCCTGTGCACCGCCGTGCTGGACTACTCTCAGGCCCGGCACATCGGCTTCTCCAGCCTGGTGAGCTTCGGGAACAAGGCCGGGGTGACCGAAATCCAGCTGCTGCAATACCTGGCCCGGGACCCCCGCACGCGGGTTCTTCTATTGTATCTGGAGGAGGTGACCGACGGCCGCGGCCTGACGGCGGCCGCCCGGCGGATCATCACGGAGACGGGCAAGCCCGTGCTGGCTCTGAAGGCCGGCAGGACGCGCGCCGGGGCGGCGGCGGCCCGCTCGCACACCGGGAGCCTGGCGGGCAGCGATGAGATCTGTGACGCCGCCTTCCGGCAGGCCGGGATCCGCCGCTGCGGCACGATCGGGGAAATGCTCGACCTGGCCGTGGCGCTGGACCGGCAGCCGGTGCCCCGCGGCGAGCGGGTGGCCATCATCACCAACGCCGGAGGCCCCGGGGTGCTGGCCACGGACCAGGCGGTGCGGGCCGGGCTGCGCCTGGCCGCTTTCGCCCCGGCCACCACGGCGGTGTTGAAGAAGAGCCTTCCCGCCGCGGCCAACCTGGCCAACCCGGTGGACCTGATCGGCGATGCCCGGGTGGAGCGCTACCACGACGCGGTGACCGCGGCCCTGGCCGACGATGGGGTGGACGGGGTGCTGGTCCTGCTCACCCCCCAGTCCATGACGGACATCCCATCGATCGCCGGGGAGCTTTGCCGCCTGGCTGGTACGGCGGGGAAGGGCCAGTCCGCCGCCAAGCCCCTGTACGCCTCCTTCATGGGGCAGAGCGAGGTGGCCGAGGGAGCGGGGCTGCTGGAGCGCGGGGGCGTGCCTCAATACGCGCAGCTGGAGGACATGTGCGACGCCTACGCCGGAGCCTTGCGCTTCGGCCAGACCCTGCGCGGGCTGCGCGCGGCTGGTTCGGCCCAGGGCGCGGCAGGGCAGCCGGCGCCGGAGGCGGGCGCGGCCGCGGCGGGAGGGCTGCCGGATGGCGCGCGCGAGCTGCTGGCCGCCGAGCCCGGGCGGGTCTGGCTGCCGTTGGATCGGGCGCTGGCCCTGCTGGGCCGCTTCGGCATCCCTGTACCGCCCCAGGCCCTGGTCGGCAGCGAGCGGGAGGCCGCCGCCGCCGCCGCGAAGCTGGGCTTCCCCGTGGCCCTCAAGGCGGTCTGCGAGCAGGTCACGCACAAAAGCGATGCCGGCGCGGTGCGCCTGGGCGTCGCCGACCGCGAGGAGGCCGCGGCCGCCTTCCGCGGGATTCAGGAGGCGGTGGCCCGGGTGCCCGGGGCCCGGCTGGACGGGGTCCTGGTGCAGCCCATGGCCGCGCCGGGCCTGGAGCTCATCCTGGGCTTCCGGCGCGATCCGGGCTTCGGCGCGGCGGTGCTGGCCGGCGCGGGCGGGACCTGGGTGGAGCTGCTGCGCGACGTGAGCTTCCGCATCCCGCCTTTCGGGGCCGAGGAGGCCCGGGCCATGCTGGAGGAGCTCTCCCTGCACCCGCTGCTGGCCGGTTCCCGGGGCCGGCCGGCGCTGGACGCGCGGGCCGCGGCGGGCTGCATCCTGGCCGTGGCCCGCCTGGCCCAGGAGTGCCCGGAGATCGAGGAGCTGGACTGCAATCCGCTGGTGGTCTACGAACGGGGCTGCCTGGCCCTGGACGCCCGTATGGCAAGGAGGAGGACATGAGAATCATCATTCACGAGGACTACGCCGCCTTGAGCCGCTGGGTGGCCCACTACGTCGGCTCGCGCATCCGGCAATTCCACCCCACCCGCCAGCGGCCTTTCGTGCTGGGGCTGCCGACCGGCTCCTCGCCGGTGGGCACCTACGAGAACCTGGTGGACCTGCACCGGCAGGGAAAGCTCTCCTTTGCCAACGTGCTCACCTTCAACATGGACGAGTACGTGGGCCTGCCCGAGGAGCACCCCCAGAGCTATCACTACTTCATGCAGCAGCACCTGTTCAGCCGCATCGACATCCCCCGGGCCGGGATCAACATCCTCAACGGCAACGCCCCGGATCTGGAGAAGGAGTGCGCGGACTACGAGGCCCGCATGCGGGCGGCGGGGGGCATCCACCTCTTCCTGGGGGGCATCGGCCCGGACGGGCACATCGCCTTCAACGAGCCCTACTCCTCGCTGTCCTCGCGCACGCGCATCAAGACCCTGACCTGGGACACGCGCCTGGCCAACTCCCGCTTCTTCGGGGGGGACCCCAACGCGGTGCCCAAGACCGCCCTCACGGTGGGGGTGGGCACGGTCATGGACGCGGAGGAGATCGTGGTCATCGTCAGCGGGCACGCCAAGGCCCGCGCGCTGCAGCAGGTCGTGGAGGAGGGGGTGAACCACAAGTGGACCGTCTCCATGCTGCAGCTGCATCGGAAGAGCATGATCGTCTGCGACGAGGAGGCCACCGAGGAGCTGAAGGTGGGCACCGTGCGCTACTTCAAGGACATCGAGCGCGAGCAGATCCGCTCCCTGCCGGAGCTGTGAGCATGGGCTGGCGCAGACTGACCGCCGCGGAGCGCCGGGCCCTGGAGGCCCAGGGCTGCGCCTCGGAGAGCTGGGAGCGCGTGCTGGTGGCCGAGCCCTTCGATAGCGCAAGGGTTCGGCAGGTGCGCTTCAGCGGGGAGGTGCGCGTCGGCCGTCTGGAGGGGCAGGCGGAGCTCCCGGGCGGGGGGAGCCTGCCCTGCGGCCTGTACAACAGCCGCATCCATGACTGCAGCCTGGGCGACGGGGCGCTGGTGGCCGACGCCCGCTGGCTTTCCGGCTACGACCTGGAGGAGGGGGTCCAGGTCCTGGACGTGGGCCTGCTGGCCATGGAGGGGGAAAGCAGCTTCGGCAACGGCGTGCGCCTGCGCCTGCTCAACGAAGCCGGGGGCCGTACGCTGCTCATGCACGACCGGCTGAGCGCCCAGGAGGCCTACCTGGCGGTGATGCACCGTCACCGCCCGGCCCTGAGCCGGGCACTGGAGGCGTTGGCCGAAGCCCAGGCGGCCTCCCGGCGCTCGGCGCGCGGCACGGTCCGGCGCGGCAGCCGGATCCTGCGCTGCGGCAGCCTGCGCAACGTCGCGGTGGGCCCGTACGCCGTGCTGGAGGGGGTCGCGCTCCTGGAGGAGGGCACGGCGCGCGGCTCGCCGGAGGACCCCTGCTACCTTGGCGCCGGGGTGCAGGCGCGGCATTTCATCGTGCTTTCCGGGTCGCGGGTGGAAGGCGGGGCCCTGCTGGAATCCTGCTTCGTCGGGCAGGGGGTGCTCATGCACGGCCATTTCTCGGCCGAACACTGCGCCTTCTTCGCCAACTCGGAAGCCTTCCACGGGGAGGCGGTGGCCGTGTTCGCCGGGCCGTACACGGTGACCCACCATCGCTCCACGCTGCTGATCGGGGCCTGCGTATCCTTCTTCAACGCCGGCAGCGGCACCAACCAGAGCAACCACCTCTACAAGCTGGGGCCCGTGCACCAGGGAATCATGGAGCGCGGGGCCAAGACCGGCTCCGACGCCTATCTGCTCTGGCCCGCCCGGGTGGGGCCCTTTTCCACCGTCGTGGGCAAGCACCACGCCGGCTTCGACGCCGGGGACCTGCCCTTTTCCCACATCGGCGAGGATGGGGGCCGCACGGTGATCACCGCGGGAGTGAACCTGGTCAACGTGGGCTCCCGGCGGGACGCCGAGAAGTGGCCGGCCCGGGACCGCCGGCGCGACCCGGAAAAGCTGGACCTGCTCAGCCACGGGCGCCTCAACCCCTTCACCGTGGGCCGCATCCGCCGCGGCCTGGAGCTGCTCCAGCGCCTGGCCGCGGAAACCCCGGCGGAGCGCGAACTGGTGTCCTGCGGCGGCGCGCACCTGCGGCGGCTCATGCTGAAGAGCTCGATCCGCTACTACGAGCAGGCCCTGGCGGAGTACCTGGGGGAGCGCCTGGCGGAGCGGCTGGAGCCCCTGGTGCCCGCAGCCGGGATGGAAGAGCTGCGCCGCGCCCTGGCCGGGCCTTCGGCAGCGGCGGATGGGGCAGCCGGGGCCGGGGTCACCGGGCCGGCGGAGTGGTGGGACCTGGCCGGCCTGATCGCCCCGGCCGCCGAAGTGCAGGCCCTGGAGGCGGAGCTGGAGTCCGGGCAGGTCGGCAGCGTGGAGGAGCTGGCCGCGCGCTTCGCCTGCCTGGAGAGCGCCTGCCCTGAGCGGGAGTGGGCCTGGTGCAGGAGCCTGCTGCGGGAGCGGCTGGGCTCGGCACCCGAGGAGGCCTCACCGCAGAGCCTGGCCGGCGTGCTGGAGGCCTGGAGGGAAGCGGCGGTGAAGACGGGCCGCCTGCTGCTGGCCGACGCGGCCAAGGAGTTCGACGAGCGGGCGCGCACCGCTTTCGGGGCCGACGGAGGGCCGGCGGAGCGCGAGGCGGACTTCACCGCCGTGCGCGGCCGCCCCGAAGACCATCCCACCGTGCGCAAGCTGGAGCAGGAAATCCAGGAGGTCCAGCGCAGGGCCGAGCGTCTGGGCGCCTGGCTGCGGGGCCTGGCGTAGCCGCGCCTGCTATTCGGCCGCGGCGTCCGGGATGACCGGGGTCAGGCGGATGTCCAGGTTGCTCTGGGTCTCCAGCTCGGCCAGCTCCTCGCGCAGCTCCGCCACCGCTCCGGGCACGCTCAGCCGGGCCCGCATGTGGAACATGGGCGCGCCGGTCCAGGGCGCCGGAGTGGTGTCGGTTTCCAGGTCCAGGATGTTCACCCGGTGCTTGCGCAGCAGCGAGGTCACCGCGTGCACGATGCCGGGCGTGTCCAGCGAGGTGGTGGCCAGGAGATAGGGCCGCGCGGCGGGGTCCGGCTGCGGAGGGGCGGTTTGCTTCAGGCTCACCTGCAGGCCCAGGGCCCCCGCGCCGCCGGGCAGCTCCTTCAGCAGGCGGCGGACGTCGGCCTGGTCGCCCGAGAACAGCAGGATCACCGCGAACTCACCGCCCAGCACCGACATGCGGCTCTCCTCCACGTTGCAGCGGGCCGCCAGGATCAGGGAGGTGAGGTCGTCCACGATGCCCACCCGGTCCGCCCCGAAAGCGGTCAGCAGCGCGTGGTTCTTCATGGCCGGCCTACAGGAGCTCCGGGACGCAGAGGCTCTCCTTGTTGGCCGCCACCCGCCCGCAGGAGCGGCACAGGTACCGGCCCTTGCGGACCAGCTCCCGCCAGGCTTGGGGGAACTGCTCCAGGTACCCCGTTTCCGACAGGTGGCAGAGGTGCTGCTCGTGGCCGGGATGGGGCATCTTCGCTTCGCTCATTTTCCCTCCTTCAACGGCTGTTCGATGTACTCGATGGACTGGTGGCGGAAGTAGGTGTTGTACAGCTCCGCGTAGTGGCCGCCGCGGGTCAAGAGGCCGTCGTGGGTGCCTTCCTCCAGGATCCTGCCGCGGTCCAGCACGATGATGCGGTCGGCGTGGCGCACGGTGGACAGGCGGTGGGCGATGACGATGGCCGTGCGGCCTTCCATCACCGTGGCCAGCCCCTCCTGGATCTGGGCCTCGGTGAAGGGGTCCACGCTGGCGGTGGCCTCGTCCAGGATGAACAGGGCGGGGTCCTTCAATAATATGCGCGCCAGGGCCACCAGCTGGCGCTGCCCGAAGGAGACCGAGGAGCCCCGCTCCCCGACCTCGGTGCCCAGGCCGCCGGACAGGTCGGACAGCCAGTCCCCGCGGCCCAGGTGGGAGGCGGCGTACAGCACCTGCTCGTCGGTGGCCTCGGGCCGCCCGTAGCGGATGTTCTCCGCGACCGTGCCGCCGAACAGGAAGGGGTCCTGGGGCACGTAGCCCACCCGGGAGCGGTAGGCGTCCAGGTCCAGGCTGCGGATGTCCTGCCCGTCGATCAGGATGCTCCCGCCCTGGTACTCGTAGAAGCGCATGGCCAGGCGGGCCAGCGAGCTCTTGCCGGCCCCCGTGTGCCCGACCACGGCCAGGGACTCACCCGGGCGGATTTCCAGCGAGAAGCCGTCCAGGACCTTCTCCTTCTCGCTGTAGGCGAAGTGCACCTCCCGGAACTCCACCCCGAAGGCCCGCCCCGCGCCCACCGGCAGGTTCTCCCCGCTCTGGCGCACCCGCGGCTCCCGGTCGATCAGGGCGAACACCCGCTCGGCGGCGGACAGCCCGTCCTGGAACTGGCTCCAGAAGGAGGCGATGCTCATCAGCGGCCACCAGAAGTAGCCGACCGCCTGCATGAACAGGAACCAGTCCCCGGGGCTCAGGGAGCCGGCCTTCAGGCCCAGGGCGCCGGACCAGGCCAGCACGGCGTTGCCGGCCCCCACGGCGATGCCCATGACCGGGAAGATGGTGTTGATCCACAGCCCGCGCCGCAGCCCCACCCGGTAGGCCTGCCGGTTGCCCTCCTGGAAGTTGGAGAACAGCACCCCCTCCTGGCGGAAGGTCTTGGCCACCGTGATCCCGCGAAACCGACTCCTGGATGCGGGCGTTGATGTCGGCCGTGATCCTCTTGGCGTTCATGGAGACCTTCCTGGCGATGGACCGGAAGCTCAGGGCGATGGCCGCGGCCACCGGGGCCATGGCCAGCATCAGCAGGGTGAGCTTCCAGTTGATCGTCGACAGCCAGACGGCCAGCAGGCCCACCTGCAGGACCTGGCTGGCCAGGTCGGAGACCAGGGTCACGGTGGCCGAGAAATCCTGCGTGTCGGAGGCGATGCGGCTGACGATCTTGCCGGAGGGGTGCTCGTCGTAGAAGGACAGGTCGTGGGCCACGGTGCGCTGGAAGGCCTCCTCCCGCACGCGCAGCACCACGTCCCCGACCACGATGGTGCCCAGCCGCTCGTGGACGTAGCCGAAAACCCAGCCCAGGGCCCCCAGCAGGGCCACGGCCCCCGCCCCGGCGGCGAACAGGCCGATCGCCGGCCGCGCCACGATCAGGTCGATCAGGCGGGCGATGAGGATGGGCGCCAGGACCCCCGCGATGGAGGTCAGGGCCAGGGCGGCGCTCACCAGGCCCAGGCGCAGGGTGTGCGGCCGGAAATAGGCCAGGATGCGCTTGAGCAGCACCCGATCCGGGTACTGGCGATCGTAGGATTCGGTTTCCAGGCCGTCCAGCACGAAGCCCATGCTACCTCCCGAAGATCCGCTGGTAGTCGGCCGAGCGCCCGAGCAGCTCCTCGTGCCCGCCCTGGTCCACCAGCCGTCCCCCGCGCAGCACCAGGACGCGGTCGGCCCGGCGGATCAGGCTCAGGCGGTGGGTGATGATGAAGGTGGTGCGGGCGCGGCTGATGCCCAGCATGGCCTTCTGGATCTCGTCCTCGGTGCGGCTGTCGATGGCGCTGGTGGAGTCGTCGAGGATCAGGATGCGCGGGTCGGTCAGGAAGGCCCGGGCGATGGCGATGCGCTGCTTCTGCCCTCCGGACAGGGTCACCCCGCGTTCGCCCACCACCGTGTCGTAGCCCTGGGCGAAGCCGGTGATGAACTGGTGGGCCTGGGCCTGGCGGGCGGCCTCCTCGATCTCCCCTGGCCGGCCCCCGGGCGGCCGAAAGCGATGTTGTCCCGGATGGATCTGCGAGAACAGGAACACGTCCTGCTCGATGGCCCCGATCTGGGAGCGCAGGCTTTCCAGCTTCCAGGCCCGCAGAGTCCACATTGTCCACCAGCACCGCGCCGTTCTCCGGGTCGAAGATGCGGTTCACCAGCCGGGTCAGGGTGGTCTTGCCCGAGCCGGTCTGCCCCACGATGGCCACGGTCTCCCCGGGCTCCACCGCGAAGCTCACCCCGGAGAGCACCGGCACCCCGTTGTAGGCGAATCCCACCTCGCGGAACTCCACCCGTCCCTGGATGGGCCGGGACAGCCCGCCCAGGTTCTGATCCAGGTCGGTGGTGGTCTTGATGACCGAGAGGATGCGGCCGGCGCTGGCCATGCCGTGCTGGACCATGTTGAAGGAGAAAAGGGAGATGAAGGTCACGAAGCGGAAGGCGTTGAACAGCATCAGGAAGCTCACCACGTCACCGATGGAGATGACCCCCTGGCGCCACAGCCACAGGGCGTGGAACAGTCCCGCCGCCCCAGAACAGGGCGAAGGCCAGCAGGGGCCAGTAGCGCGCCTGGATGATGCCCTGCTTCACGAAGTAGTCCCGGAACAGGCGCGCCGCGCCGGTGAACTTGGAAAGCTCGTAGCGCTCCTGCACCGAGGACTTGACGGTGACGATGCCGGCCACCGCCTCCTCCAGGCCGGCGGACATCTTTCCGTACTGGTCCTGCTGGGCCAGGCTGACCGGCTTCAGGCGGTGGTTGTACTCCCAGACCGTGAAGAACAGCGCCACCGAGAAGAGGGCCGGGGTCAGGAGCAGGCGGGGCTGGATGGAGGCGATCATGGCCATCGGCACGGCGTAGGTCAGGGCCGAGTCCAGGATCAGCATGATCCCGGGTGAGAACATCAGGTTCAGGGTGTGCACGTCGTAGGTGGCCCGGGCCATCAGGTCCCCGACCCGCTGCCGCCCGTGAAAAGTCTGGCTCTTTTCCAGCAGGCTGGCGTAGTACTCCTCCCGGGTGTCCCGCTCGATGGCCTGGGCCAGGAACTCCACGCTGTAGTTGCGGGCCAGACCCGTGAGGCCCTGCACCACGGCGGAGCCGACGATGACCAGGACCAGGACGATGAGGTCGGCGACCGCCCAGCCCGGCACCACAATGCGGTCGAAGCTCCTGCCGATGTAGAGCTGGATGTTGCCGTAGGCGTAGTTGTTCACCACCGAGGCCCCGGCCATGAGCAGCGCGAACAGCGGGTAGCGCATCATGTGCGACAGCACCCAGCGGGCGGGCGAGGAGCGGTCGTAGCGGTGCTCGCCTTCGGCGTGGAACTCGCGGCTGCGGACCTGGGCCTGGGCCTGGGACATGCGTGTAATGTACTGCTAAGCCGCGCAGCGCGGCCGGTCTATCGGCGGCAGTATACGAAGGGGATCAGGTCCCGCTCCGTGGTGTCCAGCTGGGCCAGCAGGAAGCCCGGCTCCAGCTCCCGGGCCAGGCGGTCGGCCTCCCGCAGGTATCCGGCGAACAGCTCCCGTTCCGCGGAAGCGGCCGGGGGTGGGCCGGCCGCGGGCGGGTCGGCCGCGAGCGGGCCGGCCAGGGCTTCCTCCAGGCCGAAGCCGGCCTCCGGCTGCCGGAACTCGCGGTGCTTCCAGGCGCCCGTGCTGAGCTGGAACTCGTATTGCGGGAGGAAGTACTTGCCCTTTTCGGCCACGAACAGGATGGCCTGGCAGAGAAAATCGAATTCCGCGTCACTCATCAGGAAATGGAAATTGACCCGCGCCCAGCCCGGCTTCACCCCCACGTGCCCGTGCAGGATCTCCTCCCGGAACTCCAGGGACTTGCGGCCGTCGATGTGCAGGAGACGGTGTCCGTAAGGTCCGGCGCAGGAGCAGCCGGCGCGGCTCTGGATGCCGAACAGGTCGTTGAGCAGCAGGGTGACGAAGCGGGGGTGAAGGTAGGAGTCGCCCATCCGGATGTTGAAGGACAGGATGGCGATGCGCCGGGCCGGGTCCGGGTTGCCGATGATCTGCACGGCCGGGTGCGCGGCGAGGCGCTCCATGGCCTGGCGGATCATGGCCGCCTCCCGCTCCTCGATGCGGCCCGGCCCGAGGCGCTCCTTCAGCTCCAGGGCCAGGGCGGCGCGCAGGATCTGCAGGATGCCGGGGGTGCCCGGTTTCTCCCGCACCTCGATCTCGGCGCTGTATTTCTGCTCCTCGGCGTTCACGAACTCCACGGTGCCGCCGGCGCCCACGGTGGGGGGCAGGTCGTAGCGGTAGACCCCCTCGTGGATGATCAGGATGCCGGAGGAGCCGGGCCCGCCCAGCAGCTTGTGGGGGGAGAAGAAGATGCCGTCCAGGAAGCAGTCCTCGCCCGCGGCAGAGCTGGATGGGGGCGTAGGGGGCGATGGCCGCGTAGTCGAAGAAGGCCAGGGCGTCGTGGCGGTGCAGGATGCGGGCCACCTCGTACACCGGGGTGATCAGGCCCGTCACGTTGGAGGCGGCGGAGAAGGCCCCGATCTTCCGCCGCTCCCGGAAGCGCGGGTCGGAGACCTTGCGCTCCAGGTCGCCCAGGTCCAGCAGGCCCGCCGCGTCCAGCTCGATCTCCACGACCTCGGCGAAGCACTCCCGCCAGGAAACCTCGTTGGAGTGGTGCTCGTAGGGCCCCACGAACACCACCGGGCGGTTGGCCATCAGGAAGGACTCGAACTCGGAGAGCCCCTCCGCCGGGAACCAGCGCTCGCCCAGTTTCCGGTACATGTCCTTGCCGGCCGGCGGGATGTAGATGCCCAGGATCTGCTGCAGGCGATGCACCGCCCCCGTGGCCCCCGTGCCGTCCTCGATGATCTTGTAGCAGTCCCCGGCCCCCAGCAGGCGCTTGATCGCGGCCTCCGCCAGGCGCAGCCGGTGGCTGGTGATGGCCCCGGTGGCGTCGTCCTCGGTGTGGGTGTTCCCGTACAGCTCCAGCACGCGCGTCAGGTAGCTCTCGATGAAGCGCACCCCGCGGCCGGAAGCGGTGTAGTCGGCGTAGGTGACTCGGCGCTCCCCGAAGGGGGTGCGGATCGAGGCCTCCCGGCCGATGATGTTCTCGCGCACCAGGTCCCAGAAATCGTTCATCCTGCGGCTCCTGCGGCCTCGGCCGCGCAATCCAGCAGCTCCCGCGCCAGCTCGGAGGGCAGCGGCGGGCTGTTGCCGGCGATCAGCGACCTGACCAGGCCCAGCCCCTCCTCGCGGATCACGCGCCACATTTCCTGGGCCTCCGGGCCCCGGGGCACGGGCAGGATGGCCTCCCCGGAAGCCTCCACCACGCCCACCCCTTCGCTCTTGAAGGGCCGCAGGCGCTCGGGGGTGCGGTAATCCGGGTTGCGCAGCAGCACCACCAGCTGGAAACCGGGGGCGGAGCCCTGGCAGCGAGCCAGGCGCCCGCACCAGGTTCAGGTTCACCGTGTTGCGGCCCGGATCCAGGCTCTTCCATTTTTCAAGAAGCGCGCCGGCCCCCGCCCGCAGGGCCTGGGCCCGGGTGCCGTTGAAACGGAAGGAGGCCAGGGGGTAATCCAGGAGCTCCGCCCGCCCGCCGGGGATCGGCCGGCTGGCCCCCGGCACCGCGCGTGCCTCCAGGACGGGCAGCCGCAGGCCGCGCAGCATCTGGAAGTGCAGGTGGCTGAGGATGGAGGCCCCGGCCCATTCCACGTCGCTGTTGGACAGCACCGCGTAGCCGGGGGCCAGCGCCAGCAGGGCGAACATGTCCTCCAGCGAGCGGGCGCTGACCAGCTGCGGGGTGTGCTCGGAGAGCACGGGCACGAAATGGTAGGGATACAGCGGGAAGGGGGTGAGCTGGAAGAAGAAGCGCCGCCCCCGCCCATCCAGGTCCAGCTCGAAAACCCGCAGGCTCTCCTTGCCGGGGCTGCCGAGGTTGTGCCGGCACAGCAGGCAGGGCTTGGGGCCGTCGGGCACGGGGTCGAAGCCCGGCACGGAGGCCTGCGCCCGGCGCTCCTTCTCCTGGGCGTCGCTGTAGCGCGTGCGGGCGTAGTTCACCTGGAGGCGGAAGGTCAGGCCGGTGTCCGGGTCGGGAAACTCCAGGCGCTCGACGTCCTCCAGCTTCTCCCGGGTGATGTAGCCCGCGGCCAGCTCCCAGCGGTGCAGACAGTCCAGGGCCTCCTCCAGGCCGGAGGCAGCCCGGATCTCCTCCAGATGTTCCTGGATCGTGTCCTGCGGGGTCCGGGGCGGCAGGGCCAGGAAGGCCTCGCGCAGCGTCCGCAGGGAGCGGCTCACCGATTCTCCGTGGCGCGGCGCAGCTCCCGGGAGTGGCTGTAGAGCTGCTCCAGGCTCAGGGGCTTCAGGAACACGAAGCCGCGCGTGGCGCGGATCAGGGCGCTGGGGTGCTCGTAGAAATACTCCCGGCCCAGGCAGGTCTTCAGCATCTGGTACTGCTCCACCTGGATCTTCTGGGCCAGCTCGCAGAAAGGCCCGTCGTGCTCGTAGCTGGGGAAGGAGGCATCCTTCTGGGAGACGAAGGTGTTCAGGAAGGCGCTGCGCTGCAGGGCGAACATGTTCAGGGACACGGGCACGAACAGCCCGGCTTCGCTGGGATGGAAGCGGAACCAGACGTTGCGGTAGCCCAGCACCCGGATGTCGCGCCGCCCGCACTCCTCGGACCAGTGGCGCAGGGCCTCGGTGATGGCCTGCAGCACCTTGTAGTGCGTGTCCGGCCCGCTGGCCTCCGGGTCGAGGGCCACGGTGACCACGTCGGGATTCACCTCCCGCAACAGGCGCAGCACGGGCGGGACGTCCCGCTCCGCGGTGGGCTCCTCGGTGAAGATGTCCCCCGTGTAGAAGCCCAGGCGCAGGTGCCGCACCGATTCGCCCGCTCCAGCCGAAGTAGCCCCACAGGCAGTCCGCCTCCCACTCGCGGCACATGCCCTTCAGGCGCTGGATGTGGTCCAGGTCCTTCTTGCCCGGGTACTGCGGTCTCGAAGTAGTTGATCAGCTCATCGATGCGGTGCGGAGAGCACCGCCCGGTCCTTCTCCTCGTAGACCTCGACCAGGTTGCGGTACAGGCGCCGCATCTCCCCGTCCTCGCGCACCGCGGCGGAATCCGCCGCCACCCCGTCCAGGTAGTGCCAGACGTCCCGGTTGCGGACAGGCCAGGTTGGACGGGTCGAAGTACTTCTCGACGGCCAGCTCCTGCGAAGGCCGCGGAGCCCAGCCAGGCCTTGAGCCTGCGGCACTGCCGCAGCATGAAGGCGTTGGTCACCGCCGTGAAGCCGCTGGTCAGCGTGGCGAAGAAGTGCCGCGTGGAGTGCTCGCGGATGTGGCGCACGATGAAGGGCAGGTAGCCGAGCATCAGGTCGTCGTGGTGCGGCTCGGTGTGCAGGAACACCGCGTCGCGCATGACCCGGGAGCCTTCCTCGATGCGGGCCCGCAGGCGGGCGGCGGCCCACTGTCCCAGCTCGGCGGGCGGCGGCAGCGGGCTGTCGGCCTGGGCACGGCCGGCGGCGGTCCTGCGCAGCAGCTCGGCGCCGAAGGGATGGGCCGCCAGATCGGCCTCCCGCAGGCTGGACAGCGGGCGGCCGAGCTGCAGGGACAGGTCCACCAGGATGCGCTCGGCCTCCTGCTCGCCGATGTCCGGCTGGCGGCTCAACTGGGCCAGGCGCCGGCCCTCCAGGCCTCTGGCCGCCCCCTGGGTCAGGTAGAAGCGGGCCCGCTTGAGGCGCTGCAGCGCCGAGGCCGGGTAGTGAACGTGCGGCGGGCTGGCCAGGGAAGCGGCCACGATGCCGGCCTTGGCCTCGCCGGCGGCGACGATCAGGGCCGTGCAATCCGGATTGTAGGTGATGGTGGCCAGTCCGACGGTGATCACCAGGCTGCCGCCGGGCCACCTCGATGCCGCCGAGGTCCGAGGCGGCGGCGGCCTGGGTCTCGTAGTTCACCGGGGCCAGGCGCGTGGTGGAGAACAGGTCCGAGCCGCGCACGTTGAAGCCGATGTGCCCGTCCGGGCCGATGCCGCCCAGGAAGAAGCCGATGCCGCCCAGCTGGCGGATGCGCTCCTCGTATTCGACGCACCACTGGTCGACGCGCTCCAGGGTGTCCTTCTGCAGCGTCTCCTGCTGCCCGGCGGCCTGGCGGTAGCGCAGGCTCAGGTCCACCTCCCCCTCGGGCCAGACCTCTTCCAGCCGGCGCCCCGGGGGCAGCCCGATGCGGCTGCAGTCGATCAGCAGGGCCCGGGCGCGGTCCAGCCCGAAGCCTTCCAGGTAGAAGCGGCTGACGTAGTAGTGGAAGCTGTTGTAGTGCAGCGGGTTGATCGGGTAGAACTCGTCGATCTGCACGAAGTGCAGGGAGGACAGGGAGAGGGGGCGCCCGGGATCCAGGCCCCATTCCTCCAGCTCCCGCGCGACCTCCCGCAGCTTCCAGCCGGAGGAGAGGCGTTTCACTTCCTTGATGAAGAACTCCGGAGTCTTGCCGGTCGGCAGGCTGACCACCCCTTCGGGATTCTGCTGCACCCATTCCAGGAAGCGCATTGCCGCCAGCTTGCCCAGGGCCGGGAAGTTGGGCACCACCAGCACCGCGGTGCGCTCGCTGGGAGGGTATTGCGCGGCCAGCCCCGAGGCCTGCAGGGCCTTTTGTTCGACGATCGACTCCATGTTGAGCCGCATTGTATTCGCAGCGGCGGACCTGGGCAATACTTCGATTTGACCGCCGCCGGCTTGGAGGGTATCATGCCCGAATGCCCGAGCGCCTGCGCATCACCGGCTGCCGCCTGATCACCCCATTCCACGACCTGCCCGAGGGAGAGTTGCTGCTGGAGGAGGACCGCATCGTTTTCGCCGGTGCGCGGGACGGCGGGAGCTCCGGGCGGTCGCCGCACGAAACGGTGCTGGAGGCCGGGGGCCGCCTGGCCGTGCCCGGCCTGATCGACCTGCACCTGCAGGGCGCCGGCGGCAGCGACGTGCTGGACGGCACGCCGGAGGCCATGCGCACCATCGCCCGCTCCTGCGCCCGGCACGGGGTCACCGGCTTTTTGGCCACCACCGTTTTCCGTCCGGGCGGCGACAACCGCCACCTGCCGGTGGCTGCGGCGGCCTGCCGCCCCTCGGGCGGAGGCCCCCCGGGCGGGCGCCCCGAGGTCGGCGTGGAGGAGGGAGCGGACGTGCTGGGTCTGCACCTGGAAGGCCCGTTCATCGCGCCGGAGAAGCGGGGGATGATCCAGCCGGACTGCATAGGCCCGGTGCGGGAGGAAACCCTGACCGAGCTGCTGCGCCTTTGCGGCGGAGCGCTGCGCATGCTGACCCTCGCCCCGGAGCTGCCGGGGGCCCTGGCCCTGATCCGCCGCCTCTCGGCCCAGAATGTCGTGACCTCCTTCGGGCATTCGGCCGCGGACTACGTGCAGACCACGGCCGGCCTGAAGGCGGGGATACGCCACGCCACGCACCTCTTCAACGCCATGTCTCCGCTGCACCACCGCGAGCCGGGCCCGCTGCCCGCGCTGCTGGACGGCCGCGGGGTGACCCTGCAGGTCATCCCGGACGGCGTGCACCTGCACCCGGCCATCCTGCGCCTGCTGGCCGGCCTGGTCGGCCCGGAGAGGGTCGTGCTGATCACCGACGGCCTGCAGGCCATGGGGCTGGAGGACGGGGACTACACCTACAACCGCCAGCCCATCGTGGTGAGCGGCGGGACGGCCCGCGCCCGGGACGGAACGCTGGTCGGCACCACCCTGGGCATGAACCGCCTCATCCAGCGCTACCAGGGCTTCGCCGGCTGCCCGCTGGCCCAGGCCGTGCGGGCGGCCTCTTTCAATCCGGCCTGCGTGCTGGGCCTCCAGAAGCGGACCGGCAGCCTGGAGAGCGGCAAGAGCGCCGACCTGGCGCTGCTCAATCCCGATTTCACGGTCTGGAAAACCTGGAAGAGGGGGCGGCTGATCCACGAGCTGGCGTGAAACCCCTGCTTCTGGCCTGCGGCCTGCCCCTGCGCCGGGATCGCCCGAGCTCCTTCCAGCGGCAGCTGGAGCTGCTGGCCTCCGCCTGGCGGGCCTCCGGCCGGGAGGTGGAGCTGGCCGGTCCGCGGCGCCGAAGGCCTGGAGCGGGCGGAGGCCGCCGTCCTGCTGGGGTATCCCGACCAGTTCCCGGCCCTGGGCGATCCCCCGCGGGGGATTCCGCTGTTTCTGTGGGCCCAGTGCTCGCGCCCGCCGGACCCGCGCGGCTTTGAGGCGGTCACGGCCGTTCCCCTCACCGCTGCCACGCGCGGCCTTCCTGCGTCAGGCCGGGGTTGGCCGCGTCGGGCCGGTCATCCCCCACGCGGTGGACACGGGATTCTTCCGCCCGCCCGCGACGGGCGAGCGGGCGCGGGCCCGGCGGGCGCTCGGGCTGGGACGGCGCTTCGCGGTGGGCGCGGTGGGGGCCCACACCTACCGCAAGCGCTTCGACCTGCTCCTGCGGGCCTTTGCCCTGCTCGCCGCCGGGCTGCCGGAGGCGGTCCTGGTCCTGCACACCGACCGGGCGGTGAGCGCGGAAGGCACCGATCTGACCCGGCTGGCCGGGAGCGGCCTGGGCCTGGGGGAGGGACTGCTGCTTGTCCACCGGGGAGCTTCCCGCCGCCGGGCTGCGCCGGCTGTACTGGGGTCTGGACGTGCTGGTCAGCCTCTCGGAGTGGGAAGGCTTCGGCCTGCCGGCCGCCGAGGCCATGGCCTGCGGGCTGCCCGTGCTCACCCACGGAGCGCAGGGCCCCGCGGAGCTGGTGCCCTACCGGGACCTGCTGGCCGCGGACAGCGCGACCCGGCATGGAGGGCGGCAGCCTGCTGCTGTCGGTGAGCCCCGCGACGGCGGCGGGGCTGCTGGCCCGCGCCGCGCGGGAGCCCGGCCTGCGACGCCGGCTGGGGGAGGCCGGCCGGGCGGCCATGGAGCGGACCTGTGCCCTGCCGCGGGTGCTGGAGGGCTGGGAAAGGCTTCTTACAGGAGGAACGGGATGATCGCCTTGCGTTTGGCCGGGTACTCCGGGAAGGTGCGCTGGTACCAGGCGTGGTGGGCGCGGGCGCGGGGCACCAGGTTGGCGACCGTCCAGAGGGCGAAGGTCAGCCCGGGCAGCGACCAGGTCAGCACGGCCCAGCCGACCCACTCCAGGACCTCGCCGAAGTAGTTGGCGCAGGAGACCAGCTCGAACATCCCGCCGCGGGGGATCTTGTACCCCGGCTGGTCATCGTCGCGCAGGCGACGCAGGATGCTGTCGGAGCTCAGGTTGACGATCAGGCCCGTGAAGAACAGGGCGGTCGCCGAAAAGGAAGCGGGGATCCGCCAGCCAGCCGGCGTCGTAGCGGTCGCCGTACAGCGCCAGGTAGCGGCCGTTCAGGAAGCCGTTGACCAGGTTGAAGAGCACGGCCAGCGCCACCATGGAGAAGGGCATGGGGCGCGTGCCGTTGCGCATGCGCAGGGGGTACAGCAGGGAACGGTTCACGTAGTGACCCATCCAGAACAGCACGAACAGCAGGGTCACGGGGTTGAAGGCCCCCAGGCCCGCGAAGTAGGCCAGTCCCAGGAACAGGGGCGAGGCGATCTCCATGATCACCCAGCCCACCCGGGCCTCGATGAGCGGCCCCCAGCCGGAGCGGGTATGGCGGCCGTAAGGCGCGGTGATGAACAGCAGGGCCAGGAACGTGAGCAGGCCCGACGGCGATCCATGTCCCACTGCAGCCAGCTCCAGAAGATCGAAGCCTCCATAGCTACCTGGAATGTACCGCAGGTCTGCATCGGCTGGCAAGGCTGGAGCCGGCCGGGGTCTCGGCAGGCGGGGCGGCGCGCCGGCGTGTCCCGGACAAACTTGCCAGCGGCACCGAAAAATTGCTACTGTAGGGCTCCATGCCGGAACGCCACCTGGTCATCCTGAACCCCGCCGCCGCCCGCGGGGCCGCCGGCCTGCGCGCCGGGGAGATCAGCAGGGCGTTGGCCGCCCAGGGCCTGCGCTACGAGCTGGTGCTCACCGAAAGACCGATGCACGCCACGCAGCTGGCCGCCGAGGCCCGCGGGCGCTTCGACGTGGTCGTGGCCGCCGGCGGGGACGGCACGGGCAACGAGGTGCTCAACGGCCTGCTGTCGCGGAAGCGCGGAAGCGGGCCGGATTCCGGCGCTGGGCTTTTTGTGCGTCGGCCGGGGCAACGACTTCGCCTACGGGGCGGGCGTGCCGGCGGAGCTGGAGGAGGGCTGCGCGGTCCTGGCCGGCGGGGCCCGCCGGCCCATGGACGTCGGCCGCCTCACCAGCCCGCAGGTGCCGGGCGGCCGCTATTTCGGCAACGGCATCGGGGTCGGTTTCGACACCATCGTGACCCTGGAAGCGGGCAAGATGAAGAGGTTTCACGGCTTCCTGGGCTACGTGCTGGGGGCCCTGAAGACGATGTTCCTCTATTACCGGGCTCCGCGCGTGGCCATCAGCTTCGGCGGGGCCACGCGCGAGCAGAAGTCCATCCAGATCTCGGCCATGAACGGCGTGCGCATGGGCGGCGCCTTCTACATGACCCCCGAGGCGCGCAACGACGACGGGCAGCTGGATCTGTGCATCGCCGGGGAACCGCGGCGCCTGGCCATGCTGGGGATAATCCTGAAATACCTGCGGGGCACCCAGGCCTCCAGCCCGCACATCTCCATGGGCAGGGCCCCCAGGGTGGAGATCCGCGCCCTGGAAGGGCGAGCTGGCGCTGCACGCCGACGGAGAGGTGCTGGGCACCGGGGTCCGCGAGCTGTCCGTGGAGTGCCTGCCCCGGCGGATCCAGGTGATCTCGCGAGCCCCGGCATGATCGCTTTCTTCGACGTGGACCACACGCTGCTGCGTGGGTCTTCGGCGCGGCATTTCCTGCTCGGGGGGATACGACGCGGGCTGTTCCCCCTGTCCAGCCTTTGGTACATGCCCGGCTTCTACCTGCGCTTTTGGCTGGGGCGCCTGGAGGCCGCCCGGCCGGCCTGGGAGTTCCCGCTCCTGCGCGGCCTGGCCCGCGAAAAGCTGGAGGCGCTGGCCCGCGACACCTTTCCGGCCATGCGGCGGAACCTGCGCCCGGGTTCCGCGGCCCTGGTGGCCCGCCTGCGCGCGGAGGGCTGGCAGGTGGTCATGGCCACCACCTCCCTGGACCTGATCGTCGCCCCTCTGGCCCGCCACCTGGGCATCACGGAGGTGCTGGCCAGCAGCCTGGAGTTCTCGGACGGGGAGGCCACGGGCCGTTTTCAGGGTCTGCCCCTGCTGAAGGAAGAGAAGAAGCGCCGGGTGCTGGAGTATCTGAGCGCCCGCGGCAAGCGTCCCGAGAACTGCTCCTTCTACAGCGACAGCATCCTGGACCTGCCGCTCCTGGAGGCGGTGGGCCAGCCGGTGGCGGTGAACCCGGACACGCGCCTGGCCCGCCTGCGCCCGCCGACGGGGCTGGAGAATCCTGCGCTTCTAGGGCTATTATCAGGAATCGTATGCTATCCACCGTCCCAGAGCTGAAGCTTTTCTGCCACCTCAGCGAGAAGATGACCGCGAGGGAAATTCGCACCTTCTCCGGGCTGGTGGAGCACGTCCGCTCCCTGAACCCGGGCTTCGATCCGGGGCCCACGCTGCTGCAGGCCTTCCAGGTGCTCAAGGAGATGAACTGGGGATTCCTGCGCGAGCTCAGCCGCTCGGAATTCTCCAAGCTGTGGAAGGAGCTGGTGCTGCCCCATCCGGACTACCCCACGGCGGGGGACCTGAAGCGCAACATCTCCATTGCCAACATCTACATCGCCATGCTGGACATCCACGGCTACACGCGCTTCTGCCAGGACAGCAAGTCCAACCTCTCGCGCCTGCGCAAGCTGGACGAGTTCCTGCACGACGGCATCCGCAAGATCGCCCGGGCCAACTCCTGCCTGGCCAACCGGGAGCGGGGGGACGAGATCGTGGTGCTGGCCGCGGGGGCCACCGACCTGTTGAAGACCGCGCTGGAGATCATCAACACCTTTTCCAAGCAGGCGGTGATCAAGGACCAGGCGGTGGGGCACAATCGCAGCGACTACAGCATCGTGCTGCCGGAGTTCAAGGTGACCGTCGGAGCGGCCGGCGGAAACCTGACCACCCCCCTGATCATCACCGAGAGCGGGCTGGTGTCCGGCTTCCTGCTCAACACGGCGGCCAGGCTGCAGAACCTGGCCAACGAGCTGTCCCCCCGGGAATCCAAGGTCATGCTCACCAGCGCGGTCTACAGCAGCTACCTGAAGGAGAACAAGATCGTCAAGAGCGACCTGTACTCCAAGAACCTGCTGCTGTTCTTCAACATCGGCCCGGTCAGCTTCAAGGGCACGAAGGTCAACTGCTACGAGGCCATCTACACCGCGGGGGAAAAGCACCGCATGGGCTACCTGGAGTCCGTCGAGCGGCTGTACGAATCCATCCGCCAGGAGCTGTGGAAGGGCCGGGTGCTGGAGGACCTGCTGGAGGTGGTGGTCCAGGTCTGCGCCAAGTCCCCGCCGGTCAACCTCCCGGCCAACGGCTCCGGACGCGCCGTGACCACCGCCTCGCTGATCCAGCTCTGCCAGCGCATCGGGCAGCTCTACCGGCAGGAGGAGTTCCTGGCCGCCGTGGCCGGCCTGGGGGAGCTCCTCGCCGATTTGAAGCGGGTGGCGGAGTTCGACAAGCTGGTGCTGCGCTACGTGACCCAGGTCCACGAGAAATACGCCATGGTGGCCGAGGAGTACCGGCGGCGCCTGGAGGAGGAGATCCGCCAGAAGGCGGACGTGATCTTCCCGCCCCAATACAAGCAGGCCTACCAGAGCTCGCAGAAATACTTCGAAACCTACGAGAAGCTCAAGGACTACGCGCTGCACAGCAAGCAGATCGCCAACCGCAAGGGCAGCTGGAACTCGCTGATGGAAGAGAAGAAGGACGCCCTGAGCCTGGAAATCTACGTCGGCAAGCAATAACCCGATAGCGCAGCTAAGGCTGCCCGTCGCCCAGCAGGAAGTCGCGGAAGGCCCCCACCGTCTCGAAATAGGCCAGGCAGTTGGACTGCATGTACTCCCGGATCGCCGGAATGCGGTGCGCCCAGCCCGCCGCCGCCACGGCCACTCCCGCCTCGCGGGCCATGAGCACGCCGGGCTTCAGGTCGTCCAGGATCAGGGCCCGCGAGGCGGGCAGGCCCAGGCCGGCCAGCACCTGCCGCACGGGCCAGGGGCTGGGCTTGCGCTTCTCCTCCTCGTCGTCCCAGCCGAACACCAGGTCCGGGTCAAGCGGGCCGGCGGCGCGATAGTGGGCGCGGATCACCTCGGGATCGGAGTGGGAGATCACCGCGATCCTTCCCCCCGCCGCCGGTACTCGTGCAGGGTTTCCAGGAAGCCGGCGAAGAAACGGGGGGTGCGGCTGGCGGTGAAGGAGCGCCAGATTTCCAGCTCCCGCACCAGCTCCTCCGCGTTCAGGCCCAGTTCCTGCAGGAGATAGGGCATGATTCCCGGATGGAAGTTCTTCAGGAACCACCCCTCCAGGCTCACCGGGGTCCGGCCCGGGCGCAGCACGCGCATGGCCTCCACGTGCGCGGGATAGTGCACCTCGGAGGTGCTGTCCACGGCCGTGTCGTCGTGGTCCAGGATCAGGCAGGCGAAGCGCAGGCCCATGGACCTCGAACCTATTGATTCGGGCCGGCAAAGTCAATGCGAGAGCCTTGATGGCGGCGGCGGTCCGTATCATGACTGATCCTATCAGGAGCTGCTATGACTGCGTCACCTCTCGCTGCTTTCCCTCGTTCTTCTCTGCTCGTTCTGCCCTGGCTCGTCCTGAGCGGCTGCTCCGGCCGCCCGGCGAAGGATGTCGAAGCTGGAAAAAAGCGGCACCCGTTCGATTGGGGACAGCGGCAACCCTCCGACTTCCCTGTACCTGCAGCTGGTGGAGGGCCTGCACGTCACCGGCACCCCGGTGGAGGTGGACATCGAAACCTTCCGGCTGCGCGTGGAGGGGGCGGTGGAAAAGCCTTTGAGCTTGAGCTTCGAGCAGATCCGCGCGCTTCCGGCCGTGCGCGAGAATATCACCCTGAACTGCCCCGGGTTCTTCACCGACCGCGGGACCTGGACCGGAGTGCCGGTGCGGGACCTGCTGGCCATGGCCGGGGTACGCGCCGAAGCCGCCAATGTCGTTTTTACCAGCTTGAGCGAGGACTACTCCTCGACCCTAAGTCTGAAGGACATCGAGCGGGACGGGGTGCTGGTGGCCTACGAGTTCGACGGAAAACCCTTCCCCGTGGTGCACGGATTTCCTCTGCGCCTGACGGCCAGGGACCACGAAGGCAACGTCTGGGTGAAGTGGTTGGAGGAAATCCGGGTCAGCCAGTAGCGCCGCCGGCCGGTCCGACGGCCGCGGGCCCCGCCGCTTCCAGCAGGCGCAGGACCAGGCAATGGGCCAGGGCCAGCACCACGTCCAGGGGCAGGTGCCTGCCCAGGGTGCGGTCGAAGAGCAGGTTGACCCGGGCCGGGAACTCCTCGTCGCCGGCCCACAGCAGACAGCCGGCGGGAACGCGGGGAAGGGCGGTGAAGCCGTAGGCGGCGTCCCCGTAGGGCAGGGTGCTTCCGCCCAGCTCCAGCGCCGCGCGACGGAATCCGGGCAGGTCCTCCCCGAACCTGGCCAGCAGCGGCTGCAGCGGCAGGGCATGCGGCCCGCGAAAGAACAGGCTTCCTCCCGGCAGGTCCTTTTCCGAGATCCAGCTCCCGTCCGCGGGGATTTCCACGGCCTGGGTCAGGTAGGTGAGCACAAGCAGCTCGAACTCCGCGTCCGCCAGCAGGCCGTCCTCCTGCTGTCCGCCGATTCTGCCGGTCCCCGGTTCCACGAAGTAGCGCCGGTCGAGAAATTGCAGGGAGTATCCTCCCGGCTCGGAGTCGACCAGGCAGCGGCGGCACACCTCCGCCGGCTCCCGGCCGGCCAGCTCCTGCCACAGGCGGGCCCGCACCGCGGTGCTCTTGGACCAGTACATGGGCCCACTATAGCCGAAAAGCTTGCTTTTTCCACGCAGGTATAGGAATATTGCCTTACCGCGTATGAAGAAGAAGCCCGTGGGGGGCAGGATCGGAGAGACCCTGGTGAGGATCGGGGCCATGACGGAGGCCCAGGTCAAGGAGGTCCTCTACATCCAGCGCGAGAAGTACAACTTCGAGAAGATGTTCGGGGAGATCGCCCTGGAGCTGCAGCTGGTGGACCAGGAAACGATCGAGAAGATCCTCTCGGGGGCGTACGCCGACCCCCCGCTTCCCTCCTGAGCGCCCCGCGGGTCTATTACCGGAGAGTTCCGGGCAATTCTTTCTTCTTTTCTCTCTTCGCTTTCCGCTTTTCCTTTGGGGTCAGCAGGGCTTTCTTCTGATGCTCTTTCTTGCCTTTGTCCTTTTTCCCTTTGTCACCCATGTATTATCTCCTTGCTTGAAGGGTGTCCTACCATATTTTGCTGCGGTTGTAAACCAGAAAAAGGGGGCCCTAGGCTATTTCACTTTCCTTCGAGCTTGGTAATATCCGCCTCCAGGAACGATTGAAGGCCGTTCTCGATTTCCGTCTGACTATGTGCGGATGTGATTCGGGCACCCAGCTCATGAAACTCGCTGAACTGCGATGACTGCACGTCAAAACCGACAAAAGAAACAAGCTGGGTCGAGGTGATGACCTTGAAGTCTTCCGTCGTGGCGGTGTTCCGATTGCTGTAGATGGCCTTCATCACCTCACGCGGGTCCGGCTCGACGTTGTTTTCGCCATCCGTGATCACGATCAAACTGTTGAAGATCGTTCCAGATTGGGCCAGCATCTTCGACCCCGCCTCCATCGCTTTGCCGATCGCCGTTTCGGCTTTCGGGGCAAAATTGTCGGGGCTGATGACGGCGTTCAGTTTGGCGGAGCCATCGGCATCCAAGGTGGTCAGGGGCAGGAGCACATCGACATAAGTGCTGAACTTCAGGATGCTGACCCTTATTTTCAAGTCCTTCTGCCTGCCGCTGAGGGTTTCCAGATAATCGGCTACCGTGGCAAGCGCCTTGGTGGCCTGGATGTATTTGGACTCCCCTCCGCGGCGCGGGGCATGTCGCATCGATCCGCTCACGTCCATGGCGATTACCACGGAGATTCCCAGATCGTCGACGGCATTCATCCCAGGCTTGAAGTCATCACCGAACTGCAGGATGTACCCCTGAGTGGAGGGCGCGGAGCCTCCACCACAGGCCATCAGCACCACGAGCAGGACTGCCGGCAGGGCGAGCATTTTATTCATAGGAGATGAAGCGGACTTCCACCCGGCGGTTCTTGTTGGGATCATCCGAGATCGGGTTGTCCCATCCTTTGCCCTCGGTGACAATCCGGTCAGGATCCACTCCAAAATGCTTCACCAGGACCGACTTGACAAACTCCGCCCTTTTCTTGGAGATCAACTTTGCCTGGGCGCTGGCCTCGATGAACTGCTGGTTGCCCTGGGCCTTGAAGTCGGCAACCTTCGTAGTGTCCAGATAGCCGGAAAGCTTGACCATCGTGGTGCCGAGGAACTTCGTCTGCTCGGCGACCTGGCCGAGGAGTTTCATGTTGTTCTTGATCTCGTCACTGGTGCTGTTGATATCAAAGTCCAACTTCTGCGGCTCGAAGAACAGCTCCACGTCGTTCTTGAGGACGGTCCTCTGGTTCTCAAGGTCGGAGATGTCCAGACCGGCCTTCTTGTTGAAGGAGTTGGCCATCGCATTCTTCTGGGACGCGAACTCACCCTTCTTGTCTATCGCGGCGATGATCTGCGGTACCAGCACGCGCTCCGGATCGTAACTGGCATCCGCTGGCAGGGCACCCAGCTGCTTGTAATACTCCTGGGCCAGCTGGAAGATTTTGTACGCGCCGATCGAATTGTTGATGTCGAAGAACATCTTGTTCTCGGAGAAGTTGGCGATATGAACATCGGTGAGCATATCCTTGGCTTCGGCTGCCGTCGGGAGACCATAGAAGGCCGCCATGTCGTTGTAGGTCTGGGTTCCGATCTGCTGGCTTCCCTCCATCATTGCCTCGACAAAAGCCTGCATCATTTCGGGCTTGTCCTGCAGCAAATCGCTTCGCACGATATAGCAGTCGGCAATGACTTGATTGGCGTCCTTGGAGGAGATGATCAGGCGAGCGTCGGAAATGTAGTTCGGTGACTTTGGGTCTGCAGCGTCATTGATATAGGGAGTCCAGCTCACCCAGGCCGCGACGCTCGAGTTGCTCTTGAACTTCTTCAGGGCCTCTTCGGCATCGTCAATCCAGGCAACTTTGACGTCATTTCCCGTCAGGCCGTTCTGGCTCAGGTACCAGAGAAGCATGAAACTGAATGGGGTGTTGCTCGAAGTGATGATGATCTTTCCCCTCAAGTCAGCCGCGGTCTTGATGTGGCTGCGTACCAGGATCCCATCACCGCCATCGCTCCAATCGAACAGTCCAAGGACCTTGGGGGAAACTCGTTTGTCGGCCTTGAAGGCGTCAAGGAACAAGGGGAGTCCGTCCATCTGCGTCCAGATGATGGGCCATTTTCCACTGGCGTATCCTTCAAGCTGTTTCTCCGTGGTTTCTTCACTCACGATCTGCACCGCGAAGCGTCCCCTCTTGTAAAAGAGACTGTCCTTGCTGGGCTTCGTGCCCTTATTGGCCGCGAACATGGCAGCGTACCCGCCCCACGTATCAAGAGGGATGGTGAGGAGGGGAACCGGTCCCTCCCCCAAGTCTACAGTGGCGAGTTGATAGCCGCTGACCGGCGGCAGGGTCATGGGGGAAGCTTTGGCGAAGACAAGATCACCCGAGGCTGTCGCGCCCTTTGTGCCTCCCGCCCTGGGGCCGGTGAACAGAAGCTTGTATCCAACTCCTACCGCAACTACGGCCACAATGATGAGAATCCCAATCACTGCCCGCTTCATATGGCGCCCCGAACCGCGGTGAGCTTCGCTTTCAAATCGGCCTCCAGCTCTATGAGAGACTTTTCCGCGTCGGCTCTTTTCTTCTTTCCCTCTTCCTGGATTCGGAGGGTTTCCTCGATGGTGGCGATAAGATTGGCGTTGGTCTGCTGCAGCGTCTCGATGTCCACGATGCCTCTCTCGGTTTCCCGGGCGACATCGATTGATCCCTGCTTGAGAAGCTCGGAGTTCCTGGTGAGAAGATCATTCGTGGCATCAGTGACCGCCTTCTGAACGCCGAGAGCCTGCTTTTGGCGGAAGAGGCTGATGGCGATGACGATCTGGTTCTTCCACAGCGGGATGGTGGTCAGGATGGACGACTGGATCTTTTCAATGAGCGCCTGGTCGTTGTTCTGAATCAGCCGGACCTGCGGAGCGGTCTGGATGGAGATCATCCGGCTGAGCTTGAGATCGTAGAGTTTCTTCTCGACCCGAACGAGGAACTGGTCGAGGTCGTTCAGGTTCTGGGCGTCGAGCGGGTCCTTGGACGCCTGGGCCTTGGCCTGCAACTGGGGAAGCACCGTGTTTTTGAGTTTCTCGTACCGCAACTGTCCTCCGGCGATATAGAGGTCCAGGTTGCGCAGATAGTCGTTGTTCTGCTTGTAGAGCTGGTCGAGCATGTTGATATCGGTGAGCATCATCATCCTCGCCTTGGCCAGTCGATCCACGATCTTGTCGATCTGGGCCTCAAGCTTTTCGTATTTGGCGATGAAACGCCGGAACTTGTTGGCCAGCTTGGCGAACAGACCCTGTTGACCCTTGGTCAAGCCTCCAACATCCACATCCTTGACCTTGAACACCAGATCCGTGAGGGCCTTGCCCACTTCGCCGGAGTCCTTCGTCCTGAACTGATTGAGCATGGTGTCAGCAAGACCGGAGATCCTGCTCTGGGCGCCGACTCCATACTGAATCAGGGACCCGCTATTGGCGGGATCGATGGCCCTGGCAAGATCATTTGCCTTGGCCAGGTCTTCCACTGTCAACGCTGAATCACTCATCCACTTCTCCTTTGCGGTCGTCCCGGCCTATTCCTTGCCGAGACCTTCCATCTCGATCGCCTGCTTGAGAGTCTGCAGCGCGCTATCGAGATCCATCACGTCGTTCGAGAGCAGCTTCGCCAGCTGGGCCTCAAAGGCGTCCTTGATCGTTCCGAGCATCCCTTCGACTCGTGCAAGTGATGCCTGAATGCCGGGATCCCTGACGTTCTGAGACGAAATATCAACGTATTTCGTGAGAATCTTTATGGTTGCATCCAGGTAGTAGTCCAGGAATTGTCGGGCGTTGCGAAGTTTCGATGGGTCTTTCTTGATGCCATCAAGAATCCTCTCGACGACATCGTCGATCTCTTTGAGCTTGGACAGCACCGTAGGCTTTCGGATCCTCCGCTGCAGGGCCCTGATTTCGGAGTGCTTCTTGTCACCCGCATCCAGAGAGCTTCTGAGATCGTTTTCCTTTTCAATGACCTGCGCTCTCCTCCGCTGGAAGAGGAACAACCCTCCGGCAAAAGCGACGATGGCTAAAACAAGGGACAATACCAGGCCGATGTCCATGAGAAAGAAAAACACCGCGAAAACTGCCGCCCCCAGGACCCCCGCAAGCAGTCCATCCGGGGTAGTTCCCTTGTTCATCCAGTAGCCCTCACAGCAGGAATCCCAGCACCTCGTCGATCGCCGCCAGTTCGCTGCGCAGGCGCCGCGCCAGGCCGGCGGGAAGCCGCCCAGGAGAGCGCCGCAAGACCTTCAGGCGGGCCTGGATGGCGTCCACCGCCTTTCCTACCGACAGGTCCGCGTCCATATGCTTGCGGAAATCATCCCGCACGGCCGCGATCTGTGCTTCCACCCGGCGGGCTTCCTCCGGTGCCAGCTTCGGCCCACCGCCGGCGGTGAGTCCTTCGACCAGGGCGCGCAGGGCGTCCAGTCGGGCGGCGGCTTTGGCCAGGTTCTCCGGGGTCAGGTTGAGGCGCCGGCGGTAGTGCTTGTACACGAGGAAGAAGCGCAGGTGATGCGCCTGCAGTCCTTTGCGCAGCAGCTCTTCCGGATAGCGGATGTTCCCCCGGCTCTTGGACATGGGCCGCCCGTCCACGATCAGGTGGGCGCCGTGCAGGTAGTAGTTGGCGTAGCTCTTGCCCGACAGGGATTCCAGGATGGCGATGTTGTAGTCGTGGTGCCGGTAGATGTTGTCGATCCCGCCGCAGTTGATGTCGACCTGGAAGCCGAGGTGCTCGGTGATCATGGCCGGGTCCTGGATGTTCCAGGAAGGACGCCCCTGGCCGATTGCCGTATGCCAGACGCTCAGGTCGCCCTTGCGCTTCCCGTGCCAGAGCACGAAATCCCCCAGGTTCCAGCGCTGCCCGTTGTAGGTGTCCTTGCGGAAACGCACGGTCTTCTTCGGCCAGCGGCTCAAGTCCAGGCGGTACAGCTTGCCGAATTCCTTGAACTTCAGGGGCTGGAAGAACACGTCCCCGTCGTGCCAGTAGGCCAGGCCCTTGGCCAGCAGGCGCTGGATCAGCTTCACCGCCTGGGGGACGCTGGCCGAGGCCTTGGCGATGGTGCGGGGCAGCCGGATGCCCAGGAGGCGGGCCTCGTGCAGGAAGCGCTTCTCCACCTCCGCGGCGATGTCCTGCGGCCGGCGGCCCTCCAGGACCGCTTCCTCCAGCATCTTGTCCTCGACGTCGGTGAAGTTGATCACCCGCTGGACCTCGAATCCGCTGAAGCCGAGGTAGCGCACCAGGATATCCTCGTAGAGGAAGGTCCGGTAGTTGCCGACGTGGGGACGGCGGTAGGTGGAGGGCCCGCAGGTGAAGACCTTCACCCGGCCCTTGACCCTCGGACGGAAGGGTTGCTCGGTGCGGCTCATGGAGTTGTACAGCTTCAGCATGCGGGTAAAATACTGCGCCTCGCCCCGGCAATGCAAGCTTGCCTCACGCCGGCTTTTCAACTATTGTATTCGGTAAACATCTCAAGCGACGGGGGCACGAGCACAATGGCAGAAATGAGCACCACTTACCTGGGGTTGACCCTCCGCAATCCGTTCATCGTCGGGGCCTGCGGCTACACGGCCAACGTGGACCGCATCCGCGAGCTGGAGCAGGCCGGGGCCGGAGCCCTGGTGACCGCCTCGCTGTTCGAGGAGCAGATCCAGTACGAGAGTTATCGGCTGGAGGAGGACCTGTCCCGCTTCGACAACCTGTCCCAGGAAGTGGTGGACGTGTTCCCGCAGCTGAAGCACGCCGGGGCCAAGGAGCACCTGATGTGGGTGCGGCGCACCAAGGAGGCGGTGCGCATCCCGGTGATCGCCAGCCTGAACGCGGTCAACGCCGACACCTGGGTGCGCTACGCCCAGGAGCTGCAGGACTCGGGGGCGGACGCCCTGGAGCTGAACTTCTACGCCACGCCCAGCGACGCCCAGTCCGGGGCCGCGGAGATCGAGAAGGAGCAGCTGGCCATCATCCGCGCCGTGGTGAAGAAGGTGAAGGTCCCGGTCAGCGTGAAGCTCAGCCCCTTCTACACCAACCCCCTTCATTTCCTGAAGGCGCTGGACCAGGAGGGGGTGCGCGGCTTCGTGCTGTTCAACCGCCTTTTCCAGCCGGACCTGGACGCGGAGCGCGAGGCCAATCGCTACAACCATTCCCTGAGCGCCGAGGGCGAGCACCTGGCCGCCCTGCGCTTCACGGCCCTGGCCTACGGGAACCTGACAGGGGAGCTATGCGCCAGCGGGGGGATCTTCACCGCGGCCGACGCCGCCAAGCTGCTGCTGGCCGGCGCCGCCTGCCTGCAGGTGGTCAGCGCCCTGTACCGCCACAAGATTGCCTACCTGGGCACCATGGTCCGCGAGCTGGACGCCTGGCTGCAGGCCCGGGGCTATCGCGATCTGGCCGCCTGCCGCGGCCGCCTGAGCGCCGGCAAGAACAGCGACCCGGGTTTCTACCGCCGGGCCCAGTACGTCAAGAACCTTCTGCGCGCCGACTATTCGGACTGAAGCAGGGCCAGCAGCTCCTGCAGGGCCTCTTCGCGCTGCTCGACTTTGGTCTCCCGCACCGCCTTGCGGATCACGTTCTCCCACTGGTCCTCGGGCAGAGTGCTGCTTCATGTCCGCGAACAATGCCTTGATCTGCTGGTTGCCCTTGAGGTTGTAGATCTTCTTCTGGTCGTGGAACAGCAGGCTGCCCAGCTTCTTGATAAAGTCGCCGACCGAGCCGCCGCGGCTATCCAGCCGTTTCTCGATCATCTCCTGCTTCTTCTTGGCCTGCTTCAAGTCGCGGTCGATCCGGTTGATGTCGGTGCTTTTCATAAGAATACCTCGTTTTGCCACCACTATAGCGCGAACGGCGCCGGCAACACAAGACGCCTGCATGTTCATGCACGGGCCGCATGCTTTTTGATTGACAACCACTGGGGGCAGTGGTAGGCTCCCAGCAAAGGAGCCACCATGACCGACACGATCGCCAAGTTGGTGCGGGATTTCGTCGCCAACAAGCCGGACCTGACGGTACAATGGGTCAAGGACCGCGCCGGGGACTTTCACCCCGTGAGCTGGAAAACGCTGTACCGGGACGTGCGGGCCTTCGCCGCCGGGCTGTATGCCATCGGCGTGCGCAGAGGCGATCACGTCGGGATTGTCTCCGACAACATGCCCGAGTGGCTGGTGGCCGACCTGGCCATGCAGTGCATCGGCGCGGCCGACGTGCCGCGCGGCTCGGATTCCACGACCATGGAGATCGAGTACATCCTGGAGCACGCCGAGTGCGCCGTCAGCCTGGCCGAGAACCAGGCCCAGCTGGAGAAGATCCTCTCGGTGCGCAAGTCGCTGAAGAAGCTCAAAACCCTGATCATCATGGATCCGGCCTTCCAGAAGGACTCGGCCCGCAAGGACGGGGTGAGCCTGCTCACCTTCCGGGAGGTGCTGGAGAAGGGCGGCGAGGCCCTGGAGCGCGAACCGGACTTCGTGGAGAAGCAGATCGAGGCGGGCAAGCCGGAGGAGTTGGCCACGATCATCTACACCTCCGGCACCACCGGCGAGCCCAAGGGGGTGATGCTCTCCAACCGCAACTACATGCACCAGATCCGCGCGCCCCACACCCCGCTGGAGATCAGCTCCGACGACATCTTCCTTTCCGTGCTGCCGGTGTGGCACTCCTACGAGCGGGCCATCGAGTACGTGGCCATCTTCGCCGGCTGCTCTGTCGCCTATTCCAAGCTGGTGAGCCAGATCCTGATCGAGGACATGGCCAAGGTCCGGCCCACGATCTTCCCCTCGGTGCCGCGGATCTGGGAGGCCATCAAGCGCGGCATCCTGCGCAACATCGATTCCGAAGGCGGGCTGAAGGCCGCCCTGGCTCACTTCTTCATCGTCGTGGGCGCGGCCCACGCCAAGCTGCGAACCCGCTTCCGGGGCTTGATCCCCCGCTTCCAGCGGCGCTCCGGCCTGCTGGACGCGGCCGTCGCCTGCCTGCCGCTGCTGCTGCTCACCCCGCTGAACCTGCTGGGACAGGCGCTGGTGTTCAGCAAGATCAAGCACCGCCTGGGCGGGCGCTTCCGCTTCGGGGTCTCCGGGGCCGGCGCGCTGCCGCAGCACGTGGACGAGTTCTTCGCGGCCGCGGGGGTCCTGCTGCTGGAGGGCTACGGCCTGACCGAGTCCGCGCCCATCATCTCGGTGCGCGACTGCCGCCGGCCCGTGCCGGGGACGGTGGGCAAACCCGTGCCGGAGGTGGAGGTGAAGGTGCTGGACGAGCAGGGCCTGGAGCTGGGCCCGGGCCAGAAAGGCGTGCTGTACGTGCGCGGGCCCAACGTGATGATGGGCTACTACAAGAAGCCGGAGCTCACCGCCCTGACCGTGGACCGGGAGGGATGGCTGAACACCGGGGACCTGGTGCTGCTGACCCACAAGCAGGAAATCCGCATCGTCGGCAGGGCCAAGGAAACCGTGGTGCTGCTGGGCGGGGAGAACGTGGAGCCCAGCCCGATCGAGGACGTGATCGGGGAGTCGGATTTCGTCGAACAGGTCATGGTGGTGGGGCAGGACCAGAAATTCCTGGCCGCCCTGGTGGTGCCGAATCTGGAAAACGTCACCAAGTACGCCCAGGCCAACGGAGTCTCCTTCGCCAGCACCTCCGACCTGCTGGCCAGCGATCCTATCAACAACCTGATCATGGACGAGATAAACCAGCGGGTTTCCCCAAAGCGCGGCTTCAAGCTCTTCGAGCGGGTGAACAAGGTGAGACTGCTGGAACATCCCTTCGAGCGCGGCAAGGAGATCACCCACACCCTGAAGCTCAAGCGGGACGTGATCGGGGACCTGTACAAGAAGGAGATCGCCGAGCTGTTCAAGGAACGGCGCTGAAACCCGGTGAAGAGTCTCATCGTCGACGACGAGCTCACCAGCCGCGAGCTGCTGACCATGATCCTGAAGGCCTACGGGCCCGTGGACGCGGCAGCCGACGGACTGGAGGGCCTGAAAGCCTTCAACCTGGCCCTGGCCCAGGAGCCCTACGACCTGATCATGCTGGACATCATGCTGCCCCGCATGGACGGCCAGCAGGTGCTCAAGGCCATCCGGCGCATCGAGCAGGAGCGCGGAGTGGTGGGCCTGGAACAGGTGAAGATCGTCATGATCTCGGCCCTGGGCGATTTCTCCAACGTCAGCCAGGCCTTCGCCTCCGCCTGCACCAGCTACCTGACCAAGCCCATCCTGGCGGACAAGGTCCAGGCGGAGCTGGCCCGGCTGGGCTTCCGTGTTTAGGCAGCTGCTCGAAGCTGCTGCTGCTGCCGGCCGCCTACCTGTACGCATCGCTGAACTGGGCCATCCTGATCACCCGCTGGGTGCGCGGCGTGGACATCCGCGGCCTGGGCACCCGCAACCCGGGGGCGGCCAACGTCGGCCGGAACCTCGGCAGGCATTGGGGCGCCCTGGTCTACTTCCTGGACCTCTCCAAGAGCCTTCTGCCCCTGGCCATCGGCGGGCGCTGGCTTTTCCCGGGCTCCGGGCCCTGGGACTACGCGGCGCTGGCGCTCACCGGCATTGCGGCCATCGCCGGGCACTGCCGGCCGGTATTCTTCGGCTTTCGCGGCGGCGGCGGCATTTCCACCGCGATGGGGGTGTACCTGTTCTTCGTGCCCGTGGAGTTCGTGGCCGCGCTGCTCCTGGCCTTCGGGGTGGCCGCGGGCCTGAAGTCCCGCGTGCATTTCTTCATGGGTCAGTGGACACCCATCCTGTTCATCACCATCACTCCTTTTCTGACCCTGGCCTTGAACTGGGTGGTGCGCGTCCCGCTCTGGGGGCGGGTCAGCCTCGGTGGCCATCCCTGGTGGGTGGTGGCGGGCACCTTCGCCGTGTCGCTGTTCGTCATGGCCATGAACCGGAACTTCCTGACCCGCAAGCTTGACGGAAGCGACCCTGTATAGTATAATGCCTATATTCTTTAAAATGTCTTGATTGAAAGTTAACCAAGGGGGAACAGGTGCGCTTCACGGAAAAGGCGCAGACCGAGCTGGCGGAAGTCCTGAAGGAAAACAACGGCAAGGTCCTGCGGGTGCTGTTCAAGGGCTATGGGTGAGGGGGGCCCAAATTGGGCCTGGCTCTGGAAGAGCCTAACGACCAGGACGTAGTGCTTACAGTCGACGGCATCGAGATCCGCGTGGAAAAGCGGGCCGCCGGCTTCGCCGACAAGAGCGTCGTGGACTACATCGACTCCGTATGGGGCAAGGGTTTCACGATCAAGCCCGCCTACGGGGACTGCTGCTGAATCCTACCCGGCCGCCGGGGGCGTATCGTTTCAGGAACTCCACGATCTGCTCCCGGTGGCCGGTCCTTCCTCTGGCTTCGTAATCCGCCAGGAACTCGTCGTAGGTGGTCAGGATCAGGGCGCGCAGGCTCTGCTTGTAAGCCTCGGTCCTGGGCCAGTCGTGGAACAGCCGGCCGACGAAAGCCCGCACCTCCCCCCGGCGGAAGTCGGGAAAAAGCGCCGTCAACAGGAACAGGGTGGGCGCCACGTCCACCACGGAATGCTGCTTCACCAGCAGCACCGCCTCGGTGATCCGCTTCGCCTCCTCCCGGACCGCATCCAGAAACTCCCGGTTTTCCCCGGTCGAAAGGCCGTGGCGGCGCAGGATGTGGGCGGCGCCGATTTCATTGTGGCAGATCAACAGGATATGCAGGCTGGGGATGCAGGCCAGGTGGGGGTCCACCAGGTAGATGAGGGCGAAGTAGGGGTGCCCGGGCAGCGGGGCCCGGGTGCTCGTGGTGGACGAGCAGCGCCGGTAGATCGCCCCCGCCTCCCGGTACAGCTGGAGCACCTGGTCCATGGAGCGCAGGATGTCGGGCAGGGCCGCCTTGCCGATGCGGTCGTAGAGCCAGCGCAGGGTCTTGAACCAGAAGGTCATGTAGCCCAGGTAGGCGACCACCTCCCGCGGGCGGAAGGGGATGTCCCGGTCCAGCGGATGCGAGAGGGAGGCCACCGGACGCAGATGCGGCCTGAGCCGGCTGGCGAACTGCGGCAGGAAGAAGTGTTTCAGGGCGTTCCCGATCAGGGCGATCCAGCGCTTGATCAGCCGCCAGTCGCTCAACAGCATGCGGGCGGCTTGCGAGGAGGGTATGGAGTGGACCATCAGTCGCCGGCCAGGCTGGCCCGCAGCTTCTCCGCCCCCTGGCGGAAGGCCGCCGCGCTGTGGCGATAGGGGAAGCCGATCACCACGCTCAGGCCGCCGTAGGCCGTGTCATGCAGGAAGCTGGTCAGCAATTTCAAGTAGGCGTCGCGCAGCAGCCCTCCGGCGGGGTTGCGGAACTGCAGGCGCTCCAGCTTGAAGGCCCGGACCACGGTGGTGACCTGCCGGAAAATCACGGGGGCCAGCAGGCGGACCAGCTTGAGGTAGCGGGCCCGGTCGGCGGGGTCCTTCTCGATCAGGTTGCGGATCTGGCGCCGGCGGTCGCGCACGCGCTGGCCGCGGGAGTTGCTGCGGCGCGGCACCAGGCCGTTGACCAGGCGCACCACGGTATCCGAGCGGAACAGCTTGTACAGGGCGAAGTAGAACAGCAGTATCCCGCCGGGATTGACCAGGGTCCGGTCCCGGGAGGCCAGGCGGTTCAGGGCCACCAGCAGGCGGCCCAGTTCGTGGTCCAGCAGCCGGTCGGCCGGCGCGCCGCTCAGGCCCTGGGGCAGGCCGCGGTGCTGCAGCAGGTCCTCCAGGTGGCGGATGATCCGGACCAGGGCCAGCCGCAGCGGGTCCCGGCGCACCTGCTCCACCAGCTGCAGGCAGGCCTGCCGCTGCCGCCGGGGTGAAAGCGGGGGTCCGGGGCTCGCGCCCGTCGCCCGCCCCCGCATCCTCCGCGGGCCGGCCGGCCAGGGTGGACAGATACTCCCCGAGCCGCTCCAGGTATTCCTGAGGGTCCTCCACCCGCCGGTGGCGGCAGAAGTAGCCGACCAGCAGCGGGTGCAGCGGCCGCGGCAGGCTGGCCTCGCCGGCCAGGCGGGCCAGGCGCTGCTCCAGGAGGTACTGCAGGGCATCCAGCAGGAAACGCTGGGCGTTCCTGCGGGCCGAAGGGTCGCCCCGCAGCAGGTTGAGCGCCGGGTCCTCGGGCACGAAGGCCAGGTCGGCCAGCAGTGCGCTCTCCCCCGGGGCCAGGCGCAGCTCCTCGGGCACGTTGCGGTTGTAGTTGCCGGCCACATCCGTGGGGTTGAATCCCGGGGGGGCCTCCGGCACGAAGCGATTGTGCCACAGCCGCACGTCCCGGCCGGGGTACAGGGCGAACAGGCGGCGCAGATAGGCCCCGGCGGCGGCGTGCGCCGTGGGCTCCGGATTGGTCACCAGCACCACCGCCTTGATGAAGGGCAGGAAGGCCAGGTTCTCCTCGTAGGAGGAGCCGGCCGGCAGGTCGAAGATGACCAGGTCGTAGGCCCGGGTGAGCTCCGGGGCGAAGCGGCGGAAGATCATCTCCAGCAGCTCGAGGCTTTCCCCCTTGCCCAGCTTGGGGGCCGGGAACAGCAGGTCCAGGTTGCGGAACAGGGGCAGGGTGAAGTCGCGCCAGGCGCTGGCCGGTCTCTTGCAGGCGTACGGTGCTCAGGGCGGACTCCGACTCGGCCAGGTCCAGCAGGCTGGCCACGTCGGAAAGCGGATCCAGGTCCACCAGGGCCACCCGCAGCCCGCGCTGGCAGTAGTAGAGGGCCAGGTTCACGGCGGTGATGGTCTTGCCCACGCCGCCCTTGCCGGAGGCGATGGCCACCGAGCGGGCGGCCAGCTTCTCCAGCTCCCCGCCGCGGCCCTCCCGCAGAAGCTCCTCCACCCGCCGGCGGGATTCCTCCGGGACCGCCTCCAGCTCGAGGGTCTCTTCCATGGCTGCCATTACTCCTTATATCGGCGGTTGTGGTCAAGAGTGAATCCGCTTCTATCGACAATGAGAACAGAGTATGACGGGCGAAAATCCTCGCATTCTGATCGTGGACGACGAACCGCGCATGTGCCAGAGCGTACGGGAGCTTCTGGCCGGACAGGACTTCCAGCTGGAGACCGCCGGCAGCGGGCGGGAAGCCCTGCGCCGTCTGGCGGAAGGCGGCTATGACCTGGTCCTGCTGGACCTGGTGCTGCCCGACGTGGGCGGGCAGGAAGTCCTGGGCTTCATCCGGGAGCACCACCCCGAGCTGCTGACCATCGTGATCTCCGGGGTGAGCTCGATCGACGCCGCGGTGGCGGCCCTGCAGCGGGGGGCCTACGATTTCATCCGCAAGCCCGTGGAGGGCGAGGAGCTGCGCAAGCGGGTGGCCAACGCCCTGGAGCAGCGGCGCCTGATCCGGGAAAAGGCGGCCATCCACTGGGAGCTGGAGCAGTCCCAGCGCAAGTACCGCTACCTGGTGGAAAACTCCCCGGACCTGATCTACACCCTGGACGAGCAGGGCCGCTTCACCTTCGTCAACGACGCCTTCGAGCGCCTGCTGGGCTTCCGCCGGGAGCAGGTGATCGGCCGGCACTACTCGGAGTTCGTGCTTCCTCAAGATGTGGAGAAGTCGCGCTTCGTGTTCAACGAGCGGCGCACGGGCAGCCGGGCCGCCTCCGGGCTGGAGCTGCGCCTGCGGCGCGGGCTATCCCCTGTGGAGCCCCCGGATTTCCCCGTGGAGATCAAGGCCCAGGGCATCTACGACCGGGAGAGCGAGCGGCAGGACAAGAACTACCTGGGGACCTACGGGGTGGCCCGCGACCTGCGCGAGCGCAAGGCCCTGGAGCACCACCTGCAGCAGGTGGAGAAGATGGAGGCGGTGGGCCGCCTGGCCGGGGGCATCGCCCACGACTTCAACAATTTCCTGGCCGCGGTGGTGGGCAACATCGCCCTGGCCAAGATGCACACCAAGCCTTCCGAGGAAATCCACTCCCGCCTGGAGCAGATGGAAAAGGCCACCCTGCGGGCCCGCGACCTGACCCAGCAGCTGATCACCTTCGCCCAGGGCGGGCTGCCCATGAAGCGGGCCGGCCGGCTGGCGGAGCTGATCCAGGAAGCGTCCACCTTCGTGCTGCGGGGCTCGGGCGCGCGCTGCCGCTGCTCCTTTCCGGAAGACCTCTGGCCCGGGGAGTTCGACTCCGGGCAGATCACCCAGGTGGTCCAGAACCTGATCATCAACGCCGACCAGGCCATGCCGGAGGGCGGCCTGATCGGCGTGCGGGGGGAGAACGTCACGGTCACCGAAGGCTACCCCCTGCCCTTGAAGCCCGGCCGCTACGTGCGGGTCACCGTGGAGGACCAGGGCTGCGGCATCCCGCCGGAGAACCTCTCCAAGATCTTCGATCCCTTCTTCACGACCAAGAAGAACGGGATGGGCTTCGGCCTGGCCACCTCCTATTCGATCATCCAGAGCCACGGCGGGTACCTGACCGTGGATTCCACCGTGGGGCAGGGCACCCGCTTCTACTTCTTCCTGCCCGCCGCCGGGCGAGTCTCCGCCGCAGGCCGGGGAGGCACCGGAGAAGCTGTACCGCGGCCGCGGCCGCATCCTGGTCATGGACGACGACCGCTTCCTACAAGACGTGTATAAGAGGCTCCTGGAGCGGCTGGGTTATTCGCCGGTGATCGTGGGGGAGGGCAGCGAGGCCCTGGCCAGCTATCGCCAGGCCCGCCAGGAGGGCCGGCCGTTCGCCGCCGTGATCATGGACCTGACCATCCCGGGAGGAATGGGCGGCAAGGAGGCCATCCGGCACCTGCTGGAGCTGGATCCGCAGGCGGTGGCCATCATCGCCAGCGGCTATTCCCGCGACCCGGTCATGGCCCGCTTCCGCGAGTTCGGCTTCAAGGACGTGATCGAGAAGCCCTTCAGCAACCAGCGCCTGAGCGAGGCCCTCTGGCGGGCGGTGCGCGGCGGCCGCGAGTCTCCCGCCCGCCAGCAATAGGCGATAGCCTGCTGCAGTAGCAGTAGCCGCGGGCTATAGCAGCTTGCGCATCCGCTCGGCGACCGCCGGGGCGGTGATCCCGAAGTGCTCGGCCAGCTTGGCGTAAGGTCCGGATTCGCCGAAGCGCTCGATGGAGACCACCTCGGTGCCCTCCTCGAACAGCCCGGTCCAGCCCTGGCGCACGCCGGCCTCGAAGACCAGCCGGCGGGCCTTGGGCGGAACCAGCTTGCGCCGCCATTCCGCCGGCTGCCGGGCGAACTCCTCGCGGCAGGGCATCGACAACACCCGGATGCGGCGCTCGCTCAACTCGCCGGCCGCGGCGACGGCCACGTGCACCTCGCTGCCCGAGGCCACCACCACCAGCTCCGGCTCCCCCTGGCAGTCCTTGGCCACGTAGGCCCCCTGGCGGACGCTCTTGCGCCAGCCGGCGTCAGACTTGGCCAGCACGGGCAGGTTCTGCCGCGAGAGGATGAGGGCGGTGGGCCCGTCGGTCCGCTCGTAGGCCATCAGCCAGGCCTCCGCGGTCTCCTCGGCGTCCGCCGGCCGCAGGACCTGCAGGTTCGGGATGGCGCGCAGGGCCGCCAGGTGCTCCACCGGCTCGTGGGTGGGGCCGTCCTCGCCCACGAAGATCGAGTCGTGGGTGAACACGTAGATGGCCGGCAGTTTGGCGATGGCCGCCACCCGGATGGCGGGGCGCATGTAGTCCGAGAACACCAGGAAGGTGCCGCAGTAGGGGCGCAGCCCGCCGTGGTAGAGGATGCCGTTGCAGATGGCCCCCATGCCGTGCTCGCGGATGCCGAAGTGGAAGTTGCGGCCCAGGCGGTTGGCCTTGCCGAAGTCGCCGGCGTCCTTGACGTAGGTGTTGTTGGAGGGGGCCAGGTCCGCGCTGCCGCCGACCAGGTTGCCCACCGCCTTGGAAAGGGCGGTCACGGCCTTGCCCGAGGCCGCGCGCGTGGCCAGGGACTCTCCGACCTTGTACTCCGGCATGGCGGCGCCGTTCAGCTCCACGCGGGGGGCCTGCCACTGCTCCCACTCGCGGGCCAGCTCGGGATTGGCCTTCTTCCAGGAGGCCAGCGTGGTCTGCCAGTCCTTGTGCGCGGCGGCCCAGGCTTTCTGCCTGGCGGCGAAGAACTCGCGCGCGCCGGGGAACACGTGGAACATGGCCTCCTCCGGGATGCCCAGGGCCTGCTTCACCCGCTTGCACTCCTCGGTGCCCAGCGGCGTGCCGTGCACCGCGTGCTTGCCTTCCATGGTCGGCGCCCCCTTGCCGATGATCGATTCCAGGCGGATGACGGTGGGCCGGTCGGCGGCGGCCTTGGCCTGGGCCACCAGGGCGGCAATGGCCGGCAGGTCGTAGGCGCTGGCCTGCAGGGTGCGCCAGCCGTAGCTCTCGAAGCGCTTCAGCACGTCCTCGCTGAAGGCCAGGTCGGTGCTTCCTTCGATGGTGATGTGGTTGGAGTCGTAGAAGACGATGAGCTTGCCCAGGCCCAGGTGTCCGGCCAGGCTGGCCGCCTCGCTGGAGACCCCTTCCATCATGTCCCCATCGGAGGCGATCACGTAGGTATAGTGGTCGACGATCTTGTGGGCGGCCGTATTGAACTTGGCGGCCAGCATGGATTCGGCCAGGGCCATGCCCACGGCGTTGGCCAGGCCCTGCCCCAGGGGCCCGCCGGTCACTTCCACGCCGGGGGTCATCCCGTACTCCGGGTGCCCGGGGGTCTTGGAGCCCAGCTGCCGGAAGGACTTCAGGTCATCCAGGCTGAGCGGGTAGCCGCTCAGATGCAGCAGGGAGTACAGCAGCATGCAGCCGTGCCCCGCCGAAAGGACCAGGCGGTCGCGATTCGGCCATTTCGGGTCGGCCGGGTTGTGCTTCAGCAGCTCCCCGTACAGCAGGGCGCCCAGCTCCGCCAGGCCCATGGGCAGGCCCGGGTGGCCGGATTTCGCCTTTTCCACCGCGTCCATCGACAAGGTGCGCACCGAGTTCGCGACAGCCTGCAAAGCCTGCAAGTCCATGCTTCCCTCCACTTTCTGTTGTTCCGGGACCGGTAGTGTCGGAACCACCGTTGCGGCGAGTATAGACCTTCCGGGCGGAGAATGGGAAGACGGCAAGGGGTCGCTACGACCGGCGCGGCCGGCGCCCGGCGCCGCCCAATCCCTGCCCGAGCAGCACGCCGCCGATCACCGCCGCGGCGCAGAAGCACTGTACGATCGACAGCGACTCCCCCAGCAGCACCCAGCCCAGCAGCACCGCGATCACCGGAATGAGGTTGAGGAACAGCGAAGCCCGTGCCGCCGGCAGGCGGCTCAGGCCCCAGTTGAAGAAGGCGAAGGCCGCCAGCGTGACGAAGCTGCCCAGGAAGGCCAGCACTCCCACCAGGGCCCAAGGGGACACCGGCGCCGCACCGGCCGGCGTGCCGATTCCGCTGGCCCAGGGGAAGCCCCGCCAGCCGTCCCGGATCAGGAAGACCAGGCCGGGCAGGAAGAACAGGGCGCCCGCCGCCAGCTGCAGCGCCGTGAGCGACCACGGGGAATAGCGCCGGCCCAGGCGGCTGCTGCTCAGGGTGTAGGCGGCGGCGGCGATCATGGCCCCCATTTCCAGCGCGTTGCCCAGGGGGGCGTTCGCGGCGCTGGCGGCGGGGGCGCTGCCCGGCGAGCCGCCCAACAAGGTGAGCCCGGCCACGCCGGCGATGGAGAGGGTCAAGCCGGCCGCTCCGGCCGCGCTCATCCGCTCGCCCAGGAAAAGCCGGGCGCCCAGCGCCACCAGCAGCGGAGCGGCGGCCACAATGACCCCGGCCTGGGAGGAGGTGGTGAAGCGCAGGGCGTGGGACTCCAACAGGAAGTAGAGGCAGGGCTCGCTGGCCACCAGCAGGGCGAGCAGCTTCCAATCCCCCTTCCGATAGGAGGCGCGCAGGTCGCGCGGCAGGCGCCGGAGGGAGAAGGGGGCAATAAGGGCCAAGCCCACCGCCATCCGGATCCACATCATCGACCAGGGATCCAGCACTCGGAGAGCCACCCGCATGGCGGCGAAGGACCCACCCCATAGCAGCATGGCGGCCAGCATGGCCAGGACGGGCCACAACAGCGCCGGAGGCACGCCCGGCGTTGGCGCCGCTACCGGGTGCGGAGCAGGTTCGGATTTCGGAGTGCTGGGCGATTCCAAGGCTGCGATCTCCGCGCGGAGTGTAGCACGGGCGGCGGAGGAAGGTCAGCGGCCACAGCCAACGGTTCGATTCGTACAGTGGCGATCCGCAGCGCCTGGACCACCAGGGTTCCCCGGCCGCGGAAAGTCCGCACCTCCCCGGGGGCGAGCAGATGATCCGCCGCAGAGCGGTTCGTCGTCGCCCACAGGCGGCCGGCAACACAGGCGAGGCGCAACGGGCGGCCCGGCAGGCGCAGGGTGAGCACCTCACCCTGCCTCAGAATGAGCGTGGCGGCAATCATGGCTTCCTCCTGTCGAACGAAAGATCCACGGCAGGAGGAAGCAGGCAATCCGATTCTTGCGGCGACAGACTCAGCGCAGCAGGGTGATTTCCACGCGGCGGTTCTTGGCCCGACCCTCGTCCTTGTCGTTGGGGGCCAGGGGCACGGTGCCGCCCTTGCCCTCGACGACCAACTGCGCAGCCTTCAGCACGCCTTTGCGGACGAAGTAGTCCGCGACTGCCTGGGCCCGCTTCTTGGACAGGTCCACTTGGGATTTCTTGTCGCCGACGTCGGCGGTATGGCCCTGGATCAGGATCTTCTTGCTCTCGTAGCCTTTGAATAGAAGGGCTATCGCATCCAGGCGCTTGGCGGTGTCGGCGGTGATCTGCGCGGATTCCGCCGGGAAGTTCAGAGCGCCGGCGGTGATGGTGACGCCGCGCTTGGTGGTCTTCACCTCTACGTTCTTCAAGCCGCTGGCTTTGACCTTCTTGTTCAGGTCGTCGGCGATCTCCTTGTCGCTCTTGGCCACGGTCTTCGCGGCGGTTTTTGGCTCGGCTTTTGCAGCCGTGCTTTTCGCCGGCGCGGTCTTCGCCGGGGGGGTTGTTTTGGCCGGCGCCGTCTTCGCCGGAGGGGTCTTTGCCGCGCTTTTCGATCCGGGTTTTGAAGTCGCGCAGCCAGCAATCAGAAGAATGAGCCCACAGGCCAACAGGACGAAAAGTGGTTTTCTCATGGTTTTATCCTCTGGGCTGGATTATATCACGAAATCCCGGCCGCACCGGCCCAGGTCTCAGCAGATATCCTGTTTCTGCCACCGTATCGATTCGTCCCATTCACTGAAGGAGAAATTCTTTTTGCGCCAATAGAACTTGAAGGCTTCGCTTTGCCAGTTCTGATAGATATCTTCCCAGGTTGTGACCTGATAGTGAGGGTCCAGGGATTTTTTCTCAATTTCTTCTTTGGCGTTTTGGTAGCGGTAGTCGCAGGATAGACGAATGAGATTTCCCACGGTGTTCGGGAGTGCCTTGTGCACGGTATGGCTGGAAAAGGTGACAATGTCTCCGATTTCGTAATCATGCTCGAGCCATTCATGATCGTTCTTGCACAACCAGGATTCCAGTCCTCCCGCTCCTTCGGCTTCCTTCACAGGCAGAAGCCCGTCCTTGTGGGAGCCTCGCAGGATTGCCAGCCCGCCGAGACTTCGCGGGCAATCTCCCAGAGGAAACCAGCAGGTCCATACCTTTGTGGTGCCCTGAATATGAATAAAGTCCTGATGCGGCGGGGTAGGAGCCAATCGAGGGTCGGGAAGCATGACCCGAGCGATGTTTCTGGGGTGTGGCAGCGCCTCTTCTCCCAGGAGTCTGCGATAAATAGAGATGAGGTTGGGATGATGGGGAAGGGCGTGAAACAGCTCCAGGCGCTGGACGTCTGCATATGCGGCGAGACTGATCCCCACCCCGCGCTTGACTTCTTCCCGGTCGTGAAGCTGCCTTATGTTTTCTTGGTTCCCGATACCGGCCGAAAGATCGGTATTGTCAGCGATCCATCCGTACGACTGACAGATTGAGAGAATCTGCAGCCTCAGCTTCCGCAATGCGTCTTCGGGAAGCAGGTGTCTGAAGTACAGATAGCCTTCTTCTTCGGCCCGCCTCTGGAGTGCCTCAGGATCGTCCTTTATATCCGTTGAATCGACAAACCCAACAGAAGCAGTTTGCGCATAGCTTTCCATATCAGCAACGTATTTATTGCTAGTGTTTTTGTCAAATATAGCTGGGGACTTGTGGCGCGTGAAGGGTCAGGCGAAGCGCCTGACCCTTCTTGGGTTTTCAGTTCTTTACGGCGGCGAACAGGTAGACGTAAGGCGGCGGCCCTTGGCTGGTCCCGTGGTCTTGCCCTCCGTATTTGCCGCTTGGGCCGTGAATATATCGCAGGAAGGACCCTTCCTCCTCCGCCCCTTCCAGAGGCGTCCAACCGACGGGCATGGAGGTGGTGTTGAAGAGGGCCAGGGTGCCGGATGGAAGCTCTTCCAGGGTGAGTATGGGCGTGCTGTCGCCGCGGCTGATGAGCTTCACGGTGCGGAATTCCACGCCATTATCCGAGGAATGCCCGTAAGAGAAGGCTCGCGGCAGCTGTTGGCATTCCGGAGAGCCGTCGCTTTCCCCCTCCGAATCAAAGCGCAGGTAGCGGCCGTTGGGCCCCGGATACAGGTTCCAGCCGTTCGGCACGTCGTCACCCTGGAACATAAAGACCGCTTTGGCCCCGCACTGGCTGAAGGTGGCGGGAACCAGGTCCAGGCACAACGGGGCTCGCCCAGCGGAATGAAACGCGCTGTCCTCATTTCCGGGCCCGCCGGTGGTGCCCAGCAGCTCCGGATCGGCCGTGATCCGCGGGAACAGGCCAGAATAGGCGCCCAGCAGGGTTGCACCGTCCGGAATGTCGCCGGCCGATGCATACAGCTGCACCAGGTTGAGCGGCAGACCCTCGCCGCCCGGCGGGCCGGAGGTCCGGTATGCTTCGATGGCGGCGTGCAGGGCTTCGTGATCGGCGGTGGACCGGTCCAGCAGCACGTTCCACATGAAGTCGTCGATGCAGGCGCCGTTCATGACCCGCAGATCGCACTCCTGACTGTTTTCGCCCCCGTCCCCATCGTAGATATCCGATGGATCGTAGAGAGACGACCCCGATACGTCCCCGGAGGCGATTTCAGACCCGTCCACGTAGAGGTGCGCCCTGCCGGAAGTGCCCTGGTTCTTGTCGAACCAGTACTCGATGAAGTGCCATGACTGGTCGGCTGCTGCCACGTTGCCCGCGATAGAGGCCGCGGCCGTCTGGGTCCCACCGTAGTCTTCCCGTTTTTGCACGGTTAGACCTACGCTGATTGTTCCGTTGAGCAAGACGGTGTGGACGTTCAGCAAGACGTGGTAATAGACAGGGATGCTGATGTTCTTCTGGAAAGTGTGAAGCACCTGTTGCTGGTTTTGCCCGGTGAGCGGCACGAAGTACCAGAAAGCACCGTGGAAGTCCTTCTGGGGCATGGCCACGTAGCCCTGGCTCTGCACGCTCGGCAGGTTGTACATTCTCTGCAGCAGGGAGAAGCTTCCCGAAGCGTCTGCTCCCGTGAGGCTGTAATCCCCGGACTTGCTGACAGCGCTTGTATAATAGACCCAAGCCGTGCCATCAGCGACCAGCGGGGCGAACTGGTCCGGACCCAGGTTGCTGTCAAGATTCTGCTCGAAAGGCATCAGCTGCATCCCCTCCGGAAGGCTGGAGAGCGCGACCGAGGCGGTAATCCGGTGTATTACCTCGTCGCTGCCTGAGGCCAAGCGGTTTCCCGGTGCTTTCCCTGCAAGCGGGTTCTGACAGCCGAGCAGGAGCAGGCCAAGGATGCCCAGCCAGGTCAACATATGGATTGGCCGCTCTCTGTGCATATCTGACCTCCTTGAAGACTGGATGTAGCGCTTACTTCAATTATATCTCTTCGCGACCCGCAGCACAAAAAAAGCCGTCGCGACAGTCACCTGAGGAGGCCCTGCCTTATAGGGGCTGATCGAAGTTTGGGCTGAGGTGCCCGATCGCTTTACTGCACAACCTGATCCCACTCGACTACGACCTTCGGCCACCCCCAACAACACGCAACCTGACCAGTAGAGGGGACAGCCATATTGCTACGCCGTGGCGACTCGGCGCAGATCGCCATGCAGCGCCGTGCAGACCTGCGTCCGGCCCTTGCACGGTTCGGCGATGCTCCGCCGCACACGCGCACTCGAACACGCTCGGGCGCTGCAGCAGGGCGACACGCCGCAGGTGCCAGGTCGCCCATACCGCGAAGCCCGCGCCGGCCAAGACCAGAGGAAGCAGCGGAGAGACGAGGCTGTCGACCGCGCCCGCGCGGAGCAGGAACATGTCGACGTCGGGCGTTTCCCTCCGCCCCAGCCAGTAGACGCTGAGGCCGAACCACACCGACAGGGCGAGGTAGCCCAGACCCCACAGGCCGATCGCCGCGCGTCCTCCGACCTCCAGGCCCCAGAAGACGCGCTGCAGCCAGGTTCCCCAGGTCCGGGAGAAGAGGAAAAGCGGAGGCCGGCACGCGACGCCTGCGTCGCCTCGTACAGCAGCCGCCCCCAATTGATGACGAGGGCCACGAGACCCATGGCTCCGGCGCCCTTCAGCGCCGAGGTGAGCGTGGTGTGGAGCGCGGACGCCTCGTGCGGAAGGAGCAGGAGAGGCACCGTGACGACCACGAACACCGCGGCGGCCGCCGTGAGCCGCAGGGCCGCGTACAGCCGCTGGTGAATTCGAAGGGAGTCCCCGCGGACGGTGTGCCACAACGTGCGGTCCTCGCCCTCGAGATCGGCGGGGGCGATGAGCCACGGCTTCCTCCGCGTTCCCCCAACTCCTCAGCGCGAGCACCACCAGGGCGACGCCCACCAGGGTCGTCGTGGCGAACGGAAGAAAGTCGACCGAATCAGACGCGTGGGTGAGCATGATGGCCGCGCTGTCGCGCGCGTGGCGGCTCGGAACGCACGGCCGCGGCACGGTGTCCGGCTTCCCGGGCTCGACGTAGCAGGCCGAGGGCACGCTGTCATCGACCTTGACCGGCAGGAACAAGCCCGTTTCCCACGGTCGTGAGCCAGACGGGCGGCCGGCCGATGGGCCAACCAATCGAATCGACTGGACCGTAGTCGCGCATCGCCCGCCGGCTCTCGAGCTGCACCAGGGTGGCGTTGTAGATCCCTTCCGCTCCCTCGTTCGCGAAAGCCAGATGCCGCAAATCCCCGGTCTCGGCGTGGTGCTCGAGCAGCAGGGGGTACGTCGAGAACACGAGCATGCCGCGGAGCCACCGGCTGTAGTCCGGCCGCAGGTACAGCACGTTGCTCTCGAACGTGAAGACCCGCACGTCCCGCACCCGCTCCTTGAGCTCCTTGCCCAGGAACAGCTTGTCCCTCACGTCGGTGGCGAGGAGGCCAATCATCCGGATGTGATGGTTGCGCAGGGTGCGGGCGATCTCGTCGAGCACCAGGTCGAGCGCCGGCGGAGTGAGGCGCGACGTGACCGGGAGATCCTCGCGTGAGCGCACCGGATCGATGAGGTCGAGCGGCAATCGCGGGGTGGAGGTGGCGCCCGGCACGGCCGCTCCCGCCGCGGGATTGGCCGGGAGCCGCTGAAACTCGGTGCGCAAGCTGGAGATGCTCATCGGGAACGGGATGACGAGGAAGTCCCCGCCCGGCCGCGGGCCCGCGGCGGCGGTGTCCCGGGAGAGCCTGCCGCCGCAGGCCGACGGCTTCGCGGCGGCGGTGGCGGTGTCGTCGGCGTTCAGCACCGACTGGCCGTACAGGGTGGATGATTCCTGGAGGACAGCCACCTGGCTGCCGGAGATCCGCAGGCTGTCCAGCACCACGTCCAGCGCTTCCCGCAGGCTCTCATCCGGATTGACGGTCGCGCTGAACCGGATGCCGAGCTGGTCGCAGGTGAGCGTCTCCACGTTCCCGAGGCTGGTGGCGCTTCCGCTGACGATCGTCACGCGGTCGCCTCTGGTCACTATTCGGCGCAACGCGAGCTGGAGTGGACAGTGCCGAGCCCGAGAAGACGGGTCCGACGATGCGGATCGGCCGGGTCCGGTCTACGGCGAGCGGGAGCGCCTTCGAGCCGAGCAGCCGGCGACGCTCGTCGAAGGCGGTGAAGAAGGCGTCCTTGTAGATCCCGCTCGTCGGGACCTCGGGGACGAGATAAAGCAGTCGAAGGCGGGGGACGCTGGCGTCGGTACCCCTGAACAGCATCACGCCCGGCTCGACCTCCCGCCGGGGCGAGCGGCGCCGGCCGGCCAGGTCGACCGTGTCCTGGGGCGGAGGCCAGAAGCCTTCGACCACATAACCCGACGACTCGAACGTGCGCCGGATCGCCTCGAGGCCGGTATCGAACACCCAGTCGAGGTGCGAATCGAGCGCATCCGGCAGGGTGGCGATCAGGACGTCGAAATCGTACCGGCGGGGATCGAACGCGACCTGCTTGCCTCCGAAGAAGCGCTGCAGCAGCTCCTCGCCCCGGGTGAACTGCACGGCGATGGCCGGTCCGGCGGCCGCCGGCTTGGGGGCGGGAGCCGTGGCGGGCGCGGCGCCGGCCGGTGACGTCGCGGGGACCAGCGGACGCACGGCGGACGCCGCGATCGCGACCGCCGCCAGCGTCGTAAACCCAAGAACCGCCGTACGCTGCTCCATCGGGACGAGCCAGTCCCTCCGACAGGCCGGGCTCCCCGTCCTGGCCGGCCGCCGGAGTAAGGAATCGAACGCTCAGTCGCCCACTCACTGGGGGCTGCAACTGGAGGAGTGAAGCTATTGGGGGGTGGCTTCGGGAGCGCTAGGCCTTTTTTGCGACACGGAGGGTCGGTTTTGCGACAGGCGGGGCAGCACCAGCGGCTGACGTGACTGCAGCCGACTCGTGCCGAGTCATGTCGAGTGTCGCAAAGCGGCCCCTGTTTGTCGCAAAACAGGCCTAGCGTCCTGACCTTCGAGCCCATCCGTGAGCACGTTTGCGGGCCGCCCGCGCTCGGCTCGGATCGAAGCAACCACGCCGGCGCGGCTTGGGGGTCATTCTGACACGAGGCAAGCCAAAGTCACCCGCCCGCAACCATCGGCGAGCGGCCTCCGGCCGAACGCGAGCCGCTCGCGGTGCTGCCGGCGCGGGAGCCGGCGGACGTCGGTCCTGGTTCGCAGCGTCACGCGTACGGTCACCATCCCGGTAGCTGCAGACGCCGCAGCAACATCGAAGCGACGCCCCGCGGCGCCTGCCGTCATCCATGCGAGCACCTTGCCGGGACCCGGTCCGCTGGCGGACATCGCGCGCGCGCTGCGCCAAGACCACGGAGCCGATCGAGTCGGCGTCGGCTTCCGAATCCGCAAGGGCAAGCACACCAGAGAGCCGTGCATCGTCGTCTGTGTCGAGCAGAAGCTCGACCGGAAGCTGGTGAGCAGCGAGCAGCTCGATTCCGCCCACCGTGCCATGGCGCTCGCTGTCGGGCCACACTCTCGACATTCCGACCGACGTCATCGAGCTCCATCCGGGCGGCTACGCATCACCGGGCCAGAGCGGCCCGGTCCTGGGCCCCGGCGACACGATCACCCAGCTCCGCCTTGCGGGCCGGCCGTCACGTCCGGTCCTGGGTACGGTCGGTGGCGTGCTTCAGCATCCGGAGTTCGGTCTGGTGGCAACCACCGCGGGACACGTTGTCGAGAGCACCCTGGTCGGTCGGCACGACTTTGACGCCGGCATGCGGCCTACCGTTCGCCTGGCGAACGTCAATGCGGGAAGCGGCCCGAGCGACTTCGAGGGCGAGGTGCTGCGCGCCGTCATTCGGCCCCACGGAGACTACGCGCTCATCAAGCCGTCCGAGCCCGCACGGTGCGGGAACTGGTTCGAGGACGTGACCCCCGTGATCGGCCCCTGCCTTCCATCCGCGGAGGATGCTCAGCAGCCGCTGTTCGTCCTCACGTCGCGAGGCGTGCGGCGGGTCACTGTCCTCCACCTTTCGGTCCCAGCCACCGTCGGAAACAATCGCCTGGCGCACGCCATCGTGACGACCGGCAACACCCGTGGGGGAGACTCGGGCGCCTGCCTGGTGGACAACCGCGGGCGACTGTGGGGCTTCGTGGCCGGGTTCAACACCACCCAATCGGGCGATGTCGTCAGCGTCTTCAGCTCGGCGTGGGAGACGTGTGGCGAGGAGCGCGCCGTGCTCGCGTGAGCCTTGTCAGGCACCCTGCTCCAGGAGGTAGCGCAATGTGGTCCCGACAACTGTGCGAGGGTGGTGCTGCCGTGTTCTCGGTTGTCCTGCTGAGTGGGCTGACCTCCCGTCCGGCTCGGGCCCAATCGACCTGCGCGAGCCCGGTGACGGTGCACATGGGGACGACGGGCACGCAGGTGATCGAACGCGGTAAGCCGGTCACGCTCACTCTCGTGGATAAGGACAAGCACGCGGTCACCGGAGAGGCGGCCCTCAAGGAGACCCGCATGGATGGGGTGTGGAACCCTGCGACGGCGGACAGCGTCAAGGCGGCCAAGGTTTCTGGCGATGGCGGTTCGGTGCTGATCACGCGGGCCGGGCAGCCCGAGTGTGTGGTGGCGATCGCCCTGGCCGCAGCGCCAGCACCGCCCTCGGCGCCTGCCGTCGGCGACACGGGAACCACCGCGGCGGCCACCGCGGGAAGCGATTTCACGACCACGTACAACGCCTGCAGGGTCGAAGGTCAAGCCAAGGAAGAGGAAACCCGCCAGCAGATGCGAGGTGGCCGCCGCGGCCGTCCGCTCGTCGTGCTCTTCTACGACGACGGCACCGACTTGAACAGCACGCCGTGTTTCGTCAGCACCGCGGCCGCGGCCGTGGGAGACCTCATCGTGGCGGGCGTGTACTTCCCACCCAATGCTCACGTGTGGTCTCAAGTGCAGTTCGAGCCGTGCCCGCTGGAGAGCGCGTCGCCCAACATCCTGCAGACGGAGAGCAAGCAGCCGCAGGCCCCACAAGCGGCCCAGGCCGAGTTCGCCACCGTCTGGTTCACGCCTCGCCGCTGTTATGCCCAGGCGGTCGTGCTTTCCGTCACTGGCCGCACGCTGGAAGAGGAGGCGGGGCAAAGGCGAGAGTTGAAGCGCAGCTATCCCCTCGACCAGTACCAGCGGTACCGCGCGACGATTCAGACTGGAGTGATCTTCTCGCCGCTCGCAGCAACCCTCGTTCGGGCTTCGCCCCAACGCGGCCGACGAGGCGGTGATCTTCAACGGGGGTCCCGACAACCGCGGGCCGGAGTATATGGCGGCGGTGGTGCTCTATGGGCTGCCATGGTATCTCAAGGACTTGCTCGGGGGAGGGCACTACGGCGGCCGTGACCCCGTCAACGAGCAGAATGCCATCGACCGGATCGGTGCCGTCCTCGGCGTGGGTCTGACGAACCCCGGGAAGAGCTTCATGGCCGGCTTTTCGTTCGAGGCTCTCGCGGGCATCAATGGGATCGCCGTGCTGCAGTTCCGCAAGATCGACCGCCTGGCCGACGGCATTGCCGTGGACCAGCCGTTCACCGGCAGCGCGGATGACATCCCGCTGCACACGGATTGGGAGCACAAGTGGGTGTTCGGCCTGTCGCTCGATCTCCGGTACGTGACCCAACTGCTCAGCTCGCGGCTCTAGGGTGCGCGAGGCGCTGGACGCCGCGGCGGCGCCGCCGTCGTCATCCTGAGCGTAGCGAAGGAGGCATGCCTTGACGCGTGCCCCCTTCCCTACGCTCAGGGTGACTCGATTGTGAATTGGCGCGCGACACGCACGAGCCGACGAGCGGCCACCGTCCGGCGAAGAAGCCCTCCAAACCGCGGGCTTCCCGGCCGAGCCGCCTACTTCGCACCCGAAGTCTGGTCCGCCTGCCGCCGGGCCTGGGCGACCAGACTGTCCGCCCGCTGGTTGGCCTCGCGGACGATGCCCGCGGCCTTGTTGTCCGACTGCTTCCGAAGCTGATCGGCGGCGGGCTTGGCGGCGAGCCTTGAGGAACGGATTCGTCGCTCTTGGCCGTCAGCGAGTCCGCCTGCTGGTACCCCTCCAGCTTCACCTTGTCCGCCAGCGCCTGGGCCTCCTTCCGGATGGACGCGGCGCGCTGCTCCGCCTCCTGCACCAGCTTCGTCGCCTCGGCCGACACCTTCTGCGTGGCCGCCTGCTGCACCGCCTGCTGCACGCCTTCCTTCACCGAGGACGCGACGCTGCCGACGTCGACCTTGACGGAGGGATTCGTCACCGTGCCGGCGAGCTGAATGCCGAGCGGGATCTCCGGCGCCGCACTGAGGTCGATCCCGGCCGCGCCCGCCTTCGACACCAGGCCGGCGATCGCCTGATTCGCCCCGCCACCCATCAGCGAGCGCGGCACGCGCAGGCCCAGCGTGTACTGCAGCGACTGGTCGAGCCCGTTGGATCCGCTCACGGTCATGGTGGTCCCGCCCAGCTTCACGTCGAACGGCTGCACGAAGAGCCGGCCTTCCCGGATCTGAAACGCCGCGCGGAGCGCCTCCAGCCCCGGATTGTCCAGGAACTGGAGCTTGGTCACGTCCACCACCTTCTCCAGCGGCGGGAAGTCCTTCAGATCCAGGTTCGACGTCTGGACGGTTCCGCCTCCGCTGAGCGCCGGGAAAGAGCGGCATCATGTTCTTGCCCAGCGCGCCGTTCACGCTGCAGGTCGGTGGTCATCGTGCCGACGGCGTACTTGGCGACCGGGGCCAGCATCTGCACGGTCGTGAAGGCCTGGAACGCCGACGGGATGTCCACCTTGGTCATCTTGAGGCCGACGTCGAACGTCGGCTTGGCCGGGCTGGGTCGTCTCGTAGAAGCCGGTCAGCCCGATCTCGCCGCCCAGCGTGTTCATCCGGAAGTCTTCCAGCGTGACGCGCTGGTCCTTCACGCGGAGCCGGCCGCGCGCGTTGGTCATCTTGAGCTTGTCGTACGTCAGCTCGGCCACCGTCGCGTCGAGCCCGAAGTCGATCTTCGGCGGCACCGGGATGACCTGCAGGTCGCCCTCGCCGGATCTGCCATTCGTTCAGGTTGAACCGGTTGCTGCGGACCGTCGCGGTCCCGCGAAGGACGTCGTCGCGGAACATGAAGCCGAGCAGGTTCTCGAGCGAGCCCGTCGCCTGGAGGTCGCTGCTGCCGATGGTGCCGGCGAACGAGCGGAGCTCCGCGCGCTCCGGGGCCAGCCGGAGCGACGCCTGCTGGATCGAGAGCGGATGCGGCAGGTCCTTGCCCTTCACGGTGAGGCCGCCGACGTCCACGGTGCCGCTCGCCGCCACCCGGTCGTACTGCTTCTTGTCGACGAACGACATCCGGGTGCGCACCGCCGCGTCGGCCGCGACGGTGCCGGTGAGCTGGTCGATCCCCTCGAGCTTCATGCTGCGGCGGACGTCGGCGAGATCCACCTTGCCCTTCACGCGCAGGTCGACGTCGGGATCGGACAGCGGCGTCCGCAGCACCATGTTCGCGTCGACCGGGTTGCGGCCGAGCAGGAGGTGGAAGCGGTTCAGCTTCACCACGGTGCTGTCGGCGCTGCCGCCGGGGTTGGTGATCGCGAGGTCGACGAAGATGTCGCGCGCCGGGAGCGGGAGATCGGGATACTGGAAGGCGGCGTTGTCGACCTTGGCGTTGAGCGCGAACGACGGGAACGGCGCTGTCGCCGTACTCGCCCTTGACCTGGCCTGACACGGCGATGGTGCCCGCCGTCTTCACCTTCTCGAAATCGTGGGCGTAGACGGCCGGCACCAGCGACAGGATGTCCCGGAACTTCGTGCTGGGCGCCTTGAAGGCCAGGTCGAGGCCGAGGTGCTTCCCGGCCGACCGGGCCGAGCCGGAGACGCCGAGCCGCAGGTCGTTGAGCCGGAGCTCGGTGTCCTTGAGGGTGTAGGACTTGTGGGCCAGGTCGGCCTGCACGTCGGCGGTGAGGCCGAGCTGCACCCGGTTGAGGTAGGGGATGCCGGCGAAGGTGACGCTCACGGTGTCGGCATCGGCCTTGGTCTGGATCGCCGACCTGGTCCTGGCTGAAGTCGCCGGTGAGGGACTGATCGTAGCCGACCACCGAGGCCGTGAGCTTCGACTTGCGGTCGTCGTAGGCGACGTTGGCATCCCGTGATCTCGAAGCGACGCAGGCTGATCGCGAGCGGCTTCGGCCTCGGCCTGCGGCTGCGCGGCCTCCGGCGTCTTCTTGGTGATGTCCCAGTTGGCGGTGCCGTCCTCGAGCGCGATCAGACGACAGCCGCGGCTGGTCGAGCTCGACGGCGCGCACGACGATCGGCTTGCCGCCGCTGCCGACGACGCTTCCCAGCACGCTGGCCAGGTCGAGAACCACCTGGCAATGGCGGATCGCGGCCAGCGTATCGCCCTCGAACTTGCCTTTGCCGGCGACCGTGAGGTCGTCGAGGCGCAGGGTGAGGTTGGGGAAGTCGCGGAAGAAGGTGAGGCCGACGTCCCGCCACTCGACGCGTGGCGTCGAGGCTGCGGTTCACTTCGACCTTCGCGCGCTGGGCGATCCGGTCGCGGAAGAGCAGCGGGAGGACGACGAGGAGCGCCAGGACGAGCAGGACGATGGTCCCGACGATGGCCAGGATTCGGGTGGGTCGTTTCATGACCTGAAAAGTAGCGCCATGGCCG
>CAVUYS010000001.1:0-100235 GCA_963745745.1 uncultured Spirochaetota bacterium | reverse complement strand
TCCCGAGAAGGTCTCCCTGGTGGCCGGCCTGCTGCAGGTGCAAAACCGCTTCGGCCTGTTCCGCACCGACGCCGCTCTGGCCAACCCGGCCCCCGTGCCCGGCCTGCCCGCTTTCGTGACCGGGGGGCAGGTGGAAAGCGGCAAGCTGGACCTGGTGGCTTCCTCCCCGGACGGGCGCTGGCTGCTGGCGCTGCGGCCTACCTCCGCGGCTTACGGGGAGCTGCTGCTCTACGATATGAAGGGAGGCCCGGCGAGCGTGGCCTCCTCCGCAGTGGAGCTGTCCCTGAAGGCCATCCCGGTGCTCTGGTCCCCCGATTCGGACTTCTTCCTGTATTCCAAGCGCGACAGCCTCTATTATTACTCCGTCAGCCAGCAGCGGGAAGGACGGGTGCTGGAGGAGTCCTACCGCCTGCTGGGCAAGGGCACGGTGCGCAATGTGCGCTGGGGTCCGGCTTCCCCCCTGGCCGATGGCAGCGCCCTGTATTACGTCACCGGCACCCTGGTCTACCGCCTGAGCCCCCGGGAGCTGTTCACCCGCTCCCTTTACGGAGGCTTCCTGCCCATCGGACGGCTGGCGGGGAAGCTGCCTTTCGAGATGGATCCCAACTTCGACCAGTTCTGGGTTTCCCCGGACGGCGGCCAGCTTCTGGTGAGCAAGGCCGGGCGGAACCTGTTCCTGGTCCCCCTGTCTCCCGAAGACTACAGCGGTCCCAGCCTTTCGCTGCCCTACCTCTACCTGCCGGGCTCCGGCTCCGTGCGCCGGGTGCTGTGGCTGCGGAGCGGAAAAATCCTGGTTTTGGCCGACTACCGGCAGAAAGGGTCCGGCAGCACGGGCGTGTACCTGCTTTCGGCCGCCGACCTGCGCACCCTGCCTTCCTTCCGGCGCCTTCCGGAGGAAGGGGTCCTGGACCTGGCGCTTTCGGCCGACGAGTCCAGCGTGGCGATCATGCGCGCCGACGGGCTGACCGTGCACGACAGCGGGAGCTGGCAGAAACGCCAGACCCTGGCCCACCCCCGCCCGCTGCACGTGGCCTGGACCCCGGCGGGCGAGCTGATCGTGGCCGGCGCCTGGCTCACGGAGCTGTGGAATCCGGCCAGCGGATCCAAGCGCCTGCTGTGCCTGTCGCAGCCGGGGGATTCCAGCTTCTCGGAGGACGAGCGCAGCATCCTCACCGAGGTCCAGGGCGCCTACTACCGCCGGCCGGCCGTCTCCGGGGCCGCCTCAGCCGCTGGCTCCGCCGTGGGCTGGAGCGCGACCGGCTCGGCCGCCCTCCGGCAGCCCCGCAGCCAATCCGCGGCCTTCCGGGTGTACCTCGAGGATTCCCCGGATCGCCTGCTGCGCAACCGGCTCATGGCCCGCGACCTGCGCCTGTACGGCACCCGGGAGCTGCTGGCCAGGCCGGCGGCCGCCTATGAGAGCTTCCCCGCCCAGGAGGAGCCCTCCGATCCGGTCCTGTTCGCCCACGGCTCGCGGATCCGCAGGCGCGAGGTGGCCCTCGTTTTCGACGTGGTGGACTCGGTCGAGGGGCTGGCCTCGATCCTGGAAGTCCTGGAGGAGTACGGCATCCGGGCCACCTTCTTCGTGAACGGCGACGTCCTGCGCCGCTACCCCGACGCGATCCGCGAGATCGCCGGGGCCGGCCACGAGGTGGGCTCCCTGTTCTTCACCCACTTCAACATGACCGACGCCCGTTTCACGGTGGACGCGGAGTTCATCAAGCGCGGGCTGGCCCGGGCCGAGGACGAGTACCACGCGGTCACCGCAGAGGAGCTGGCCCTGCTCTGGCACGCCCCCTTCTACTTCGCCAACTCCCAGATCATCGCGGCGGGCCGGGAGCTGAACTACACCTACGTGAGCCGGGACGTGGACACCCTGGACTGGGTCACCGCGGACCCGGGCAAGGCGGCCCCGGACATCTACTTCCCGGCCGCTGAACTGGTGGAGCGCATCGTGGCCCGGAAGAGGCCCGGCTCCATCCTGCCGATCCTGGCGGGCAAGCCGGGCGGCCTGCGGGAGGATTACCTGTTCCAGAAGCTGGACCTGCTGGTGGACGACCTGCTTTCCCGGGGCTACGCCATCGTGACCGTGTCCGACCTGATGGAGCACGCCAGGTAGAGGGCTATTGCGCGACGGGGTCCGCCGGAGTAGGATAAAGGACCCGGAAGCGCGCAGAAAGGGAGCAGGCAACAGTTGAGCAGGACCGATCCGCTTCGCAGCTACAAGGAAACCCAGATCAAGACCGCGACCCCCGGGAAGCTGGTGGTCATGCTGTACGACGGGGCGGTCAAGCACCTGTCCCTGGCGCTGGAGAGCCTGGACTCCCGCCACCACAGCTACGACCGGGTGAGCGAACAGCTGGTCCGCACCCAGGACATCATCACCGAGCTGATGGTGTCGCTGGACTTCGAGCACGGGGGGGAGATCGCCCGGGGCCTGTTCAACCTCTACATGTGGATGAACCGCCAGCTGCTGGACGGCAACATCCGCAAGGACACCGCGCCCCTGGAGTCGGTCCGCGGCGTGCTGCTGGAGCTGCGCTCCGCCTGGGCGGAGCTGGCCGAGAAGGCCGGGACGCAGGCCCCGGCCCGCAGCGCCAGCGGGGTGAACATCGCCGGATGAGTCCCGGCGAGCGCCTCCGGCGCTACCTGGAGCGCCAGCTGGAGCTGCTGGCCAGCTATGCCGGGCTGCAGGAAAAGATAGAAGAGTCCGTCCGCGCGGGTCAGGCCGAGCAGCTCGCGGTGCAGGCGGAGCTGGCGCGCCGCCTGGCCGGGGAGTGCCAGGAGCTGGAGCGCGCCGCGCGGCAGCTGGCCCCGGCGGGCTCGCGGCTGCCGGGCGAGCTGGAAGAGCGCCTGGCAGCCGGGCGCGAGGCGGCCCTGCAGGCTGCCCGCCGCTCCCAGGCCGTGCTTTCCGGCTCCCTGCAGAAGCTGGCCGCCCGCATCCGGGAGCTGGCCGGCCGGCCCCACACCCCCTCCTCCCCCTTCACCCGCATCGGCCGGCCGGTGATGATCGACATCCAGTCATGAAGGAAGCGCTGTACCTGCTGGACGGCTACAGCCTGATCTACCGCTCGTACTTCGCCTTCATCAACCGGCCGCTGACCAACCCGCAGGGCAGGAACTCCTCGGCCGTGTTCGGCTTCTTCCGCTCCCTGTTCCAGCTGCTCGCCGCCCGCCGGCCCGCCTACCTGGCGGTGGTCCTGGATTCCGTCACGCCCACCTTCCGGCACGAGAAGTACCCGGAGTACAAGGCCAACCGGGAGCACGCCCCCGAGGACCTGCACGCCCAGGTGCCGGTGATCGAGGAGATCCTGGCGGCCCTGGGAGTGCCCTGCCTGCGGCGCGACGGCTACGAGGCCGACGACCTGCTGGCCACCCTGGCCGCCGCCTGCAAGAGGGAAAAGCGGCCCTGCTTCATCCTGTCGGGGGACAAGGACATCCTGCAGCTGGTGGGCCAGGGGGTGAGCGTACTGCAGCCCCCCAAGGCGGGGGAGGGATTCACCGAGCTGGACCGGGACGGGGTGTACCGGGCCCGGGGCTTCTGGCCCGAACAGGTCGTCGACTATCTGGCGCTCACCGGGGATTCCTCCGACAACGTGCCCGGCGTGTCCGGGGTCGGGGAGAAGACCGCCCTGAAGCTGCTGGGGCAGTTCAAGGACCTGGGGGACATCTACGCCCGCCTGGCCGAGGTCGCCCCGGAGGGGGTGCGCCGCAAGCTGGAGGCCGGGAGGCAGAGCGCCGCGCTGAGCCGGGAGCTGGTCGCCTTGGTGGACGACCTGGACTTGAAAGTGAGCCCGGAGGACCTGCGCCTCGAGGGCCTGGACCGGGAGGCGGCCATTCCCCTTTTCGCCCGCGAAGGCATGAGCTCCCTGGTGAAGGAGCTGGGCGGCGCCTCACCGAAGCCCGGCACCGCGATGGCCACGCCGGCCCCGCCGGCAGCAGCCGAGAAGGCCGCGCCCGAGAAAGCGGCGGCCGAACCCCGGACCCTGAAGCTCGGCATCTACCAGACCGTGCTGGAGGAGAAGGACCTGGCCGGCTGGATGGCGGCCGCCCGCCAGGCCGGGGTGTTCGCCTTCGACACGGAAACCACCGGCCTGGATCCGCTCACCTCCCGGCCGGTGGGCTTCTCGCTGGCCCTGGCCCCGGGCAGGGCCTGCTACATTCCGGTAGCCGCCTGCGACGTGAAGCCGCTGCCCCTGGCGGTGGTGCTGCGCCACCTGGCCGGGCTGCTGGAGGATCCCGGGCTGACCCTGGTGGGGCAGAACATCAAGTTCGACTACAAGGTCATGCTCCAGGCGGGGTTGAAGATGCGCTGCCGCCTGTTCGACACCATGGTGGCCTCCTGGCTGATCGACAGCGAGCAGGGCTCCTACGGCATGGACGGCATGGCCCTGCGTTTCCTCAACTACCGGACCATCCACTACGAGGAGGTGGTGGGCAAGGAGTTCGAGCGCACCCTGGCCGACGTGCCCGCGGCCGAGGCCACGGACTACTCGGGGGAGGACGCCGACATCACTTTCCAGCTCTACGAGCTCTTCTCCCCCAAGATCAGCGCTCTGGGGCTGGAAGGCGTCTTCCGCGACCTGGAGATGCCCCTGGTGCCGGTGCTGGCGGAGATGGAGCTGGCCGGCATCCGCCTGGACACCGGGGAGCTGGGCCGTTACGGCCTGGAGCTGGACAAGGAGCTGGCCCGCCTGGAGGGGGAGATCTTCGCCGCGGTGGGCCACCCCTTCAACGTGCGCTCCACCCGCGAGCTGCAGGACGTGCTGTTCGAGGAGCTGGGCCTGGCCCCGCAGCGCAAGACCAAGACCGGGCAGTCCACGGACAGCTTCGTGCTGGAGGAGCTGGCCGGCCAGGGGCGCAAGGTGCCGGAGCTGGTCCTGGCCCATCGCCAGCTGACCAAGCTCAAGAGCACCTACGTGGACGCGCTGCCGGCCATGGTGAACCCGGTTTCCGGGCGCCTGCACACCCACTTCCTGCAGACCGGCGCGGCCACCGGGCGCCTGGCCAGCAAGGACCCCAATCTGCAGAACATCCCGGTGCGCGAGGAGGAGGGACGGCGCATCCGCACCGCCTTCGTGCCCGAGCCGGGCTGGCTGTTCCTGAGCGCGGACTACGCCCAGATCGAGCTGGTCATCCTGGCCCACCTGTCCGGCGACCCCAGGCTGCGCGAGGCCTTCGCCGCCGGCCGGGACGTGCACCGCCAGACCGCGGCGCTCCTCTTCGGGGTGGGCGAGAAGGAGGTCAGCGCCGAGCAGCGCCGCATCGGCAAGACCATCAACTTCGGGGTGATCTACGGCATGTCCGCCTTCCGCCTGGCCAGGGACATGCGCATCCCGCGCAAGGACGCCGACACCTTCATCAGCACCTACTTCCAGCGCTACGCCGGGGTGGACCGCTTCCTCAAGGCCACCGTCCGCCAGGCCGAGGTGAACGGCTTCGTGCGCACCCTGATCGGCCGCCGGCGCCCGGTGCCCGCCATCGGCAGCCGCAACCGCACCGAGCGGATGGCCGCGGAGCGGGTGGCGGTGAACTCCCCCATCCAGGGCAGCGCCGCGGACATCGTGAAGAAGGCCATGCTGGAGGTGGCCCTGCTGCTGAAGGAAAGCGGCCTGAAGACCCGGCTGCTCCTGCAGGTGCACGACGAGCTGATCTTCGAGGCCCCCCGGGCCGAGGCGGCCAGGGCCGCCGCGCTCATCCGCCAGGCCATGGAGGGGGCGGTGGCCCTGGAGGTCCCGCTGCGGGTCAGCGTGGAAACGGGCAAGTCCTGGGGAGAGCTGCACTAGCGTGGTCCTGGGGCTGGCCGGAGGATATTGCGCGGGAAAGGACGCCGTGGCCGGCATCCTGGCCGAGGGCGGTTTCCAGATCATCGACGTGGACGCCGTCGGGCATGAGGTTTTGAGGGAGCCGGAAGCCCGGGAGCTGGTGGCCGCCCGTTTCGGGCCCGGGGTGCTGGCCCCGGATGGGCAGGTGGATCGCCGCCGGCTGGGCCGCAGGGTGTTCCACGACCGGCGGGAGCTGGCCGCGCTGGAGGCGATCGTGCACCCCCGGATGGTCCTGCGGGTCCGCGAGGAGCTGGCCCTGGCCAGCGGGCCGGTGGTCCTGAACGCCGCGATCCTGTTCCGCATGGGCCTGGACCGCCTGTGCGGCGCCGTGCTGTGCGTGCGCGCCCCCTGGTGGAAGCGCCTGGCCCGGGCCCGGCGCCGCGACGGTCTGGGCCTGTTCCAGGGGCTCCGCCGGATCGCCTCCCAGCGGGGAATCTGTCCTAAATTGCCCGGCCCGGGCGTCGATATTTACTATGTGGACAATGCGGACGACGGGAACGCTCTGCGCGAGCGGGTCCTGCGCCTCGTGCGGGAGAAAGGGCTGGGCAACTAGGCATGGAAGGCAAGAAGGTACTCTGGGTCGTGTTCTCGATCGCCCTGGCCCTGGTGGTGATCCTGGCCGCCGGGCTGTTCCTGCTGCGCCCGCGCCAGCCCGCCTCCGCGGCGCAGGTCCGCCCGGGCGCCGCCCCCTCGCTCGAGGGATATGACCCCTACGAATACGTGCGCGGCACCTCCGCCCCTCCCGGACTCACCCTGCCTCCGGCCGAATCCGAGCCGGTGGTGATCGTGGTCGGAGAGCCGCCCGCCAGTCAGCCGCCGGTCCAGCCCGCGGAGCCTGCCATCGCCCCGCTGGAGTCACCGCGAGAGAGGGCTTCCGCCGTGCCGGCCCCCGTGGCTCAGAGCGCGGTCAAATCCGAGCGGCCTTCCGCGCCGCCAGAGCGGGGGCCGCCAGAGCGGGCTACCGTCCCCGCCGTCGTGAAGCCGGCGGCACAGGCCGCCGCCAAACCGACCGCCAAGCCGGCCGCCAAGCCGAAGTCCGTGAGTGTGACCGAATACTGGATCCAGGCCGGCTCCTTCTCCAGCGCCTCGCGGGCTGAGGAGGTCAGCCGCCGGCTGGAGGAGCGGGGCCTGGCGACCCGCACCATCACCCGCGACCTGAACGGCAAGACGCATTTCCGGGTGAGGGTCGGGCCGTACGCCAGTCGGGCCGAGGCGGAAAAGTTCCTGGGCTGGATCCAGGAGCTGAAAGGCTTCGAAACCAGCTACATCTCCATGGTCGCCAGCCGGCGCTCCATGCCCTAGCTTTCCAGATCGATCCGGATCCCTGACGGATCGCGCACCCCGTGGCCGTCCTGTTCCATAGGCACCCCCGCCCCGCGGATTCTTTCCTGCACCGCCGCCATGGCGGCCGGGTCCGGCAGCAGCACGCTGAACCGCTCCAACCCCAGCACCGGATGCAGCGGCGCGTGGGCCAGATGGCCGGACCAGGTATTGTAGCCGATGTGGTGGTGGTATCCTCCCGCGGAGACGAACGAGGCGGAGGGCCCCATGTGCATCATCAACTGGAAGCCCAGCACGCCCAGGTAGAAGCGGTCGGAAGCGGCCAGGTCGCTCACCTCCAGGTGCACGTGCCCCAGCCGCGGGCCTGGCTCCCGGGGGGGTGGGGGTCCCTCCAGCTCCGACAGCAGCTCATCCGGATCCAGGGCGTAGGTCCCCATGCGCAGCGCTCCGCCCGGCTCCCGCCAGGCCTCGCGCGGCCGATCGCGGTACAGCTCGACGCCGTTGCCCTCCGGGTCGGACAGGTAGATGGCCTCGCTCACCAGGTGATCGGCGAAGCCTTCCAGGCGGGCGTGCTCCTGTACCAGGCGCTCCAGCGCGCGGGCCAGGCCGAACCGGGAGGGCAGGAGCAGGGCCAGATGGTACAGGCCGGCCGTGCCGTCGCGCGGGGCGGCGCCCGGGCGTTCCGCCAGCGCGACCACCGCACCCTCCCCGGAGCCCAGGCTCACCCGCGAGCCCTGCTCCCCCAGCACGACCAGGCCCAGGGCCCGGGTGTAGAAGCGCACCGCGCGGCCGAGGTCCAGCACGGCCAGCTGCACCGAGCCCAGGGTGGTGCCGGGGTGGATGCTTTCGGGCATGCTTGCAAGATACCCTCGCCCGGGTCGGCCTGCAAGCAGATGCCCCGGAGCGCGGTGTTCCTTGACAGCGGGGAGAGGCTCTTTTAGCATATCCGCCGGAGGTGCCCATGAAACGCTTCGCGCTGCTGCCGCTGGCCTTCCTGCTGGCCGCCGCCCCCGCCCTGCTGGCGGATTTCCCACAGGAGATGGCCCAGGCCGATCTGCTGCACAAGCACGATGCCCATGAGGAGGCCCGGACCATGCTGGAGGCCGTCCTGGCCCGCGAGGCCGGAGGCCGGGAGCAGGCCGAGATCTACTGGCGCCTGGCGCGCGCCTGGCTCAACCTGGGCGACCAGGCCGAGGACCAGGGGGCCAAGGGCGATGCCCTGCTCTCCTTCTTCGCCAGGGGCGAGGAGCTGGCCCAGAAGGGCATCGAGGCGGACCCGGGCAACCACCTGGTCTATTACTGGAAATCCGCCACCGCCGGCCGGTGGGGCCAGGTCAAGGGCATCCTAAACGCCCTGGCCAAGGCCAAGCCCATGCGGGACCTGCTGCAGAAGGCGCTGGCCCTGAAGCCCGAGCACGCCGACTCCTACTACGTGCTGGGGCAGCTCTACGAGCAGGTGCCCGGCGGGATTTCCTTCGGAGACAAGGACTGGGCCGTCTCGCTGGGTCGCAAGGCGGCGGACCTGCGCGCCGCTCCAGGTCCGGGCGGGGGAGGAGGAGGAGCTGGTCTACGACTACTACACGGAGCTGGCCAAGCACCTGTGGGAGCGCAACTGGAGCGCCGCCAAGCGCCAGAAGGAGCAGGCCAAGAAAGCCGCCCAGTTCGCCGCCAAGACCGACCCCTTGGAAAAGAACTGCTACTACGAAGGCTCCCTGTCCCTGCAGGACCAGTCCGACCGGGAAGAGGCCCGGGAGCTGCTGGGCTGGACCGTCGGCGAGCTGCAGGCCCTGCCGCGCCGGACCCAGGGCGAGGAGGACGACCTGCAGGAGGCCCTGGAGCTGCAGGCCGGCTGGAAGAAGTAGAGCGGCAGGACATGCTCCAGCTGTCTGAAGCCTGGCGGGCCGCCTATCCGGGGGCCTCGATCGGGCTCCTGGCCATGCGCGGCGTGAGCAACCCCGAGCATCACCCGCTCCTGGAGCAGCGCAAGGCGGAGCTGGAGGCGGAGCTTCGTTCCCGCTACGGAGGCCTGGAGCGCCCGCAGTTGAAGGCCCTACCGACTCTCCAGGCCTACGGCGCCTACTACAAGCGTTTCGGCAAGACCTATCACCTGCAGCTGCAGCTGGAGTCGGTGGTCTGGAAGGGCCGCTCTCTGCCCGGCGCGGCGGCCCTGGTGCTGGTGATGTTCATGGCCGAGATGAGGAGCCTGCTGCTGACAGCGGGGCATGATCTGGACAGCCTGCGGGGCCGGCCTTCCGTGGAAGTGGCCACGGGAGAGGAGACCTACACCACGCTCGGCGGCCAGCAGCAGGGGTTGAAGGCCGGCGACATGTTCATTCGCGACCAGGAAGGCATCCTTTCCAGCGTGCTCTACGGTCCGGACTCGCGCACCCGCCTCACTTCCGGGACCACCGGCGTGCTGTTCACCGTCTATGTTCCCGCCGGCATCGAGGCCGCGCTGGTGGAGGAACATTTGGCGCGGATCAAGGCCGACGTGCTGCTCCTGGCGCCCGGCGCCGAGATATTGCTCCTGGGGGTGCGGGGTTGACCTTGTCCCGTCCGGCCGCTATCTCTTAGTTATCGCCAAGGAGGCCCACATGCCCAGTACAGCGTCCCATTCCAGCCCGAGCCGAGGAGTGGTTTCCACACCCAGGGCGCCGAAAGCCATCGGCCCGTATTCCCAGGGGATCAAGGCGGGCGGTTTCCTGTTCACCGCCGGTGAGGCGGGCGTCGATCCGGCCTCCGGCAAGCTGGTCGAGGGGGGAATCACGGCGCAGACCCGCCAGGCCCTGGAGAACATCCGGGCCATCCTGGAGGCTGCCGGCAGCTCCCTGCGGAGCGTGGTGAAGTGCGGCGTGTTCCTCGCCGACCTGGCGGATTTCCAGGCCATGAACGCCGTCTACGCCGAGTTCTTCCCGGCGGACCAGGGCCCGCCGGCGCGCACGACCGTGCAGGCGGCGAAGCTGCCGATGGGCGCGCTGGTGGAAATCGACGCCGTCGCCCTGCTGGCCTGAGGAACCTGCCGAAAATAAGATTTATTACGATTAACAGCTGCCGACAATTGGGATAGGGTCCCCATGGGCAGCGTGTTTGCATTGCGCTTGAGTAGCGCGCGTTTCCTCGCATTGCTGGACCTGGATCATCCCGTCCAGGTCACGCGCCTTTTCACCACGCTGGCCGATGGGCAACGCAGGGCCATCTTCGACTTCTATTTCCGGGAAGGCCCGGGCAGCGCCTGGCAGCCGGTCGGCCAGGTGCAATGGGATGCGCTGCCAGCTTCCCCCGCCGGCGGACCCACGCTGGAGCTGAGCCTGATCCCGGAGCGGGAAGAGGGCCTACTGCTCCGGCTCAAGGAACGCTCCTCGGGCGCCGTCCGCAGCTTTAGCGTTCGACTGCCCGCCTTCCGGCGGCCGCCTCCGCTCGCCGCCGCTGCCCAGGCCGCTCCTGCTGCTCCGGTCGCCCCGGTCGCTCCGGTTGCCGCCCGCACCGGCGAGGCCGTACGCATCACTCCGGCAACCGTGGCCGCCCCCCGCGCCGAGCCGGCGGCCGCCGACCCGGTCCCCCAGGCCCCCGCTGCCTCGGCCAGGAAACCCCTCCGCTGGAAGGTCGTTGCCGTGGTCGCGGCCGCCGCGGCGCTGGCCGGAACCGCGCTCGCTCTGTTCCGTTTCACTCCGCTGGGCGAGCTCCTCCCCGCTGGGCAGAGGGCCTCCGAGGGTGAGACCGTCCAGCGGCCGGGCCCGGCCGCGGTCAAGGCCCCGGAGCCGCAGCCCGCACGCCCGCAGTCGCCGGTAGCCCGCCCGCAGCCGGAGCCGGCAAGCCCGCCGCCGCCGGTGGCCCGCCCGGAGCCGGAGCCTGCGCAGGAGAGCCCCGCCCAGTCGCACCGCGTGCAGTGGGGGGACACCCTCTGGCGGATCACCGAGCGATACTACGGCAACCCTTACCTATATGACCTGCTGGCAGGAGAAAACGCTCTCGCCGATCCGGACCTGCTCATCCCAGGCACCGAGCTGAGGCTGCCGTCCAGGATCGATGATCAGGACAGGAAACAATGAGAGCCAGACGATAGAGAGGAGTTCTGCATGGGCAAGCGCATCCTGATCGTGGACGATGCCACCTTCATACGGATGATCGTGAAGAGCATCCTGGTCCCGCGCGGCTTCGAGATCGCCGGCGAGGCGGCCAACGGCGTGGAGGCCGTGCGGAAGTATTTCGAGCTCAAGCCGGACCTGGTCACCATGGACATCACCATGAACGAGAAGGACGGGCTGCAGGCTGCCCGGGAAATCCTCGCGGTGGACAAGAACGCCCGGATCATCATGGTCACCGCCCTGGGGCAGGAGCGGATCCTCATCGATTCGTTCAAGGTCGGGATCAAGGACTTTGTGGTGAAGCCGTTCAAGCCCGAAAGGCTGCTGACGGCAGTGGAGAAGGCGCTGGCATGAAGATCAACGCGGACATCGTGAATCCCTTCATCGAGGCGGGCATCAGCGTCATCAAGGAGCTCACGAACATCGAGGTGCGGCGGGGGCACCTCACCTACCGGGTGACGCCGGCTCCGGCCTACGAGGTCTCGATCATCATCGGCGTGTTCGGCTTCGTCACCGGGCAGGTGGTCTACAGCATGAAGAAGGAGGTGGCCGTGCGCCTCGTGCAGCGGATCCTGGGGGATGTTTCGGCCAAGCAGATGAAGGAGCTGTTCGTGGACACCCTCGGGGAAGTGGCCAACATGATCACGGGCAACGCCACCAGCCTGCTGAACAAGCGCCAGGACCACTCCCTGACCATCACCACCCCGGCGATCATCACCGGCAGCCAGGTCAGCGTAAGGCTGGTGCCCACGCCCACGGTGGCGCTGGGCATGTACACCCCGTACGGGCCGATCGAGATCAACCTTTCCCTCGAGCAGAAGGAAGAAGGGGCCTGAGCCCCGGGAGGCCCAGCAACCAGCCATGGCAATTTGTCCGGACATTCCCGCGGAACACCGCCAGGCCTTCCTGTCCGAGGCCGAAGACAACCTGAAGGTCTGGGAGCAGACCCTGCTCAGCCTGGAGAAGGAGCCCACGGACAAGGAGCTGTTGAACAAGCTCTTCCGCGCGGTCCATACCCTGAAGGGCTGCGCCGGCTTCGTCAGCTGCGAGCTGATGCTGGACCTGACCCACGAGCTGGAGTCGGTCCTGCAGGAGGCGCGGGACCGGGGCATGGCCCTGGGCCCGGACGTGATCGAGCTGATGTTCGCGGGGCTGGACCTGGTCAAGGGGATGACCGCCGCCCTGGCGGCAGGCACCGATTTCCAGGGAGACCTCGGAGGCGGTGATCGCCCGGGCCCGCTCCTTCGCGGCGGCGGCCGCTCCGCCTGCCCCGGCGCCGGACTCCTCCGCCGGCGAGCGACTGCGCAGAGCGGGCCGGAGCCCGGTGCCCCGACCTCCTCCTTCATCATCTGGCTGGAGATCGAGGCCGAGCCGAAGGAAGCCTACCTGCGCGGCCTGCTCATCCGCAGCAAGCTGGAGGAAGTCGGGAAGGTCGTGGATATCAGCCCGCCCCTGGAAGACCTGCGCATGCGCGAGGAGGACTTCCGCTTCCAGGTGTTGATCGAAAGCTCCCTTTCCCCCGCCCAGCTGCGCCGGCAGGTGGACATCGACCAGGTCAACGTGCTGTCCGTGGAGGCGGAGGGCGCCGAGCCGGAGCAGCAGCCCGGAGCGGCGCAGCTGGCCGGGCCGGGCCCCGGTTCCGCCTTCCCGGTCAGGGCCCCCGCCGCCGCCCCGATGGGCATCGACGAGATCGTGCGCGTGCCGGTGGACAAGCTGGACGTGATGATGAACCTGGTCGGCGAGCTGGTGGTGCAGAACTCCGGGTTCCTCTCCATCCTGAAGTCCGCGAAGAGCGCCTACGGGAAATCCCCCGTCATCGTCGAGCTGGAGCAGAAGACCGACTCCCTGGCCCGCACGGCGCGCAGCCTGCAGGACGCGGTGATGAAGGTGCGCATGCTGCCGGTGGCCACCATCTTCAGCCGCTTCAGCCGGGTGGTGCGGGACCTGGCCAAGCACAGCGGCAAGCAGGTCGAGCTGGAGATCTTCGGGGAGCAGACCGAGATCGACAAGAAGGTCATGGACCGCATCGGCGAGCCGCTGATCCACCTGCTGCGCAACTCGGTGGATCACGGCATCGAGCCGCCCGCCGACCGGACGGCCTACGGCAAGGAGGCCACCGGCCACATCCGCGTTGGCGCCTACCAGGAAGGCGACCGCATCTGCATCGAGGTGAGCGACGACGGGGGCGGCCTGGACCGGGCCTCGATCATCAGTCACGGCCGTGGCCCGCGGCCTGGCCGCGCGGGACAAGCTGGAAAAGATGAGCGACGAGGAGATCTTCGAGTTCATCTTCCTGCCCGGCTTCAGCACGGCCCGGGAGATCTCGGATGTCTCGGGACGCGGGGTGGGCATGGACGTGGTGCGCCGGACCGTGGAGGAGATGGGCGGCAGCGTGCGCCTGCGCTCCACCCTGGGGCTGGGCGTGCGCACCACGATCACCCTCCCGCTGACCATGGCCATCATCAACGCGCTGCTGGTGCAGTCCGCCGGCATCCGTTTCGCCATCCCCCTTTCTTCGGTCCGGGAGGTGCTGCTGAGCCGGCGCGGGGAGCTGCGGCACTTCGAGCGCAACCAGGTGATCCGCCTGCGCGAGGAGGTGCTGGCGGTGCTGGAGCTGCCGAAGGTGCTCGGCCTGGCCGACGGGGAGTCCGCGGGGGACCCGGCCCAGGAGCTGTCCATCGTCATCGTGGACTACGGCAACCGCAAGGTCGGACTGATCGTGGACCAGCTCAAGGGCCGGGAGCAGGTGGTGATCAAGTCCCTGACCCGCAACTTCGAGCAGGTGGAGGGCCTGGGCGGCGCATCGATCCTGGGCGACGGCAAGCTGGCCCTGATCCTGGACGTGCGCGAATCGCTGGACTCCTACTACCGGCAGAACCAGGGGGAGTCCCTGCTCAACCAGGTGCTGGAGGACAGCCGTCCGCGGGAGCCCGCTGCCGCGGAGGAAACGCGGGAGCGGCCCCACAGACCACGGGCGCGAGTGAAGCCCGAGAGGGAGAGCCAGCCGGAACGGCCGGCTGCGGCGGCGCCCGCCGTTGCTCCCGCCGTTGCCTGGCGGCCGGCGGACCTGGCGCGCTTCGACGAGATCCTGGTGGGCGGGGCGGTGAATGCCTCCCGCTCGCTGTCCGAGCTGCTGAACCGGGAGTTCCGGGTGAGCTTCCCGGAAACCAAGCTCATCCCCCTGGGCGAGGTGGCCTGCGCCCTGGGCGGGGAAGAGCTCGCGGTATGCGGGGTTTTCGTCGGCATCGCCGGTGACATCCTGGGGGGCGCGCTGCTGCTCCTGCCGCAGGACACCGCCCTGGGCTTCAGCGACATGCTGCTGGGCCGGGAGGCCGGCTCCACCTCCCAATTGGGCGAGGAGGAGATCTCGGCGCTGCGGGAGACGGGCAACATCCTGTCCGCCTCCTTCACGGCCTCCATCGCCGACGAGACCTCCCTGGACGTGAGGCTGAAGGTGCCGGAGGCCAGGGTGGACATGTGCGTGGCCGTCGTGGATTCGGTGCTGGCCGGTTTCAGCCAGCCCGGCGCCCACGCCCTGCTGATCGAAGCCGACGTGTTCTACGCCGACCGGGAGCAGGTGGTCTGCAACCTGCTCATCGTGCTGGAGCGGGAATCGATGGAGCGCCTGCTGGCCAAGGTGGCCGGGCGCCGGGAAAGAGGGGTCCATGGAGAGGGAAAGTAGGGAGGGGCGGGCCGCCGAACGCAACGAGCAGCGCCTGCAGATGATCAACTTCACCCTCGGCGGCGACGAGTACGCGGTGGAGATCCAGAAGGTGCGGGAGGTGATCAACTTCCGCGAGCTCACCCCGCTGCCGAAGGCGCCCAGCTTCGTGAAGGGCATCATCAACCTGCGCGGCGAGGTGATCCCGGTGATCGACCTGCGGGAGAAGCTGGGCCTGGCTCATGAGGCCTACTCGGCGCTGACCAACGTGATCATCGTGGAGATCGGCCGCAAGGCGGTGGGCGTGGTGGTGGACGACGTGCGCCACGTGATCCGCCTGGCCCCCGGCGAAGTGGCCCCCTCCCCGCCGTTCATCGGCGGGCTTTCCGGCAAGTATGTGAGTGGGGTGGCCAAGATCGGCGAGCGCCTGGTGGTGGTGCTGGACATGGAGAGGATCCTTTCGGCCAGCGAGCTGATCGCCCTGCGCTCCCTGCGCGAGGCCGCGCCCGAGGAGGCGAAACAATGAGCGACGAGTGGACCGCCGGCCTGCAGGTCCTGGGGCTGTCCGGCGCGGCGACCCGCGCCCGGATCCAGGCGGCCTACCGGCGGCTGGCCATGGCCTTTCATCCCGACCTGAACCGCGAGGGGGCGCGGAGGTTCCGCGAGGCCACGGAAGCCTACCGCACCCTGGAGGAGCTGTGGCGGATGCGGGAGGCGGGGGAGTCCGCCGACCTGTTCCAGGCGGTGCTGCTGGACCCGCTGTTCGCCAGGATCGGCACGGGGCGCCTGAAGAGCCGCCTGCGCGACTGCCCGCTCTGGCAGGTGCGCGCCTGCGCCGCGGCGGCGCTGGGGCTGCGGGGCGAGGAGAGCATCGAGGAAGCGCTGGCCGCCGCGCGCCGCGACCCGGATGCCCGGGTGCGCGACGCGGCGCGGCGGGTCCTGGCCCAGTTGAGCGGGCCCAGGGACCTGGGCCGGCTGCTGCGCGGCCTGGCCCGGGGGGCCTTCCAGCCGCTGGGAGCGCAATAAGACCAATGGAGGAAATACATGCAGAAGGTCGCTAAGTTCAGACGGACCCTGGGGTTGAAGATCGCCCTGTGGCTGAGTTTGCTGCTGATCGTGATCTTCGCGGTGCTGACCGTGACCAACACCTTCTACCAGGAGCGCTTCATCATCAACCGGGAGATGGAGGTGGCCCGCACCCTGTCCAATGCCATCCTGCTGTCCATCCGGGGTCCCATGACCAACGGCGAGCAGGAGCTTATCCAGCGGCAGTTTCGCCGCATCCAGGGACAGAACCAGGAGCTGGCGATACACCTGCTGGACGCCGACGGGGTGGTCAAGCGCAGCACCGCCTCCGGCTCACTGGACAAGGCTTCGACGGCGCCGGGCGTCAAGCAGGCGCTGGCCGGCAAGGAGGTGCTGGGACTGGAGTTCGACCCGGAGCTGGACTACCAGGTCTTTTCCTCCCTGATCCCCGTGCCCTTCGAGGACGTCTGCGTGATGTGCCACGACGGAAAGCAGCGCATCCTGGGGGTGCTGCACATGACCAAGGATTACCGCCCCACCCAGGCGGTCATCCTGGCCTCCCAGCGCAGGAACATCATCGTCTCGGCGGCCAGCTTCGTGGCGGCCGTGTTGATGCTGATCATCCTGGTGCGCATCATGCACGCCCCGCTGTCCCAGGTGGTGGGCCTGACCCGCAGGATCGCCAAGGGGGAGCTGGCCGCCACCCTGGGCCTGAAGCGGCGGGATGAGATCGGCGAGCTGGCCTACGCCCTGGACCAGATGGTTGGCAACCTGCGCGGCATGGTCAGCCATATCCAGCACAGCGCCCGTTCGGTGGCCCAGGCCAGCACGGACATCTCCCGCAACACCTCCCAGCTGGCCGAAGGAACCCAGGCCCAGGCGGCCACCCTGGAGGAGACCAGCACCTCGATCGAGGAGCTCACCGCCTCCATCGAGCAGGTGGCCACCAACGCCCAGTCCCAGACGGCCTCCGTGGAGGAGAACACCACCGGGGTGGAGGAGGTCAAGAACGCGGCCGCCGAGGTCTCCAAGACCCTTTCGGGGGTCATGGGGGCGATCGCCAACATCTCCTCCAGCTCCCAGAAGATCACGGGCATCGTCAACTTCATCACCGAGATCGCCAACCAGACCAACCTGCTGGCCCTCAACGCGGCCATCGAGGCGGCCAGGGCCGGGGAGCACGGCCGGGGTTTCGCCGTGGTGGCCGACGAGGTCAGCAAGCTGGCGGAGCGCAGCGCCAACTCGGCCAAGGAGATCGCCGCCCTGATCCGGGAAAGCGAGAGCAACGTCGGGGTGGGCAACCAGATGATCGAGCGCTTGGCCAAGGACATCGGCCTGCAGATCGAGGCGGTGCGCGAGGTCTCCAAGGCCCTGGAGAGCATCAACGAGATGAGCCAGAACATCTCCGCCGCCACGGAGGAGCAGTCCACCAACGCCAAGCACATCTCCAAGGCCATCGAGGACATCAACGACGTGGTGCAGGATTCGGCCAGCTCCGCGGAGGCGGTTTCGCGGGCGGTGTCCCAGCTGGCCACCATGGCCGACGAGATGCGCCAGCTCTCCGCCCAGTTCAAGCTCGACAGCGGGCAGCAGGAGGGCGGCGGGCCGGCGGAGGACGGAGAGGTGGTCCGCGAGCTGCCCAGGCCGGTGGAGGCCCCGGAGGAGTTCGGCATTCGGGAGAAGAGCGAAGAGCCCAACGCGCAGGGTTGAGCCTTTAGTCCATGAGTTCCCCGCCGGAGAACGTCGTACTGGTGCGGATGGCCGAAATCCAGGTGGTGAAGTCCACCCGGGAGCGTCCCGTGGCCCTGAAGACCACCCTGGGTTCCTGCGTGGGGATCATCCTGGCGGACCGGCAAAACGAGGTGTACGGGCTGGCTCACGTCATGCTGCCGGAGATATCACCCGGCGACCAGACCCTCGGCAAGTACGCCGATTCGGCGGTCCCGGCCATGGTGTCCCTGATGGGACAGCGCGCCGGGGGGCCAGGGGGCAGGCTGGAGGCCTTCCTGGTCGGGGGGGCCTCCATGTTCGAGGCCGTCGGGATGTCGGATATCGGCAACCGCAACGTGCAGGCGGCGCACAAGGCGGTCCGGCAGTTGAACATCCCGGTGGTCTTCGATGATACGGGCGGCAACTGCGGGCGGACCGTGCTCTTCGACTGCCAGAGCGGGCAGCTGGCCGTGAAGACCCTGAAGAGGCTGGAAACCGTGCTGAAGGGGAACCAGGGTTGAGCGGCCCGGAGTTGAGCGAGCAGACCTTCGCCCTGTTCCAGCAGGTGATCCTGCGCGAGATGGGCATCCGGATGCGCGGCAACAAGAAGATCCTGGTCGCCAACCGCCTGCGCCGGCGCCTGGTGGCCTTGAACCTCTCCAGCTACGAACAGTATTACCGCTGCCTCACCGACCCCGAGCGGGCCCCGGAGGAGCTGCCCAATTTCGTGGGGGCGATCAGCACCAACGAAACCTATTTCTTCCGGGGCGAGAACCAGTTCGCGGCCCTGCGGGAGCAGGTCCTGCCGGCGCTGCTGGCCGCCCCCTCCCGGCGGGGCCGGCGCCTGCAGATCTGGAGCGCCGGCAGCTCCAGCGGGGAGGAGCCGTACACGATCTACATGGTGGCCGGGGAGGCGCTGCGGGCCCTGGGCTGGACCGGGGGCCTGGCCATCACGGCCACGGACATCAGCCGCGAGATGATCGCCGCGGCCAGGCAGGGGGAATACGAGGGGCGCAGCCTGCGGGCCACTCCGCCGCGCTACCTGCGGGAATATTTCGACGACCTGGGCGGGGGGCGCTACCGCGTGCAGGAGCGGGTCAGGGACCACGTGCGCTTCCAGGTGCACAACCTGCTGCATGACGAGCCCCCGGGAAAGGGCTTCGACCTGATCTTCTGCCGCAACGTGCTGATCTATTTCGACCGGCCCACCCAGACCCGGCTGGTGGACGAGCGCTTCGCCCCGGCGCTGGCCCCTGACGGGTATCTGTTCATCGGCAACTCGGAATCGCTTCTGGGGGGCAGCCGGCGCTTCAAGTACGCCCAGCTCTACCGCTGTCCCATCTACCGCCTGGCCGAACCCGTGACGGAGGCCGGCGCATGATCCGGGTGCTGGTCGTGGACGACTCGCCGCTGGCGCGCAAGGTCACGGTGGAGACCCTGCAGCGGGATCCCGGCATCGAGGTGGTGGGCACGGCCCCCAACGCCGAGCTGGCCCTGCGGCGCGTGGAAAGCCTGCGCCCGGACGTGATCACCATGGACCTGGAGATGCCGGGCATGGGCGGGCTGGAGGCCATCCGGCGCATCATGCGGGACCAGCCCACCCCGATCATCGTCTTGAGCGCCTTCCCTCGCGGCGGCGCGGATGCCACGGTCCGGGCCCTGGAGCTGGGGGCCGTGAGCTGCCTGGCCAAGCCTGGGGGGGCCAGTTCGGGGCGCGTCAGCGAGATCGCCGCCGAGCTGACCGCGGCGGTGTACGAAGCCCACCAGATCCGGCCGCAAATGCTGACCGCCGGGCATCCCTTTGCCGCGCGGGCGGGCGAGGCGGGACCGGCGGCGGAGGTCCGCGGCGCCGGGCCGCGGCGCTTCCAGGTCGTGGCCATCGGCGCCTCGGCGGGCGGCCCGGCGGCCCTGGCGGAGGTCCTGCAGGGGCTGCCGGCCGACTTCCCGGCGCCGGTGCTGGTGGCCCAGCACATGCCGGCCGGCTTCATGGCCGCCTTCGCCCGCCGCCTGGACGGCCTGTGCCGCGTGCGCGTGCTGGAGGCGGAGGAAGGCCGCGTGCTGGCCGCCGGGGAGGTCCTGCTGGCCCCCGGCGGGCGTCACTTGACGGTGTCCCGCCGCGACGAGCGCCGGGTGGCGGCCCGCCTGGACTCCTCGCAACCGGTGAACGGGCATCGTCCCTCGGTGGACGTGCTGGCCTCCTCCGTGGCGGTCTGCTTCGGGGCCCGGGCGCTGGGGGTGATCATGACCGGCATGGGCCGGGACGGCGCCCAGGGTTTCGCCCGGCTGCGGCGGCAGGGGGGAAAGGTGCTGGCCCAGGACGAGGCTTCCTCGGCCATCTTCGGGATGAACCGGGCGGTCATCGAGAACGGGGACGCCGACGAGGTCCTGCCCCTGGGGGACATCGCCGCGCGCCTGGTCGCATTGTGTCCCGCCGCAAAGGAGCAAGAGCCATGAGCCTGTCCGACCGTTACCACCTGGAATACCTGCGCAACCGCACCGCCGAAATGGTGCACAAACGCGTGGAGCAGTTCCTCCATGAGCACCGCGAGTTCTGCCCCTGCGAGCAGTGCGTGCTGGACCTGCTGGCCTACATGCTCAACCACGTGGACCCGATGTACGGCACCTCATTGCTGGACCCCTTCGACCCGGATTCGGCCAAGGAGCAGCGCGTGCGCATCCAGATCGACCTGGCTCTGAAGGCCGGGGCCCGCAAGGTGAGCAAGACCCCCAACCACAACAAGTAGAAGGGCCTTACTCCAGAAGCTGGTTTTCCACCGCGAAGCGGACCAGGTCGGCGCCGGTGCGCAGGCCCAGCTTGGCGAGCAGGCGCGTGCGGTGGCTGCCGACGGTGGAGGGACTGATGCACAGCTTGTGGGCGATCTGCTTGATCCCCTGCCCCGAGGCCAGCTCCAGCAGCACCTGCAGCTCCCGGTCGGAGAGCCTTTCCAGCGGCGCCGCGCGTCCGCGCCCGAACTCCTCGGCCAGCAGCTCGCCCTGGGCCGGGCTGATGTACTTGCCCCCGGAGGCCACCTTGCGCAGGGCGGCGATCACCTCGGGCATCGGGCTGTCCTTGGGCAGGTAGCCCGCGGCTCCCAGGCGCAGCGCCCGCAGCGCGTACTGTCCTTCCGGATGCATGCTGAGGATGAGCACGGGAATGTTGATCCGGCGGCTGGCCAGGTCCTTGAGCACGTCCAGGCCGTTGGACCCCGGAAGGGAGATGTCCAATATTACGGCGCTGAGGCGCGTGGAGCCGACGATCTCCAGCAGCTCAGCCCCGGTTGAGGCCTCCGCGATCACGCGGATGTCGGGGGTCTGGGCGAAGGCGACCTTCATCCCCTCGCGAACCACCGGGTGATCGTCGCAGATGACGACCTTGATCATGTCCTGATTGTAGTCGATTCTCCGTCCGGGGGGAAGCATCGTGGTGCCGGGCCGGCTTTACCGGCAGCCCTGTTCGCGCAGGAAAGGCATGTAGCGCCGGTCCAGCAGCAGGATGTGGTGGGCCAGCCAATCCCACAGGTTGTTGAACAGGTTGATCATCACCGGGGTCGTCCCCTTGATGAACTCCTTCCTGTAACTGCAGATCTGATCGATGAACTGCTCGTGCTCCCTCTTCTGTTCCGGGTAGCCGGGGTAGCCGTGGCAGCGCATCAGCTGCTCCTCGTCGCGGAAGTGGCGCCGGATGTAGTTTTCCAGCCCGGAGAATACGCGCTCCAGGCCCCGGCGGTCGCTCTCGCGCAGGGAGTAGATCCGGCTCAGGATCGCCAGGATCTGCCGGTGCTGGCGGTCCATGTGCCGGATGTGCACGCTGTACTGGTCGTACCACTCCATCACGCCTGGGCCTCCTGCTTCGGTTTCCGGACAGCCGCGGCGCCAGGGCCTGCGCCGAGGGAGCTCACCACCTGGCACAGCCACCGGACTTCGGCTTCCAAGGCAGCCAGCCCGGGGTCCTGCAGGCGCCGGCGGAGGCGGCTCGGGTTCCGCGGTCGGTACATTTGTTCCTCCTGGCTACAGCATGAGCCGGGGAGGGGGTGGTTGGCTGTGGCTTGATGTTGAAAATGCCGTCGTTTTTCTTCGACGGGTTTTCAGGGAGTAGCCCGGCTTTCCAGCTCGGTCAGGCGGGCCCGCACTTCCGGATTGTCCTCGGCCTCCAGGAACTGCCGCAGATAGGAGATCGCCCGCGGGAGGTCCTGGAGCCGGTATTGGTAGATGTCCGCCAGGCTCAGCAGGATTGCCGGAGCCTTCTGTCCCTGGGCCCGGATTTTTTCCAGCAGGCCGATCGCCTCCTCGGTGTTTTCCCGCTTCAGGAAATACACGGCCCGCAGGTACATCCCCACCGGATCCCCGGCGTTGAGCGCCTCGGCCCGCCGCAGCAGGTCATCGGCTTCCTGGAACCTGCGCCGGTCCAGCGCCTCCTCCGCCTCCCGCAGCAGCTGCCCGAGGGAGGTCACGCGCAGGTACAGCACCTGGGTCCGGTCCAGGAAGGAAAGCGCCATTTCCAGGGGCTCGTAGCCCTGCTTGCTCACCCTGATGAGGTGCTCTCCGCGGCGGAGGGCGTCAATGACGAAACGGCCGTTGATGTCGGTGCGAGGCCCCTCCTGGCCGTCGACCGTGATCAGGGCGCCGGCGCAGGGCTTCTGGTCCAGGTCGTAGACCATTCCGACCAGAGGGGAGCTGGTGAACTCCCGCAGCCGTTTTTCCCGCCAGGAAACGCAGGAGCTGGCGAACAACGCCAGGGTCAGAGCACCGAGGATCAGCAACCGCTTCATTGGGGCACCTCTAATCATTGCGTTTGACGAAGAACTCCGTCCCATTGTAGACCAGCAGGAACTCCTTTTCCCGGATCTCCCGCAGGATCCAGCCCTTGTTGGCGACCTTGGGCACCAGGGTCAGCACGACGTTGCTTTTCGTGTCCTTGAAGATGTAACTGGGGGCCCCTCCCTCTCCGATCACGAAGCCGACTGGCTTCAGCCAGGCCGCCTCCGCGGGTTTCGAGGGGGCCGACGGCGAGCCGCTTGCGGCTGCCGGTTCCACCCAGCCGAACAGGGAGGCGACCCTGGCAGGGGTGGCGGGTTTGCGCCCGACCTCGGAGGCCGGCGGCTGCTGCTGGGCGGCGGGCGCGCGGGGGCCTCCGCAGGGACGGCACCCGGGAGGCTGCCCGGCGGCTGGCGGGGAGCGGCCAGCAGGACGATCGCGGCCAGCAGCGCCGCGCCCAGCAGGAGCTCAGGGAGCCACTTGGTCGATGCTTTCATAACCTATGCGGAAGACCGCCTGTACCTTTCCCCTTTCGCCGGCGCTGATCGAGACAAAAGGCATCGACCACAGCTTCGGCGAATCCGAGACTCTCTGCAGGAATCGCGCCAGGCTCATGGCGTTTCCGGAGACGGCGAACTCCAGCAGGTTCTTGCCCATCACTTCCTGGGTCTGGTAACGGCTGATGGCCAGCCCGTCGCGCAGGAGCAGGTCGCGGATGATGATTCCGAAACGGTAGGGGTCCATCTCCTGGGCCCCGTAGTAGCGCTGCTGGTCCTGCTCGAGGGCCCGGGTGAGCTCCTGCTTCCGCCGGGCCACGGAATCCCCGTCCGCCGCGCGGGTCCCGAGCCTGCCGATCTGCTCGCTCAGCACGCCGATCTGCTGCCGGGCCTCCGCGCGGCGCTCCAGCTGCAGGTAGAAGCCGATTCCGGCGGCCGCCGCCACTACGACCCAGGCCAGCGCGTGTAGGAGGAGCACTTCCCGTTTATTGAGCATTGGCGTACCCGGTGATCCGGAAAAGCTCCCGATCGGTGTTCTGCAGCGGCACGATCTGGATCAGCCGACGTTCTGGAAGACCTCCCCCCGGCTCTTGAAGACCTCCATGAGCTGCAGCGGATTGGTCCCCACGGCCTCCAGCTGGAAGGTGCCGCGCTCCAGGAGGAAGGAGTTGATGCGCGTGCCCGGCCCCAGCACGATGGCCAGTTCCGAGAGCACCTGGTAGGGATCGGCCGGCCGTTTGCCCTTCAGTGCGGCCGAGCGGGCCTCCAGGGCCTCGATCTCCTGCTCGAGGGCCAGGACCTGGGTGCTGCGGCCCTGCGCCGCCTGCATGCCCTGGCGCAGGGAGCGCAGGTGCGCCGCGTCCCGGTCCGCGCTGCGCTTGAAGGCCAGGAACAGGAGCAGCAGGACGAGCGCCGCGGCCAGCTCCAGGCGCAAGCCCCGGGGCACCGGGAAGCGGGCCTTGCGCCGCTCGAACAGCGGCTCCGGCCCCCTGGACAGGCGGCGCAGGGCTTGCGTCGCGGAAAGCACCGTGAGCCGGGCAGCTTTCCGCCAGGCGGCTGGCCAGCAGGCTCCTGCAGGGACTCCTGCTCCTGCGCGGGGCAGACCACCAGGCAGTCCGAGCCCGCCAGGTCGGCGGAGGCCAGGGACAGGACCTGGCTCAGGTCGGCGGCGGGGTCCGCCGCCGCGCTTGCTGGCCAGGGTGCGCGGGGGCGGCCTCTCTCGACAGGACGAGGGTTTCCAGCCAGGCTATCCTGCCAGAACAGGCAGACCAGGTTCGCGTCCGGCGCGCTGGGGGCCCAGCAGCGGGCAGCAGCAGGGAGAGGGAGGAGAACAAGCGGGCGGCCACCGGCCAGCCGCCGGTATTCCTCCAGGGTCTCGCGCTGGAACAGGAAGAGCACCGCGTAGCGTTTGCCGTCCCGGGCCAGGAGGCGGTAGTCGAAGGCGGTCTGCTCGCGCGTGCCCGGGGTACAGGCTGCGGATGCGGTAGGTCAGGAAACCTTCCACCTCCTTTTCCGGCATGGCGGGCAGCTCGATGACCCGCACGTCGAAATCCAGCCGCGAGGTCATGACCCCGGCCAGGGCTCCGGCGGTCTGCGTCACGGGCTGCCGGTCCTCGAAGTCGGCGAGCTGGCAGGCCCCGCCGGTCCGGGTCACGTAGGCGTAGCGCTTCATCGGCTTTCTTCCAGGCGCCGGTACTCCGGCAGCCCGTCCTCGCGCGGCACCCGGGCCACGACCCAGGACAGTCGCCGCGTCCCGGCCTTCGACGCTGATCCGCCAGAACCAGGTCTGCAGGCCCAGGAAGGGCGCCAGCGGGCTGCGCCGGCTCGGTCGCGGTCCCGCAACAGCTCCTGGAGATCGGCCTGGGTGAGCTCCGCGCCCCGGCGATTGGCCAGCAGGCGGGTGAGGTTCCCCGCCGGCTCCCCATAGTGGCGGAACAGGCCCTCCAGGACCGCCTCCGGGGCGAAGTGGACGTTCATCGCGGCCTCGGCATTGACCACCGGAAACAGCAGGCGATAGTTCTCCTCTCCCAGGAACTCCGGCAGGGTTTCCGGATCGATGCTGCCGCTTCTGGATCCGGGCCTGCTGCACCATGATACGGAAACTCTCCGCGGCCTGCAAGTCCGCCCCGCGCAGCCAGTGCAGCCGGCGCAGCACGAACTCGTCGGTGAGGTTGATGTTGAACCAGCCGTACGCGGTGAACAGCCGTTCCAGCTCCTGCTCCTGGATGAACGGCGCATAGGCCTCCAGCAGATTCAGGTGCAGCCCGCTGTCCTCGCGGAACTGCTGCAGCTCGGAGGCGGTGCGGCCGGGGCGCAGCACGCCCAGGTCCTGGAGCAGCTCCTTGCGGATCCAGTTGGCGCCCAGGCGGCTGGAGAGGTCCTCCAGCCGGACGGCCAGCCCGTCCTCGCGCGGCAGGGCGAGCCAGGACCAGACCGGGTCGGTCGGGGCGTCGGCGAAAGGGGTGGGGTCGGCCAGCAGAGCCTGCACAGCGTCCTCCGCGGCCCCGCGCAACGCCCGCATTTCCTCGTCCCGCAGCTCGCTGCGGCGCAGGGCGTGGGCCGACAGCTCGATGAAGGTGACCGCCCCCAGGAACAGCGCGGAGAGGAACACCAGCACGCTCAGGACCAGGACCGAGGCGGAGCCCTGCTGGCTGTCGGCGGAACCCCGCTTCATGGCCCCGTCCCTGGGCGCGAGCGGGCTGCCGCCGAAAGGGGCCACAATGATCAGCGGCTCCACGTCCCCGGCTGTCCGCCAGGACGGAGACCCGCAGGCCCGCGGCCCGCTCAGGGCTGCCCGCGTACAGCTCGCAGCTCACGCTGGCGAACGGGCCGAACACCACCCCCGGCTCCTCCTCGCGGGTGCGCACCTGCAGGCGGCCTTCCCGCCAGTCCAGGTAAAGGAACTCCTGCGCCTGCCCGTGGAGCCAGGGTATGCGCAGGCTCTCCGGCGCGGCTTCCTCCCCAGGGGCCGGGCAGCCAGTACGGGGTCCGCACGAGAGCCGCCGTGCGGCGCAGGTACTGCTCCATCTGCAGCAGCCGGGCGGTGCCCGCGGCCAGGCGGATGGAGCGGCTCACCAGGCTCTGGCCGCCGGCCAGGGCCGACCAGACGGCGACCCCCAGGGCCGAGAACAGCAGCAGGGCGACCATCAGCTCCAGGACGCTGAAGCCCGCCTCACCGCGGGAGGTTTTCGCCGACGAAGGACAGCTTTTGTTCGCTGGCATCCTGGTTCCTGGAGGCGACGATCTGGATGAGCCGCTGCCGGGTGGCCCGCGCCGCCCGCGCCGAAAGGGAAATGCCGCCGAGCACTGCCAGCAGCGCCATGCTGGAGATCAGCAGGGCGACCAGCACGTCCAGCAACGCGAAGCCGCGCTCCCGCCGGCCCATCACTGCTCCTTCCAGGACAGCACGTCCTGGTCGTTGCCTTCCCCGCCCTCCGCCCCGTCGGCCCCGAGGCTGCGCAGGGCGAAAGGCAGCCCGCTCGGCCCGGGGTTCTGGTACTCGTAGGGGCGGCCCCAGGGGTCCTTGGGCACTTCCTTGTTGAGGTACGGCCCGCTCCACTGGGAGGGCACCGGCTCCATCACCGGTTTTTCCCAGAGGGCCTTCAATCCCTGCTCGGCCGTGGGGTAGCGCCCGCAGTCCAGGTAGTAGGCGTTCAGGGCGATAGAGAAGGCCTCGATCTGGTTCTTGGCCCCGACCACCCGGGCCCGGGCGACGTAGCGGATGTAGGTGAAGCCCGCCGCCCCGATCAGGATCAGAAGGATCATCATGGCCACCATGATCTCGATGAAAGTGAAGCCCGCCTGCCGGTCCTCGCGCGTTCGCGTCCGCATTGTCGCGCCTCCTTGCCTGCTCACAGCATTCCTTCGTAAATGGAGAAAATCGGCATGATGAAGAAGATGATGATCAGGAAGATGACCAGGCCCACGCCCAGGATCAGGACCGGCTCCACCAGGTTCATGAAACGGGAGGACCACTTCTCGATCTCCACCTGGTAGTAGCGCCGCAGCTGCCCGAAAACCTGCTCCACCTGCCCGGCCCGCTCGCCCACGGCGACCCAGCGGCCGATGCGGCTGGAGAACACCGGGCTGCCGAGGAAGGCGGCCGAGAGGTTCTCGCCCCGCACGATGCTCTCGCGGGCCTCGGTCGAGGGCGGCGCGGAAGGCCTGGTTGCCGGTCACCTCCGCGGACTCGCGCCAGGGCATCCTCCACGGAGAAGCCGCCGGCGGTCAGCATTTCCAGGGCGAACAGCAGGTTGAGGATCTCGCGCAGGTATCTCACCCGGCCGTAGACCGGCAGGCGCAGCACCAGGCGGTCCAGGGCCAGGGCCAGGGCGGGGTTGCGTCCGCCGCAGGGCGGAGAGCACCAGCACGGCGGCCAGCGCGCCGCGGCCAGCAGCAGGCCGCCGCCGAGCACCGCCCCGCGCAACAGGCCGAGCGCGGAGGACAGGCGCGCGGGCAGCGCTGCCCCCAGCTGCTGGAACATGGCCTGGATGCGGGGCAGCACGAAGATCACGATGCCGGCGATCCCGACGACCGCCACGCCCAGGACCAGCACGGGGTAGATGAGGGAACTGGCCAGCTTGTCGCGGACCTTGCGGTCCTCGCCCAGGTAGGCGGCCAGCTGCTTGAAGGCCTCCTCCAGGGAGCCGATCTTCTCGCCGATGCGGATGAAGCCCCGGTACAGCGGGGGCAGCCCGTCGCCCAGCCCGGCCACCGCGTCGGTCACGGACGCCCCCTTGCGGATCTGCTCCAGCAGGTGGGCCACCATCCGGTTGATCTCGCCCTTCAGGAAGATGGTCTGGGCCACCTCCAGGGCGTCCCGGAAGGTGAGGCCCGAGGCCAGCAGCACGCTCACCGTCTCCGTGAACTCGATCACCGCGGCCCGGGAAAACCTCCTGCGGCGCGCCGCCTGCCTCGGCGCCTCCTCGGCCCTGCCGGACCTCCAGGGGAAAGATGTCCTCCTTGTTGAGCTCGCGGATCAGGACCTCCTCGGAGGCCGCCTCCCGCACGAAGGAGCTGGTCCGCCCCCGGGCGTCCACCACCCGGCAATTGTAGATCGGCATTATCCTGAAATCGCCCTCTGGATCTCCGGCACCGTGGTCTGCCCCTGCAGGACCTTCTGGAAGCCGTCGGTCAGCAGCGGCTTCATTCCCTTGGCGGCCAGGTGAGCCCGGATGTCCGAGTCCCTCTTGCCGGACACGATCATCTCCTCCACCTCGGCGGTGGACTCGAACAGCTCGAACAGCCCGATGCGCCCCCGGAAGCCGCTCTGGTGGCAGCTCTTGCAGCCCCGGCCCTCGAACACCGGACCCTCCTCCAGGCCCTGCTTGCGCAGCAGGGCCGCTTCCGCCCGGGTGGCCTTCGCGCTTGCTGCCGGCACTCCGGGCAGACGCGCCGGACCAGCCGCTGGGCCATGGACCCCCGCAGCACCGCGGCGATGAGGTAGGGCTCGATCTGCATGTTCTTCAGGCGCGTGATGACCGACACCGAGTCGCGGGTGTGCAGCGTGGAGAGCACCAGGTGGCCGGTGAGCGAGGCCCGGATGGCCAGCTCGGCGGTCTGGCTGTCGCGGATCTCGCCGACCATGATGATGTTGGGGTCCTGGCGCAGCACCCTCCGTAGGATCGTGTCGAAGGACAGGCCGATGCGGTCGTTGGTCTGGATCTGGTTCACCCCGTCGATGAGGTACTCGATCGGGTCCTCGATGGTGATGATCTTCTGGGTGTCGCTCTTGATGTGCTGCAGCACGGCGTTCAGCGTGGTGGTCTTGCCGCTGCCCGTGGGGCCGGTGACCAGGATCAGGCCGTTGGGCCGCCGGGCGATGCGCTCCAGCAGGCCGCGGTCCTCCTCGCCCAGGCCCAGCTGCTCCAGGGAGAGCGGGGTCTTCTTCTTGCTGAACAGCCGCAGCACGAAGGACTCCCCGTCGGCGATGGGGATCACCGAGACCCGCATGTCCAGCGTGTCGTCGCCCAGGTGCACGGTGATGCGGCCGTCCTGCGGGCGGCGGCGCTCCATGATGTTGAGGTTGGCCATGATCTTGATGCGGGTGGAGACCGCCGGGAAGCGTCGCACTTGTCCAGCTCCCGCACCGTGTGCAGGTAGCCGTCCAGGCGGTAGCGGACGACCATGCGCTCGGCGAACCCCTCGAGGTGGATGTCGGAGGCCTCGCTGGCGGATGGCCTCGATCAGGATGCTGTTCACCAGGTTGATCACCGGGGCGTCGTTGGCCAGCTTGTCCAGGAGCAGCTTCTCGTCCGGGGCCGCGCCCGGCTTGGGGCTGACCTCGGACAGCAGGTCGCCCAGGTAGCCGGCCAGCTCGCTGCGGTCGATCTCGAGGAAGCTCGACCTGCTTGTGGTGGAACTTCTTCAGGTTCTCCAGCAGCAGGATGTCCGAGGCGTTGCAGACCCCGATCAGGATGCCGTCGCCGTTCTCCCGCAGCTTGATCACCGAGTTGTTCTCGATGTACTCCAGCGGGTACTGCTCGGCGCCCTCCGGCAGGGGCTTGAACTCGGCCAGCGATGCCTTGTCCATGGCTTTCAGGACTTGAAAAACCGCTGGTACAGCCGTTCCAGGGTCAGGTCCGAGGTCCGCCTCCTCCGCCTGGCCGAACTCCACCCGGGGCACGATGTAGATCACGATCTCGGAGTTTTCCAGGGTCTCCGTGCGGCGCTGGAACAGGAGGCCGAGCAGGGGGATGTGCCCGAGCACCGGCACCTTGTCCACCTGGACGACGGTGTCCTGGCGCATCAACCCGCCGATCACCACCGGCTGGCCGGAAGCCGTGCGGGCCAGGGTGTTCACGATGTTCTCGGAGGTCGGGGGTATGCCCGGCGATCCATCGGTGGCGGTGGCCGCGCCCCGCTTGGAGACGGTGGCCTTGACGTTCATGGTGATCATCTGGTCGCCGGAAACCCAGCCCTGGATCTTGAAGATCAGGCCGGAGGTGATCTCCCGGGTCACGCCGGTGAAGATGGTGTTGCCCTTTTCGTCGACCTCCACCTCCTGGTAGCGGAAGGTTTCCGTGTTGCGGAACTCCACGTCCTGGCCGGAAAGCCCCACCAGGGCCGTGTCGGCCCGCACCTGCGCGTCGTTGGTGGACAGCTGGGCTTCCAGGTTCAGGGCGAACTGCAGCCCCAGGGAGGAGACGATGTCGAAGCTCAGGTTCAGTTTGCCCAGACTGGCCAGGATGCCGTTGGTGGCCCCGGAGGCCGCGGTGGTGGCGGACGGGGAGCTTTTCCAATTCAGGGAATCTCCCTTGCTGTACTGGATGACCAGAATCTGGTAGCGGATCTGCGGCACGGGCTTGTCCAGCACCTTCAGCTCCCGGTAGAAGTCGGCCAGCTTGTCGGCCGAGGCCCGGACGAAGACCACGGAGGGGTCGCCGGTCTCCAGGATCTCCTCCTTGGCCAGGGAGGGAGGCAGCTTCTTCAACAGGTCCTCCGCCTTCAAGTACTTCAGCTTCACGGTCGCGCTGCCCGCCGGCTTGTCGATCAGCGTCAGGTAGTCGGCGAAGGACTGGCGGGCGTCCTCAGGCATGAGGGCGACGAAGGAGTTGGACTCGGGGATGATGATCGGCTCGATATGACGGTACTCCGGGGGCAGCAGCGCCGCGATCTTGGTGGCGTTCAGGAAGTTCAGGCGAAACACCTGGTAGCTCCGATCGGCGATGGGCCGGTCCACCTGGCGCAGGAACTCCTGGGCCGGGCCGATCTCCTCCACGCTGCCGCTGAGGATCACCGCGTTGCGGGGCGCGTCGATGCGGAAGAGCTGCGCCGACAGGAGCTCCGCCGGAAACAGATTGGGCAGTTCCTTGGCGGACACGTAGGTCAGCGGAATGCGGACGGTGGTGTTGAGCTTTTTGAGCACGTCCCGCTGCTCGATCTCGAAGATGTAGTAGACCTCGCCGATCAGGGCATAGTCGGCGTTGGCCTGCTCCAGCAGCAGGCGCAGGATGCGCTCGAAGGGCTTGGCCTCGAAGCGCAGCTTGTCCAGGATGACGTCCTTCTTGGACATCAGCGAGTATTCCCGCTGGGCTTTGCCGAACAGCGCGTCGACGACGTCCACGAAACGGCCCTTGTCCACCTTCAGGGAGTACTGCTCCCCGACCCGTTCCACGGGCGAGCCCTGGGCTCCTGGTCGCCCGCTGGCCGCTGGCGGCGTGGTCGGGATGCGTTTCACGTAGTAGAAGTCCTGGTCGACCTCCACCCGGTAGTCCGGGAAGCGCCTCACGATGATCTCCAGCAGCTTGTCGGCGCTCATCCGGGAGACGTGCACGGTGAGGGGCTGTCCCGGCAGCGGGTCGAAGAGGATGGTCCGCCCGAGGGCCTTGGAGGCGGCGCGGATCAGGTAGGGGATCTCCACGTCCTCGGCGTCCATGCTGATCGTGCCGTTGGCCGGCTCGGCATCGACCCGGATGCGGGACACGTAGTATACGCTGTCCTGCTTGCGCACGTACATCTTGTAGGTGGACAGGAACACCTGCAGGGCCGTGTCGAAATCCGTGGCCGCGAAGTGGTAGGAGGCCGTACCGCCGACGGTTTCATCGGGGATGATCGATTTGCCCGAAATCTCGCCCAGGGCCAGCAGGATGTCGTTGACCGGCTGGTTGACGAACTGCATCTCCTTGATCTGCTGGGCGTGAGCCGGCAGGCTTGCGGCCGCCAGCAGGACCAGCAGCAACCAGGCGCGCGAAACACGGTCATTCATAGCTCAAGCTCCAATCTGCGAGCGCCAGAGCCATTCCAGGAGGGGCAGCAGCAGGAAGGCCGCGACCGCTCCTGAAACCAGAAAAGGCCCGAAGGCCACGCTTCGGCCGGCGGGGACTCCGGCCACCGCGCGCCGCAGCAGGACGAAGCCGATCCCCGCCGCGGCGCCCAGGAACACGGCCACCAGGCAGGCCGGAAAGCCCAGGAGGAAACCGATCAGCGCGGCCAGTTTGACATCCCCCAGCCCCATTCTCCGGCCGAAGGCCAGCCGCACGCCCTGGAGCAGCAGCGCCGCCGCGGCGGCACCGCCCAACTGGCTCGCCGTCAGACTCCCCGCGGCCAGGCGCAGGCCGAGCAGCGCCGCGGCGGCCAGCAGGAGCCAGAGGTCCGGAATGCGCCGCTCCCGCGCGTCCGCAGCCACCACGGGCGCCATGCAGGCCGCGAACAGAAGCAGTTCGGCAAGCTGGAGCGCGCTCATCGTCCTCATTGTCGTTCTTCTCACCGGCGGGTTCAAGTGTCCTGGGGCACTGCCCCGATTTCGCGTCCCGTCAGATCAAGTATAGATGCGAGCCGAGTGATCGATTTACCGCGTCCAACGAATCCCGTGTCGTTTTTTTTCTAGGCGCGGGGAGACGGATCGCCGGGCAGCGACTGCCGTTCGCGCAGCCGCTGCCGGACCCCGGTGGCGCTCACCCCCACGGCCACCAGCAGGATGACCGCCGCAAAGGCCATCACGGCGGAGGCGAAGGCCGCCACACTGCGCCGGTTCTGGTTCTGCAGCGAGGCATCGTAGTAGATCTCCAGCACGCCCAACAGACGCCCCTGCCTGGAGATCGGCACGTAGGCCTCGATGACCTCCTCCGGATAGCGTTGGCCCTCCAGGGAGGGGGCGCCGCGTCCCGCTTCCTTGGCGGCGACCCGGTGCCCGATCAGGATCTCCTGAAAGTACGGGTCGTGGTTGGCGGTCCCGAGCTCCCCGGCTTCGCTGGAGTAGACCACCTCGCCCATGGGCGAGTAGATGCGGATCTTGATGACCTGGCCCTGCCGCTGGACCTGCCGGATGCGGCGCAGCAGCTCCTCGTGCAGGCCGCCGTGCTCCAGCGACTGGTCCTCGTCGATCAACGAGGCGGCCAGCAGCTGGGCCGCGGTGATCCCCTGCTGGAGGGCGACGTCTCGCAGGAGCCGGCCGAAGGCCGGGAAGAGGTACAGGTAGGTGAAGGCGAGGAAGAAGCCTATGGCCAGGACCGGCACCGCAACGAGCCCGGTCAGGGCAGGAGCCCGCAGAGTGAACGCTTTGCGAGGGCCGAGTCCTTCCCTTGTTTCTTCCACTGTTGCCATTCTAGTCCGAATTCCAGGCGAAAGAGAGCCTGCCGACGCTGCAATTCTTGTCGTTTTTTTGCGACAGCAAAGTTGAAAGAGGCGCTAATATATGATAGAATACGTAGGTGAAACGTGGCTGGCCGGTGCTGTCGGCGGCTTTATTCCTCCTCCTGACCGCCTGCGGCAGGCAGGCCGGGAAGCCGGAAGTCGTCGAATCCCTCCGAATCGGCTTCCTTCATGACCCACTCGCCGCGCTGCTGTACGTCGCCCAGGAGAAAGGGCTGTTCCAGCGTCACGCCCTGGAAGTCTCCTTCCGGGGCTACGAGGGAGGGGTTTATGCCATCAACGACCTGCGCAGGGGCGAGATCGAGGTGGCGGTGGCCACCGAGTTCGCCTTCCTGATGCAGAGCTTCAAAGGAAATGACCTGCGGGCCCTCGGGACCCTCGCCACGGCGAACAATTCGGAGGTGATTGCCAGAACCGATCGGGGAATCCGCGGGCCCGAGGACCTGAGGGGCAGGCGACTGGGGGTCAGCAAGGGCATGAACACCGAATTCCTGCTGGGCGCCTTCCTGGCCTTCAATGGCCTGCGCCCCCGGGACGTGCAGCTCGTGGACCTGCGGCCTTCCGCCCTGGTCCGGGCGCTGGCGCAGGGCGAGGTCGATGCGGTCTGCCTGTATCCGCCCTTTTCCTACTCCGCCAAGGATGCCTTGGGCGGGGAGGTACTTTCCTGGTCCGCTCAGGGCGGGCAGGAATACTTTTTTCTGCTGACCACGACCGAGAAGCTCCTGCGGGCGCGTCCCAAGGCGCTCAAAGCCCTGCTGGCAGCCCTGCTGGAAGCGGAAGCCTACATGGCCAAGAACAATTCGGCGGCCCGCGATATCCTGGCCCGGGAGTTCAAGCTTTCCTCCGGGCAGCTGGCCGAGCGGCTGGCCCAACTGCGCTTCCAGGTCGGCCTGCATCAGGACCTGCTGACCATGATGGAGGACGAGGCGCATTGGGCGGTGGCTAACGGGGTGGCGGAACCCTCGCAGGTCCCGAATCTCTTCCAGTTGCTGAGCCTGGATACGCTGGAAAGCCTCAAACCCGAGGCTGTCGGAGTCATCCACTGAGCGGCCCATGACCATCAGGACGCAGTTCCGGGCCACTACTTTCGTTTCCCTCGGGCTGGCCGCGCTGGCGGCGGGCATCCTGGCTATTGCCAATTACGAGATCAACCTCCAGGTGCAGAAGAACCTGACCTCCGACCTCATCTCCAAGGACGTCTACGAGCTGTCCATGATCACCCGCAGTTACCTGGCCCGCCGGGAGGAAGGGCCGAGGATCCAGATGGAGCAGAAATATGCCTCCCTGCGCCGGCTGATCCGGCAGGCCCAGACGTCGGGCAGGCGCGAGAACGAGAACCTGGAACGCCTGGCGGAGAGCTGCGACAGGCTGGGAGTGCTCTTCGACCAGATCGCCCGGTCCTTCGAAACGGCCCAGGGTGCCTCCGCGGAGGCCGGGGAGCTGCAGCAGGAGGTGGCCGAGCGCCTGGGCTCGCGGGCCATCGCCTCGGGGCAGAGCATGGTGCACTATGCCTTCCTGCTGATCCAGGAAAGCAACCGGGACCTGGCGGCGGTGAAACGCAGCGCCGCCTTCATGGTGTTGGCCTGCATCGGGCTGATCATCGCCGCGTTCTACGGCAGCTACCTGCTGCTGCGCCGCAGGCTGCTGCCCGACCTGGTCAGGCTGCAGCGGGGGACCGAGAAGATCGCCGCCGGGGACCTGTGCCACCGGCTGGAGGTCCGGGGCTTCGAGGAGCTGGAGCAGCTGGCCGGGGCCTTCAACCGGATGGCCCAGCGGCTGGGGGATTCGGAGCGGGAGCGCGAAGGCTACCTGCGCAGGCTGGCCGCCAGCAACCGCGAGCTGGAGCAGTTCGCCTTCGTGGCTTCGCACGACCTGCAGGAGCCGCTGCGCAAGATCCAGGCCTTCGGCGACCGCCTGCAGGCCAGGTGCGGCGACAGCCTGGGCGCCGAAGGCCTGGACTACCTGCAGCGCATGCAGGGCGCGGCCAGGCGCATGCAGGAGCTGATCCAGGACCTGCTGAGCTATTCCCGGGTGAGCAACCGGCCGGAGAGCTTCAGCCCGGTTTCGCTGGCCGAGGTGCTGAAGGAAGTGGTGGCCGATCTGAGCCTGCTGATCGAAAAAACCGGGGGCCGGGTGGAGGTGGGCGAGCTGCCGGTGATCGAATGCAACCCCCTCCAGATGCGCCAGCTTTTCCAGAACCTGCTGGGCAACAGCCTGAAGTTCCGCGGCGAGGACCCGCCGGTCGTGCGGGTCTCCGCCAGCCCTTCCCCGGGCCCGGCGGGCGGGCCGGGCTTCGAAATCCGCGTGCAGGACAACGGGATCGGCTTCGACGAGAAATATCTGGCGCGGCTTTTCCAGCCCTTTCAGCGGCTGCACGGTCGCACCCAGTACGAGGGCACCGGGATGGGCCTGGCCATCTGCCGCAAGATCGTGGAACGCCACGGCGGAACGCTCACGGCGCGGAGTTCCCCCGGGAAGGGGGCTACATTCATGATAGCCTTCCCGGCCGGACAGCCGGTGGACACGAAGGAGGAGTAGGGAATTGCCTAATGGGAAGAAACCGGCGGTCATCCTGGTGGCCGATGACGATCCGGAGGACTGCCAGTTCATCAAGGAGGCCCTGCTGGACGGCCGGGAACCGGGCAGCCTGCGCTTTGTGGAGGACGGGGAACGCCTGCTGGACTACCTGCGCCGGAGCGGCGAGTTCTCGGACCCGCAATCCTGTCCTCCGCCCAGCCTCGTGCTGCTGGACCTGAACATGCCGCGGAAGGACGGCCGGGAGGCGCTGCGCGAAATCAAGTCGGATCCGGCGCTGCGGCGTATCCCCGTGGTGGTCCTGACCACCTCGCAAGCGCAGGAGGACGTCCTGCGCAGCTACGATCTGGGGGCGAACTCCTTCGTCACCAAGCCGGTCACCTTCGGCGCGCTGGCCGAGCTGCTGAAGCAGGTGGCCAGCTACTGGCTGGAGACGGTGGAGCTGCCGCCCTCATGAGCGACCCTGGCCCGATGCAGCAGGCAAAGCTGAGGGTGCTGCTGGTGGAGGACGACGAGGACGACTACGTCCTGGTGCGGGACCTGCTGGCCGAGATTTCCCAGATCCAGTACGAGGTGCGGTGGATCTCCTGCCGGGAAGACGCCCTGTCGGCCATGAAAGACTCCCGGCAGGACGTCTGCCTGCTGGATTTCCACCTCGGCCAGACGGACGGCATCGAGCTGCTGCGTGAAGCCGCCCGCTCCGGCTGCGGCAGCCCGATCATCGTGCTGACCGGTTTCGGCGACCGGGAGGTGGACGTGCGGGCGCAGGAAGCCGGGGCCGTGGACTTCCTGAACAAGGAGGAATTGACCGCGGCGCTGCTGGACCGCTCCATCCGCTACGCCGTGCGCCAGGGGCAGATCCTGGAGAGCCTGCGGGCCGCGGAAGGCCGCGCCCGCCAGCTCTCCATCGACCTGCTTTCCGTGCAGGAATCCGAGAGAAAGAGGATCGCCGGCGAGCTGCACGACAGCGTCGGGCAGGCCCTGGCGGCCGCGAAGTTCGCGGTGGAAAACGGGCTGCAGCAGATGAGCCGGGGAAGCGTCGTGGAGGCGGAGGCGACGCTGGGCAGGGTGGTGTCCATGCTCCGGGAGATTGCCGAGGAGGCGCACCGCATCCAGAACGACCTGCGGCCGCGCATGCTGGAGGACCTGGGGATCGTGGAGACCCTGGGCTGGTTTTGCCGGGAGTTTCAGCAGACCTACACCGGCATCCGGATCGACTGCCGGATCGGAGTCCGGGAAGACCAGGTGCCCGCCAGACTGGCGGGCACGGTCTATCGGATCGTGCAGGAGGCCTGCAACAACGTGGCCAGGCACAGCAAGGCGGACCGGATCCAACTGGACCTCCGCGTCGACGGTCATACCCTGGTCCTGGGCATCCGGGACAACGGACAGGGTTTCGAGGTGGCGCCGGGCCGCAAGAGCGAGGGCATGGGCCTGTCGAGCATGAAGGGCCGGGCAGAGCTTTCCGGTGGAACCTTCTGTCTGGAGACGAAGATGGGAACAGGGACCACCCTGGTCTGCAAATGGCCCCTGGCCTTCGTTTCGGGGGTTGACGAATGAGTAGTGAAAAAGCGACACTAAATTCGCAGGCCTTTCGCCACTGCATTCGCTAGTCTCTGCTATATTAAAGGGCATGGCTTTCAGAGGAGGTGGGTGTATGAGCGGAATTCGTCGTTGGGCGACTTTCCTGGCGCTGATTCTGGCGGCCGCAGCCGCGGGAGCGCAGACCACGGGGATCGTGAATTCCAAGCATAACTTCAGCACCTGGGCGACCGGACAGCAGATCTGTGTGGCCTGTCACACTCCGCATAATGGTGGAGCCGGCGCGGGGCCGCTGTGGAACCACGCTTCCACGACCACCACCTTCACCCTGTACAGCAGCCCCACGCTTACCGCCGGCACGGGCACCCTGCCAGGCGTCACCCAGCCGGCCGGCGCCTCCCGGGCCTGCCTGAGCTGCCATGACGGCACAGTGGCCATCGATTCCTACGGCGGCAACACCGGGACGACCTTCATCACCACCATCGGCACTCCGCCCGGGCGCGCCAATCTCGGCACCAGCCTGTCGGACGATCACCCGGTTTCCTTCACTTACAACGGCGCGCTGGCCACCGCGGACGGGGAGCTGGTTGACCCCGCCGCCCTCAACAGCTTCGGTCCCGGCGCCACCATCCAGGCGAAAATGCTGTTCAACGACCAGCTGGAATGTGCCTCCTGTCACGACGTGCACAACAGTTTCGGCCACCCCAGCCTGCTGGTGAAGAGCAATGTGGGCTCCGCGCTCTGCCTGACCTGCCACATCAAGTAGCCGGCTCGCCGCGGGAGCCGGGGAGCATGGATACCTGCGTACCGCGGCCCGGACAGGACCGCGGGCCACCTGCCGGACCGAGGTGGGTCTACCCTCTGCTACTGCTGGCTGTGCTGGCCGGCTGCGCTACAGCGCCCGAGCCGGCGGCCGAACGCTCCCCGCAGTTCTATCCCCCGCCACCCGCCCCGGCCCGGATGCAGCTGCTCACCACCATCTCTTCCTCGGCGGACCTCTCCAGGAGGAGCGGCTGGTTTCGGACCTTCATCCTGGGACCGCAGCAGAGTCAACCCATCGTGAAACCGTATGGGATCGCCTTCTGGCGGGACAAGATCTACCTTTGCGATTCCATGCTGGCCGCCCTGCTGGTCATCGATCTGTCGAAGAAGCAGCTGCGCCTGCTCCAGCCATCCGGCGCGGGAAGGCTGGTCAAGCCGATCAACATCAGCATCGACCGGGACGGCACGAAGTACGTCACGGACACGGCGCGGGAGGCCGTGGTCGTGCTGGACGCCCAAGACCGGTACGCGGGCGAGCTGGGCAAGGGCCTGAAGCCCGGGGACGTGGTCCTGGATGACACGCGGCTGTACGTGAGCGACCTGAAAGAGCGCTGCGTGCGGGTTTTCGATAAATCCAGCCGGCAGCCCCTGTTCACCGTGCCCCTGGAGGGTGAAACCTCCCCGCAGGCGCGCCTGCATGCCCCCGTGAACCTGGCCCTGGACGGGGAGGGCAACCTGTTCGTCTCGGACCTGGGCGCTTTCCGCGTGCAGAAGTACGACCGGGAGGGGCGGTACGTGCGCAGCTTCGGCTCCCAGGGCCTGGCCCCCGGCCTGTTCGCCCGACCCAAGGGCATCGACCTGGATGAGAACGGCCTGCTGTACGTCGTGGACGCGGCCACCCAGGTTGTGCAGATCTTCGACCAGGAAGGGCGGCTACTGCTTTTCTTCGGCCAACCGGGGGGCGGGGATTTCGCGCTGAATCTTCCCGCCAAGGTGCGGGTGAACAGGAGCCTGGTCCCGCACTTCCGCCATCTGGCGGACCCCTCCTTCGAGCTGGACTACCTGGTGTTCGTGACCAGCCAGTACGGGGACGGCAAGATCGGCGTGTTCGGCGCGGGCCATGAACGGCAATGAGCAGAATCCTGGCGTTCCTCGCCCTGCCGCTGCTGCTTGGCGGCTGCGCGGCCGAGACGCGCTTCCGGATCGCCAGCTTCCTGTTCGACGGAGTGCCGCCGCCCGCCTCGGCCCGGGAGGCTGCGGCCGAAGCGGGCCAGGGGATGGAACAGGGGCCGAAAGCAGCGCTGCCGGCGACGGAGCCGGTGCAGCAGGCGGCGCCGCTGCTCGTTTCCGGGTCCACGCACAAGCCCTTCGGGGACCGCAGCTGCGCGAGCTGCCACGACACGGGCACTTCCAACCGGCTTCGCCGGGAGGGCAACGAGCTGTGCTTCACCTGCCATGCAGCGGTCATCACCGGGAAACGGGTCGTCCACGTCCCGGCCCAGGCGGAGTGCCTGCTCTGCCACCTGCCGCACAAAGCGGAGAATGTCCGGCTGCTGCAGCAGCCCCTGCCCGATATCTGCCTGATGTGCCATGCCCGGGAAGAAATGGTCGCCGTGCACGGGGAGATCGGGGAATGCCTGACCTGCCACAACCCGCACGAGTCCGACGAGGATCGGCTGCTGGATTTCGAATGAGATGGCCCCTGGCCTTGCTGCTGCTGCTGATCCTCCCCCTGGCCGCTGATTCCGCGCCCGAGCGGGAACAGGTTAGGGCCTTTACGATCCGCAGCGACAAGCGCAGCGCCACGGTGTCCGCGGAGAACCGCTGGCAGGAGCTCGCGGGGGAGGCGGACCGCAGCGGGCAGTACCGGCAGAGCCTGGAGCTGGCTTTCTCCGGCTCGATCTATCACCAGAACTTCCTCACTTACGTCCTGGCTTCCCGGTTGGGGGTTTCGGAATGGGAGGGCGGGGCTTGGGGCCCATCGCCCGCCTACGGCCTGATCGCGGACATCCACTTCCTGGCGAGCTTCCTGCAGGAAAAGCCCTATCCCTTCAGTCTGCACTTCGACCGGCGCGACGATTTGCAGGAGTACAGCCTGTTCGACAGGGCCAGGGTCGCCGAAACCGCACTGGGCGGGGCTGCGAGCTGGAACAACCGCTGGGCCCCCTTCCAGCTTTCCGTGGAGCAGAGCTGGAAGGAGGAACAGCAGGCCGCCCGCACGATGCTGCAGGACGAACTGGTGATCCGCGCGGGGCTGGAGTCCGCGGGCCGCAACCTCCACACGCGCGCCGACTACACCTTCATGGACTTCGACCGCAGCACCGTGGGACTGCTCGCCCAGCAGGGCCGGAGCCACGAAGTGCGGCTGGCCAACCGTCTTGCCTTCGGCGAGGCCGGGCGGCAGGGGCTGTCCTCCAACCTGCGCTTCCTCAACCTGACGGGCACCCTGCGGCAGAACGCGCTGGACCTGACGGAGCTGCTGCGGTTGGAACTGCCCTGGCGGCTGGCCGGCCAGGCCTCCTATGCCCTGCGGGGATCCTGGGACGGCCTCGCGGAAACGGTGGCCAACGAGGCCCGGCTACAGGCCAGCCATCAGCTGTACGAAAGCCTGACCACCACTCTGGGCCTGGACGGCGCGTTCACGGCGGCCTCCACCTTCCGCCAGCTCATCCTGGGGCCCGACCTGGGACTGCAATACAAGAAGAAAATACGCCCCGGCACTCTCCGGCTGGATTACCGCCTGGACACCCAGTACGAGGATCGCCGGGTTTCCGCGCTGACCGTGAACATCACCGACGAGCACCACGTCCTGGAGGACGGCGTGGTCACCTTTCTGGACCTCCCCAAGGTGATCCGTTCTTCGATCCTGGTCACCGACGAATCCGGCACGCAGGTGTACCTGGAAGGCATACACTACAGCCTCACCGAGATCGGGGACCGCATCCAGCTGCTCCGGGAGAGCCTGGCGAATCTGACTGTCGTGCGGGTGGATTATTCGGCCACCAGCGACCCGTCCTTCCAGTCCTTCCAGTTGGCGCAGGCGGGTGGGGTGCATTTCGAGCTGCTCGAACAGCGGCTTTCCCTCTACTACCGCTACGCCGGCCGCCGCTATCCCTCCGCGATCCCTGCTCTTTCCCCGGAGGTCACGGATGACCACCGGCTGGGGCTCGGCTTCAACCTGCCGCCGGTGAGGGCCAGCGCTGAATACCAGCACCACGGGTCCTCCGTTCTGCCGTACGACGTCCTGCGCGGGCAGCAGAGCCTGGCCCTGCCGATAGGGGGTCGCTCCCTGCTCTCCCTGCAGGGGTCCGAGAGCCTGGTTCGCTTCGCGGCCCGGGGGCTGTCGCAGGGCTTCCTGGAGGCGACGGCGCGCTACAATCTCAGCGCGGGCCAGTACCTTGCCCTGTCCGCCGCGGGAGGCTGCCGGCTGCAGGCGGAAACGGGAAAAAGCACGCAGCCCCTTTGGAGCGCCCAGGCGGGGCTGGATTTCCGCCGCGGCCTGCTGACGGCTTCCGCGGAATACAGCTTCCTGGGGCCGCTCAGCGGCGGCGACCATGCCCTCAGCATCGCGCTGACGAGGCGGTTCTGACTATGAAGGCCTGGAACCTGGCGTTGCTCCTGATTCTGCTTTCCCCGTCGCCGGCGCCCAGCGATACGGTCTGGCCCCCGCCGCCGGAAGTCGCGCGCATCAAATTCCTCCGCTCCTTCTCCGGCCCCGACGATCTGGGAATGGGCCGGGGCGGGGCGCTGCGCTTCTTCCGGCGGCTGCTTTTCGGCCAGGAGCCCCGCCGCTTCGTCCGGCCCTATGGCGTGGCCGTGGACGGGGAGGGGAGGCGCCTCTACGTCGCCGACCCCGGGCTGGGGGCGGTGCACGCCTTCGACCTGGCGGCCGGCAGGTACTGCTCTGCTGCGCGGCGCCCGGAAGCAGCGGCTGCGCACGCCCATCGGGGTGGCCGTGGACGGAAACGGCAGGCTGCTGGTCGCCGACTCGGAAAGCGCCCTGGTCTTTGTCTTCAGTCCGAAGCAGCGGCTGCTGTATTCCTTTGGCCGGGAAGAGGGGCTGGAGCGCCCCACCGGCATCGCGGCCGCGGGGGACCGGGTCTACGTGACCGACACGGCCGGCCACCGGGTCCTGGCCTACCGGCTCCGCGGCAGCAGGGCCGAGCCGCTGTTCCATTTCGGCGGTCGCGGCGACGCGCCGGGGCGGTTCAACTTACCCGGTGGACCTGGCGGTTTCCGCGGACGGCCAGCTCTACGTGAACGACAGCCTGAACTTCCGCGTGCAGGTGTTCGATGCCCAGGGAAAAGCGCTGCGCAGCTTGGGCCGGCCCGGGGACTCCAGCGGCTCCTTCCAGCGCCCCAAGGGCGTAGCCCTGGACAGTGACGGCAACCTCTACGTCGTGGATGCCCTCTTCGACACCGTGCAGATATTCGGCCCCGACGCCCGCTTCCTGCTGAACTTCGGCCGCCCGGGGGCGGAGGATGGCGAGTTCTGGCTGCCCTCCGGCCTGGCCATCGACGGGACGGACCGCCTCTACGTGGCGGATTCCTACAATCGCAGGGTGCAGACCTTCCAGTACCTGAAGGAGGCCGGCCGGTGAAGAGCATCAGAGGGGTGCTGGCCTGCGCGGCGGCGGTGTTCGCGCTGTGGGCCACGGCGCGTGTTGTTCTGCCGATAGCGTGCTGAGCTCCAGGCACAACCTCTCGGTCACCGGCCCGGGCACGATCAAGGCCGCGACCGAGAACCAGGTCTGCCTGTTCTGCCACACCCCGCACGTCGCCAGCCCGGAGGCCCCGCTGTGGAACCGCTTCGCCTCCGGAGCGCCGTATACCCCCTACTCCAGCACCACCGCGCTGTCGCCACCCCCGGGCAGCCCACGGGCGCCTCCAAGCTGTGCCTGAGCTGCCACGACGGCACCGTGGCCCTGGGGATGGTCCGCAGCCGCCACCGCGGAGATCCTCTTTCGCGGGCGGGACCCGCTGTCTCCCGGCGGGGGCCTCGAACCTGGGCACCGACCTGTCCGACGACCATCCGGTCTCCTTCCCCTTCGACCAGGCCCTGGCCACAGCACATGGGCAGCTCGTGAGCCCGGCGCTGCTGACCGGGCCGGTGAGGCTGGACCAGGACGGCCAGCTGCAGTGCACCTCCTGCCACGACCCCCACGACAACCGCTACGGCAAGTTCCTGGTGCGGTCCAACCTGGCGTCGGCCCTGTGCACCACCTGCCACGCCCCGACCGGCTGGTCGGGCTCCGCCACCCACCGGCTGTCCCCGGCCACCTGGAATGGGTCTGCCCCGGACCCCTGGCCGCACACGCAGCGTCGCCACGGTGGCCGCCAACGGCTGCGAGAACTGCCACCGGCCGCACAGCGCAGCCTCGCCCCAGCGCCTGCTGGTCTTCCCGCTGTCCGAAGGCGGCTGCCTGCCCTGCCACAACGGGAACGTGGCCGGCAAGAACATCGCGGCGGAGCTCGGCAAGCTCAGCGTCCACCCGGTGACCGCCACGGACGCTGCACGACCCGACGGAGGAGCCTGCTCAGCCCGCCGACCCGGCACGTCGGAGTGCGTGGACTGCCACAACCCGCACGCCGCCACGGCGGGCGGCTACTCGCCCCACGGCTCGCGGGCGCCCTGTTCGGGCGTCCGCGGGGAAGCGCGCTGGACGCCACCAGCGTGGCCGACGCCGCTCGACTACGAATACGAGCTGTGCTTCCGCTGCCACGCCGACAGCCCGAGCCGGGGGGGCGCCCTGGTGACCCGGCAGTTCGTCCAGACCAACACGCGGCTGGAGTTCGCCACGGGCCCGAACCCCTCGTATCACCCCGTCGTGTCAGCCGGCAAGAGCCTGGACGTGCCCAGCCTGATTCCTCCCCTGACCACCGCCAGCATCATCAACTGCACGGACTGCCACAGCAATGACAGCGGGCCCAATGCCGGAGGCACCGGTCCCTCCGGGCCGCATGGCTCGCTCTACCCGCCGATCCTGGAAAGGCAGCAGGTCCTGACCAGCGGGAGCCTCGATGACGCCACGGCCAATGCCCTGTGCTACAAGTGCCACGACCGGACCAGCATCATTGCCGGCACTTCCTTCAGCGAACATGAGAAGCACGTGTCCGGCGCCGGCATCGTCCGGGCCTCCTGCCTGGCCTGCCACGACCCCCACGGGGTGGAAACCCAGGCCGCCAGCGACACGAGCCATTTGCTCAATTTGGACCGGGCCTACGCGGACCCCTCGCCAACGAACGGCCTGCTGAGGTTCGTGGACAGCGGATCCCGCACCGGCAACTGCTCTCTGCTATGCCACTACACGCCTACGCTTACCAAGGACCACGCGGCCACGGTCTATCCGCCCTGATTTACCAGTTCTTGGGGCCGCTCTTGATCGTCACCACCCCGAGGGCCAGATCCATGGTGTGGCAGTTCAGGCAGGAACCCTGAAAGAGCTTGATGAACTGGCTGTCGGCCTTTTTAGCGAAGTGGGCTTTGTGCACCACGGGGGACAGTTCCCCCATCTTGGCGCCCGCCTTGTGGCACATGCCGCAATCCTTGGGCGCGATCTTGATGATCGCGTCCACCTTGGGGTGGCCCTGGACCTTGGCCAGCATCAGATTCAACTTCAAAGGGACCGCGTCCGCATCGTTCTTGTGGCAGCTGACGCAGCCGTTCGGATAGGCATCATCGGTCAGAATCCCCGGCAGAAAAGCTGCTGCCTGAGCGGCCAGCCCCAAGGGAAAAACCGCGGTCATCACCAACAACGCCAGAATGATCCACTCAGCCTTTTTCACGTTTTCTCCTCCTTCGCTGCCAGCATCCTAACGCACTGCCGGGCAAATCGCAACCGAAATTGCGGCAGCCGCCTGTAAAAGAAACACGACAGGAAAACCATCCATGTATGATGCCCGCCGCCCCTCCCAATCACCTACTATTCAGCTTGCATATCCAAAGCGTGAGGAGGGATCATGAAAAGTCAACGCGAAAGGAACAGCGGCCCGTCGCCCGCCATCCGGCGGGTAGCGGCGGTGCTGGCGCTGTTCCTGGGTGCGGTTCTGGCCGCAAGCGCCCAGAGCTTCACTCTCGAGGTCGTAGACCAGGCGGGTCTGCCTCTGACGGTCGGCTATCGCTGGCTGCTGCAGGAGGACACCACCTACGACATCGTGGCCGGCGTTTCCGCCGACCTGTCACACGGCTTCCATAGAAGCTATTCACCGCCCGTGGCGACGGGGGACCAGCTGAGCGGTCCCATCGTCGTGCCGGACCCGGCCAAGCGCTACTTCCTCTCGGTGCTGCCCGACCCGGGCTACACCATGAGCGGCGCGCCGGTCCCGGCAAATGTGGCGGCCGGCACGAGGATCACGGTGAACGTGCATGAGCACCCCGTGCCCACCGCGCAAATTTCCGTGCGCGTCTTCCACGACAACTTCCCGCTCAACAACATCGAGGACCAGCCGGCCGAGCAAGGGCTGGCGGGGTTCAAGATCATGCTGGAGGACGCCGGCGGCCGCTACGGCATCAGCGCCGGCGCCATGATGATGGACGCCTTCGGCAATCCCCTGGGCACCGTGTACGGCGCGGACGGCAACATCGTGAAGATGGGCGACGGGGTGATCACCACCGACGCCAACGGCGACGCCCTGATCGAGAACCTGGCCCCGGGCAAGTACGGGGTGAGCGTGGTGCCGCCCTCGGGGCAGGGCTGGATTCAGACCTCGACCATCGAGGGCACCAAGATCAACGACGCCTGGGTAAAGCCCGATGAGCCGCCTTTCTTCGTGGAGTTCGGCCCGCCCGGGGTGCACGCCTTCTTCGGCTTCGTGCAGCCCACCAAGGACGCGGCCTTCTTCACGGGCACGGGCACCATCACCGGACAGGTCGTATGGGTGCACAACTCCCGGCCGCCGGATTTCACCTTCTAGCCCGGCGCCCCGGTGCCTGGGGCCTGGGTGGGGCTGAACAGCGCCCCGGCCGGAACCGGACGGGCGGTCTATGCCGCTCCCGCCGACGAGGACGGCAACTTCACGATCAGCAACGTTCCCGCGGGCGTCTACGAGCTGGTGGTCTGGGACGAGAACCTGGACGTGATCTTCGACGCCCGGGATGTGACCGTGGCTGCCGGCGCGACCCTGAACCTGAAGGCGCCGTCGGAGGGGGGCCAGGGACCGCTCATGGTCTTCGACTGGTTCGCCAGGATGGAACACATCGTGTTCGAGGACAAGGACCAGGACGGCTTCCGGGACCCCGGACGAGAAGGGCATCCCCGAGCAGGCGGTCAACCTGCGCTTCCGGGACGGCTCGCTGTACCAGTCCATGCCGACCGACCTGGAGGGCTTCGTGCCCTTCGACGAGGTGTTCCCCTTCTTCAACTGGCTGGTGGCCGAGGTGGACTACACCCGCTTCAAGGCGACCGGGGCCACGATCATCGTGGACGCCGGCGGGGCGATACCGCCCGATGAGGGCTGGGCGATGCCCTCGCGGGGCATGCTGAAACCCCAGCCGCAGTACCAGGCGGATGCCACCGGACGCTGCCGTGGATCCTCTACCGGGGCTCCGACCACCCCGCCCCTGGTCAACCCCAACACGGGCAACAACCTGTCGCGGACCGAGACCGGCCCGGTGCTTCTGGAGGGCTTCCAGGCCTTCCTGGGCCAGACCAACATCATCGAGTGGGGCAAGGCGCCCTACGCTCCCGGGGAGAACGGGGGCATCTCCGGCATCGTCTACTACGCTTCCACCCGGGCGGAGAACGACCCCGCCCTGGCCGTGGGGGAGCCCTGGGAACCCGGCATTCCGCGGGTCCAGGTGAACCTCTATCGGGCAGCCAAGAACCAGCCCACGGCGCTCGGCGACCTGAACGCCAACGGCATCATCGACAATCTCGACGATTTCGCCATTTTCGACTTGAACCTTTCGGGCGCGATCGAGTTGGCCGACGTGGACAACCACCCGTTCGGCTGGCTCGGAGGGACCGCCGCCGACAAGGGCCCGGAGGACGTCGACCAGAACGCCAACGGGACCTTCGACCAGGGCGACGCCCTGCAGGTGGTCTGGAGCGACAGCTGGGACGACAGCCTGCCCGCGGGAGCCCAGGGGGACAACGGCCCCGGCTTCGCGGCAGCTGGACGCCTTCGACGGACTGCGCAACTTCAACCAGGTCCGGCCCGCGGTGTTCGACGGCGGCTACGCCTTCAACGACATCCCTGCCGGCATCTACATCGTGGAGGCCAAGGCTTCCTCCCGGGTACCAGTTCGTCAAGGAAGAGGACAAGAACGTGGACTTCGGCGACGAGTACCAGGGGGTGAACCTCCCGGTGAACGGCAACCCGGCCATGCCCATGGGCGCGCCGGACAACGTCGCCCTCCCCCAGGACCCGCTGGACAAGCGGCCCATCCTGGTCGGCGACCTGCGGCCCGTGCCGGCCGAGCTTTCCCTGTTCCCCGGCATCCCGGCGCCTTTCGCCGGAGAGCTGCGGCCCCTGCCGGACCGCAAGCAGGTCAAACTGAACGACGGCCAGAACGCGGCCGCCGACTTTTTCCTGTTCACCTACGTGCCGGTGGCGGGGCACATCGTGGGCTTCGTGCTGGACGACATGTCCAACGAGTTCGACCCCAACGCCCCGCAGTTCGGCGAGAAGTACAGCCCGCCCTTCCTGCCCATCTCGGTGCGGGACTGGGCGGGCAACGTGATTTCCTACAGCCTCGACCGACCGCTACGGCGCCTACAACATCCTGGTGCCGTCCACCTACACGGCCAACCGGCCGGCGCCCAGCGGCTTTTCGCCCAACATGCTGACGGTGGTCATCAACGACCCGACCCACCCCACGCGTTCCTGCCAACATCCAGTACAGCCAGTTCTCCTACACCTTCCAGTACATGCCCGGGACGACCACCTACCTGGACACCCCCGTGGTGCCGATCGCGGCCTTCGCCGGCCCGGACCAGTTCCCGGTCGACGTGGAGTTCGAGACGGCACGCCGGTCATCAAGCAGGTGGACGGCGGGCCCTACGTCGCCGCCACCGGGCAGACGCATCACGATCCGCTCCATGGGCAGCGCCGTGCAGGTGCCCAACCCGGACTAGGACGGCACCGTGCTGATCCGCGCCGGACCATCCCCCGGGACTACGGCTTCGGCGACACCATCGGGACCGTGACCATCGACGGCAGGTCGGCTCACCAGGCGTGAGCTGGGGCTCCGACGTGATCACCGGGACCGTGGCGGCCGGGACCACCACCGGACAGCTGGTGGTGACCCGCAGCGACAACGGCAAGGCCAGCACCCTGGGCGTGACCGTCACCGTGGGACCGCTGGGCAACGGCCCGACCGGGCTGCCCGGCAGGTCATTACGGTGGACGCGCGCTCGGGCAGAGCATCCAGGCGGCCATCGACGCGGCCAACCCCGGCGACCTGATCCTGGTCGGCCCGGGCACCTACCGCGAGCTGGTGATCATGTACGAGCCGGTCCAGCTGCAGGGCTGGGGCGCCGGCGTCACCTTCATCAACGCGGTGCAGGTCCCGTCGGAGAAGATCATCAACTGGAGGACCTACATCCACCAGCTGTGGACCGCGGCGGCCTTCGACCTGCTGCCGGCACAGACCATCCTCTTCACCGGCCTGGAGCCCGAGCTCGCCCCGGTGGAAGGGGCCGGTGTCTCGGTTTACGCCAGGAACACCTCCCCGGCCAACGGCGGCTTCGGGCTTGGCGCGCAGGCCCGCATCGACGGCTTCACGGTGGAGGGGGCCTCCACGGGCGGCGGCATCTTCGTCAACGGCTATGTCCGCTACCTAGAGGTCTCCAACAACCGCATCCGCCAGAACAGCGGGAACCAGGGCGGCGGGGTGACCATCGGGCACCCGGCGCTCACCCTGCTGGACGCCAACGGGGTCATCTTCTACCAGGACGCGGAGAACGACCACGTCCGCATCCACAACAACCAGATCGTCGGCCAACGGCGGGCTGGGCGGGGCCGGCGGCGGCGTATCCCTGTACACGGGGGCCGACGACTACGAGGTGACCGACAACCTCATTGCCGGCAACTTCAGCCGAGGGCGACGGCGGCGGCATCGGCCACCTGGGCCGCAGCAACGGCGGCCTGATCGCCCGCAACCGGATCCTGTTCAACCAGTCCTTCTTCCAGCAGACCACGGTGTCCGGCGGAGGCATCTTCATCGGCGGGCGGTGCCGCGCTCAACCTCGGCGGCCTGACCGAAGGCACCGGGTCGGTGACCGTCGACGCCAACCTGATCCAGGGCAACCTGGCCGGGGCCGGGGACGGCGGCGGGATCAAGGTCCTCTGGAGCCTGCCCGCCGACCTGATGCGCATCGCCAACAACTTCATCGTCAACAACGTGGCCGGGCTGGCCGGCGGCGGCATCGCGCTGCAGGACGCGGCGAGCGTCGCAGATCGTGCACAACACGATCGCGCGCAACGACTCCACGGCCACGGCCGGAGCGGCGTTCATCATCTGCGAACCTGAGTCGACCCCGCAGCCGGCGGGCATCGCCTCCCGGGCGCACAGCCCGGCGTTCCAGGCGCTGACGGAGCGACGTTCTCGAACCCGAGCTGCAGACATCATCTGGGAGAACCGCTCGTTCCACTTCGAGATCGAGCCAGCCCGACGGTATTCGGGCTGGTCCCTCGACGGCTTCCGGGACCTCGGCGTGCTGCCTGCCGCGGCGGGCACCCTGGTTCCCACCGACAGCGTCCTGACCGGGGCTGCGGTGCCCTTTGCGGCACCGTACTTCAACGTGGCGCAGGAGGTCGGTGATCATCTTCCCGCCGACGGCGCCTCTGGCCATGCCGGCCTTCGACGAGGGCGGCAACTTCATCGACGTGCGGTACGGGCCGCTGACGGCCGTGGGCAGCAACTATCACCTGAGCTCGGCTTTCGGGGGCGGTACCCCGGGGCAGACGGACGTGGACGGCGACCTGGACAACGGGACCGCCTATGCCGGCGCCGACCGGTTTGTCGCCTCCAGCAACCTCGTTCCCGTGGCAGTGAAGGACTCCTACGAGCTGACGCTGCCAGCCAACGGCAGGCCGGCGCCCTATTGGGTTTCGGCGCCTGGCGTGCTGGCCAACGACTACGATCCGGACAACAGCGGGACCCTGTCAGCCACCCTGCTGAGCCTGACTCTGCCTGCGGGGGGGACCGGGACGCTGCAATTCAACCTGACCACCCGACCGGCCAATATTCCCGTGAGTTTTGTTCCCGGCCCGGGCTCTTTCATCTTCACCGCGGGCCAGCGCTTCGAGGGCCTGGTGACCTTCACCTACCTGTTGAGCGACGGGCAGCGGGCTTCCGTGGGCACGGTCACCATCAACGTGGTCAACCCGCGCGCCAACGCGGCGCCCGCACCGACGGCCCAGCCCATCAACGTGCTGCCCTACACCGGGGGCAACCCCCCGACCGTGGGCACCACCCGGGTGCTGCCTAACGACCCGAACGTCGGCGACACCCACACCTACACCATCGTGAACTATCAGGACCCCAATCCCAGGAACGGGAGGCCACCGTGTCAGCGGGAGGGACGGTCAGCTACACGCCCGACCCGAACTTCACCGGCACTGACGCAGTGATCGTCCGGGTGACCGATCAGCTCGGCAGGGGCGCCAACGTGCGCATCGATGTCATCGTGAGCCTGAGCCTGGCCCCGACCCAGAACCTGCAGGTCCAGATGCCGCCGGACATCGACGGCCTGGACACCGACGGGGACGGGAACCCGGCCAACGACAACGTCTACGTCCTGCTGGGGGCGGGCGACGGGTTCACGCACCATGGCCGACGGCTACCAGCAGTACATCTTCAGCTTCCAGCAACCTGAGCCACCTGCTGGCCGCGCGGTCCCGACGGGCGACCCGAACGTGCGGACCATCCCGCTGGACAGAGATCATGGAGCAGGGCATGCTGGGAGCGGAGTTCCCGGCGCCGACCCTGAAGATCAAGGAAGGCCAGCAGCTGTACCTGAACCTGGCCAACGTGGGCATGGCGCTGCGGCCCGACCTGTTCGACCCGCACACGGTCCACTGGCACGGCTTCCCGCAGGCCGCCCCCGTCTTCGACGGGGTGCCGGACGCCTCGCTGTCCATCAACATGGTCGGCCAACTACACCTTCTTCTACGACGTGGTCTTCCCCGGGACCTACATGTACCACTGTCACGTGGAAGCCACCGAGCACATGCAGATGGGCATGCTGGGCAACCTGTTCGTCCCGCCGAAGCAGGACAGCCAGCTCAGCCTGTACCCCAAGAACCCGCTGACGGGGCGCTGTACGAGGGCTTCGCCTACAACGACGGCGACGGCTCCACCGGCTACGACGTGGACTATCCCGATCCAGATCGCGGGCTTCGACTCGAGGTTCCACGACGCCAGCCTGACCGTGCAGCCGCTGCCTTTCGCCCTGATGAAGGACCGCTACCCGATGATCAACGGCCGGGGCTACCCGGACACCGTTGCGCCGGGCAGCCTGGTTCCCCCGGAGGCGAACACCTACGTGGAGGCCACGGTTGCTGGCAGAAACTCCGCGCAATCCCAACCGCTTCTTCATCGACGGCCTGATGCTGGCCGACGACCGGCGGTGCCTACAACGGCCTGGACCTGGTGTTCACCTCCGGAGCACCCCGACCGTAGCACCTGCGGGATGTATCCAGACGATCCACACCTACACTTCGTGCAGGAGCACAACATTCCGCTGGCCAGATCATCCCTGGATCGCCGCCTCCCGTGCGGCCCAACGCTGGTGACACCTTCAGCATCGGCAAGGCTTCGCAGAACGTCAGCTCGCGCATCGTGGCCACCAAGGGGCAGAAAGTCCTGCTCCGCATCTCCAGCCTGGACGTCACCCGCTACTACACCCTGGCTTCCAGCCCTCCCGATGGAGGTCGTGGGGCTGAACGCCCGGCTGCTGCGGGGTCCGGATCCGGACGGCGCGGGCCCGCTGAAGGGCAAGCAACCTGTACTACACGACCAACTCCGTTACCCTGGGCGGCGGCGAATCGGTGGATGCGATCGTCGACACCACCAACGTGGCCCCCGGCACCTACCTCCTGTACACCAGCAACCTGAACTACCTGAGCAACAACCAGGAGGACTTCGGAGGCATGATGACCGAGATCGTGGTCAAGCCCGTAACTACTGCAAAGGTGGGGGCCGCCCTCGAGGCGGCCTCCCACCGATTCGATCGGAATGTGACAGGAGGAACCTGATGAAATGTGAGAAGCAAGACCATGAAGGCCGGCATCCTGGCGCTCCTGCTGCTGGCAGCCGCCGGAATCGCCTGGGCCCAGATGCCCATGGATGTGATGCCAGGCATGATCGACGGGGTGGAAGCACCGGTGACTCGGTCACCGGCGTGAAAGTCTTCCGGCTGACCGCCAAGACCGGCTACATCAGCACGCCCGAGGGCAACTCGGTGTTCGTGTGGGGCTACGCGGTCAGCGACACCGACCCTGATCCAGGGCCCGGTGCAGTACCCGGGCCCGACGCTGCTCGTCAACCAGGGGGACGTGGTGACCGTGGATTCGACCAACAAGCTCCCGTTGCCGATTTCCATCGTGTTCCCGGGTCAGTCGTCGGTCACCGCGGCCGCAGTCGCCGGCGCCCACCCAGGCCGGCCTGCTGACCCTGGAGGCCAGGCCCCTGGAAGTGATCGTCAACGACGTCGTCCCCGCCGGGAAGGTGCAGCTACACCTTCACCGCCAGCGAGCCGGGGACTTACCTCTACCACAGCGGCACGCGGCCGGACCTGCAGGTGGACATGGGGCTGTTCGGGGCCATCATCGTACGGCCCACGGGCTTCGACGTCGCCGCGGACCTCAGCCGCAGGGCCTACGGGCATCCGGATTCCTGGTACGACGAGGAGTACCTGTTCCTGCTGAGCGAGATCGATCCCAAGATCCACAGGATGTGCAGTACGGCTGGTGGGACCAGGTGGACACGACCACCTTCTTCCCCACCTACTGGTTCATCAACGGCCGCGCCGCGCCGGACACCATGCTCGAGCCCTACGTGAGCTGGCTGCCGACCCAGCCGTACAACTGCATGCCCATGATGGAGCCGGGGGACAGGCTGCTGATGCGGGTGATCGACGCGGGCCGGGACCTGCATCCCTTCCACCAGCACGGCAACCACGCCCAGGTGATCGCCCGCGACGCGCGGGTGCTGGATCTCGACGCGGTTGCGCCGATCGATCTGAGCTACGAGGTCTTCACCTTCCAGGCGGTGCCGGGTCAGACCATGGACGGCATCTTCACCTGGACGGGGGAGGGGATCGGCTGGGACATCTACGGACACACTCCCATCCTTGACCCCATTACCGGCTTGCCGGTGATTGACCCTGCTACCGGTTTGCCCATGCTGCCGGCGCTGCAGCCCCGGGAGTCCGCGGCCGACCACGGCAAGCCCTTCCCGGTTCTGCTGCCCGAGCTGCAGGACGTGACCTTCGGCGGCTTCTGGAGCGGCAGCCCCTTCCTGGGGAGCCTGGCCGCCCTGCCGCCGGGCGAAGGCGGGATGAACCCGCTGGGGGGCTTTGTCTACATGTGGCACAGCCACACCGAGAAAGAAATGGTCAACAACGACATCTTCCCTGGCGGAATGATGACCATGCTGGTCGTGGCGCCCCCCGGGGCCCTGATGATGGGCGGCGCGGCGGTCATGAACATCCCGCCGGGCGGCGTCCAGCTTCAAGGAGGACAATAAGATGAAGCGCAAGGCATTCGGAAAACCGAGGTGGGCGGTCCTCGTGCTGCTGCTGCTCGCAGCCGCTGCGGGCCCCCTCTTCGCACAGAACAAGGTCTACAACCTGCGGGCCGGGGCCTTTGACCGGATCATGCCGGACGGCGTGGTGGTCACCCTGTGGGGGTACGCCGTGCAGTCCTACGACCTGGGCAACGGCGTGCTGGTCCCGGGGAACAACGTCCTGTCGGTCCCAGGGCCGCGGCTGACCGTCGCGCCGGGACAGGGACTCACCGTGAACCTGGTCAACGAGCTGCCGGCCCCGGTGTCGATGCTCATCCCGGGCCAGGCGCTTCCGCTGGCGTCGGCGGCCGCGATCTCCCCGCAGGTGGCGCGCAATCCGGACGGCCGGATCCGCTCCTTCGTCCACGAAACCCCGGCGGGCAGCCCGCTGGCTCCGTCAGGGCCGGTGGCCTACGTCTGGAACAGCATCACCCCCGGAACCTACCTGTACCACAGCGGCTCTCACCCGGCCGTCCAGGTGCAGATGGGACTGTACGGGGCGCTCACCCAGAACGCGGTGGAGGCCAATACCGCGGCGATTCCGGCGGTGAAGGCCGAGGCCTACCCGAGCCTGACGAATGGGGTGGCTGATGGGCTGCTGCGCTACGCTTACGACCAGGAGCTGTTGTTCCTCTACAGCGAGATCGACCCGGCGCTGCACTTGGCGGTGGCCGGCGGGCCGGGCGGCGTACCCGCCCCCACCTACGGCACCTCCGCCTATCCCAGCACGCTGGACTACAATCCGAAGTACTTCCTGGTCAACGGGGAGGTCTTGGATGACAGCGCGGCAGACGTGATAGCGGCCGGCAGCGCCACGCTGGTGCGCTTCCTGAACGCCAGCCTGTGGGACCATGCCCCTCAATTCCTCGGCACGTACGTAAAGGTGATCGCCGAGGACGGCAAGCTGTATCCGTACGCCAGGCAGCACTACTCGCTGCTGTTGGCGGCTGGCAAGACGCTGGATGCGGTCCTGAGCCCGGCGGCCGCGGGGGACATCAGCATCTTCGACCGCAGACTCTTCCGCTCGCAGTTGCCCGCCGTCCAGGGGAGCATGACTGCTCTCGTCCAGGCCGTGCCCTGACGGCCGCGGCGCTCCCTGATCCGTTGCGGCGGGCATCCCCTTGACTTGGGGGTGCCCGCTGCACTTTATTTACCTGGAGGGTTTATGAGGATCGAACACACCGCAATGCCGCTCAAGGCCGCTGCCGCTGTCCTGGCCGCCGGCCTGCTGCTGCTGGCCGGATGCGCCAGCGCGCCGAAGCCACAGGAGGAAGCGGCGCTCCCCGAAGCCGGCCAGCCGCTATCCGCATCGGAGTCCGGGGCCATGGCGGGACATGAGCCCGCGGAGACATCACGGGGAGCGGACCTTGCGGAGACGTGGGGTGTGCAGATCGTCGGGCTGCGCAGGACCTCCGGCGGCTACATGCTCGACTTCCGTTTCCGGGTCCTGGATGCCCGAAAGGCCGCGCCCCTGTTCGTGCGGCAAACCAAGCCCTACCTGATCGACGTCCGCACTGGGGCCAGATTCCAGGTCCCCAGCCCTCCCAAGACCGGTCCCCTGCGCACCTCCAACCCGCCTCAGGAAGGACGGGTCTACTGGATGTTTTTCGCCAACCCCGGGCAGTACCTCAAGGCGGGGAGCCCGGCCACCGTGGTCATCGGGGATTTCCAGGCGCAAAATCTCATCGTGGAGTGACGGCCGCGTCGAGCGGGGCGCAGAGCCTCCCGCGGCAGCAGCCCATCCGACTCACGCTCCTACTGGCAGGTATTATATTAGGCAGAGCTGCCTGGCAGCTGCACGTCGAGGTTTTGTCAGGAGGAGGATATGTACGCCAAGCTCGTTTCACGCTTGGGTTTGTTCACTTTGCTCGTCGTTGCTTTCGGCCTGGTTTCCTGCGCGCCTGACCTGCTGTCCGACAGGAGTTCATTGGCAGGCGCCGATCCCCGCAGCCCGGGCGCCTCACTGGCGTCCCAGCGAAATTTCCGGGCCCATCTTTCCGGCAGGGAGGAGGTCCCGCCCGTGGATACCCACGCCCAGGGCCAGGCTATTCTCCGGCTCAACCAGGAGGCGACCGAGCTCAGCTACAAGCTGATCGCGGCCAACATTCTGGACATCCGGCAGTCCCACATCCACATTGGACCCAAGGGCACGAATGGTCCGGTCGTGGCTTTTCTCTACCCGGATGCGCCACCGCCCGTTCTGATCCCCGGCCGGTTCGACGGCGTCCTGGCCGAAGGTACCGTTACGGCCGATGAGCTGGTTGGTCCTTTGGCAGGTATGACCTTGAGCGACCTGCTGGCCGAGATGGAGGCCGGAAACGCCTACGTCAATGTGCACACCAGCCAGTTTCCCGGAGGAGAGATCCGGGGCCAAGTCTTCTGACTCCGGGGGGAGAAAGCAGCGCAGGCCGGTGGGGCGGATTCCGCTCCATCGGCCTTTTCAGGTTGACGAAAAGTAACTCTAGGAATATACATTTAGAATATGAAAACGATCACCGTTAAGGACTTGAAGGCGAATTGGGCGCAGATCGAGGCGCAGGTCAAAGCCGGAGAGACCTTCGAAGTGCTGAATCGCGGCAAGGTCGCGGCACATATCGTTCCGCCCATACCAAGGCAGGTGTTGCGGTGGCCGGACCATCTGGCCACGGCGCATAAAAACACCGGTCGAAAGGGTTCGGATATCGTCCGGGAACACCGGGAACGGAGAGGATGATCTACCTCGATACCAGCGCTTTCATCAAGCTGTACTTGCAGGAGGACGGTTCCGCTGAAGTGCATGGTCTGGTCGTCGCTCAGCGGGAACCCCTGCCCGTGTGGCATTTTATGGAGCTCGAGTTCCTCAACGCGCTCAGATTCAAGGTGTTCCTCGCTGAGCTGAACCCTGGCGACGTGGAACGCGTCATCTCCCTGTATCTGGACCGAAAACGCAATGGTCAATACTTTGCACCCCACCTGGATCCGATAGCGCTTCACGAGCTTTCCCTGCAAATGACCAATAGGACGCCGACCATCGGCTGTCGGGCACTCGATATTCTACATGTAGCAGCAGCCCGCCTGTGCGAGTCGACGTTGTTTGTGACCGCGGACAAACGGCAGGCGGCTCTGGCCGAAGTCGAAGGGCGGTTGGTCAGGCTGATCTCAACACGGTGACAAGACGTTAGGACCCTCTCACCCCGCGAGGGGTGAAAGGGTTCGCCAGTTTTCTTGCGATGTAGCGATTCTACTACCGCCATTTCCGAAAAACGCGCATAGCTATTTTGGACAGGCACGACAATTATTACGGCAGGGAGATAAAAATGAGAGTCACTCCTGCTTTAGTGGCCATCCTTGGCCTGGCGATAGCCGGCCTGACAAGCTGCATGCTGGGGGGCACCGGTTCCGCCGCTTTCGACATCACCGGCTCGGTCACCGTGGCAAATTCGGCGGATTGGGCGGACCTGCGGTTGGGAGTGTTCTACGCCTCGGACGTGGACACGGATCCAAACTGCTTCTGGTACTTCGACACGGATCATGAGTTGATCCCAGACTCCTATGTCTACCGGGCCGGCTACTGGAACATGGATGACGACGCTATGTACTCCTTCGCCCCGGAGCCTGTCTCAGTGAGCATTTCCAAGAAATCGAGCCTTAGCGGCACTTTTGGCGCCAAGCTTCCGGAAGGGGGTCTGGACGAGGGATACTACTACGTCATTGCCTGGCTGGATGCGGACGGCGATGGCCTGTTGGACCTGGTTGACAGCTTTCTGGATGCAGAGCAGATCGCGCTCAGCGAGTACAACCGCTGCCCAAGATATGACGGCGGCGGCTACTATGTATCGCACTTCTTTCATACGGCTGGCTCCGGGTACCGGTTCGGCGGATTTGACGGGGCCAACCATACTGCCACACTGAGCGAGGTGGACACCACGGATTTCAGCTTCGACCTGCGGCCGTCGATCAGTGGCTGGTAGGTCGCCAGCCCGGAACCCCAGGTACCGCTCCCCGTACCGTAGGCACCTCTAAACGCACCTCGACCGACGCGCTGAGGGCACTGGCGCTCGTGTACGCCGTAGCCGCTTTCGTCCGGCTGCCCTGCGCTGTGATAGAAGGTCTCCGCTTGGAAGCTCCAGTCCTTCAGTTCCCCGATGCTGCGCTGCAGGCCTACCCTGGCCGCCCAGTCCACGGCCTCGGCCGGGAAATCCACATTCAGCGCGGCTCGCCGTAGGCGTCGAAGCCCGGCAGGCGGCCGGAGAGGTCCAGGCCGAAGCTGGCAGGCAGGTCGCGGCCTAAGTAGCCGGAGAGCCCCAGCCTCGAAGCCCGGCGCGGTCAGGTCCCAGCGGGCCGCCAAAGCGGTGCGGGCCCTCCGTGTCGCTGTACCTGGACTGGAAGCGCGGCGGTAAGTTAACGATGAGAAACCCTCTCACCCCACGCGGGGTGAGAGGGCTCGCGAGGTTTCTATATTACCACGTCTTCGCTGAACCATGACAGCTGGTGCTGCTGCACGTTCTTGTGGAATCGGTCCACAGGGCGGCGGGATTGGACGCATCGAAGAACACGATGCCCGCAGTCTGCAACGTTCCGTCGCGGTGAGCGAGCAGTGTCTGGTAATCATGATGGCACTTGTCGCAGGCATAGCCCAGGGAGCTCACATGTCGGAAGTGGCGTCCCGTCGCAAGCGGATCGGGGGACACTGAGGTATTATGGCAGTTCGCAGTGCAGCCAAGAGCTGTCGCTGCGGAAGTATACCCAGAAATCGCGGCAGATAGAGGGCTCGATCCTGCTGAATTGGTGGCCCGCACCTTGTAGTAGTAGGTGGTGTTGCTGGCCAGCCACATATCGATCACGCTCAGACTGCTGACGGAGTACACCTGGGTGGCGAAGCTGCCGCCGGCGCTGAGGTCACGGAACAGCTGGTAGCTGGTGGCCCCCGGGGAGGCGTTCCAGCTCACCTGCAGGGAAGTGCTGGTCGGGCTGCCCACCGCCAGGCCCGCGGGGGTGGTCGGCACCGTCGGAGTCTGCGCCAAGGTCGTGCCGCTGCCGGCCGCCGATAGGCCGCTGGAGCCGGTGGGGTTGGTGGCCCGCACCTTGTAGTAGTAGGTGGTGCTGCTGGCCAGGGAACTGTCGGTGTAACTCAAGGCGCTGCCGGAGTACACCTGGGTGGCGAAGCTGCCGCCGGCGCTGGTGTCGCGGAACAGCTGGTAGCTGGTGGCCCCTGTAGAGGAGTTCCAGCTCGCCGTTAGCGAGGTGCTGGTCGGGCTGCCCACCGCCAGGCCCGTCGGGGTGGGCGGTGCCGCCGCCAAGGTCGTGCCACTGGCGGCCGCCGAGAGGCCGCTGGAGCCGGTGGTATTGGTGGCCCGCACCTTGTAGTAGTAGGTAGTGCTGCTGGCCAGGGGGCTGTCGGTGAAGCTTAAGCCACTACCGGAGTACACCTGGGTGGAGAAGCTGCCCCCGGAGCTGGTGTCACGGAACAGCTGGTAGCTGGCGGCCCCTGTCGAAAAGCTCCAACTCACCTGCAGGGAGGTGCTGGTCTGGCTGCCCACCGCCAGGCCCGTCGGGGTGGGCGGTGCCGCCGCCAAGGTCGTGCCGCTGGCGGCCGCCGAGAGGCCGCTGGAGCCGGCAGTGTTGGTGGCCTGCACCTTGTAGTAGTAGGTGGTGCTGCTGGCCAGGGGGCTGTCGGTGAAGCTTAAACCACTACCGGAGTACACCTGGGTGGAGAAACTGCCCCCGGAGCTGGTGTCACGGAACAGCTGGTAGCTGGCGGCCCCCGTCGAGGCGCTCCAGCTCACCTGCAGGGAGGTGCTGGTCTGGCTGCTCACCGTCAGGCCCGCCGGGGTGGGCGGCACTGTGGGGATCACCGCTAAGGTCGTGCCGCTGGCAGCCGCCGACAGGACGCTGGAGCCGGTGGTGTTGGTGGCCTGCACCTTGTAGTAGTAGGTGGTGCTGCTGGCCAGAGGGCTGTCGGAGAAACTCAAGGCGCCGCCGGAGTACACCTGAGTGGCGAAGCCGCCCCCGGCGCTGGTGTCACGGAAAACCTGATAGCTGGTGGCCCCTATAGATGCATTCCAGCTCACCATAAGCGAAGCGCTGGTCGGGCTGCCCGCCGTCAGGCCCGCCGGGGTGGCCGGAACTGTCGGTGTCTCCGCCAAGGTCTCGCCGCTAGCGGCCGCCGACAGGTCACTGGAGCCGCCGCTGCTGGTGGCCCGCACTTTGTAGTAGTAGGTGCTGCTGCTGGCCAGGGGGCTGTCGGTGAAGCTTAAGCCACTGCCGGAGTACGCCTGGGTGGCGAAGCCGCCCCCGGCGCTGGTGTCACGGAACACCTGGTAGCTGGTGGCCCCCGGGGAGGCCATCCAGCTCACCTGCAGGGAGGTGCTGGTCGGGCTGCCCACCGCCAGGTCCGTCGGGGTGGGCGGCACCGTCGGTGTCTCCGCCAAGGTCGTGCCGCTGGCGGCCCCCGAGAGGCTGCTGGAGCCGGTGGCGTTGGTGGCCCGCACTTTGTAGTAGTAGGTGGTGCTGCTGGCCAGGGGGCTGTCTGTGAAGCTTAAGCCACTGCCGGAGTACACTTGAATGGCGAAGCTGCCGCCGGCGCTGGTGTCACGGAACAGCTGGTAGCTGGTGGCCTCCGTCGAGGCGCTCCAGCTCACCGTCAGCGAGGTGCTGGTCTGGCTTCCCGCCGTCAGCCCCGCCGGGGTGGGCGGGGCTGTATCGCCTGCACCGAAATCCAATCCTAGAGTGCAGCTTAGGGCGAGCAAAGGGATGATAAACAGCAGCGATAGCCACATTCGCCTGAATCCGCGCCATTCTTTTCTCCAAGTTTCGTTCATTATAATTCACTCCTTCCAAGCCAGGTGTCAAACCGGCTCATTCGCGAATGGAATCTCGGATTTATCTTCTATGCAATTTAAGTGCCAAGAAGTTGACTGAGGAATGAAAGCTGTTATTTACTTATCTAGTAAGCAATAAATCAGGGCTCTGTAATCCGCAGGTAATTCGCCAATAGGAGCCTTGTTTCAAAAGGGTAATGAAGGAATTTCAAGACTGTTCGACGAGGGGGATGCGCTTCAGAACTCGAAGCGCACTTCCAGCGACGCGCTGAGGGCGTTGCCGCCCGTGTACCAGGTGAACTCCCTGCCGGCCCCGCCGCCCAGCCAGCTCATGGTGAAGGTGAAGGGCAGGAAGGCGACCGGGTCGAAAGCGGCGGCCAGGCGCACGGTGTAGGAAAGGTCGGAGAGGTTCACCAGGCCGGACAGGGTGGCGTCCAGGAAGTCGGCGAAAAGGTTCTCCTTGCCCAGCGCGGCGTAGGCGTACCAGCGGCCCAGGTACAGGGGCGTGAAATCCTCGGGCGCCAGCGTGCCGTAGCCGCTTTCGTCCGCCTGCCCGGCGCTCTGGTAGAAGGCCTCCGCCTGGAAGCTCCAGTCCTTCAGCTCCCCGAAGCTGCGCTGCAGGCCCACGCTGGCCGCCCAGTCCACGGCCTCGGCCGGGAAATCCACCTTCAGGGCGGCCTCGCCGTAGGCGTCGAAGCCCAGCAGGCGGCCGGAGAGGTCCAGGCCGAAGGCGGCGGGCAGGTCGCGGCCGAAGTAGCTGGAAAGCCCCAGCTCGAAGCCCAGCGCGGTCAGGTCCCAGCGGGCCGCCAAAGCGGTGCGGGCCAGGTCGTCCACGTCCGGCTCGTCCAGGTCCACGCTGCGGGAGAAGTCGGCGAACAGGAACAGGTTGCTCTGCCGCATCGGCACGTGGAGGCGCAGGCCGGGCTTGCCCACACGCAGGTCCACGCTGGCCAGCGGGTCCAGACGCTGGAGATTCACGAAGTCCACCGGGGTCCAGACGAAGGCGGGGCCCCAGGCCAGGAGCTGGTTGCCCGCCCGGAAGAACACCTTCTTGCCCAGGTCGAAGCTGAGATAGAACTCGGACAGGTCGTAGGTGTTCTGGAAAAGGTCGGCGCCCGGCAGCGTGGAGTCCAGCGCGCCCCCGTCGCCCTGGTACAGGGTGTGGCGCAGATTGTAGCCCAGGTACAGGGAGCCGTAGGAGGGCACGCTGAGGCGCACGAAGGCCTTGGCCGTGAAAGCCCCCGCGGCGGTGTAGCCGTCGAAGGCCTGGGTGGCCACAGCGGTGTTGCTCCATAAGAAAGATGCCGCCGACCAGGTATTCCAGCTTGTCGGCCTGCTCCTGCTCCCGGCTGTCGGCCACGCTCTGGTCGAAGGACTCCGTGCTGAAGATGTCCTCCTCATCCAGATCCTGGGCGGGCAGCGGGGCCATCCCCGCGACCGCCAGCAGGAGCGCGGCCGGCCGCGCCAGGCGCGCCCGCTCACCGGGACTGCTCCTCCAGGAAGGCCTTGCTGAAGGTGTAGTTGGGGATGGCCGCGGTGGAGATGTTCTCGTTGGTCAGCAGCGTCCTCTGGTTCTTTTCCAGGTGGTTCACCGCCAGCAGCTTGGTGAACAGGAACTTGCCGCCGGCTACCGGCGCGTAGTCGATGTAGTAGAAGGTGCGCAGCAGCGTCTCGGAGACGCTGAAGTTCTCGACCTTGACCGGCAGCCCGTCGCTCTGGCGGAAGTACCACTTCTGCACGGGGAAGGACACGTCCAGGGACTTGCCGTCCAGGCGCACCACGTCGCACTCCCACTTGGACACGGTGGCCGTGCCCTGCCAGGTGGCCCAGTACTGCTCCAGGGTCTTGGGCTGGCCGAACAGGTCCGTGCGCACGTCGGTGGAGCCGACGTCGTCCTTGCGGTTGCGGTAGACGAACTCGCGCGTGGAGGGCAGGTACAGGTACAGGTCGTCCCCGCTGCGGCAGTAGCCCTTGCCCTTCTCGCTGTCCGGGTACTGGAAGATCAGGGTGAAGGTGTCCGCGGCGTCGCGGCGGTAGATCTTGATCCGCAGCACGCGGTCGGACTGCCCCTCCTGCTTCTGCACCAGGGTGAAGGTGGAGGTGAGGTCCAGGCCGCGCAGGTTCAGCTTGTCCTCGTAGGCCTGCACGATCTTCTCGGCGCGCGGGTCGTTCTGCTTCTGGGCGGCGGCTCAGGGCGGCGATGCCCAGCAGCAGGGCGGCGATCAGGGCGAATCTTCTCATTTCCTTTCCTTTCAGAGCTCAGAACACCCGGGTCAGCGCTTCCACCGGGCGGATGCGGCCGCCGCGGCGGGCCGGGAAGAAGGAGAACAGCGCCGTGAAGCCGGTGGTCACCGCCAGGATCAGCAGGATGTCCACGAAGCCGGGGAACCAGGACCAGGCGGCCGCGGTTCAGGAACAGCCCCAGGTTCCCCGCCGGGGGCAGGGGCACGGCCGTGCGCACCACCAGCACCGCCAGCAGGGCCAGGAGCGCCCCGCCCAGGGTGAAGAGCAGCGCCAGCAGCACGTTCTCCAGCACGAACAGGCCGGTCACTCCCCGCGCCTCCACCCCGATGGTCCGCATGGTGCCGATCTCGCGCAGCCGCTCGTTGATGGTCATGCGCAGGTTGATGAAGATCGACACGGCGATGATGAACAGCATGATGGCGGCGATCAGCGCCCCGATGGCGTTCACCGCGGCCAGCACGCTGCGCAGGATGCCCAGGACCTCGTCGATCGTGGCCAGGGTCAGCTCCACGCGGTCCACGCCGCGCGAGTCCAGCTCGTAGCGCGGCGAGGCGGCGGTCACCGCCGCCAGCGCGGAGTTCTCGTCCTTGGGCTTTCGGGCCTCGAATCCTGCCAGGTTCAAGGCCTGGACCAGCCGCTCGCGCTTCTCGTCCAGGCCGGTGGTGTTGGGCAGGTACAGGTACAGGGCCGAGGCGGCGTCGGCCTCGGCCAGGTCCAGCTTCTGCAGAAAGCCGAAGTGGGCCAGCAGCTGGTTCTGGATGAAGAAGTTGCCGGTCTGGTAGATGCCCTTGACCCGCAGGGTGGCCGTATTGAAGGCCCCGAAGCGGGTGCGGGTGGAGACCAGCACGTCGTCGTCGTAGCCCAGTTCGAAGTAGCTGGCCACCTCCGCCGGCAGCACCACGGCGTTGGGGTGGTCCACGTATTCCTGCCAGCTTCCCGCCAGGAAGCGGACCTGGTCGCGGAAGCCGGTTTCCAGCTCCGTGTCGATGCCCACAAAGGTGACCCGCTTGGACAGGCCGTTGTTGTACATCGAGGAGCGCACGATGTAGCGGGGCAAGACCGTCAGGTCTTCACCCAGGGTCTCGCGGGCCACCTGCTCGATCCGCGGGTAGCGCAGGACCCCCTGGAACACCCGCCCGCCGACCACGTACTGCCCGGCCACGGTGATGTGCCCCGCGGAGGCGCGCACCAGGTTGGAGGTGATGTTCACCCGGGCCCCCTGGGAAAAGGAGAACAGCAGCACCAGGATGAAGGTGACGATCGCGTAGTTGACCCCCAGGGTGAAGGTCCGCTTCTTCTGCCGGAACACGTTCTTCAGCGCCAGATTCAGGTACATGCCATGCCCTACCTCTCGCCCATGGCGGCCAGCGGCGTGATGCCCGTGGCCACGCGGATGGGGTACAGGGTCGCGACGATCGAGACCGCGATCACGATGACCAGGGCCTCCAGGAAGGGGGCCGCGGCCAGGCGCAGCGCCAGCGGGCCGCCGCCGATCAGGTACTGGGAGACGGTTTCCGGCAGCGGCAGCCCCCCCGCCCCGGTGGCCAGCACGGCCAGCAGGCTCAGGAGCATGGCCGCCAGGCTGAAGGGGATGTTCAACAGCAGGGTCTCGGCCAGGAACAGCCCGCGGATGAAGCGCTTCTCCCCGCCCAGGGCCCGCATGGTGCCGATCTCCGAGGTGCGCTCCACGATGTTGATGATCAGGGTGTTCATGAAGATGAAGGCCACGACCAGGAAGATCAGGCCGGTGGCGAGGATGATGAAGGCCTGCAGCGCGGAGGCGATCCGGGCGAAGAAGCCGGAGGCCTCGTCCCAGCGCGCCGCCTTGAGGCCCAGGCCGGCCGCGGTGACCCGGGCGATCACCTCGTCCACCGCCGCCGTGGTCGTTCAGGCGGACCGCGATCATGGTGTAGCCCGAGAGCGTCTCGGAGCGCAGGCTGGAGAGGTCGAGCCGGCCGAAATCCTCGTCCTCGGCCAGGCCGAAGATCGCCTCCTCGTCCCCCGCGCTGGCCTCCAGGCCGCGGGTCAGGCTCTCCGGAAGGGAATCGGCGGCCACCCCGGTGAAGTTGTACAGGCTGGCGTAGCTCTCCATGTCCACGAAGTTGATGTAGTTGAACACGTTCTTGTAGTACCGCGGCTCGAACAAGCCGACCAGTTCGGAGCGCAGGGCGTTGACCGACCCGCCCTCGGTGAGGGAGAGCACCGTGACCTGCTGGCCCGCCGCCAGGGTGACCCCGTAGTTCTTCTGGTACTGCTCGTTCTGGTACTCGCTGATCAGGATCCCCTGCCGCGGGCCCCGCCCTCCACGCCGAAGAAGTCCCCCTGGCGCATCTCCACGTTGCGGAAGATGTCGCGGTAGCCGGCCGGTTCGATGGCGTAGAAGATGAAGGGCAGCTCCACGCTCTTGCCGTCCTTCTGCGCCTGGAGGAGGGCGTAGTTCTGGGCGAAGGGCACGACGGCCTCCACCTCGGGCAGGTCCTGCAGGAAGGCGCGGATTCCCTCCACCTCCGGGATGACCGGCAGGGGCGTGTTGAAGGCGAAGGGGGAGGGCTTCTCCTTGGAGCGCTCCGAGTACACGATGAAGTCCCCGGTGAAGTTGTCGATGATCGACTGGCGGGAGGCGATGCCCGCCGAGCGGGTGAAGGTCTGCCCGAACACCAGCAGCAGGGTGCCGAAGGCCACCAGCACCCCGATGGTCAGGGCGCGGCTTTTGCGCCGCAGCAGCGAGCGCAGCGCGATCTTCAGGATTACCATTTCAGCCCTTCGCCTTGTCCCCGGTGACCAGCCCGTCGCGGAGGCTGACGATCCTGCGGGCGTGCTCCATGATGTGCTCGTCGTGGGTGGAGAAGATGAAGGTCGTCTTCTCCTGCTCGTTGATGGCCCGCATCAGGTCCACGATGCGGTGGCCGGTCTCGGAGTCCAGGTTGGCCGTGGGCTCGTCGGCCAGCACGATCAGGGGCCGGGTCACCAGGGCGCGGGCGATGGCCACCCGCTGGCGCTGCCCGCCGGAAAGCTCGTTGGGCTTGTTCTTCAGCCGGTCGGCCAGGCCGACCTCCTCGATGAAGTGCATCACCGTCTTTTCCCGCTCCTGGCGGCTCAAGTGGTTGTCGCAGCAGCAGCGGGAACTCGATGTTCTCGTACACGTTGAGCACGGGGATGAGGTTGAAGGACTGGAAGATGAAGCCCAGCTTCCGGCGGCGGTAGCGGGTCAGCTCCGTGTCCGAGAGGTGCTCCACCTCCGTGCCGTCGATCAGCACCCGGCCCTCGGTGGGCGTGTCGATGCAGCCGATCAGGTTCAGGATGGTGCTCTTGCCGGCTCCGGACGGACCGGCGATGGCCAGGAACTCGCCGCGCTCGATGCGCAGGGAGACGCCGCGCAGCGCCTCCACCCGGGTCTCCCCCAGCATGTAGCTCTTGCGGGCCTCGATCAGCTCTACTGCGTTCATGATTTCCTTTCGCGATTTCAGTCACCAATATACGAAAATTCCCAGAAAAGAGGCAAACACAATACGAGTTATTTCTTTCCAAATATCACATTTCGTGTCCTACGCTGAATCCTTGACCCCTCCCCCCATTTGCACTAACAATAGGGCTTCATGGACGAAGCCAAACTGCTGGCGCGCGTGCAGCAAGACGAGCTGGTGGAGCTCACCCGGCAGCTGGTGCGCATCGACTCCGTGATCCGCCCGGAAACCGGCAACAGCGAAGCCGGCGTGGTGGAGTTCCTGCGCTCCTGGGTCCGGCGGGAGCTGGGCCTCGAGCCCACCGTGGAAACCGTGGAGTCGAGCAGGGAGAACCTCTTCTTCACCCTGGACTCCGGCCGTCCCGGGCCCTGCCTGCTGCTGGAGGGGCACACGGACGTGGTTTCCGAGGGGGAGCGCGGGCGCTGGAGCGTCGACCCCTTCGGCGGGGAGCTGAAAGAGGGGCGCATCTACGGCCGGGGGGCCTGCGACATGAAGGCGGGCCTGGCCGTGAACCTGGTGGTGGCCAAGGCCCTCGTCTCCTCCGGAGTGTCCTGGCGCGGGCGCCTGGCGCTGTGCTTCGTCTGCGACGAGGAGGGGATGATGATCGGCATCAAGGACTTCATCCGCCGGGGCCACGCCGACGGGGTGGACGCCTGCCTGGTGCCGGAGCCCGAGGAGAACCAGCTCTGCCTCAGCATGAAGGGGGCCATCCGGGCGGTGGTGCGTGTGCAGGGCCGCATGGCCCACGGGGCCATGCCGCGTTCGGGGATCAACCCCAACACCCGCCTGGCCCGGATCATCCTGGCCTTCGAGCGCTTTGAGGCCGCGGAGATCCGGCGCTGCGGGGAGGACCCCTTCCTGGGCTGGCCTTCGGTGACCTTCACCGTGCTGCGCGCCCCGCCGCCCGGGGCCCCGGCCCAACTCAACGTGCTGCCCGGCGAGGCGGAGGGCTTCGTGGACATCCGCACCGTGCCCGCCCAGGATCATGGCGAGGTGCGGGCGGCCCTGCGGGGGATCCTCGACGAGCTGGCGGGCGAGGACCCGGACTTCCGGGCGGAGATCCAGTTCATCGAGGACCGGCCCGTGGTATCGATCGGGAAGGATGAGCCGCTCGTGCAGGAGGCGGCCCGGGCCTACCGCGAGGTGGCCTGCCGGGAGCCGGTGTACAGCGGGGTGCCGGGGGCCACGGACGGGACCTTCCTTTCGGCCTGGAAGGGCATCCCCTGCCTGGTGAACGGCCCGGGGCCGCGCCACATCCCGCACCAGGTCGACGAGTACGTGGAGGTGGGCCAGCTGCTGGAAGCCGCGCGGGTGTACGCGCTGACCGGCCTGCGCTACCTGAACCGGGGGGCAGCATCATGAACTTCGTGGAGACCATCGACGACCGGGTGCCCGTCCGGCGGGCCCTGGTCAGCGTGTTCAACAAGCGCGGGCTGGACCTGCTGATCCCGGGCCTGCTGCGGGTCAACCCTTCCTTGAGCATCCTGTCCACCGGGGGCAGCTACCAAGCTGTGGCCGCCATCCTGGGCGCCGGCGCCGCTCGCCACCTGCGGCAGGTGTCCGACTACACCGGCCAGCCGGAGATGCAGGGAGGGCTGGTCAAGACCCTGGACTTCAAGATCTATCTGGCCCTGCTGTCCGAGACCTACAATCCGGAGCATGCCGCGGACCTGGCCCGCACCGGGGCGGAGCCGCTCGACCTGGTGGTCGTGAACCTCTACCCGTTCAGGGAAACCATCGCCCACCCGGGGGTCACCCCGGAGCAGGCCCGCGCCAACATCGACATCGGCGGGCCCTGCATGCTGCGCGCCGCGGCCAAGAACTTCCTGCGCGTGGCCGCGGTGGTGGATCCCGCGGACTACCCGGGGATCCTGTCCGAGCTGGAGGCCGGCGGCGGCGCCCTCAGCCTGGGCACCCGCTTCCGCCTGGCGCAGAAGGCCTTCGCCGTCACCGCCGAGTACGACCGGGCCATCGCCGGCTACCTGGGGGGCCTTTCCGCGGCCCAGGTGGCCGCCGGCTATCCCCACCTGGAGTGAGGGCCATGGACTTCAAGGCCGCCTACCGCACGGTCCTTCGCGAGCACTTCCCGGACAGCCTGGAGATCCGCTTCGGCCAGGGGCCCGAGGCCCAGACCCTGTGCTACCGCAAGGTCACCTGGGACATCGCCGGGCAGCGGCAGGGGCTGCGCTACGGCGACAACCCGGACCAGGAGGCGGCCCTGTACCGCCTGGAGTCCGGCAGCCTGGCGCTGGGGGAGGTGCGGACCATCCAGCCGGGCCACCCTCTGGTGTCGGACGCGGAGCTGCTGCAGTCCGGCAAGCACCCGGGCAAGACCAACCTGACCGACATCGACAGCGCCCTGAACATCCTGCGCTACCTGTCCGGCAGCCCCTGCACGGTGATCGTGAAGCACAACAATCCCTGCGGCGTGGCCAGGGCCGCCGGCCTGGCGGAGTCCTACCGCCGGGCCTACCTGGCCGACCGCATCGCCGCCTTCGGCGGGGCCATCGCCGTGAACCGCGAGCTGGACCGCGAGACCGCCGAGCTGATCGCCGAGCAGTACTGCGAGGTGGTGGCCGCCCCGGAGTTCGCCGGGGGGGTGCTGGACATCCTGGGACGCCGCAAAAACCTGCGGGTCATGCGCATCGGGGCCATGGCCCGCCTCCAGGACTATGCCTCCTTGCGGGTCCCCGACTTCACCAGCCTGGTGGACGGGGGCCTGGTCGTGCAGTGGTCCTACGCCCCCATCACCCGCTCGGTCGCGGACTTCCTGCCCGCCGCGGCCACCTGGCAGGGGCGCGAGTACCGCATCCAGCGCCAGCCCACCGCGGCGGAGGCCGAGGACCTGCTGTTCGGCTGGCTGGTGGAGGCGGGGGTCACCTCCAACTCCGTGCTCTACGTCAAGGACGGGGCCACCGTGGGGATCGGCACCGGCGAGCAGGACCGGGTCGGGGTGGCCGAGATCGCCCGCGACAAGGCCTACCGCAAGCTGGCCGACCGCCTGTGCTGGGAGAAGCACCGGCAGCCGTACAGCGCGCTGCCGGAAGGCCGGCAGAGGGCGGCGATCGACGAGCAGGTGCGGGAAGCCCGCGGGGGGCTGGCCGGCAGCTGCATGGTCTCCGACGCCTTCTTCCCCTTCCGCGACGGGGTGGACGTGGGCCTGCGCGAGGGGGTCACGGCCGTGGTGCAGCCCGGAGGCTCCGAGCGGGACTTCGAGGTGATCGAGGCCTGCAACCAGGCGGGCGCGGCCATGGTGTTCACCGGCCAGCGCAGCTTCCGGCATTAGGGGCGGGCAGGGCAGCATGCGGAACATCCCGGTGCTCACGGTGCAAGGGCGCAGCCTGGCGGAGGCCTACGAGCGGGCCCTGGTGGCCTTGTACCGCGGGGGAGTGCCCATGGCCACCCAGTACGACCGCCCCGGCGACCCGCCCAGCCTGGACGCCACGCTGAACCTGACGGTGCTGGAGCCCTGGGCCGAGCCCATGATCCACAAGGCTTTCCCGGGCGGGATCGAGGACCTGCGGGAGTACGTGCTGGAGCTCTCCGGGGCCAAGGACCACTGGGTCAAGAACATGAACGACCCGCAGGACACCCGCTGGGAATACACCTATCATGGAAGGTTGAGCGCCTGGGGGGCCTGGCGGGAGCTGTCCGGCGGCCGCCCGGCGGCGGCCGGGGCCTACCGGGTGGACCAGATCCGGCAGGTGGTGGACAAGCTGGCGGCCCAGCCCTACTCCCGGCAGGCGCAGATGATCACCTGGATGCCCAACCTGGACTACGACTGCTACGACCCGCCCTGCCTGCAGAGCCTGTGGTACCGCCTGCTGTACGACGAGCAGGGGGTGGGGTGGCTGAACTGCAACGTGCGCTTCCGCTCCAACGACGCCTGGGGAGCCAGCTTCATGAACATGTTCGGCTTCACCCAGTTCAATCGGGCCCTGATCGCCGACCCGTTGGCCCGCCGCACGGGGCGCAGGATCGAGCTGGGGCGCCTGAACTGGCAGGCCGACTCCTACCATATCTACGGCCGTAGCCTGGCCGAGGCCCGAGCCCGCCTGTTCGACCGCCTGGATTCCACCAGCTTCGCCGAGCGGGTCTACGAGTTCGCGGACCCGCTGATCCGCCAGATCTACGAGGAGGCCGGCCCCCAGGTCCAGGCCAAGATCCGCGAGCAGGACAGGAAGCAACCATGAAGAGCATGGTGACGAGAATCGACGGGGCCGGACGGGTAGTCATCCCCAAGGAGCTTCGCCGACGCTACGGGCTGGAGCGGGGCACCGTGGTGCAAATCGTGCCCATGCCGGACGGCGTTTCCATCGTGCCCGAGCGGCGCCAGCGTCGGTTCGTGCGGCGGGGGCCGAATCGACAGCAGCCTGATCGTCGCGGCGGTGCACGTGAATCATCCCCGCCACGCGGTTGCGGCGGGCTGGCTGATCCGGAGCATCGGTAAACATCAGCTAGTGGCAGCGCAACACGCGGTCCTCGAAGCCTATGCGGTCGGCGGGCGATCCTACGACGCGCTGATTCTTCTGACGCTTCAAGCTTTTGGAATCGAGGCCCTGCCCACGCTCAATCCGTCCCATTTCCGGGACCTTGGGCCTGGGCTCCAGATCATCGATCCGAGCGTGTTGACATTTTGATGCATGCGGACGACCATTCGCCTGAATGAAGAACTGCTGCAGCAGCTTAAAAAGATGGCCATTGAGCAGAACCGCACCCTGAACTCGCTGCTCAAGGAAGCGGCCAGGGAGAAGCTGGCGCGCAGCCGCCGCACCACGGGCGCGGAGGCCGTGCGGTTGCGCACCTTCCGGGGCCAGGGAACTCAGGCGGGGGTGGACCTGGACGACTCCGCGTCCTTGCTGGAATTGCTGGGCTGAGCGGATGCTGCTGTTCGACGTCAACGTCCTGCCAAGGCGGTGAACGGCCCCCAGGCCTTCGGGTTCTCCGACCTGATCGCCTCCAGCTTCCTGCGCGTGGTCACTCATCCGCGGATTTTCGATCCTCCATCCCCGTTTCCCGCGGCCTGGGAGTTCCTCGAAGGATTGCGCTCCAGCCCCCGTTGCCTGCTGCTGGAGCCGGGCTCCCGGCACTGGGAGCTTTTCCGGGGACTGTGCGAATCCGCGGGGGCCAAGGGGAATCTGATACCCGATGCCTACCTGGCGGCCCTGGCCCTGGAGTCGGGCAGCACCTGGGTCTCCACGGATCGGGATTACGGCCGCTTCGCCGGTCTGGACTGGCGGATGCCGCGGGCCTGAAATCCCAGGGACCCCCGGCCCTCGGCGCCGAGCCCTTCGCCTTGACGCTGTCGGGGGCGAATGGCTATTGTGGGGCATGTACGAACGCAACGTCGGCCACGATCGAGGCGCTGGTGCAGCAAGCAGAACGAGTGGCGCGGCTCGACCCATCAACCTGATCGCCAGCGAGAACGTCGAGCGAGCCGGCGCGCGCGCGGCGTCATGGGCTCGGACTTCGCCCACCGCTACGCCGAGGGCCATCCCGGGGAGCGCTACTACCAGGGCACGGAGATCATCGACGAGATCGAGAGCCTGCTGAAGCAGCACATGAAGAGCCTCTTCCACTGCCGGCACGCCGACGTGCGGCCGATCAGCGGCACGATCGCCAACGACGCGGTCTTCAGCCGCTACATCTCGCCCGGGGACGTGGTCATGGTCAACTCCACCCCGGCCGGCGGCCACATCAGCCACCACCGGGCGGGCTCGGTGGGCAAGTACACGCAGAACATCGTCAACTTCCCCCTCACCGCCGACGGCTACCACATCGACGTGGACCGCACCGCTCGACCTGATCAAGGCCCTGGACCCCAAGGTCCTGATCCTGGGCAAGAGCCTGTTCCTGTTCCCCGAGCCGGTGAAGGAGCTCTGCGCGCTGGCCCGCAAGCGGGGCGCGGATCGCGCTGATCTACGACGCGGCGCACGTGCTGGGCCTGATCGCCGGCGACCAGTTCCAGGACCCGCTCGCGCGAGGGCGCGCCTGCTGATGACGGGCAGCACGCACAAGACCTTCTTCGGCTCGCAGCGCGGGGTGATCCTGTCCAACGTCGGACGACGACGGAGTGGCGCAAGATCGACAAGGGCGCGTTCCCCGGCTCCTCCTCCAACCACCACCTGGAGACCCTCGTGGCCCTGGCCGTCGTCGACCTACGAGATGCTGGAGTTCGGCGTCGGCCTACGCCCGGCAGGTCGTGGCCAACGCGAAGCAGCTCGCGGCGCGCGCTCGCACGAGCTCGGCTTCAAGGTGCAGGGGGAGGCGTTCGGCTTCACCGAGAGCCACCAGGTGGCCGTCGACGTGCGCGACTTCGGCGGCGGCGACGCGGCGGCCCGCGACCTGAAGGACAACGGCATCATCGTGAACATGAACCTGCTGCCCTTCGAGCCGCTGGACCACGTGACCAACCCCGCGGGCATCCGCCTGGGCGTGCAGGAGATGACCCGGGTGGGCATGAAGGAGCCGGAGATGGAGCTCATCGCGGGCCTGTTCAAGAAGTGCCTGATCGAAGGAAGTTCGTCGGCGACGAGGTCGCGGGAGCTGCGCCGGGGCTTCCAGAAGGTCCACTACTCCTTCGACCAGCGGCGGGATCATGAAAGACGTTCAGAGCCAGAAGGACCACCGCCGCATCGACATCCAGAAGGTCGGGGTCAAGAACGTGCAGTACCCGATCGTGGTCCTGGACAAGAAGAACCGCACCCAGTCCACGGTGGCCACCATCAACCTGTACGCCGACCTGCCCCACGATTTCAAGGGCACCCACATGAGCCGCTTCATCGAGGTGGTCAACCAGTACTACGTGGACATCTCGATGAACAACTTCATGACCATGCTGGACAAGATCCGCAATCTGCTGGACGCCCGCAGGGCCTACGGGGAGGTGTTCTTCCCCTATTTCATCGAAAAGCAGGCGCCGGTGTCCGGGGAGAAGAGCCTGATGAGCTACACCTGCGAGTACCTGGGGGAGGTGAGCGACGAGGAGCGCCGCTTCTACGTGGGCATCCAGGTGCCGGTGACCACCGTCTGCCCCTGCTCCCAGGAGATCAGCGAGGTGGGGGCGCACAACCAGCGGGGGGTGGTGCGGGTCAAGCTGCTGCTGGGCAGGTTCTTCTGGATCGAGGACGTCATCCGCATCGTGGAGCAATCCGCCTCCAGCGAGGTGTTCACCCTGCTGAAGCGGGAGGACGAGAAGTTCATCACCGAACAGGCCTTTGCCCGGCCGCGCTTCGTGGAGGACGTGGTGCGCGAGGTGACCCAGAAGCTGGAGGCCACCGGCGACTTCGGCTGGTTCAGCGTGGAGGCCGAGAACTTCGAGAGCATCCACAACCACAGCGCCTACGCCTACGTGGAGCGCGGCGCGCGGAGCTAGCCGTGGGCGCTCCTCCAACCAGTAGCCTGCTGGCCGCCCTGGCCCTGGGGGGCCTGCTGCTGGCCGGGAGCCGCCGCGCGGAGGTCGCCGGCCTGGTCGCTTTCGCCTTCCTGGCCGCGGCGCTGCCCCTGGAGCTGGGGACCGGCCGCATCGCCGGGCTGGCCGGCGGGGGCGCGGCCCTGGCGGCCGGCGGGGTGTGCCTGGGGCTGTGCCTGCGGAACGGAGTTTTCCGGTTCCCGCCCGGCAGGGAGATGAAGTGGTGGCGGGTCATCGCCCGTCCCTTCGCCCTGCTGTTCGTCCCGATCGATCGCCTCTTCGGCCGTACCCCGCTGCTGTTCCTCTTGGGGGGACTGGCGCTGCTGTTCTCCGCCCTGGACCTGGTGCGGCTGTTCAGTCCCCTGCAGATGCGCCAGCTGTTCAAGAAATCCGAAAACCGGCGCTTCTCCTCGATGACCGCCTTCCTGGTGGCCATTTTCCTGATCTTCCTGGCCTTCCCGGACCACCTGCCCTACCTGGGCCTGGGCTTCATCACCATCGGGGATTTGTTCAGCAAGATCGTCGGCATCCGCTTCGGCCGGCGCCTGCTCCTGCGGGGCAGGACCCTGGAGGGCACCCTGGCCTTCGTCGCCGGCGGCTTTGCCGCCGCCTGGCTGCTGCGCCTGGCGCTGCTCCAGGCGCCGCTCCAGGCGCCGATAGTCCCACCGGTGCCGCTTTATGCCGTGCTGGCCGGGCCGGTCTTCGCGGCGCTGGTGGAGCTGTTCTCCGGGAGGCTGGACGACAACTTCACGGTGGGGATCGTCTCCACCGGCTTCCTGTTCAGCCTGCGCTATTTCCTGGGGGCTTGAGCGCGCCGCCTGCGCCACAGGGGTCGGCTGCCCACCACCGCCAGGTAGACAGCCCCGGAGAGGATGATGATGGTGGCCCCGGCCGGCAGGTTGGGCTTGTAGCTCAGGGCCAGCCCGGCGGTCATCAGCACCCCCGAAAGGGCGGAGGCCACGATCATGGTATGCCACAGGCGGCGGGTCAGGTAGGCGGCCGCGGCCGCCGGCAGGGCCAGCAGGGCGATGACCATCACGATGCCCACGACCTGTAATAGTATTACGATGGTCAGGGCGGTAAGGCAGAGCAGGAGGATATAGTACAGCTCCACGCGCACGCCGCGCAGCCGGGCGAACTCCTCGTCGAAGCAGACCGCCTCCAGCTTGTAATAGAAAAGAAAGCTCACCACCACGACCAGGGCGTCCAGCCCGGCGATCAGGGCCAGGTCGCTGGAGCGCACCATCAGGATGTTGCCGAACAGGTAGCTCATCAGGTCGTCATTGTAGCCGGGGGTGCGTGAGATGAAGAAGATGCCCACGGCCATGCCGATGGACCAGACCGCGCTCAGGACCGTGTCCTCCCGCTCCCGCCCGTACAGGGTGACCACCCCGATGATGATCGCCGACAGCAGGGCCGAGGCCACCGCCCCGACCAGGGGGGTGACGAACTCCCAGCCCAGCACGCGCTGCAGGTAGCGGGCCAGGCCCATGCCGCCCAGCACCGTGTGGGCGATGGCCCCGGCGATGTAGCCGATGCGGCGCACCGTGATGAAGCTGCCCACCACCCCGGAGGCCACGGAGGCCAGCAGGCCCGTGGCCAGGGCGTACTGCAGAAAAGGGAAACTCAACAGGTCGCGCAGGAAATCCATCAGGGCTCCTCGTCGTGGCGCACCAGGGCGATGTCGGTGCCGTACAGCTCGCTCAGCATCTCCCCGGTCAGGCGGCTCACCGGGTGCTTGGCCACCGTGCGGTTGACGCACAGCACGCCGCTCACGAACCGGGACACCACCCCGGTGTCGTGGGAGACCAGCAGGATGGTCAGGCGCCGGGCCAGCTCCACCAGCAGCTCGTAGAGCTTGGCCGTGGCCGCGCGGTCCACGCTGGCCGTGGGCTCGTCCAGCAGCAGCAGTTCGGGATGGGTGGCCAGGGCGCGGGCGATGAGCACCCGCTGGCGCTGCCCCCCGGAAAGGTCGGAGAAGGGACGCCGGCGCAGCTCGGGCATCCCGACGGTGGCCAGTGCCTCCTCGGCCGCCTCCCGGTCCTCCCGGCGGTACGGGCCGGCGGCGAAGTTGCCCACCCGGCCCATGCGCACCACGTCCAGCACGGTGACCGGGAACAGGGGATCGAAGCGGGCGTACTGGGGCACGTAGCCCACCCGGCTGCGGGCCCGCTCCGGAGGACCCCCGAACACGCGCACCTCGCCGGCCTGCGGGCGCGCTGTGCCCAGGATCAGGCGCAGCAGGGTGGTCTTGCCGCCCCCGTTGGGGCCGACCGCGGACACGAACTCCCCGGGCAGTACCTCGAAGCTGACCCCCTGGAGCACCGGCTCGCCGGAGTAGGAGAAGCTCACCTTCCGAAACTGGACGACCGGGGCGGGGGCGGGGGCGCGGGGCGCGCCGACCGGGCGGGTGCGGGTGGACGGGGCGCGGCTCATGGGGTGTCCAGGGCCTCCCGGACCTTGCGGCTGATGTCGCGCAGGTTGGCCAGGTAGTCGCGGGGCAGGTCGTCCAGCCGGACCACGGCTCCGTCGATGGCCTCGGCCACGGCCTTGGCGCCGGCCTGCGAGAACTGCGGCTGCACGAAGACCACCCGGATGTGCCGTTCCCGGGCCAGCCGGATCAGCTCGGCCAGCTGGCGGGCGGTGGGCTCCTTGCCACCCATCTGCACCGCCACCTGTTTCAGGCCGTATTCCGCGGCGAAGTAGCCGAAGGCGGGGTGGTAGACCAGCAGCTCCCGGCCGGCCAGCGGGGCCAGGGCCTTGCCCAGCTCCTGGTGCACTTCCTGCAGCTCGGAGGCGAAGCGCTCGAAGTTGGCCCGGTAGCTCGGTTCCCCCGCCGGATCCACGCGCACCAGGGTGTCGCGGATGGTCCGGGCCTGGCGCTGGGCCAGCAGCGGGCTCATCCAGACGTGAGGGTCGGCCCCTTCCTCCTCTTCCTGCAGCACGATGCCCTCGCGGGTGTCCACGATTTCCAGGTCGGGCATGGTGCTCTGCAGGCGGGGGACCAGGGCGTTTTCGAAGGGGAAGCCGGACAGGAAGAACAGCCGGGCTCGGGCCAGGCCGGCCATCTGCCGGGGCGTGGGCTCGTAGGTGTGCGGCTCCTGGCCGGGCTGCACCAGGGCTTCGGCCCGCACCCGCTCCCCCCCGACACGCTGCACGAAATCCTGCAGGGGGGGGATGCTGGTGAAAACCACCAGGCGGGAGGAGGTCCTGGCCGGGGAAGCGCGGCTGCAGCCGGCCGAAAGCAAAGCCAGCGCGGCCGCGGCGGCAGCCAGAATGGCCGGCATCACCCGCGGCCAAGGTCGCCTGTTCATTGCCTGCCTCCAGCCGAGCCGGACCCGCAGGTCAGGTAGAGGGCGTCGCAATCCTGGCAGTGCTTCACCGTATGGTCCCGGGCGAAGGCGTCCCAGTGCTTCTTCTGCTCGGGGGAGAGCAGGCCCGTGCCCTGGCAAAGAGGGCAGGCGTGGTCCAGGGCCGAGAGCACCGCCGCTCGGATGAACTCCGAGCGGTTGGGCAGCCGCCGGATCACCCTGGCCAGGGCCGCGCCGACCTTGAAACTGATCACCTCGTCCTTGTTGTGCAACATGAGCCCGCCCTCCGGTAATACTTCGTAATACATACCGCGCCGGACGCCGCCTCGTCAAGCACCGCCCTCGAACTTGCAGGGCGGAGGCGAGGAAGTGTATTATTGCTGATGGAGGAACGTGGGATGGGACGGAATATCGACCGCGCCGCGCCGGCGGTCCTGTTGCTCTTGCTGCTCCTGCTGGTGGCCGGCTGTGCGAGCCTGGCGGATGAAAAATTCCTGAGCCAACTGGGCGACCCGGCGAAGGCCCGGGTGGTCACCGAGGAGGGCATCGCCCTGTACCAGCTCGCTCTGATCAAGCGGGCGGAATACCAGCGGGTGGGGGAGGTCCGGCGCTATTTCGAGGTCGCCTTGCGCTTCGACCCCAATAGCCGTCAGGCCCAGGCTTATCTGGAGCTGGTGGACAGCTATCGGACCGCCGAGACCCGGAAGCGCCTGCGGGAGGCGGAGTCGCTGCTGAAGAAGGGCAAGCGCAGTCAGCAGGAGGACTACGCCCTGTGCCTGGCCGTGGCCCGGGCCGGCCAGCTGGCCCCGGAGGACGACGAGGTCGCGGCACTGCGCCGCCAGACCGCGGAAACCCGCGGTACGCTGGTCAGCCTTTACTTGGCCAGCGGCCGGCAGGCGCGGTCCAAGGCCAAGACGGAAAGCGTTGTAAATGCCAGGGAAAAGCTGTACATCGAGGCCTTCGCCAGCTTCAACCGGGCCCTGGCCGTCGAGCCCCAGAACTCCGCCGCCCAAACCGAGAAGAACTCACTGGCCACCGCGGTCAAGGCCATCGTGTCGGAGCATCTGGAAGGGGCCAAACTTCTGGCGGCCAAGGGGAAGTTCGCGGAGGCCCGCAAGGAAACGGCCCTGGTGGAGGACCTGAACCGCCGCTTGGGGCACCCCTTCGACGGCGAGGTCGTGGAGCTCAGCTACAGCCTGAACTACCGTTGGGCCCGCAGCCTCTTCGAGCGGCGGGATTATCCGGCGGCCCTGGTCCGGGCCAACGCAGCGCTGGCGGTGCGCAAGACCGAGGAGGCGGCCGCCCTGCGGGGCAAGATCCTGCAGGCCCGCCAGAAGAGCCAGAGCGGGCTGTCCTACGAGGGGGCCCTGGGCGAGGCGGATCGCCTGCTGGCCGAGGGAGACCTGGCCGGGGCCTACAGCCGCCTCGACAGCTTGGTCCGCGGGACCAAGGACCGGGCCCGTCTGGCCGCTCTGGAGGCCCGCCTGGAGAAGGTCCGCGCCCAGGTTCCGGCCCTGTACGAGAAGGCCCTGGGCTTCTACCGGGCGGAAGATTTCCAGAAGGCCGTCGAGCTGCTGGAGACGGTGGTGGCCATCGACGTGGAGTACGAGCAGGCCGCCGGGTACCTGGACAAGGCGAGGATCAAGCAGAAGCTGCTGGAGCAATACGGAGCCGACGGGTGAACCGCGACCGCGGCGAACGCCTCCTCCTGCACGCCCTGGAGATCCTGTACTCCCTGGCCCTGCTGGCCTGGTTCGTATTGTCGCTGTTCCAGCCCCTGGCGGGGGCGGCCGGCCTGCTGGGGCTGCCCGCCGTGCTGCGGCTGCCCGCCGGAGTTCTTCAAGCCGGAGGCGCGGCCGGTGGCCGCCGCCCTGCTGTACCTGATCCCGCTCGTCCGGCTGTACAAGCTGGCCTGCCTGTTCCTGGACTCCCGGCTGCCGGCCCTGGCGGATCCCCGGCGCAGCTTCCCCCTCCTGCTGAGCCTGGCCAGCTCGGCGCTGGCGCTGGCCGCGATCCTGATGCCGGTGGTGCGCCAGGCCGCTTCCTGGAGCTACTTCGCGAGCCTGCCCCCCGCCCTGATCGCCCTTTTCGGCCTGTCGCTGGCCCACAACGCCTTTTTCCTGTCGCTGCTTATCGCCCGCCTGAACAGCAAGGACGAGTCCTACCGGGAATACCTGGAGTTCCGGCGCGCCGGAGCGGAGCGCGGCTTTCTGCGGACGCTGTTGGCCCAGGGCATCCAGAAGCGCCTGGTCTTCTCCTTCACCGCCCTGATCCTGGTGGTCATCCTGGTGTTGAGCCTGGTGCTGATGCGGAATTTCAGCCGGACCATCCTGGCTGCGCTGATCGAGAACGGCAATGGGCTGGCGGCACGCACGGCCAGCGTGATCCGGTCCAACTTCGGCGACGATATCGCGCTGGACGACTACTTCCGGCTCGAGGCCCACAAGAACGCCGAGGCTACCTTTCGTTTCGACGAGCTCACCTATTACCGGCGCAGCAGCGCGGGCAGTGAGTTCCGGGTGGCCGCCAGCACGGCGCCGGCCAGGATCGGCGAGTCCCTGTCGGAACCGGACTTCAGCCTGGAGCGCGCCGGCTACCGCTTCAACCCGGATCGCCAGCTGGACGAGTTCCGCGCCCCCGTGCAGGTGCGCGGCATCCTGATCGGTTATGTGCGCCTGGCCTACGCCCGGGAGGTGATCTACGAGCCGTATTTCCGGGCCCAGCTGCAGGTCATCCTGATCGCCGCCGCCTTCCTGTACGCCACCGTGTTCCTGGTGTACGTGGTGGGGCGGGGGATCGTCTTCCCCATCCTTTTCCTGCGCATGAGTGTCGCCGCCATTTCCAAGACTCTGGCCGGGATGATCAAGGGGAAGGTCCGCATCTCCAGCGAGCTGCTGCAGTTCCAGGACCGGGTGCGCACGCGGGATGAGATCAAGCTGCTGTCCAACGAAATCGGCAACATGACCACCGTGATCCGCGGGGTCATCCCTTATATTTCCGCCTCGACCCTGAAGCACTCCGAACGGGGGAATCCCACCACGGAGCGCCGGGAGCTCGCCTTCCTGTTCACCGATGTGCGCGACTTTACGGCCTTGTGCGAGGGCCTGGCTCCCGACAAGGTGGTGGAACTGATCAACCACTACCTGGACCTGCAGTCCACCCTGATCCTGGAAAATGGGGGAGACATCGACAAGTTCGTGGGCGACGCGATCATGGCCGTGTTCGAGGGCTCGCGCAAGGAGCTGGCCGCCTGCAAGTCGGCCATGCAGATCCGCGCGGCCATGGCCGAGGACAAGGAACAGCGGCGCCTGGGCGGCAAACGGGTCCTGTCCATCGGCATCGGCATCCACTCCGGCCCCGTGGTGGTCGGCAGTGTCGGGGCCAAGGACCGCATGGACTTCACCAGCATCGGGGACACCGTGAATCTGGCCGCGCGCCTGGAGGGGGCCAACAAGACCTACGGCACCAAGAGCCTGATCACGGGGACGGTGCAGGCCAAGGTCCGCGAGCAGTTCCTGTGCCGGGAGATCGACCTGCTCACCGTCAAGGGCAAGCGCCAGCCGGTGCGCATCTACGAGGTGCTGCAGGAGCAGAAAAGCTCCGCCGAGAAGCTGCGGGAGATCAAGAAGTACTTCGAGACGGGCCTCTCCCTGTACCGCCGGCAGCTGTGGGCCGAAGCGCAGAAGGCCTTCCGCTTCCTGGTCGACCGCTACCACGACGAGGCCAGCGAGGTATTCCTGCGCCGCATCGAGCTGTTTCGCCGCTCCCCTCCGGCCGAGGACTGGGACGGGGTGTTCGATCTGACGGTGAAATAGCGTCCAGCCGGCCGGCTGGCCGGCTGCGCCCCAACTCCTGCTCCAGGTCGTAGTACAGCGAATAGATCGAGCTTTCCAGCTCCCGCTTCAGGCGCCCCTTCTCCTGGAGGAAGGGCAGGCGGCAGTCGAAGCGGATCGGCCGGCCGACGCGGATGCCCTTCACCTTCTGGTTGACGGCCACCGGCAGGAAGCAGATCGCCTTGCGGGTTTTCTGGTAATACAGGCGGGCCATGGCCAGAAAGCCGGTGGAAAAATCCCCCAGCACCTCGTTGATCGGGCGCTCCTTGTTCTCGGGGAAGACCAGGATGTTCTTGCCCTTCAGCAGCAGCTCCAGGCTGCGCTGGAGCGTGTCCCGGATGCGCCGGCTGGAGGCGTACACCGGGATGGCCTGCACGTCGCGCATGATGGCCACGCAAAGCCTGCCGATCAGGCGGGCCAGCCACACGCTGGCCGGGGGGCGCAGCTTGAGCTCCAGCTCCGTGAACTCCTTCTGCAGCTTGCGGGCCACCTTGCCCAGCTCCGTCACCTCGTGGGCCACCCAGGGATACAGCTTCAGGGGCAGGGCGGAGAGCACCGACAGGGGGCCGTAGGAACCGAGGTGGTTGGAGACGAAGATCAGCGGCTCGCCCGCCGAGAGCTGGCGGAACACCCGGCCCCAGCCGCGCAGGCGCAGCTTGAGCACGAGTCGCTGGAACAGCTTGCAGAGCAGGCGCACGATCAGCCCGCCCTGAGCCCGCATCCTCTCCATACCAAGCCTGTCTATGCCAAGGCTAATCGGGCCGCGGCCAGGTGTCAAGCCGGCGCCCGGCGCTGGCGGCGGGTCAGACGGAGAGTTCCTCGTCCTCCGGCCCGGGCTCGTCCAGCTCGCGGCGCGATTTGAGCAGCGCCGGGCTCCAGGCGAAGCCCAGGACCAGCAGTCCCACCGCACCCAGGGCGAGCAGGGAAAGCTCGCCCCAGACGGAGTGGGCCACGGCCGCCGCGCCGATGCCGCCGATGGCCAGCAGCGCCCCGACCTTCAGCACCCGCTGGCGCAGGCGCACGATCAGGGCGGAGACCACGCCCAGCACCAGGAAGACCAGGGCCATGGCCGCGTCCCAGCGGTGGGGGTCGGCCAGGGGCAGCAGGGGGTACAGGCGCTCCACGTTGAAGACCCAGATGCCGGTGATGGGCAGGGGCAGCAGCAGCAGGGAGGCCAGCACCCAGTCCCTGCGCAGGGCGCGCGAAGTGGTGGCCACCAGCAGCCAGAAGCTCAAGGCGTACAGGGCGCCCAGCGGCAGGAGGGCCCACAGGGCGGAAGGCTCCCCGTCACCCGAGAGCAGGTAGGCCAGCGCCTGGCCGGCCAGGCGGCGGGAGGCGTAGGCCGCGACCAGCAGCGAGACCAGCACGTAGCTGGCCCAGGAGAACAGCCAGTTGGGCTTGCCGCGCAGCCAGGCCAGGCAGGTGGTGAGGGCCAGCAGCGCCACGCTGGCGGCCAGGAAGACCGGGCGGCGCCAGAAATGGGTGAGAAACAGCGCGGTGGCGATGAGGTGCGGCTGGGCGCAGATCAGGGCCTCCACCCAGCTGCCCCTGCTGAAGGCCTCGTAGGTCAGGCGGGCCACCAGGCGCGGGCTGCCGAAGCAGTCCAGCGCCTCGCGCACCGATTCCTGCTCGGGGCGCCCGGAGGATTCCAGCTCGGTGATTTTTTCGTTCAGGTGGCTGCACAGCTCATCCAGCACGCGCCGCTCGGTCTGCGGCTCGAGGTTCAGGCGGGCGCGCACCTCGTGGAGGTAGGACCTGATCTCCGGTCGCATGCCCCTGCCTCGCTTCAGCCTCCGGAGGGGCTGAAGATCAACCCCATGGCCGTGTTGAAGTTCTGCCACATGGCCAGCTTCTTCCGTAATACGTCCCGGCCCCTGGCGGTGATGTGATAATAGCGGCGCTCTTGACCGCTATCCAGCCGCTTCCAGGAGCCCTGGATCAATCCCTCGTTTTCCAGCTTGCGCAGGGCCGGATACACCGTCCCTTCCTTGAAGCGGAAGAAGCCCCCGCTGCGGTCCTGGATCTCGCGGATCAGGCGGTAGCCGTAGCTCTCGCCGTGCTCCTGGATGAGGAAAAGGAGCATGGAATCCGTGTTCCCCCGCAGCAGGTCGGAGTCATAACCCAACAACTCGGCTTGCATTCTTCCAATGTAGAAGCGCACCCGGGCCGCTGTCAAGGACAGCCGCCGGCCACTGTGTTATATTCTAGGCCATGAACAACCGATGGATCGTCCTGAGCATATTGCTGGCTTCCGCCGCGCTGCTGCTGGGCGGCTGCCTGAGCACGGGCAAGGAATGCGTCCCAGGAACGGTGCTCTGGGAGGAGGGCGGCGACCCGGCGGGCGACGCTCCCAAGTGGATCAAGGGTGGAAAGGCGGCGTACAAGGAGGCGGGAGTCAAGAAGAAGGACATCCCCGAAAAGTTCCTGGTTTACGTCGGCGTCTCCGAGGACAAGGGGGATGAGCGCGGCGCGCAGTTCGGCGGGGTGGAGGACATGCTGAAGCGCTACGCCTTCTGGCTGCAGGAGGAGCTGGACGAGCTCCTGCCCCAGGCCGCCCGCGAAGCCAAGGCGAGCCTGCCCAACATCGACACCGCGCTGGGCGCCTACAACGCGGTGATCTACCTGCCGCGCGAAAACGCGCCCTTTATCCGCGCCATCTGGCAGGCCGCGGGCCAGGGCTGCGACACCGGGGAAGCGGTGTTCCGGGTCTACGCCTTGGGGCTGTTCGACCGCGACACGCGCCGGGAGCACCTGCTGGAGGCGGCCAAGGAGACCTTCAAGCACACGGTGATCCGGGCCGAGGTGAAGGACGAGGTGCTCAAGGAGTTCGAGAGGCTGATCCGCAGGCTGTAAGCCGGATATGAGGCGACAGCTGGCCCCGCTCCTGCTGCTGGCCGCGGCTCTGATCGTCCCGGCCTGGGCGGGGGAGCCGGGCGAGGAGGAGGCCGCCAGCGGGGTGCCGGCCGGGACTCCGCAGGCGGCCAGAGCCGTGCAGGCCCTGGTGCGGGCCTACCCCGGGCGCGGGCTGGAGGCGGCCTGGCGGGACGGGGACTGGGCCCTGCGGGTCGACGATGCCTGGTTGTATTGGGCCGAGGGCCGGATGCTGCCCGCGGAGCTGCGCGGGCAGTGGCCGCGCTACGCCCCCTACCGTTTCTTCAACTATCCCGCCGCCCTGCCCCCGGTGCCTCCGCCCGATCCGCAGACCAGGGAAAGGATGCGGGAGATCGTGGAGCGCAATGAGGCCTCCCCGCCGGAGCGCCACGAGGGACTGCTCTCCGCCCTGTATCGGGCCGGCACCCGCGGGCAGACCGAGGCGCGCATCACCACGGTGAGCTTCCTGGGCCTGCAGGCGCGGGTCCACGGGCTGGTGGCCCCCGCGCTCGCGGCGGTGGCCGCGGAGCTGGAGGGCCTGCGGGAGGCCGATCCTCAGGTCCGCGGCTTCCTGTCCGAGCTGAAGGGCCTGGCCGGCTATAACTGGCGCCCCATCGACGGCACCCGCTCCCGCAGCTACCACTCCTACGGCATCGCCGTGGACCTGGTGCCGAAAAGCTACGGCGGGCGCCACGTCTACTGGCGCTGGTCCATGGAGCGGGACCCGGACTGGTACGCCATCCCCTACGCCCGCCGCTGGATGGTCCCCGAGACGGTAGTGCGGATTTTCGAGGCCCACGGCTTCGTGTGGGGAGGCAAGTGGAGGTTCTTCGACACCATCCACTTCGAGTACCGGCCGGAGCTGCTGCTGTTCAGCCGGCCGGAGCCAGTCGCACCGCGCACACCTTGAACTCGGGGATCTTGGCCACCGGGTCCAGGGCGTCGTTGGTCAGCAGGTTGGCGGCGGCCTCCGCGAAGTGGAAGGCCATGAACACGGAACCCGGCCGCGAGCGGGGCGTGAGCACCGCCCGCGCGGTGACCTTCCCGCGCCGGGAGGTCACCTCGCACATCGTCCCTTCGGCGATGCCCAGCGCGCGGGCGTCCTCGGGGTTCACCTCCACGAAGCCATCCGGACGCACGGCATCCAGGCTCTGTACGCGCCGGCTCATCGTGCCGGTGTGGTAGTGGTACAGGATGCGCCCGGTGGTCAGCAGGAAGGGGTAGTCCTGGTCCGGCTCCTCGGCGGGGGGCGCGTATTCCACCGCGCTGAACAGGCCCTTGCCGCGGGAGAACATGCCGGTGTGCAGCACCGGGGTGCCCGGGTGCTCGGCGTCCGGGCAGGGCCAGGCCAGGGCCCGCTTCTCCAGGCGGCGGTGGCTGATGCCGCCATAGATGGGAGTCAGGCGGGCCAGCTCGTCCATGATCTCGGAGCTGGACTGGTAGGACAGGGGGTGGCCCAGGCGGGTGGCGAGCTCGCAGAGGATGCGCCAGTCGGCGCGCGCCTCCCCGGGGGGCTGTTTGGCCTGGCGCAGCAGCTGCACCCTGCGCTCCGTGTTGGTGAAGGTCCCGTCCTTCTCGGCGAAGGACGCCGCGGGCAGCACCACGTGGGCGAAGCGGGCCGTCTCGGTCAGGAAGATGTCCTGGACCACCAGGAACTCGAGGCTGGCCAGATCCAGCTTGACCCGGTTGAGGTTCGGGTCGCTCAGGAAGGGATTCTCCCCCATGATGTACAGGGCCTTGATCTGGCCTTCGCTCGCCCCGTGCAGCATCTCCACCACGGTCAGCCCCGGCTCGCCGGACAGCTCGGCCTGCCAGGCCTTCTGGAACTTCTCCCGGGCATCAGGGTTGGCCACCGGCTGGTAGCCCGGGTAGACGTTGGGCAGGGCCCCCATGTCGCAGGCGCCCTGCACGTTGTTCTGCCCGCGCAGGGGATTCACCCCGGTGCGAGCGCCGGCCGATGTTGCCGGTGAGCATGGCCAGGTTGGCCAGGGTCAGCACGTTGTCCGTGCCGGTGGTGTGCTGGGTGATGCCCATGCTGTAGACGATCGAGGCCGTCGCCGCTCCGGCGTACAGGCGCGCGGCCTGCCGCAGCTGTCTCGGCGGGCACGCCGGTGATGGCCTGGACCCGCTCGGGGGTGTACTGCCGGACCACGGCCTGGAACTTCTCGAAGTCCTCGGTGCGCTCGGCGATGAACTCCTTGTTGGCCAGGTTCTCGGCCAGGATCACCTGCATCATTCCGTTGAACAGCGCCACGTCCGTGCCGGAGCGCTGGCGCAGCCAGACCCGGGCGTAGCGCACCAGGTCGATCTCCCGCGGGTCGGCCACGATCAGCGTGGCCCCGTTCTTCTTCACCGCCGCCTTGATCTCCAGGCCGATCACCGGGTGGGCCTCGGTGGTGTTGGAGCCGATGACCAAGATGCACTCGGCGAAGCGCAGCTCGCCGATGGAGTTGGTCATGGCGCCGGAGCCGAAGGCCTTGGCCAGGCCGGCGACGGTGGAGGCGTGGCACAGGCGGGCGCAGTGGTCCACGTTGTTGGTGCCCAGCGCGGCGCGCATGAAGCTTCTGGAACAGGTAGTTCTCCTCGTTGGTGCACTTGGCGCTGGACAGGCCCCCCAGGCTGGCCGGGCCGTGTTGGGCCTTGATCTCGCCCAGGCGCCGGGCCACCAGGCTCAAGGCCTCCTCCCAGGAGGCGGGCTCCAGCTTCCCGTCCCGCCGGATCAGCGGGGTGGCCAGGCGCTCGGGGTGGTCCAGGTAATACAGGCCGAACTTGCCCTTCACGCAGAGGTTGCCGCGGTTCACCGTGTCCTGCGAGTGGGTGGTGGTCTTGACCAGCCGGCCCTTTTTCGTGTGCAGGTCCACGGTGCAGCCCACGCCGCAGTAGGGGCAGATGGTGCTGGTGGCCTCCAGCTCCCACTCCCGCCCGGCCCCCAGGCGCGCCCGTTCGGTCAGGGCCCCCACCGGGCAGACGCTGATGCAGCGCCCGCAGGCCTCGCAGGTGCTTTCCAGCAGGGGGCGGTGGAAGGCCGTACTGATGTGGGCCTTGAAGCCGCGCCCCGCGTAGTCGATGGCGCTGTCGAACTGCAGCTCGCCGCAGGCCAGCACGCAGCGGCCGCAGAGGATGCACTTGTTGTAGTCCCGCTCGAAGAAGGGGTTCTCCTTGTCCAGCTTGTGCAGGTTGCGCGCGCGATGGGGCCCGACGAAGCGGGAGTCCTTCAGGCCGAACTCATAGGCGTAGCGCTCCAGGGCGCAGGAGCCGCTCTTGTCGCAGGTGATGCACTCCACGGAGTGGTCCGAAAGGATCAGCTCCAGGTTCATCCGCCGGGCCTTGAGCACCCGCTCGCTGTCCGTGCGCACGACCATCCCGTCGGCCGCCGGGTGGGAGCAGGAGGCGGCCAGGTTCTTCTGGCCCTCCACCTCCACCACGCACAGGCGGCAGGAGCTGATGGGCGGCACGTCCTCCCCGTAGCACAGGTGGGGCACCTCGATGCCCAGCTGCCTGGCCGCCCAGTAGATGGTGACCCCCGGCCGGACCAGGGCTTGTTTTCCGTCTATCGTCAACTTCAACATGGCGAACCTTTCAGGTGATGGTGATGGCGTCGAAGCGGCAGGCCGCGTGGCAGGCGCCGCACTTGATGCACTTGTCCTGGTGGATCTCGTGCACCTTCTTGCGCTCCCCGGTGATGGCGTCGGCGGGGCAGGCCTTGAAGCAGGCCGTGCACCCCGTGCACTTGTCGGCCAGGATGTCGAAGCGGATCAGGCTTTTGCAGGCCTTGGCCGGGCACTTGCGCTCCAGGATGTGGGCCCGGTACTCCTCGGGGAAGTACTTCATGGTGGTGAGCACCGGGTTGGGAGCGGTCTGCCCCAGGCCGCAGAGGGCGGTGTCCTTGATCGAGGAGGCCAGCTCCTGCAGGGTGGCCAGGTCCTCCTCCCGCCCGCGGCCCGCGCAGATGTCCTCCAGGATCTCCAGCATCCGCTTGGTGCCGATGCGGCAGGGCACGCACTTGCCGCAGGACTCGTCCTGGATGAACTCCAGGAAGAAGCGGGAGAAGTCCACCACGCAGGTGCGCTCGTCGGCCACGATCATGCCGCCGGAGCCCATGATCGAGCCCACCGCGGCCAGCGACTCGTAGTCCACCGGCTGGTCCAGGAAGGCCGCCGGGATGCAGCCCCCGGAGGGACCGCCGGTCTGCACGGCCTTGAAGGCCAGGCCGTCCGGGATGCCCCCGCCGATGTCGAAGACCACCTTGCGCAGGGGGATGCCCATGGGCACCTCCACCAGGCCGGTGTTGTTCACCTTTCCCGCCAGGGCGAAGACCTTGGTGCCCTTGCTCTTCTCCGTGCCGATCCCGGCGTACCAGGCCCCGCCCTTCAGGATGATGGGGGGGATGTTGGCCAGGGTTTCCACGTTGTTGATGCAGGTCGGCCGGCCCCAGATGCCGGACTGGGCGGGGAAGGGCGGGCGCGGGCGGGGCATGCCCCGCCGGCCCTCGATCGAGGCCATCAGCGCCGTCTCCTCCCCGCAGACGAAGGCCCCGGAGCCCTTCTTGATCTTCACGTGGAAGGAGAAGCCCGTGCCCAGGATGTTCTCGCCCAGCAGGCCCAGCTCGCCCGCCTGGGCGATGGCGATCTTCAGATGCTCCACGGCGATGGGGTATTCGGCGCGCACGTATACGATGCCGTCGGTGGCCCCGATGGCGTAGGCCCCCAGCAACATGCCTTCCAGCACCGAATGCGGGTCGCCCTCCAGCACGGCCCGGTCCATGAAGGCCCCCGGGTCCCCCTCGTCGGCGTTGCAGACCAGGTACTTGGGCCGGCTCTGCGAGGCGCGGGCCAGGGTCCACTTGCGCCCGGTCGGGAATCCCGCCCCGCCGCGGCCGCGCAGCCCGGACAGGCTGACCTGCTCCACCACCTGCTCGGGGGTGAAAGCGGTCAGGGCCTTGGCCGCGGCCGCGTACCCGTCCCGCTCGATGTACTGCCGGATGTCCCGCGGGTCGATCAGGCCGCAGTTGCGCAGGACGATCTTCACCTGCTCCTTGTAGAAGGGCACCTCGGCGGCCTTCTGGATCTTCTCCCCTGTGCCGGGGTGGGCGTACAGCAGTCGCTCCACGGGCCGCCCTGCCAGGAGGCTGGACTCCACGATTTCCGGGACGTCCGCCGGGGTGACCTTCCCGTAGAAGAAGTCGTGGGGGTCCACCACCAGCACCGGGGCCAGGGCGCAGAAGCCGTGGCAGCCGGTGGCCAGGATCGACACCCGCTCCCCCAGGCCGCGCCGGGCGATCTCGGCCTCGAAGGCCTTGAGCACCTCCTCGGCCCCCTGGGCCCGGCAGCCGGTCATGCAGATGCGCACCCGCAGGGCCCGCGGGTCCCGCCGGGCGGCCAGGGCCGACCGCAGGGCCTCCAGGTCGCCGGGCCCGGCCAGCTTGCTCGACTGATTCTCCATCATTTCCCGTCCCGATAGCCGGCCAGGATCTTGCGCACCTTCGCCGGAGTGAGGCTTCCGTAATACTTCTCGTCGATCATGATCACCGGGGCCAGGAAGCAGGTGCCCAGGCAGCGCACCACTTCCAGGGTGAACTGCCGGTCGCCGGAGGTCTCCCGGTCCTTGATGCCCAGCACGGACTGGACCTCGTCCAGCACCCCGCCTCCGCCGCGGATGTGGCAGGCCGTGCCCAGGCACATCTTGAGGATGTGCCGGCCGCGCGGGGTGAGGGAGAACTGGGCGTAGAAGCTCACCACCCCGTGGATGTTGGCGATGGGCACGTTCAGGTGGGCGGAAACCCTCTCCAGGGCTGCCACCGGCAGGTAGCCGTGCTCCTCCTGGATGTCTTGCAGCAGGCTCATCAGCGCGCCCTGGCCTTCCTCGACCGGGTAGCGGGCCAGGATGGGCCCGATGTCGATGCCGTCGCTCATTTCTTGGCTCTCTCCGTCGGGCGCAGGTAGGCGCTCCAGTAGCTCATGCCCACGAACACCGCCCCGCCGATGATGTTGCCGATGGTCACCGGCAGCAGGTTGCGCAGCAGGAAGGCGCCCCAGTTCAGGGACTCGGGGGCGAAATTGGGCGGGCCGGCGATTCCCCGCCAGGCCTTCAGCAGCAGGCCTTCGGGGATCATGTACATGTTGGCCACCGAGTGCTCGAAGCCCAGGGCGACGAAGGCCATGATGGGGAAGAAGATGGCGAAGATCTTGCCGATGATCTGGCGCGAGGCCAGGGCCATCCAGACCGCCAGGCAGACCAGCCAGTTGCAGAGGATGCCCCGGGCCAGCGCCTCCAGGAAGCTCAGGTTGACCTTGGTGTAGGCGGTGCGCACGATCGCTGCGCCCAGGCCGCCGTCGGCCAGCTTCCACAGGCCGGTGAGGTAGTACAGCAGGGCCAGCAGGATGGCCCCGGCGAAGTTGGCCGCGTAGACCAGGGCCCAGCGCAGGGCCATCCGGCCGAAGCCGATCTGCCCGGCCAGGGCGCTGGAGATCATCAGGTTGTTGCCGGTGAACAGCTCCGCCCCGGCGATGACCACCAGCATCAGCCCCAGGCTGAAGGCCACCCCGGCCATGAAGCGGGAGAAGCTCAGGCCCAGCGCGCCCGGCTCGAAGCTCAGGGTGGTGGCCAGCATGCCGCCGAAGCCGATGTAGGCCCCGGCCAGCAGGCCCAGCACCAGCACCGTCAGCCAGGGGGAGGTGACCTTGCCCACCCCCACCTTCTGGGCCACGGTTTCGGCGATGGTCTTGGGCGCCTGGTCCTCCAGGCTGGGCAGCGGGAAGGACTGGACCGCGCGCTTGCTGATCTCCGCCGCCTTGCGCTTCAGGGCCTTCTGGACCACGGCGGTGATCTCCTCCGGGGTGAAGGGCTTGGCCAGGAAGTCCATGGCCCCGCGCTTCATGACCTCGGTGGCCTTGTCCACGGAAGGAAAGCCGGTGATCATGACCACCGCGGCGTCCGGGGCCCGCTTGTCCAGCATCTCCACCACGTCCAGGCCGTTCAGCTCCGGCATGCGCCAGTCGCACAGGATCACGTCGAAGCGGGAGCCGGAGGCCAGCTCCAGCCCCTGGCGGGGGCTCTCGGTGGTCACCACCTCCCAGCCCTCCGCGCCGAAGATGCGGCGGCAGGCGGACAGGACCACCGACTCGTCGTCGATCACCAGCATTCGCTTTTCGCTCATGTCGCTCTCCTTACCAGATTTCCGCGCCCAGCCGGCTCTCCAGCCAGCGCTTCTGCACGGCGGACAGGGGGCCGAGCTGGCTCTCGATCCAGTGGATGTCCCCGGTCAGGATGGCCAGCTTTTCCGGGTCCGGTCAGCTCGTAGTCCTGCAGCGCGTCCGCCCCGTAGTAGAACAGGCTGGAGACGAACTCGCTGTCCACCGCGGCCCGTTCCAGCACGCGGATCACCTCCTCCTTGTGCACCACCTCCTGGGGCTCGGGGGCCTCGGCCCTGGCCTTGTCCAGGCTCTTGCTGCACCGTGGTGAGCAGCATGTCGGGGGTGAAGGGCTTCTCGATGTAGTCCGCCGCGCCCAGCTTCATGGCCTGGACCGCGGACTGCACCGTGGCGTAGCCGGTGAAGATGATCACCGGCACGGACGGCTTGACCCGCTTGATGTCGCGCAGGATGCGCATGCCCCCGATCTCCGGCATGCGGATGTCGGTCAGCACCAGGTCGTAGTCCCGGCTCAACCCCCATTCCAGCCCCTGGCGGCTGGACTGGGCCAGGTCCACGTCGAAGTCGGCCAGGACCCGCCGCACGCTTTCCAGCACGATGCTCTCGTCGTCGATGGCCAGCACCTTGAGCTTCTTCATTCCTTTTGCCTCCCGCCCAGCGCCCTGGCCACCGCCGCGGAAAGCTCCTCGGGGGTGAAGGGCTTGGCGATGAAGTGGGTGGCCCCCATCTTCTGCCCGCTGGCGATGGTTTCCGGGGTGGGGTAACCGCTCATGACCAGGATCGGCAGGTCGGGCGAACCGCGTCGCACGCTGCCGATGAGGTACAGCCCGTCGAACTCCGGCATGATCACGTCCGCCAGCAGGAGCTGGCAGGCCTCCCGGCCCAGCTCCGCCAGGGCTTCCGGAGCGCTGGCGCAGAGCCTGACCCGGTGGCCTTCGGCCTCCAGTATCCTCCGGCAGCTGGAGCGTACCACCGGATCGTCGTCCACCACCAGGATGTTCAGAGCACCTCCCCTTCCAGGGGCAGCCAGATGGTGAAGGTGCTGCCCTTGCCCACCTGGCTCTGCACCCGGATGCTGCCGCCGTGGCGGGCCACGATGCCCTGCGAGACCGACAAGCCCAGGCCGGTGCCCTTGCCGACCTCCTTGGTGGTGAAGAAGGGATCGAAAATGCGCTCCAGGTGCTCCGCGGGAATGCCGTGCCCGGTGTCCGCAATCGCGATCTGGATGCCCTGGCGGCCATCGGTGAGGGCCAGGCGGGTGGTGATGTCGATGTGCCCCCCGCGCTCCGTGGCGTCCAGGGCGTTGAGGATGATGTTCAGCAGCACGCTCTGGAACTGGTTGCGGTCGATGGTGCGCGGCCGGAATGCCCGGCCCTGCGTCGAAGCAGAACAGCACGCCCTTGACCAGGGCCTGGTTGGCCACCAGGGGGATGGTGGCGGTGACCAGGTCGTTCAGGTCCGTGCTCTGGGGCTCCAGCTTGCTCTGGCGGGAGAAGTCCAGCAGCCCTTTCACGATCTTGCGCACCCGCTCCGTGGCCCCGGCGATGGTGGTGAGGTCCTCGCGCATTTCCGCGTCCAGGTCCCCCCGCTTGAGCAGCAGGTGGGTGAAGGTGAGCACGCCGGTCAGCGGGTTGTTGATCTCGTGGGCCACCCCGGCGGCCAGGCGGCCGACGGAGGCCTGCTTTTCGCTCTGCAGCAGGCGCAGCTCGCTCTCGGCCTTCTGGTGACGGTCGCGGTCGCGCAGGGAGCCGAGCATCTCCTGGAAGGTGCGCTGCAGCACCCCCAGCTCGCTGCGCGAGTAGGGACCGATTTCCGGACTCAAGTCCCCTTGCGAGACGCGGTGGCTGGCCTCGATCAGGCGCTGCATGGGGTTCAACATCCGGGAGGAGAGCAGGCTGCCCAGCGCGACGGCCAGGACCATGCCGGCGGCGGTGATCAGCACGAACACCAGCATGGCCTTGCGCCGCAGGTCGGCGTACTTGGCCTCCAGCACCCCCACGTACAGCATGCCCACCGTGTTGCCGTGCACGTCGGCGATGGGCTCGTAGGCCGTGATGTACCAGTCGCGCACCACGAAGGCCCGCGCCGTCCAGCGCTCCCCCTGGTCCAGCACCCGCCGCTTGACCTCGGCGGAGATCAGGGTGCCGATGGCCCGCTCCCCGCGGGAATCCAGCACGTTGGTGGCGATGCGCAGGTCCTTGAAGAACAGCGTGGAAGTGCCGATCTGCCGGCCGCGGTAGACTTCCTGCTGGAACACGGTGTCGCGCACCCGGTCCACGATTTCGTTGTTCCGGTTCAGCAGCACCCCGCCGTACAGCACGCCCAGCAGGCGGCTCGCCCCGTCCGGCGCGCCGTACACCGGCAGGGCGCAGGCCAGGGTGAGGCCGGCGGTCTCCTCGCTTTCCTCCCGGGGCTCGGCCATGGGCGTGGGCACCAGGGGGATGCGGGCCCGCGCGGCCAGCTCCGGGTCCTCGGCCGCCAGCTCGGCCTGGCTCAGGGCCAGGGTGCCGCTGAGCGCGGCCCGCCGCTCGAGGGCCAGGGCCGCCGCCGGGTTGACCAAGGCCGGGTCCCCCGGGCGGGGGCTGGAGCGGTACAGGGTCAGGCCTTCCGGGGAGACCAGGCCGGCGAAGTCCAGGTCCAGCTGATCGGCCAGGGTGCCGACGCAGGAGGCGATGTCGGCCTGATTGCGAGCCCCCACGACCTGGCGGAACTCGGGCTGCAGGGCCACCAGGGTGAGGCCCAGGGTCAGGCGGTCCACGGCGCTGCGGTAGATCTCCTGCGCGGTGTTCAGGTCCTGGCGCACCCGGTTGGAGGCCTCATTGAACACGGAAGCCGTCAGCAGGCGCGCTCCCACGATCAGGGAGAGCCCGCCCACCAGGATTGCCATCGCGAGAAAGCTGGTGATCAGGCGAAAGCGGGTGGAGAGATACACGACCGGGTTCACGATAAACGGTGGAATGGCCGCTGTCAATCGGCGTTTGGGCCCTCAGGGCAGGCGGCCCAGCAGGCGCAGCAGGCCGTCGCAGCAGGGTGAGAGGGTGCGGCGGGCAGCCGGGCACGTACAGGTCCACGGGCAGCAGGCCGCCGACCCCGTCCCCGGATTCGGGAAAGCCGGCGTACGGCCCGCCCGAGATGGCGCAGGCCCCCGAGGCGATCAGCAGCTTCGGGGAGGGCACCGCCTGCCAGGTCTTCTCCAGCGCCAGGCGCATGTTGCGCGTGACCGGACCGGTGACCAGCAGGCCGTCGGCGTGGCGGGGGGAGGCCACGAACTGGATGCCGAAGCGGCCCAGGTCCCAGGCCAGGGTGGTGAGCACGTTGCAGTCCGCCTCGCAGGCATTGCAGCCGCCGGCGCTCACCTGGCGGATGGCGAAGGAACGGCGGAAGCGGCGCCGCGGGCCAGCCGGGCCCTGGTCGCGGGCTGTCCGGCGGTCTCAGCTGGCCCGGCGGCCGCGCCCAGCACCAGCTCCTCCCGCCGGAAGGCGGCCAGGCGCCAATCCCTGCTGAAGCCGATGGCCCCGCCCGGGCAGGCCTCGGTGCAATCCGTGCAGAAGAGGCACTTGCCCAGGTCCCAGAGCGGGCCCCGGGCGTTCGCGCCGCCTGTCGCCGGCACCGCGGCCAGCGCGCCGGTGGGGCAGGCCGCGATGCACTCCCGGCATCCCGCGGCGCAGCGCGCCGCGTCGATCCGCGGCATTCCGCGGAAGCGGGGGGACAGGGCGGGGGGCTTTCCCCGCGGCCAGCGCATCGTGCGATAGCCCTGCCGCAGCCGCTCCAGGATCAGATTCAGCATGCTCTTCTCCCTCTATAGATCGTGGCCGCAGTAGGACAGGTTGAAGCTCTTGTTGCAGAGCGGGAAGTCGGAGATCTGCTGGCCCCGCAATGGCCAGGGCCAGGCCGAACCAGTTGTGGAACGAGGGGTCGACGACCTTGTACCGGCGAAGCGGCCCGCCGGCGTCGGTGAGCGGCCACGTGGCAGATCTCGCCGCGCCAGCCCTCCACCAGGCTGACGGCCAGGCTGGCGGGCGCGGCCGGCGGCCAGGGGCTCGCGCACGGGGCCGGCGGGCAGCGCGCGCAGCTGCTCGCCGACGAAGGCCAGGGAGCGCTGGATCTCCAGCCAGCGCACGTAGGCGCGGGCGAACACGTCGCCCGTGTGCCAGGTGGACACCGGGATCTGGGCGAAGCGGTAGATGCCGGACGGGAAGGTCGCGGCGCACGTCCCGGTCGATGCCGCAGGCCCGGGCGGCCGGGCCGACCAGCCCGATCTCGGCGGCCGTCTGCCGGTCCAGGGTGCCCGTGCCCTCGAAGCGGGCCATCACCGACGGGGTGCTCCCACAGCAGGTCGACGGCGCCTCGCGCGTCCCGCTCGCAGGCGCGGCCAGCCGGTCCGCGCAGCTCCGCGGCCAGCGGCTGCGTCCAGGTCGAAGCCCACGCCGCCGGGGCGCACCAGGCCGCGCCCGAAGCGGCTGCCGCACAGCAGGGCGGTCAGGTTCAGGACGTCGCCGCGGATGCGCCCGCAGTAGGACGCGGTCGGCAGGAAGCCCACGTCGCCGGCCAGCGCGCCCAGGTCGCCGATGTGGTTGGCGAGGCGCTCCAGCTCCAGGGCGATGCCGCGGATGGCCTGGGCCCGCGGCGGCACGCGGCAGCCGGCCAGGGCCTCCAGCGGCCTGGCAGTAGGCCGTGGCGTGGCCGATGGTGGTGTCGCCGGCCAGGGTCTCCGCGTAGGTGGATGGCTGCGCAGGTCCGGGCCCGCCGACAGGGCGCGCTCGACGCCGCGGTGCTGGTAGCCCAGCGAGATCTCCAGGTGGAAGACGTCCTCGCCGTGGCACTGGAAGCGGAAGTGCCCCGGCTCGATGACGCCCGGCGTGCACCGGCCCGACGGCCACCTCGTGGACCTCCTCGCCCTCCACGCGGAAGAAGTCGGTCATCGCCGCAGGCTCGGCCGCGCGGCCGGCGGCCAGGCGCCTGCGGCTCGGCGGGGCGTGGAAGCGGATGGGCTTGAGCCAGGGGTGGCCCTCGGGGCGCGACGCCCCACTGCTCGGCGATCTCGCGCTCGAACCAGTGGGCCTGCGGGCAGTCCGGGGTGAGGGCGGGGTAGGCGTCGCTCCACGTCGGCGGAGGACAGGCGCAGGGTGCCCTGCGCCGGCGTCGGCGCAGCACGGCGATCAGGCGGAAGCTGCCGCCGGGCGGCCGGGTGGGCGAAGAGCGCCGACAGCCGGGCGCCGGCGGCCACCTCGCGGGCCACCGCCTCGCCGGAAGTCGGCGAGCGTCCAGGGTGGGCACGCCGGGCAGAGCGGCTCGCAGCGGGCGTTGCCCGTGACCAGGAACGATGTCACGCTCAGCCTCCCCAGCCGCGCAGGGCCTCGCGCAGCAGCTCGTGCAGGAAGCGGGGGGCACCCAGGCCGAGGACCACGGCCGCGGCCAGGAAGGCCAGCGGAGCGGCCAGGAAGGCCAGCGGATCGCCCCGGGCGCGGCCGGCGGCGATGGCCGGGCGGCCGCTGCTCGCCGGCGGCCGGCGCCTCTTCGCGCGCGCCCTGGACCATGCGCAGGAGCACGGCCGCCATGCCGACGAAGATGACCGCCAGCAGCAGCAGGTAGAGCGCCGCCGGCAGATAGGCCCGGCGCTGGAACGCGGCCCGCAGGATGGCCAGCTCGCCGACGAAGGTGCCGAAGGGCGGCGCGCCGGTGATGGCGAAGAACCCGGCCAGCCACAGGGCGCCGCGTCCAGGGCAGGGCGCGCGCGAGCACCCCGCGACCTCGGCCGCCTGTCTTGGTGCCGTAGGCGGCCAGGATGTTGCCCGCCGATGAGGAACAGCACGGCCTTGGTCAGCGAGTGGTTCACCGCGTGGAACAGCGCGCCCCGAAGTCGCCGACCCCGCCGATGCCGATGCCCACGGCCAGGATGCCCATGTGCTCCACGCTGGAGTAGGCCAGCAGGCGCTTGTAGTCCGTCTGGCCGAGGATGAAGACCGCCGCCACCGCCATGGAGAGCAGGCCCGAGGACCAGCAGGAGCTCGCGGCCGAAGGCGCCCAGCCCGGCGGCCGCGCAGACCTGCTGGACGCGCAGGATGGCCAGGAAGGCGCAGTTCAGCAGCGCGCCCGAGAGCAGGGCCGAGACCAGCGAGGGCGCCTCGCTGTGGGCGTCGGGCAGCCAGGTGTGCAGGGGGGCCAGGCCCATCTTGGTGCCGTAGCCGACCAGCAGCAGGATGAAGGCCGCCTTCAGCCAGCGGGACGTTCAGGCGCGCCGCGTGCGCAGCCAGGTCGCGAACGACCAGGGGGACGCGCCGCCGATCCGGCGCGAGGCGGCCGCCGCCAGGAAGAAGGTGCCCAGCAGCGCCAGCGCGATGCCCACCGAGCAGATCAGCAGGTACTTCCAGGTGGCCTCCAGCGAGCGGCGGTGGCGGTGGAAGTAGATCAGGGGAGCGCTCAACAGGGTGGTGGCCTCGACGGCCACCCACAGCAGCCCGAAGTGCTGGCTCACGGTGACCAGGCGTCATCGCCGCCAGGAAGCCCAGCAGCCAGGCAGGCGAAATGCGCCTCCCTGAGCGCGCTCGGCGCCTCGGAGGCCGCGCCTCGGCACCCGCGCCAGCGGCCCCGGCGCTGCCCGCGGCCCAGGAAGGCGGCGGCGTACACGGCGATCCCCAGGAACAGCGCGCTGCCCACCGCCAGGAACAGCAGGCCCAGCGCGTCCACCGCCAGCCATTGCCCCAGGGGGGCGAAGCGGCCGCGGTCGGCCCAGGCCCAGGCCACCAGGCCCAGGTGGGCCGCGGCGGCAGGCCGGCAGCAGGCGCGGCGCGGCGCGGCGGAAGACCAGGCAGGCCAGGGCGGCAGGCGGCGGGCAGGACGATCAAAGCCAGGATCATCGACGTCAGTCCTTCAAGCTGGCCAGCTGGTCGGAGTCGATGTGATCGAACTCCCGGTTGATGTGGTAGATCGTGATGCCCATGACGAACACGGCCACGAAGGCGTCCAGGAAGATGCCCATCTCCACCAGGAACGGCTCGCTCTCCACCAGCGCCATGCCGAAGGAGGAGATGCCGTTTTCCATGGCCAGGTATCCCAGGGCCTGCACGATCGCCGATTTGCGGGCGATGATCGTGAACAGGCCGGTGAGCGCGGTGAACAGGGTGGCCGGCACCAGCAGCGTGGAGCGCCCGGAAGCCAGGGCCGGCAGGCGGGAGCCCAGGTACAAGGATACGCCCACCAGGGCCACCCCGATCAGCAGCGACAGCGAGTAGCCGACGAAAGGCTCCACCTCCCGGCGGGCTCCCACGGAGCGCACGGCGCGCAGCAGCAGGAGCGGAAAGACGATCCCCTTCAGGCCGATGTTCAGGCCCGCCTGCAGGGCCAGGCGCCAGGTCGGAGCCTCCAGGCCCAGCAGCAGGGGCAGGACGGCCAGCAGGATGCCCTGGGCGGCCACCGCGGCGATGGCATTGGCCAGTCGGCTTCCGCCCAGCAGCCACAGGTTGGTCAGCACCAGCAGCACCAGCAGGCTCTCCGTCCAGAGGCTCATCGTCTCACCTCACCAGCTCCAGCACCATGGCCAGCGCCGACATGGCGGAGGCCGAGACCAGCAGCTGCGGCACCCGCGCCAGCCGCAGCCTGGCGGTCAGGGACTCCAGCAGTCCGGTGAGCACGGCGAGCAGCGCCAGGCCGGCGGCCGCGAACAGCACGCCCGCCAGCGGCCCGCCCGCGCGCGGGGAGAGCAGGCCGGCAGCCCCCGGCGTGAACAGCCCCGCGACCAGGGAGCCGAAGATCCAGAGCTTGAGCGCCGCGCCGTACTGGATGAAAGCCAGGTCCGGGCCCCCGTGGTCCAGGACCATGACCTCGTGGATCATGGTCAGCTCCAGGTGGGTGTTGGGGTCGTCCACCGGGATGCGCGAGTTCTCGGCCAGGAAGACGATGAACAGGGCGGCGGCGGCCAGGGGCACGGCGGGGTCGGACAGGCGCGGCTGGGCCAGCAGCGCGGCCAGGCGCAGCCCGCCGGCCGAGCGGGCCAGGGCGGCCAGGGCCAGCAGCAGGGCCGGCTCGGTGAGGGCCGAGAACCAGGCCTCCCGGCTGGCGCCCATGCCCTCGAAGGCGGAGCCCGTGTCCAGCGCCGCCAGGACGGTGAGAAAGCGCATCAGGCCGAACAGGTAGGCGAACAGGAACAGGTCGCCGTCGAAGGAGAGCAGGCCGCGGCCGCCTCCCCAGGGCAGGATGGCCAGCGCCATGAGCGCGGCGGCCAGGCCCACGCAGCGGGCCGGCGCGGAACACCCAGCTCGGTGGTGCGGCTGTACACGGCCGACTTGCGCAGCAGCTTCCATAGGTCGTAGTAGCCCTGCAGCAGCGGCGGCGCCGCGGCGGCCGGCGAAGACGGCCTTGGTGCGGTTGATCACGGCGGGCAGCAGCGGGGCCAGCAGCAGGACGGCCAGGTAGCGCAGCAGGGCCGACAGGTGCGCGCTCACGGCCGGCCCCCGAGCTTCCAGACCAGCAGCGCCAGCAGGGTCAGGGCGATGTACAGCACGTACAGCTGCAGGCGCCCCTGCTGCAGCCAGCGCATCCGGCCGAACAGGCGGGCCACGGAGGCGAAGGCCGGGCGGATCAGCCGGCGCTCGAAGGCGTCCGGGGTCTCGCTGGCGAAGTGGGCCTCGGCCGGGAAGTAGCCCGGACGGCCTGCGGCCGCGATGCTCGGGGGAGAGCACGCGCCGGAACATGGCCAGCAGCGGCTGGGCGAAGGAGGAGGCCGTGTACTGCATGCGCGCGGGCTCCCGCGCACGTAGCCGCAGTCCCAGGTGCCGGCCTGCTGGACCTTCCGGCGGGACAGCAGCAGTGCGCGCAGGCCGGCCAGCGCCGCGGCCAGTCCGGCCAGCGCGCCCGCGCCCACGGTCAGGCTGGCCAGGGTCCGGCGGGCGGGCCCCAGCAGGTCCAACGCCTGCCGCTGCGGCAGTCCGGTCAACTGGGCCACCAGCGGGGCCAGGAAGCCGGGCAGCAGGGGGCCCAGCAGGCCGACGGCCAGGCAGGCGCCCGCCAGCAGCAGCATGGGCAGCACCATGGTCGCGGGGGCCTCGCTCGCCAGCGCGGCCTGCGGGCTGCGCGGCTCCCCCAGGAAGACTGATCCCGAAGGCCTTGGCGAAGCAGGCCGCGGCCAGGCCGCCGATCAGGGCCAGGGCCGCGATGGCCGCGGCCCCGGCGACCGCCGGGGCGGCCCCCGCCGCCAGCACGGCGCGCAGGGCGCCGCTGCCGATCAGGAACTCGCTCACGAAGCCGTTGAGCGGCGGGCAGGCCGCTGATGGCCGCCGCGCCCAGCAGGAAGGACAGGCCGGTGAACGGCATGCGCCGGGCCAGGCCGCCCAGGCGCTCCAGGTCGCGGGTGCCGGCCGCCTGGGCCGCGGCCCCGGCCCCCAGGAACAGCAGGCTCTTGAACAGGGCGTGGTTGAGGACGTGCAGCAGACCGCCGCCGAAGCCCAGGACGGCCACCGGGCGCAGCCCGTAGGCCAGGCCGAGCAACCCCAGTCCCAGGCCCATCAGGATGATGCCGATGTTCTCCACGCTGTGATAGGCCAGCAGGCGCTTCAGGTCGTGCTGGGCCAGGGCGAACAGCACGCCCAGGATTCCGGACAGCGCGCCGACCGCGAGCAGCGTCCAGCCCCACCAGGCCGGCGGCGGGCCCAGG